>DPGD01000037.1 GCA_003522145.1 Clostridiales bacterium | reverse complement strand
CATATCGTGCTGATACTGCCCCACTCCGATGGATTTGGGGTCGATTTTCACCAATTCCGCCAAAGGGTCCTGCAATCTCCGGGCGATGGACACGGCGGAACGCTGGGTCACATCGAAATCGGGAAATTCGTCTGCCGCCAGCTTGGAGGCCGAATAAACCGAGGCGCCCGCCTCGCTGACCATGGCATATTTCACCCTTCCGCCGTAGTCCCGTATGGTGTCGGAAATGAAAATCTCGCTTTCCTTGGAGGCGGTTCCGTTGCCGATGGCCACCACATCCACATGGTACCGATCAATGAGCCGACGGACAATCCGTGCCGAGCCCGGAATGTCTTCCCGCGGCTTTGTGGGATAGATCACTGCCGTATCCAGCACCTTCCCGGTGGGGTCCACCACCGCCAGCTTGCACCCGGTACGGTAGCCGGGGTCCAGCCCCAGCACGGTCTTGCCTTTTAAGGGGGCGCTCATCAGAAGGTTTTTCAGATTTTCGGAAAAGAGGGCAATGGCTCCCTCCGAGGCTTTTTCAAACAGCTCGGTCCGGATTTCCCGCTCCACCGAGGGGGCGATCAACCGGTCGTAGCCGTCGATCAGCGCCCTGATTACAATTTTGGCAGAAGGAGTCCGATGGTCCTTCACCACCTGACTGAAGAGGTAGTTCAAGGGCAGATCCTTGGAAATTTCCACCGAAACCTTGAGGAATTCCTCCTTCTCGCCCCGATTGATCGCCAGAATCCGGTGTCCGGGCAGATCCTTCAGGGGGGAGGAGAAGTCGTAGTAATTGGCATAGACCGAATCCTCCTCCTTGGCCTGCTTGCAAAGCAGACTGCCGAAGCGGGAGGTCAGATGCCGGATCTCCTTCCGGTATTCGGCGTTGTCCGAAATATCCTCTGCCAGAATGTCCTGGGCGCCCTGGAGCGCCTCCTCGACCGACAACACACCTTTTTCCTCATGGATGTATGCCGCCGCTTCCTTTTCCGGATCGGTTCCGGGGTCCTGCTCCAGAAGCAGCTGGGCCAAGGGCGCCAAGCCCTTCTCCCGGGCCACGGAGGCTCTGGTTTTTCTCTTGGGCTTGAAGGGGCGGTAAATGTCCTCCACTTCGGTCAGAATCTGCGCCTCCTCCAGCGCCGCAAAGATTTCATCGGTCATCAGTCCCAAGTCGGTAATCGCTTTGGCCACCTCGTCCTTCCGCTTTTGCAGATTCCGCAGGTAGGTAAGCCTCTCCTCCAAGGCTCTCAACACCGTGTCGTCTAAGGAACCGGTAACCTCCTTCCGGTACCGGGCGATGAAGGGAATGGTGCATCCCTCGTCAATCAACTCTACCGTTTTCCGTACCTGCTCTTCCTTCAGGGAAAGCTCCTTGGCCAACTGCATGAATATCTCCATAGAAATGTATACCTCTCTGCATAAAAAATAAATTTGTTCTGATGTTCAGTTTTCCGCTCCTAAAAGCGCTTCCTCTTCCTTGGTTAAAAAACGGAATTCCCCGGGGGCAAGACGCCCGTCCAGCCGCAGTCCTCCGAAGGAAATGCGCTCCAATGCGATCACCCTGTTGCACCGGTTCTGAAACATCCTCTTGATCTGGTGGTACTTACCCTCGGTCAAGGTGATCGTGCCTTCGGTCGGTGACTGCATTTTCAGAGTGCAGGGCTTGGTTCTGTAGCCGCCGATATCCACGCCCTGTTCCAATTCCCTTACATCCTCCTCGGTAACCGGACGCTCCAAGGTGACCCGATATTCCTTTTGCACATGGCTTTTCGGCGCAAGAAGCCGGTGCGTCAATGGGCCGTCGTCGGTTAAAAGCAGAAGCCCTGCGGTGTTCTTATCCAACCGCCCGCAGGGAAACAGCCCCTTCCGGAGATTTTCAGGCAAAAGCTCCAGGACGGTAGGGCCTCCCGGATCGTCCGTGGAGGACACATATCCCAGGGGCTTGTTGAGCAAAATATAGGTAAAACGCCGATAGGAAAGGGGCACGCCGTCCAACAGAACCAGCGCCGTCCTCTCATCCAGTTTTTCTTCCGGGCGGAGGACCACCTGTCCGTTTACCGTCACCCGCCCCCTGCGCAGGGCTTCTCCCGCTTCTTTTCGGGAAAGCCCCGTAACATCGGCCAGATATTTGTCTGTACGCACAACGCTTCCCTTTCTTTCGCTTCCGGCTTTTCCTGTTTCCGGTTCTGCCTGTCTCCTTCAAAGATACCCGGTGAAAACACCGGGGTGCCGGCAAGGACGCCCGCACCTCGGTTTTTCGGTTTCCGCTCTTTGGCTGTTCAGTGGTCCCTGAAAAATTCAAAGCATCTCCGGCGGCAGACCGTCTTTTCCGAGAGCGAGGCGCAAGAAACGCAGGAATATTCTTTGTATTTCAGGGTTTGCAACGAGGTTCTGCGGTAAAAATACTGTTTTACCGTATGCAGGGAATGTTCAGAGATGCCCTTTATACTCTTCCGGCAGAAATTCGTCGTCGATCACGCCGTGCAGATAGCCGTAAAGCTGTTCAGGAGAGATCTCATTTCCCCATTTTGTCCCGACTCCATGGGAGGACGCCAACGCAGGTGTCAGGTCCTTCAGATAAAGCAGCTGATTGTTCTGCACATTCCGGTCATAGTAGAAGACCGTCGGGGTCAGCCGGGGATTTTCCACGGTCACGCTTCCGTCATCCCACTTGCACAGATCAAAACCGAACAGCCCGGCCAACATATTTTTGCTGTATTCCATGGTACTGACCAAGGTACCGAGCGAATAGGCGCACAGCACCTTTCCGCCCTTGCCGTCGTCTATATACTCAATGGGCTGCAGAGTATGGGAATGGTGCCCCACAATAATGCCCGCTCCGTTCTCTGCCAACACCTTTGCCGTATGGCGCTGCAGCTCGTCCGGTTCAAAGGAATATTCCGTGCCCCAGTGCACGAAAACCACCGTGAAGTCGGCCACTTCCTTGGCCTGTTGCAGTTCCTCCACCATCTTCTCATCGTCAATATAGGGCACTAAAAACCGGAAGCCCTCCTCTTTCTCTGCAATTTCGGTGGACACATTGGTTCCGTAGGTGTATGCCAGCAGGGCCACCCGGATGCCGTTCACCTCGATGACCCGGATCTGTGCCCGGTCTTCTTCGTCATAGAACCCGCCGAACCACAAAATCTTTCCGGAAGCGTTCTGATTCAACCAATCCAAAGACCACTGCAATCCCGCCGCACCCATATCCAATTCGTGATTGTTTGCCATATCGAAAGCGTCAAAGCCGGCTCTGCAAAGAGCGTCCACCATGTCCACCGGCGTCACAAAGGACACATCGGTCCGGTAGTATTTGTTGAGATTGGCTTTCGGATTACCCGATTGGTAGCCCGGCAAATACCGGTTGTGCAGGATGATGGATTCCTGGTTGATGACGGCATAATCGGAAGCGGTCACCTGCTCCTTGATGTTCTCATAGAGGAAATCAAAGGAAAAATTCTCCTCGCCCGTTGCCCGGTTCTGGGCCTCCTGCATGATGCCCCGGTGAATCAGGTTGTCCCCCGCCGTCAGCATATTGAATTTGGAGACCAGCGTTTTTCCGCCTGAGGTCGTCGGGTCGGCAGAGTCGGTCACAGAAGACGGCTCTGTGGGAAGGGCGGAAGGACTTTGGGAAGTCGACCCTGTCGGATCAACAGACCCGTCCGGAACGGTGGGTGTGGCGACCGAACGGGACGCCCCGCTTTCGGCGGAGCTTTCCGTAGGCTCCAACACCGTGACCTTCGTGTTCTGACAGCCTGTAAACAATGCCAGCAAAAGCAGAATGGCCGTTGCACAGAGAAACCGTTTTCCGTTCATGGGAGAATTCCTTCCTTCAATATCCGCAGATTCTTCTCCTACAGTATACATCGGAACCCTTCAAAAAACAAGCCTTTCCCCGATTTTTGTCCCATGAATTTTTCTTCTTTCGCCCAACTCCCTTCAACGGCAGGTCTGCACGGTTCCCCGCTCTTCAAAAAGCTCCATCACTCTGCCGACCTCCAACAGCTCCATCACCTGCCACAGCTCCAGTTTTTCGGCGCACTCTCTGCAAATACAGTCCCGCTCCACCGAAATGTACCGCTCTCCCCTTTCCAGCTTTCTGCCGCAGGAAGTGCACAAAAGCGCTCCTGCTCCTTCGGTTTTCCATCTTTCCAACATCTTTTTCTCCTTTCCTATCCATAAGGCTGTTTGCGAACATTTGTTCGCAAACAGCCTACCACCTCCTTGGAGATTTGTCAAGGAAAAAGAGAAAAATAATACCTTTTTGTACGATTCTGCGGCATTTTTCAAAGGCGGAAGGGGCATCTCTGTCGCAGACCGGGGCACCGAATGACAGAAATTTTCTGAAATTTCAGAAAAACACTTTACAAAACCTTCGAAAGAGTGTATACTGTAAGTGATATGGAACAAAAGGCAAGGATCGGGAAGAACCGGATGCCGCTTCAAAGAGAGCATTTTTCAGAAGGCTGAGAGAAAATGCGAAGGGAAGGCAATCGGCTGTGCGCCCGGGAGCCGGAGGGCCGAGCGTTGCGTCGGAAAGTCAAAGAGATTTGAGGGCTTTCGGAAAGAGCGCGGGTAGGTTTTCCCGTTTTCTGCGTTAAAGAAAAGAGTGAGAAATCAAAGTGGAACCGCGGCCTGCCGCCTTTGGACCCGTTGTGGGGTTCAGGGGCGTTTTTATTTTGTTCGTTCGGTTGCCGGCCATCCGGCAGAAAGGGGACTTCCCTTGGGAAGGCGTGAAAGTTCATGAGTATACGCATCAAGATCACTTCCGAAAAGGGGCAGAAGGTATTCACTCTGCCCGGCAAAAAGGAGATAAAAGAAGAATTCCAAAAGAAAAAGGACAGCCTGCATTCGAGCTATACACGGTTGAAGGACGACATCAAGGCCGTGCGGGAGAGGGATCCGGCAGCAAAGACCGATGCGGAAGTGCTCACGCTCTACTCCGGTCTGCACGCTACCGTGGCCTATCGGGCCGCTCACGCTCTGCATCAGAACGGGCATGAGTATGCTTCCCGTTTCATCAGCCAGACAACCAAAATGTTCACCGGCGTGGAGATCCATCCGGGAGCCACCATCGGCAAAGGCCTGTTCATCGACCACGGAACCGGTGTTGTGATCGGTGAAACGGCGGTGATCGGCGACAACTGCACGCTGTATCAGGGCGTCACCTTAGGCGGAACCGGAAAGGAAACCGGCAAGCGGCACCCCACCTTAGGCAACAATGTGATGGTGGGGGCAGGAGCGAAGGTCTTAGGGCCCGTGAAGGTCGGCAACAACTGCAAAATTGCCGCCGGTGCCATAGTGCTTACCGACATTCCCGACAACTGCACCGCCGTGGGCGTTCCGGCCAAGGTCGTCCGGAGAGACAACCTGCGGGTGGACGATCTGGATCAGATCCATATTCCCGACCCCGTAGACCGGGAGCTGTCCGCTCTGCGCACAGAGCTCAAGACCCTTTCCGCACGGTTGCAGGAGCTTGAAAAAACAAAAAAGAATGAAAGCGAAGGAGAATAAATTCATGCTGTATTTATACAATTCCGCCACCAGAACCAAGGAGCCTTTTGTTCCCCACGATCCCCAACAGGTGACCATGTATACCTGCGGACCCACCGTCTACCATTTTGCCCACATCGGCAATCTGCGTTCCTATATTATGGAAGATATTCTGGACCGGTACTTACGGTATTCGGGCTATCCTCTGAAAAGAGTCATGAATATCACCGATGTGGGACATCTTTCTTCCGACGCCGATACCGGCGAGGACAAGATGCTGAAGGGCGCCCGGAGAGAACATAAAACGGTCATGGAAATTGCAAAATTCTATACCGACGCCTTTTTTGACGACTGCCGGAAGCTGAACATCCGCCACCCCGATGTGGTAGAACCGGCAACCCACTGCATCGGAGAATTCATCAAGGTGATCAAAGAGCTTCTGAACAAAGGCTATGCCTATGAGGCCGGCGGAAACATCTATTTTGACACCTCCAAGCTGGACAAATACTATGTGTTCAACGACTTTAAGGAAGAGGATCTGGCAGTGGGCGTCCGGGAGGGCGTGGAGGAGGACGGCAACAAGCGCAACAAGACCGATTTTGTCCTCTGGTTCACCAAGAGCAAATTTGAGGATCAGGAACTGAAATGGAATTCCCCCTGGGGTGTAGGCTATCCCGGCTGGCACATCGAATGCTCCTGCATCGCCATGAAGCATTTAGGCGAATATCTGGATATTCACTGCGGCGGCATTGACAACGCCTTCCCCCACCATACCAATGAAATCGCCCAGAGCGAAGCCTGCCTGGGGCACTCCTGGTGCAAATACTGGATGCATGTCCACCACCTGAACACCAGTAACGGGAAAATGAGCAAGAGCAGCGGCGAATTCCTGACCGTTTCCCTGCTTCAGGAGAAGGGCTACGACCCCTTGGTTTATCGGTTTTTCTGTCTGAATTCCCACTACCGCAAGAGTCTGGTCTTCTCCTATGAGAATCTGGACAACGCCGCTCTTGCCTACAAAAAGTTGGTTTCAAGACTGGCACAGCTTCTGGAGGAGAAGGACCAGGGACAGGTGGACGAACAGAAGCTGGAAGAGCTGAAAGCGCCCTTTGTGGAAGCCCTGGACAACGACCTGAACACCTCTATGGCCATCACCGCTCTTTACGACGCTCTGAAGGCAGACGCTTCTCCGGCCACCCGCCTTGCCGCCGTGAAGGATTTTGACCGTGTGCTGATGCTGAATCTGGAACAGGCCTCCATGAAGCAGAAGCAGGAGGACGAAATCCACAGCGACGATCCCTTCATCAAGGAAATTCAGGCCGCTATTGCCGCCAGGGCCCAGGCCAAAAAAGAAAAGAACTACGCCGAGGCCGACCGGATCCGCAAAGAGTTAAGCGACCGAGGGGTAGAACTGGTGGATACCAAGGACGGCACCACTTTCAAACTCAACAAGTAAACGGTACCACCTTCAAACTCAACAGGCAAACCGAGGGGCAACGCACTTTTGTCTGTGCGTTGCCCCGATTTTTTGAAAACGCCGCCGGGACGGCCCATTCCTCCGACCGTTTCCGATTTACCCGGCAAAAATCAGAAAAGAGCCGGCGCAGATGCACTCTGCGCCGGCTCCTTTCTCTTATTTTCAGAATTCGGGGGAATCAGGTCTTATCCTCGAAATCCTGGCTGTAATAATTGCCGTTGCCATCGGTGGTTCCGCCGTTCTGACCCTCGGACGAGCCGTTGTCGGCGGTTCCTTCCGCACCGGGCTGTGCGCCGGTCTGCTTGTAGAGCTTCTCGGAAAGAGCATAGAACGCCTTCTCCAAAGCGTCGGTGTCCTCCTTGATCTGCTCGGTGGAACCGTTCTTGCAGGTCTCCTTCAGCTTCTCCACAGCGGCCTTTACCTCGGTCTTGTCGCTTTCGGGCAGCTTGTCGCCGATGTCGCTCAAGGTCTTTTCGCTCTGGAGAATGATGGTCTCGGCCTTGTTTTTGACCTCGACTGCTTCCTTCTGCTTCTTATCCTCTTCGGCATACTTCTCCGCATCCTTCACTGCCTTATCGATGTCCTCCTTGGACATATTGGTGGAGGAGGTGATGGTGATGTGCTGTTCTTTGCCTGTGCCCTTATCCTTGGCGGACACATTCACAATGCCGTTGGCGTCGATATCGAAGGTGACTTCGATCTGCGGAATGCCTCTGGGAGCCGGGGCGATGCCGTCCAGCACAAATCTGCCCAGAGTGGTGTTGCCGGCTGCCATTTCCCGTTCGCCCTGCAACACATGAATTTCAACCTGCGTCTGACCGTCCGCCGCAGTGGAGTAAACCTGAGATTTGCTCACCGGGATGGTGGTGTTCCGTTCCACGATCTTGTTGAACACGCCACCCAGAGTTTCGATACCCAAGGACAGAGGCGTCACATCCAGAAGGATCATATCCTTCACATCGCCGCCCAGAACGCCACCCTGGACTGCGGCGCCGATGGCCACGCACTCGTCGGGGTTGATGCCCTTGAAGGGCTCCTTGCCCGTGAAGTTCTTTACAGCCGCCTGTACGGCCGGAATTCTGGTAGAACCGCCTACCAACAGAACCTTATCCACCTGTGCGGGCGTCAGACCGGCATCGGAAAGCACTCTCTTCGTGGGACCCATGGTGGCTTCCACCAAGTCCTTGGTCAGGTCGTCGAATTTGGCTCTGGTCAGGGTTGCCTCAAAATGCTTGGGGCCGGTGGCGTCTGCAGTGATGAAGGGCAGATTGATGTTGGCTGTGGTCATACCGGACAGCTCGATTTTTGCCTTCTCTGCCGCATCCTTCAGTCTCTGGAGGGCCATCTTATCCTTCCGCAGATCGATTCCGCTGTTTTCCTTCATGAATTCTTCTGCGATCCAGTCGATGATCCGCTTATCGAAATCATCGCCGCCCAGACGGTTGTTTCCGGCCGTAGCCAGCACCTCAAAGACGCTGTCTCCGATCTCCAGCAGGGATACATCAAAAGTACCGCCACCCAGATCGTACACCATGATCTTCTGGTTCACTTCCTTGTCCAGACCGTAGGCCAACGCTGCCGCCGTAGGCTCATTGATGATCCGCAGAACCTCCAGCCCGGCGATTTTGCCGGCATCCTTGGTGGCCTGACGCTGAGCGTCCGAGAAGTAGGCCGGCACGGTGATGACCGCCTGGGTCACGGGCGTACCCAAAAACGCCTCTGCGTCTGCCTTCAGCTTCTGGAGGATCATTGCGGAAATTTCCTGGGGTGTGTAGGACTTTCCGTCGATGGTCACCTTGTGCGCACTGCCCATTTCCCGCTTGATGCTCATCACGGTCCTATCCGGATTGGTGATGGCCTGACGCTTTGCCGCCTGACCGACCATACGCTCGCCGGTCTTGGAGAAGGCGACCACCGAGGGGGTGGTTCTGGCGCCTTCCGGATTCGTAATCACGATGGGCTCGCCGCCCTCGTACACCGCCACGCAGGAGTTTGTTGTACCTAAGTCAATACCAATAATCTTTCCCATAATCTATACCTCATTTCCCGGTGGGCACCGGTTTTCCGGTTGCCCTTCGTTTATTTTTTGTTTCTATGTCAGGCAAAGGTCAGTTTGCAACCTTCACCATAGCATATCTTATGATTTTGTCGCCCTTTTTATAACCCTTCTGGAAAACCTCCGCAATTTCGTTTTCTTTGAAGTTTTCGTCTTCCACATGCATGACCGCATTGTGGAAATTCGGGTCAAAGGTCTTTGCCTCAATTTCGGTCACGCCTAGTTTGTCCAGCGCTTCCTTGAATTTGGCAATCGTCATTTCAACGCCCTTCAGGATCTGTTCGCCCTCTCCGCCGAATTTCACCGCCATTTCCAAAGCGTCGATCACCGGCAGGATCTCCTTCAGGACATCGGCGCAGGCATTGCTGTAAATTCCGTCTTTTTCGTTTGCCGCACGCTTCCGGAAATTGTCGTATTCCGCCATCATCCGCAGATACCGGTCGTTCTGTGCGGCCGCCTGCTCCTTCAGTTCTTCCAGCTCTTTCCTGCTTTTTTCCAGCTCCCTTTGAAGGCTTTCCGCTTCCTTATGCAGTCTTGCGTACTCCTTTTTGGAAGCCTCTTTCTTTTCTTCCTTCCGGCTCTTTTCTTCCGGAGCGGCCGTCGGTTCTTTCGGAAGCTCCTCCGGCTCCGTTGCTTCGTTCTTCTTTTCCAATTCTTCGTTCATGCCTTCTCACCCTTTCGGTCATCGGAATCTCCGGAGGAAAGCTGACCTCCCTTTTCTTCGGTGTTCATCGCGTGCTCAATACCCTTTGAAAGGTACCGGATCGCGGAAACCACCTTGCTGTAGTCCATCCGGCAGGGACCAAGAACCCCCACGGCTCCCACAGCCCTTCCGTTTACAATGATCTTCTTGAACACCAAGGAAGACCCTTCCAGTGCCTCCACGCCGTTTTCCCTGCCGATACAGATGTTCACATCGTCATCGGCGCTTTCCAGCAGTCCCAGCAGCTCGTTCTTCCGGTCAAACATTCCTAAAACATCCTTCAGCTTTCCGGCGTCCAGAAACTCGGGGTATTCCAACAGCTTCTCCACGCCGTCGATCCGTACATCCCGCTCTTCGGTCTGCCCCAGCGCATCGTAAATGAACTTCATCACCGGCGAAACCAGATTCCCGTAGCGTCCCAGGGACCGTTCCATCTGCATCAGATACGGAAGCGTGACCGTGCCGAGATCCCTTCCGGCAATGAAATTGTTGAGCGCCTGCTCCAACAGCTTCAGGCCTTCCTCCTCCACCGGGTTTTCGGTGTGAATGAAGCGGGTCTTGGCGCTCCGGTCGCTGCAGATCATCACCAGAAGGAAATTCCGATCATCCACCGGCGTCACCGAGAACCGGGTCACGGTATCTCTTCCCTCGCTTTGTTTGACGGCAATGGCGGTGTAGTTGGTCAGGTTTGCCATCACCCTTCCGGCGTTCTGGATCAGTTTATCCAACTCCGCCGTTTTGGCCTTCAGCATGGAGTTCAGCTCCGCCAACTCTCCGGCGTTCAGGGCGTATTCCTTCATCAGACTGTCCACATAAAAGCGATAGCCCGATTCGGAAGGAACCCTGCCGGCTGAGGTGTGGGGCTGTTCCAGATATCCCAGGGACTCCAACTCCGCCATTTCGTTGCGGATGGTGGCGGAGGACAATCCGAACTGCCTTCCCTGCGTCAGCGTTTTGGAGCCCACCGGATCGCCGCTTTCAATGTATGCGTCTACCACTGCTTTCAGAATTGCCCGTTTTCTCGGACTCAGCTCGTTGAACATCCCTCCGTACTCCTTTCACGCATCCTTTGTTTTTAGCACTTTAAATGTTCGAGTGCTAAATTCTGTCCTAAATGTACCACTCTTTCCCCGATTTGTCAAGACCTTTTCGCTCTTTTTTTATGAATTTTTAGTGAACGCAAAAAAGAAGTGCTAAAAATATTCCCCCGAGCAACCCTTTGCCCGGGGGAATTTCCGCATCGATCGCGATTTCGGCTCTGTCATCCGACAAAGCAACACCAAAAGCGAATCTCAAAGTATCAAACAAGTCCTGACCCGCCGTAATAAAACGAAATTCGTTTCGGCTTTCGTTTTTTCTCTCGGCCGATCACCGAACCGTTTTTCCTAACGATCGGGGTACATCACGGAGATGGGCGTTGTTACCACGCCGTCATAGCCCTCTCCAAGCGTTACCGCCGTTTTGTTTCGCTCATCCATATTCCAGATCCTTACGATCACATCGTGACACGGCTGACCTACAAGAGTTTTATTATTACGCTTAACCGCAACGAAGATCTTCGATACATATGTCACACCTTGCGCTTCCAACTCGGCTACGAGCTTTTCTCCGGTTTCGTCGCCTTCATTATACATCACGCCGCTCTCGGTATCTGCAACACTGATGCAGTCGCAGGATGAAGCATTCATCCGCTCTTCGGCAAGACGAATAAGTTCTTCATTTTTTACATCACGCAACTGCGGAATCATCAGCTCCAAACGCTTGGTATTTAAACTTCCGTCTCCTGTGCAAAGGACTGCCTCTGTAGCGGCATTTTCTTTATTCAATTCCCACAACGCTTTTATTGTTTTGCCTGTCGGAGTATCTACCGCAATATCATTCTTACCGCGATGTACGGCAATGATCCTGCTTACAAAGGTCTCCTTCATGGCGTTCAGCTCTGCTATAAGCTTTTCCCCCGTAAAATCATCATAAACGCAAACCACTCCACGGTCAGTCTCGGCAACATACACCCATTCATGCGAGTCCGCCTTTAGCCGCTCCTCTGCTATTTGAAGCAATTCTTCATTTTTCACAAGTAACCCCCTTATTTACAATATCACACCGAAGTACATTCTCGAACCATCCGGGAAAATATAGTAATTATCAATACCTCTATGTACGCATCCGGGGCACATCGGCGAGGCCTTCCGACCTGCCCCCCTATTGGAGAATTTTAAGGTTCTCCACACATTCAATTCCTTACGAAAAAGAAGCACAAAAGCCCCTCCTTTTTTCATTTTTGCACTGTCCGTATTTCAAAATCCGAAATTGGCACTCTTGCTCTGCCCCGATTCCGGTATCCAAAATCTGTAATATCTACGCGCTTTGAATGTTATTTTCTCTCAGGCACATAATGTTCCAACGTACGCACCTGCAACGAATCCCATCCCTGCCCGATCACCTCGGTCAAGGCATTTCGGGAATCCAGCTTCAGCAACATATCACGGACTCCGGCACAGGGCGGACAAACGCCGGTGGAACAAACAGTAATTGCTTTTTTGACCCATGTCTCCCCACACTTTTTCAGCGCTGCAGCAGTATCCTCTCCGGTCAGATCATCAAAAGAAAACACCATCGAGCCACTCTCGGTTTGCAGGACAGTGACCCATTTTGGGGATGGATTGTTCTTCAGAATATCTAAAGCATATTTCTCCATACTCTTCATTTCTTGTTCACTCATCATTGTAAGCACCTCTCTTCTTTTTCAGTTCAGGCTAATCTTCTATTCAGCCACTGAAAAATATACTCTCGATCCGCCTGAAAACTCATAATAATAGTTATACGAAATACCGTATCGCACGATAGGACGCGAAAGCCTCTGGTATGATCCCCAGCGAAAATATGAATCTGCTTCCTCAAGAGAAGCAAATTCGCGTGAACAATATTCATCCCCCGTGACCAAACCTGAAGTTTCTCCGCCGCTTCTGGGAGAAGCCGACGCCGTTTTGACCAGAGTACTTACCGGAAACGACAGAAGAACGCAAACAGCCACTGCGGCAAGAACAAGAGCAACAGAATGAATACATTCACTTTTAGCTTTGTTTCTTATAAACTTCATTGTAATAGTTGTTTGTTCATTCTTATCAATGCCTCTATGTACGCATCAGGAGCACATCGGCGAGGCCTTCCGACCTGCCCCCGTTTATGGAGAATTTTAAAACGCCCCATACATACGACCCTTTTTGAAGCAAACGCACGAGGTCTCCTCCCTTCTGTCTATCAGTTTTATCTATTTTATCTATTTCCTGTTGCGATTATATCATCTTTTGTTCAAAATGTCAATACTATTTGGAAAACACTTTGCACAATTTGCAAAACTTCAGTGTCGATAAACCCACATTCAGTCAAAAAGCCGACGAAGCTTGGCGGCAAGATCCAAGAAAAAGAAGCGCACCTTGGAGCTGCCGTCCTTTCCTGCAAGGAGCGCCGTTTCCTCTTCGGTATAGCCTGCCTTTTTCTCTTCCGCCCGAACCTTGGAGGAATCTAAACACAGGGGCGGAAAGACCACGCACCACCAATTCTGTCCCTCTCCGGAGCCTAAAAAAATCCGCAAAGAGGTGTAGTCTCCTGCCGGAAAGGACAGCTCCCCGTAGGTTCTTGTGGGATAGAATTCCTCACTGAGAGCCACCGACACCTCTTCCCCGGCTCCTTCCTTGCGCAGAACCTCCCTTGCCGTTTCCTCAATTCCGGGCAAAAGCTCCTTGAGGATACGGGCGCTTTCCTCCTTGGAGGGACAGTCCTCCAAATAGGGCGATACATAGGCAAGCACCTGATCCCGCACCTGGAGCTTGAGCTTCTGATCCTCTTCCGAATCGGAATTGGCCAGCACATGAAGTCTTATGGTTTTTTCGTAGATCCCTTCATATTCTTTTTTCAGTCCGGGCAGAAGGAGGAGTCCTCCGAGAAGCAGAAGAGACAAAAGAAGGGCAAGCGTTTTGAAAAATGTTTTCATAGACCAATTCCTTTCAAAGTTCAAAATATTCAAAATATATGTAGCGTTTCCTGCAGCCGGGGCGTTTTCGGGAAGGTCTCCAAGAGAACGGGGCCTTTTCAAGAACCCGCTCCCATCGGAGCCGAAACGCCCCGGAAAACGGAAAAACATCCTGCAAGCAACAGTATAGCCACAAAAATCGGGGGATTATTCAAGGGAAGAGCGTTTTCGTGCCTCCAGCTCTTTTTTTGCCTTTTGGAGCAGCAACCGGGCGTCGGCGTCCGCTGCCGCTTCCACCATCAGGTGAAGTCCCCGCCGTTCGTCTGCACGCAGGCGCACAAAGCCCCCTCTTTCAGCCCGGCCCATGCCCTCTCCGAAGGGCGCAAGGTCCTTTGACAACAGACAATTCAGCTTTTCTTTGGGAGCGCAATCGAAGGTGCTTTCCAAAACCGTGAAAGACGGAAGGGCTTCCAAAGCCCCGGCGCAGGACAGGCCTTTTTGAAGGAGAAGTCCCAGACTCTGGAGGGCGGCTCTGACCCCATCGAACAGATAAAACCGGCCTCCCCCCTCCCTTCGGGCATCGTCCACCCCTTCCCCTGAGGGCGTGTAGGCAAAGCCCACTGCCGGATGCCCGGCGCCTTTCGCCATTTCAAAAAGAATCCGGGGCGCTCTGAAGGGCAGTGCCAGCAGAGGATGGGTGCGGGGCGGTATTGCCTCCAGCTCCTCTTTGAAAAGCAGTGCCGCCAGATGATAGAAATCCAAAATGCCCGTCTCATCCCACAGCTGCCCTCTCCGTCCGTCGGGCGAAAAGCGCAGATTATACTGCCCCTTACCGTAAGACACCAATTTTGCCCCCTTTTTCAGAAGCAACCGTCCGGCAAGCGCATCCGGGGCGCTTCCCCAACCGATACCGATGTCCCGGCCGTCCAAGGAGGGCAGAAGCATTTCTACCGACGATTCATATTTTTTGGTCCCCCGATTTCCCCGGTCTTCGGGCGTAAAAGCGGGCGGAAGGCGGTCCTGTTCCTTTTCTTCTCTGAAACGGTCCCGGATGCGGCGCAGAACCGCCGCCCCCGGGGGCAGTCCGTTTTCGTCAAAAAGAGAAACCGAAATGCCTCCGGTCGCCATTCCGGAAACGAAAGCGCCGCCCTTTGCGGTCTCTTCCCGGATGAGAAAGCCCATTTCCCCCGAATATCCCGAAGAAAAATCCACTCCGCAGGCGTTCCGGCAAAGGCCTGCAAGCAGACGCTCTGCCACCTCTTTGGCCGGAGCGCTGCCGTCGTTCATGATGCCGTAGAGCGTTCCCTTGGGATAGGCTTCCCCCAGAGCCCGGCCAAGGGAAAAGGAAAACTCCCCCGGCACATTCTCCGGCAGATGCAGGACGGTGGAGCAGAAAAAGCCCTTCGGGTCCACCGAACAGGCCTTCGCTCCTGCCTGTTCGTCCGGAGCCTCTGTGTCAGACCGACCGAACAGCACCTTCCCCTTCGCTTCGGTGCCGGAGGGCAGAACGCAGCCGCTTCCCAAAAGGCAATCCTCCAAAAGACAGTTCTCACCGATGCGGCAGTCCTCCATCAGAACCGAAGAGCGGATACGGCTTCCTCTGCCCACCTGCACCCCGTCGAAAAGCAGGGATTCTTCGGACCTGACGCCTTCTGCCAGCAGACAGCGGTCGCCCACAAGGCTTTCCCCGCCGTTTTCCTTCAGATTGCAGAAAAGGTACGCCCGCCGATCGCCCACATCGCACCAGAATCCGCCATCCTCAAAACCGTAAAGAGGAATGCCCTCTTTCTGTAAAAGGGGAAAAAAGGAGGCGCCGAAATCGTAGGGGATCCCCGAAGGAATCTTTTCAAGCAACTCCTTTTCCAAAAGATAAATGCCGGTATTCGCCTTGTTTGAAAAGACCTGGGACCAAAAAGGCTTCTCCACAAAGCCGAGAATCCGTCCGTCTTCCGCCGTTTCCACAAGGCCGTATTCCCCCGGATCCTCCACCCTGTACAGCAGAAGGGAGGCCTTGCTTCCTTTCTCTATGTGCTGTCGGAAAAAGCCTTTATAGTCCCTTCTGCCGTAGGCGTCGCCGCAGACCACAAAGAACCGTTCCTCCAGCCGCCCTTCGGCGCTCTTTACGCATCCGGCACTGCCCAGGGGAACCGTTTCCCGCAGGTATTCGATCTGCAGACCGCCCACCGAATGCCCGATGGTCTCTTCGATCAGGTCTCCTTTATAGCCCGTCAGAATCAGTGCCCGGTTTACCCCTTCCTCCTCTAAATTTTCAAGGATGTGCCGCAGTATAGGCTTTCTGCCCACCGGCAGAAGGGGTTTGGGCAGTTCATTTGTCAGCGGACGCAAACGCATTCCCCGGCCGCCGGCGGGGATCACTGCCATGGGTAGTCTTTCTTTCATGCTCTTCTCCTTTTCTTCGGAGCTTTTTTCTTATGAGTCCTCAAAAATGCTCCGCACATCCGGCAGCAGAGTTCTATCCGCAGAGCTTCGTTGCAAAAATCTGGAATACCCGGCGTATTCCGGCGTTTTCGCTCCTCGTTCTTTGCCAAGACCGCCGGTGCCGAATATGCTTTGAATTCTTGGAGGCACCCTTATTTTTTCTCAGACCCTTGCTCTTTATCCCTTTTTTTGAATAAAATTCAAGAAGGACGGCGAAAATTCCAAGGAATGAAGAAATCGGTTCCCAAAATGTTCAGGGAGAAAACCGGCAGCTGCCGGCAAGGCCCCTCGCCAAGACCGCCCAGAAACGGCCAGAGACCGGCTCGGGAATTTTGAATCCTCTCCTCCACCCCGTCCGTCCGGGGCGAACGCCCCGAAAATGTATAAAAAATAGATATAATGAAAGGAACCCGAAAATATGCAAAAAACCAAGCAAAAAAATGCCATGTGGGTAAAAACCGAAGACAGCGCTCTTTTTGAAGAGGCCTATTTCCTTCTTAAGGAAAAAGCGGCTCCTTTGGGGGACAGCGAAATGGTCAAGGAGGCCAACCGGATCATTGCCGCCTTTGAAAGCAAGGGACTGCCCCAGAAGAAAAAAAGAGAGCGGCGGACCAAATCTCCCTTTTTCTATTTCCTGTCAGGGATGGTCTGTGCTCTGCTTTTTTTCGGATTCTCCGGTTTTTTGTTGAATATTTTACACTAATTCACGGCAAATTCATTTGTTGTGGCTAAATATTCCACATATTCATGCTATAATGCAGTTGATTGTGGGATCGTGAGTACAAAAGAACGGGAGCTTGCACAAGCGTGGGTGCAGGGACGCTCCCGCTCCATAGTCGGAAAAGGCAGGAGAACACAAAAGGCGTAGCTTTTGCGTCGGAAACGGTTCCCCTTTTTGTTGCCATTCCTGTTCGGGAAAGGCGGCTTCCGGCAGTTCCGGCAGTTCCGTCGGGCAAAGAGACCCTGTTGCAAGGGCCTTTCGCGGGGACTTTTCGGAATTTCAACTCGACAGCAAGGTAAAATGGCTTTCCGGGGAGTCCGTTTGACCGGACTCCCGGACGGCACGGAGCACGGCGGCAGGCTTTTTCAAAGTGCAGGGAACCCGCCGTTTGTTCAGGTTTGTGCAGTATACAGAAAGGAAACAGAATGGCACAGAGAAAGAAAAAACAGAATACAAAAAAACTGAAAGTGGTGATGTTGGGGGGACTTTCCGAAATCGGAAAGAACCTGGCCGTCATCGAATATGAGAACGAAATGATCGTGGTGGACTGCGGTATCGGCTTCCCGGATGACGAGATGCCGGGAGTGGACCTGGTTCTGCCCGATTTCACCTATCTGAAGGAAAACGCAGACAAATTAAAGGGTGTTTTCATCACCCACGGGCACGAGGACCATGTGGGCGGAGTTCCGTATCTGCTCAAGCTGATCGACACGCCGGTTTTCGGCACCAAGCTGTCCATCGGAATCATTAAAAACAAACTGAGAGAGCACAATCTGGACTATACGCCCGAATTGGTGCCGGTGGAGGCCGGCGATTCGGTGAAGGTCGGGAATTTCACGGTGGAATTCATCCGGGTGAACCATTCCATTGCCGATTCCTGCTGTCTTGCCATCCGCACGCCGGCAGGCACGGTCCTGCATTCCGGCGATTTCAAGCTGGACACCACCCCTGTGGACGGGGAAATCATGGACCTGAACCGGCTTTCCCAGATCGGGAGCGAAGGAGTGCTGCTCTTGATGTGCGAATCCACCAATGTGGAGCACCCCGGATACACTCCGTCGGAACGGACGGTGGGGGAAGCGCTGGACAACATTTTCCGCCACAACACCGACAAGCGGCTGATTATCTCCACCTTCTCCTCCAATGTGCACCGCGTGCAACAGATCATCAACAAAAGCGCTCTTTACGGGCGGAAGGTGGCCATCACCGGCAGAAGTATGCTGAACATTGTTTCCGCCGCCGTGGAATTGGGCTATATGACCTTCCCGGAAAATACGCTGATCGACATTTCGGAAATCCGGAAATTCAATCCGGAGCAGCTGACCATCATTTCCACAGGTGCCCAGGGAGAGCCCATGTCGGCCCTTTACCGCATGGTTTTCGGAGAGCACGACAAGGTGCAATTGGGACCCAAGGATTTAGTCATCATCTCGGCTCACACCATTCCCGGAAACGAAAAGCTGGTGGACAAGATCATCAACGAGCTGTATCGTACCGGAATCGCCGTTTACAGGGATTCCTCTCAGGATGTACATGTTTCGGGACACGCCTGCAGAGAGGAAATCAAGCTGATGCACGCTCTGACCCGCCCCAAATACTTCATGCCGATCCACGGCGAATGCAAGCATCTGTATGAACACAAGGTTCTTGCCATGGAAATGGGTATGCCGCCCGACCGGATCTTTGTTTCGGAAATCGGCAAGGTGCTGGAGGTTTCGGAATCCTCAGCAGGCTTCAACGGTACGGTGCCCTCCGGCGTGACGCTGATCGACGGAAGCGGCATCGGCGATGTGGGCAGTATCGTTTTGCGGGATCGGAAGCACCTGTCGGAGGACGGACTGATCGTGGTGGTCGCCGTCATCAACGACCATGATATGTCCATCAGCGCAGGCCCGGATATCATTTCCAGAGGCTTCGTCTATATGAAAGAATCGGAAGAGCTGATGAACGACTTAAAGAGCATCGCTTTCGATTCCCTTTCCGACAGCTTAGATGCCGGACTTCGGGACTTCACCCAGATCAAGGGCAGACTGAAGGATGACCTTTCCAAGGCGATCTATCAGCGCACCAAAAGAAAACCGATGGTCCTCCCGGTGATCATGAACCTCTGAAAGGATTTCTGAAATGAAAAAGCGTTCAAACAAGCAGGAGCTTGCCGCCCTGAAAGCGGCAAGCATCAAGAAAGAGAAGCATGATGCCACGATGGCGGTGCTGTACATTCTGTCGGGGCTCCTCTGCACGGTGCTGGTCGTGACCGGGGGAGTGCTGGGCTTCCGGGCGATCCGGAAATCCTATTTGGACTCGGGCAGAAAATACCGAAACACCGTGGTCTACCAGACCGATCATTTTGAAGTGAATATGGCCATGTTCTCCTATCGCTTTTACAGTGACCTCTATTCCGGAAGATTGGACGCCTTGGGCTTGGACTCCCCCGAGGAACTGAAAGATCAGACCTTTGAAGAAGGAGAGTTCAAAAATTATTACGAATACGCCGCCTGGCTCTCTGCCAACAGCATCCGGAACGATCTGTCTTTTGCAGAGTCCGCCGCCGTGAAGGGACTGAGCTTAAGCGAAGCCGAGCTGGGCTACATCCAAGCCCGGCTGGATCGGTTGGTGAAGAACGCCCAGGCAAGGAATATGGACACGGAAGTGTATCTTTCGGAGAATTACGGAAGGGGTGTCCGGCTGACCGACATTGAGGACCTGCTTAAAATCGAATTCTTGGCGGAAAAGGAAAGAACAACGGTCAGCATGGGTCTTTCGGCGACCGAAGAGGAGATCAACCGGAGGTTAGAGAACAACGGAGCGGGAAAATACTACCGGATAGACTACTACATGGTGGTCATTCCCTACGGAATCGAAGACAAGGACAGCGAGGAGAAGAAAGAGCAGAAGCGTCTGCAGGTGAAGGAACAGGCACAGGCCTTGGCCTCCTGCAAGGACTTGGACAGTTATCTGGCTCTTTCAGAAGAGATTTTCAGGGAGTTATATAAGGATCAGGACAATGTGGACGAATATGTGGAGTACGCTCTGAAGGAAGCCCACTTCGTAGGCGAAAAGATGGACTTTGAAGAAATCTACGAAAACCGGATCGACCGGTATCTGGCAGATCTGGATCTGAAAGCGGGAGATACCACCGTTGTGGAAGACTCCAAGAACGCCACAGCGATTTTCGTGGAAAAAGCCCCCTATTCCATCGATCAGAAAAATGATGCCTATCTGGTGCTGGATCTGTACCTGGAATACTTCTCTGCGGACAGCGAAGCGGACAGGCTGTTGGAAAACATTCTGAAGGAATATGAAAGCGAGCCCACCGAGGAGCATTTCAGAGAACTGGTGCGGAAGTACAGTCAGGCGGAAGCAGAGGCGGCCAAGGACGGCTACACCGACGATACCTACATTTCCGATGCCGACTATGAGGACGCCCCCAAATCCTTCAACGGATTGCTGAGAACCGCTAAGGAAAACAACGCCTTCAAGAACAATGTGGCCACGCTCTACGGCGCCAACGGGCGGTATCTGGTATATGCGCTGGGAGAAGGACAGACCTTGAGCTATGTGGAAGCAAGACAGGCCGTTCTTGAGGAAAAATACAGCGCCACAGTGACAGACTATCCCTCCTTGTATAAAGTGACACCCAAGGAGGAACAGGAAATCTACAGTCCGGCTCCCCTTTATACTGCCGAGGACTGATTTTCGGGCATGGCCCAGAAAGGAATTTTCATGAATTTTTCCCCTTTAAACGATCCGGAATTCAATGAGTATAAGGAACAGCGAAAGCGTTCTGCCAATAAAAAGCGGCGTCGGAAGATGCTTTTGGGATTGGTTTGCGTCACGGTGATTCTGGCAACGGGATTTGTCCTCCTTTTTCTGGCCGCATGGGACACCTTTCCCGGACTTTTCCACTCCTCTACGGAATCCCCAACCCCTACGGAAGAGCTTCCTTCCGAGCCTTCCTCGGTCACTTCTCCGGTTCCTTTCCTGTCCCCGACGGTGAGCACACCGGACGATCCTTCCGATACGACTTCCGGCGGGAACTCCGGCACCGCCTCCTCCCCAGTCCTACGGAAAACCACCATTTACTTAGATGCCGGCCACGGATTTCTCAATGCCAGCGGTGATGCCATGGACTACGGATCGGGCAAGGACACCATTTACCAGCAGTTGGCGGAGGAACTAACCGGTCAGAAGCTCACGGAAGCCGACCTGAATCTGGCAATCACTCTGAAGGTCGGGAGAATTTTGGAAGAAAAGGGTTATACGGTACTGCTCAGCCGTACAGATTATATGCAGAAGAGCCTTCCGATCAACGCCCGCGCCGCCATGGTCAAGGAGGCCGGAGCGGATGTGCTGGTATCCATACACGCAAATTCCGCCAATCCGGCGGCATACGGCACCCGGATTTACTACAACGGAGACGGCTCAACCTACAGTAAGGCCTTGGAAAGTCAGATGTTTGCGTCGGCCATGGCTCAGGCAATCGACGCCGCAGGCGCTTCCTCTAAGACCACCCAGATTTATTCGAACCCGGAGTTGGCAATGCTGAACGGCACCGGGAATATTCCGTCGGTCCTGGTGGAAACCTGTTTTTTAACCAACGAGAATGACGCCAAAGCGGCCTTGACCGAGGAATGGCAGGAAAAAATAGCCGGTGCCATTGCAGAGACAATCCTCAAAAAATACCCCTTGGAGATTCGGTATATTTGAGTTCTCTTAAAAAAAGGCGCCGCTCCGACGGTCAGATTTTCAGAAAAGGAGCTTTTCAGACGAAAAGCACAGGGTTCAGAAATGAAGAAATATACGGCTCTTTTGCTTTCCTTGATTCTTTGCCTGCTGATTCTTGCAGGGTGCCAAGGGGAAACCTCCGCCCCCGGAGACCTTCCGGGCACAGGGGAACTTTCGGCAAGCGACAGTCTTACACCCTCCCCCGAACCTTCTTCCGGTTCCGATGAAAGCGCATCTTCCCCCACAACGCCCCTTCCGGATTCCCCCTCCGTCTCACCGGACATTCCTTCCGAAATCACCTATACAACGGTGGAGAAAACCGCCGCAGATTTTGAAAAGCTCTCGCCGCTGTTCTGCGGAGCAGGAGTCTATACAGGCAAAATGCAGGGCTTGGTCAACACCTACGCCGAGCGGGTCACCAACGGTACTGCCCGGATTCAGCTGATCGGAACCTCGGTTCTGATGCAGAAGGAAGCCTATACCGCTTTAGGCACAGTCAACCAGGTGCTGAACGACGCCTATCCCGAATGCAACATTTTCTTAGCCGCCGGATATTCGGAGGACGGCAGCGGAACCCGTTGCTCCGGTAAGGACGAAAGCACCGATGAGGACTGTTTGTTCGACCATTCCACCGGCTATGGAATGGATCTGTGGTATGCCCTGAAAAAAGAGGACGGACAGCTGGTCAGCTGTCAGTTCAACGACGGTATGGCGGCCGGCTATACCTCGGTCCTGTTTCCGGCCATGATCGGAAACGGATTCATTCAGAGCCACCGACTCAGCTCCGGGGGTGTAACCGAACGGCTTCGCCACTTCCGGTATGTGGGCGTTCCCCACGCGGCGTATATTCAGGAAAACAATCTGACGGTGGAAAGCTACCTTGCAATAGTAAGGCTTCACGACCGGAACAACCCGTTGGTGGTTCTGTCGGGAGGCGCCCAGTATACCGTGTGGTTCTGCAGGGCCGACGGCGGAAATGCGTCGATTCTTGTGCCCGAAGGCCGAGACTGCTCCATTGTCAGCGACGGCGCAGAGGGGTATGTGGTGTCTGTGCGTTGGAAGGATGCACCGGTTCTTCCCGACCCTGTAACCCCCACGCCGACACCTCCGCCTACCCAGACGCCGACTCCCGGTTCGTCCCCTTCTCCGTCCTTACCTTCGGAGGACGGTTCGCCTGCGATCTATGTGGATGCCGGACACGGCTTCTTAAGTCTCAGCGGCGTGATGGACTACGGGGCCGGCGAGAACACGGTATACGGAACGCTCTCCGAAGAGCTGACCGGAAAAAGGCTCTATGAAGCCGATCTGAATCTGGCCATTGCCCGGAAGGTGCAAAATCTTCTGGAAGAAAAGGGTTTTACCGTCCTGATGAGCCGGACCGATTATGCATTTGAATCTCTGCCGATTTCCGACAGGGCGAAGAGAGCCAAAGCTGCCGGAGCGGATCTGTTGGTATCGATTCACGGAAATTCGGCGGAAAATCCAAACGCAAACGGCGCAAGAGTTTACTACAACGCCGATACATCCTTCTCAAAAACCGCTGAAAGCAAGCTGTTGGCGACCGCCATGGCCGAGGAAATCGACCGGCTTTGCCCTTCCTCCACCGCCACCTCCACTGTAGACGGAAGCAACCTTGCCATGCTGAACGGCACGGGGAATATTCCTTCCGTACTGGTGGAGACCTGCTTTTTAACCAACGAAGCCGATGCCCGCAACGCCTTGAGCGAGGAATGGCAGGACCGGATGGCAGAAGCCATTGCCGACACCATTTCCGCAACGGCAAAAGGCATTTGTACAAAAGATTGAAAAAATCCCCCCCGTTTCCGCTGAAAATTTCCGGTTCTATGCAGAATTTGAAGAAAAGGCACTTGCATTTTCTTTTCGGTTGTGCTAGAATGGTCAAAACTAATGATGGAGGTACATTTCCATGGCTTATAAAATCAATGCTGACGAATGCCTGGGTTGCGGCGCTTGTGCCGGTGAATGCCCGGTAGGCGCCATTACCGAGCAGGACGGCAAGTATGTAATCAATGCTGACGAGTGTCTGGAATGCGGCGCTTGTGAAGGCGTCTGCCCTGTGGGCGCTCCCAAAAAGGACTGAAAAACATACAAGAAAAGGGGCGTTGAATGCAACGCCCCTTTCCTTCTGTAGAAATGTAGGTGCAGGATGCAGGATCCCCGGTTAAAAGAAAACGAAAAGCTGTACACCGTCAACGACGGTCTGCAATTGATTCAGAACACAAACCATCTGCTCTTCGGCAGTGACGCTCTGTTGCTGGCCGGCTATCTGCGCAAGGCCGAGCGGGCGGCAGAGCTGGGTGCGGGAAACGGCATCGTTTCCCTGCTTTGCGCCGCAAGAGGGCGCTTCGCCCATGTGGATGGCTACGAATTCCAGCCGGAGGTCCGGGAGCTCTTTCAACGAAACATCGAGCTGAACGGATTATCCCACCGGGTAACTGCCCTTGAAAGGGATATAAGAGCCCTCCCCGCCGGACTTGGCGGAAGCTACGACTGCATTTTTTCCAATCCGCCTTATATGAAAACTTCGGCCGGAAAGTGCTGTCTTTCCGATGCCCGGCAGATCGCACGGCACGAGACCGCCGGAGAGATCGGGGATTTTGCAGCCGCCGCCGGAATGCTTTTAAAGCACGGGGGCGAAGCGGTGTTTGTCTACCGCCCCGACCGATTGGCAGACCTGATTTTTGCCTTCCGACAGGCCGGCTTGGAGCCGAAACGACTGACCTTTGTTTCCTCCGACCCGGCTCACGCTCCAAGCGTCCTGCTTCTGGCCGGGAAAAAAGGGGGAAAAAGCGGACTGTATCTGACGCCCCATTTTTTCTTAAAAGACGCTTCCGGCGTTCAAAGCCCCGAGTACACCGAACTTCTGGAGAAAGGAATTTTCCATGAACGATTCTTTCGCCCTTAAAGAGAAAAACCAAATACTGGGCGGCACCTTGTATCTGGTGGCAACGCCCATCGGAAACATTTCCGACCTGTCCGAAAGAGCCCGAAAAGTGCTTTCCGAGGTGGACTTCATTGCGGCGGAGGACACCCGGAATTCGGGAAAGCTGTTGTCCCTGCTGGGTCTTGGCGGCAAATCCATGGTCAGCTATTTTGAGCACAACAAAGCCGAAAAAGGCCCCCAGATCCTGAAGCGGCTAAAGGAGGGCCGGTCCTGTGCCTTGGTTACAGACGCAGGAACTCCGGCAATTTCCGATCCGGGAGCAGATTTGGTGGCGCTGTGCATTCAGGAGGGCGTGCCCGTCACGGCGGTGCCCGGGTGCTGTGCGGCGGTCAACGCTCTGGTGCTTTCGGGTCTGGATACCAGGCGCTTCCTGTTTGAAGGCTTTTTAGAGGGGAACGACAACAGCCGCAAAGCCGCCTTAGAGGAGCTTGCTTCCGTTTCCCGCACCATGATTTTCTACGAAGCTCCCCACCGTCTGCGGCAGACCCTTTCCCTGATGGCCGAGATTTTCGGGCAGGAGCGGCGGGTGGCCCTCTGCCGGGAAATGACCAAGCTGAATGAGGAGGTCCTCCGGACCACCCTTGGCCGTGCAGAGGAATTCTACAGAACCACCGAGCCAAGAGGCGAATATGTGCTGATCGTAGAGGGCAAAAGCAGGGCGGAAAGCCGGTTCTTCCACAGCATGACGGTCAAGGAGCATGTGCAGTTCTATATGGACGGCGGCATGAGCCGTATGGATGCCCTCAAGGCGGTCGCTAAGGACCGGGGCGTGGGCAAGGCCCAGATCTACAAGGAGTTTCTGGAATAAGCTCCTTTTCCGGGAGAAGGACTGCCGGCTTTCCTTGAAAAACAGGGAAAACCGCCCCTTCTGCCCACCCCAAACACACCGGAGGTAGAGAAAATGACCGAATCCTACGATTTTTCGGAATGCAGACTGTGTCCCAGGCGTTGCGGTGCCGATCGGACAAAAGGCAGGGGCCTTTGCGGTGTAGGACAAAGCCTGAAAATCGCCAGAGCCGCCCTGCATTTCTGGGAGGAGCCCTGCATTTCCGGAGCGGAAGGCTCGGGCACGATCTTTTTTTCGGGGTGTCCCCTTCGCTGTGTTTTTTGTCAGAACAAAGAGATCAACAGCGGAAAGGGCAAGGAAATTTCCGCCCGACGGCTTCAGGAGATCTGCTTTGAGCTGAAGGCAAAGGGAGCAACCAACATCAATCTGGTAACGCCCACCCATTTTGCCCCTCAGATCAGAGAGGCCCTTTTGCCCATCAAAAAAGAACTGCACCTGCCCGTTGTGGTGAATACCGGCGGCTACGATACGCCGGAGCAGTTGGGCTTTTTTGAAGGGCTTGCTGACATCTATCTGCCCGATTTCAAGTTTGGGACACCCGAAGAGGGAGCAGAATTTGCCCATGCGCCCGACTATGAAAGAGTGGCGGAAGCCGCTCTTTCGGAAATGCACCGGCAGGTGGGAAATCCGGTCTTCGACCGGCGAGGGATGCTTCAAAAAGGAGTGCTTGTACGGCATTTGATTCTTCCCTCCCGGCGCAAGGAAAGCCTTGCCGCTCTCAAACGGCTGGGAGAACTGTTCCGGAAAGAGGAGATCCTTCTTTCGGTCATGAGTCAGTTTTCCCCCCTGCCGGGTGCAGAACCGCCCCTTCACCGGCGGATCACCACTTTTGAACAACAGAGCGTAACATCCTTTGCCGAAGAGCTCGGATTTGAAGGCTATTTTCAGGAGCGCAGCTCCGCTTCGGAAGAGTATATTCCGCCCTTTGACCTGTCCGGTGTGTAAGCCCTCTCTGCATTCTCCCTCCTTTTTCTGAATTTTCTATCCCTGAAAAGGCAACCTGAAAAGAACAGTGGGGATTTTAAAAAATTCAGAAAGAATTTTTTAAAATCCCCGACAGCCTTGGTCTTGACGGCTTTCAGCCGTCATTTTGGATGGGGCTGCAAAAAACATCGAGTTTTTTGCAGCCCCTTTTCCTTTTGATTGAATTTTGGTCTGTCAGACCCGGACGATCTCCCCGTAGACCGTTCCGAAAGCGGCGGAAGCATTGCACTCATCGGTATCAATGTGCATAGCCAACGCAAATTTCTCGGAAACACGAACCACGGTATCGCAGAAGATCGTGGTTCTGCCGTCGCTCTCGATCTTCACCGAAACCACATCCTTGTCCTTAACGCCAAAGGCTTCCGCATCGGCGGGAGTCATGTGGATGTGGCGCTTGGCAATCATCACGCCCTCGGAAATCTCCACTTCGCCGCAGGGCCCCACCAGCTTGATCCCGGGCGTACCCGCCACATCGCCGGATTCCCGCACGGGAACACCCTTTAAGCCCAAGGTTCTGGCATCGGTAAAGGACAGTTCCACCTGGTCTGCCTTCCGGACAGGGCCCAAAATGGACACATTCATTTCGCCCTTCGGTCCCACCAGCTTGACCTTCTCTTCACAGGCAAACTGCCCCGGCTGGGACAAATCCTTCTTATTGGTCAGCGTGTGGCCCTCTCCGAACAGAATGGCCAGGGTCCTTTCGGTCACATGAATATGCCGGGCAGAGGTTTCAACAATGAATTTCATTTTTCACATCTCCTTCATACAATCTTTTGGTATAGAAACCGAATTCTATCTCATACTGAAATCAGTATAGCACCCTTTTCCGAAAAAGTAAAGGGAAAAAGAAAAAATCGCCCCAAAGAAGAGGATTTTATGAAAAACCAACCGAAACCCAACGAAGAAAAAACCGAGAAACCGTCTTCCCAAGACTCTTCTCCGGATGAAAAAGAAGTCCTTCAATTGGAAAACATCATCCGCTCGGGTGCGGTCATTACCCGTCGGGGCAGCCACACCGTCCACACGGTCAGCATCATCGGGCAGATTGAAGGACACTATCAGCTGGGCGAAGGACAGAAGAGCACCAAATACGAGCAGCTGATCCCCCTGCTGATCGCCGCTGAAAACAGCGAAGCCATCGACGGACTTCTGATCATTCTGAACACCATGGGCGGCGATGTGGAGGCCGGTTTGGCGCTCTCCGAGCTGATCGCCGGTATGCGCACGCCTACCGTTTCCCTGGTTTTAGGGGGCGGACACTCCATCGGAGTGCCCTTGGCGGTATCGGCCGACTGCTCCTTTATTGTCCCCTCCGCCACCATGACCCTCCATCCGGTACGCATGAACGGTCTGGTTCTGGGCGTCTACCAGAGCTTCACCTATTTTCACCGTATGCAGGAGCGGATCATTCGCTTTATTTCCGACCATTCCGGAATCAGCCCCGAACGCCTGCAGGAGCTGATGCTGAAAACCGACGAGATTGCCACCGATATGGGCAGTGTGATCGACGGAGAGCAGGCGGTCAAGGAGGGTCTGATCGACCGATTGGGCGGCATTTCCGAAGCATTGGAGGAATTGGAAAACCGTATCCAATCCAAGGAAGAAAACCGCTCTTCCCACTCCTGAAATCCCGGAAAAGGAGAAACACCCGGAAGAATCGGTTTTCTGGCGGTTCCGCTCATAAAATTTCCGCCGGAACCACGGTCTGTCCCGTCTGTCAAAAACGCCGGAAAGGCCGGCGAAAAACTTCACAAAAATGAATTTTTCACTTTCGTGAAGTTTTTTATTGATTTTTTCTCTCTAAAGTGCTATAGTAGAAGGCGGCGGGCTTCATTTCCGCCGGAGCAACCAAAGACGAAAGGAAATAAGGAAAAGCCGTGAAACCGCAAGAGAGCATCTCCGTCTCCTATGACGGACTGTGGAAACTGTTGACTCAGCGCAAGTTGAAAAAGAAGGACTTGAGAGCGCTGACGCATTTAAGTCCTGCAGTCATCGCCAAAATGGGAAAGGGAGAATCGGTACATCTGAACACGCTTATAAAAATCTGCAATGCGTTGAAATGCAACATCGGGGATGTGGTGAACATTCATACAAGCAAGGACGCTCCCGCCCCGCAAGCGGAGGGTCCGAACCAATGAACAGGAATGATACAATTTTAAGCGGGGCGCTTTATGTCGAAATGGTCAGGGGCGGCGCCGGAAATTTAGCAAACAACCGTTCGGTTGTCAACAATCTGAATGTATTCCCCATTCCCGACGGAGACACCGGAGACAATATGTTCATGACCATCGACTCGGGCGTTTCTTCCGCAGAAGGCATGGAAGAGCCGACCTTGGGGGACATTGCAGGAAAGCTGGCCAAAGGAATGCTTTTGGGTGCCAGAGGCAACTCCGGCGTGATCCTTTCAAGGATTTTTGCAGGGATCGCCAAGGGCTTTGAAGGCGTGGAAAAAGCGGATATACCCACCCTGGGACAGGCCCTTGAACGGGGCGTCCGAGAATCCTACAATGCCGTCTCGGAGCCGACAGAGGGCACCATTCTGACCGTTTACAGAGAAGCGGTTCAATATGCCAACGGGCGTATTTCAAAAGACACCACCCTTTCCCGTTATTTTGACGACTTCACCGAGGAGGTTCAGAATTCGCTTCTGCGCACGCCGGAATTACTGAATGTTCTCAAGGAGGCCGGCGTGGTGGACAGCGGCGGAGCCGGACTTTTCTACATTGCCCAGGGCATGAAGGACGCTCTTTCCGGCAAAATGCCGGTATCCGGAGGAACTCCTACGGATACGAGAGCGCCGAAGAAAGTGGACGCCTCCCGTTTCAACGAGGACAGTGTACTGCAATTCGGCTATTGTACCGAATTTCTTCTTCAATTGCAGAATTGCAAGGTGGATGTGGCGCATTTTGACCCGGAAGAGCTCTTCCGGTGGCTGAACGATCACGGAGAATCGGTGGTGGCTTTTGCCGAAGGCAGTGTGATTAAGGTGCATATTCACACCATGCACCCCGGAGAAATTCTCAACCACTGCCAGCAATACGGGGAATTCCTTACGCTGAAAATCGAAAACATGACCCTGCAGCATAGCGAAGTCACCATTGAAAACCGGTTTGAAGTGCCCAAGCCTAAGAAAAAGAAAAAATTTGCCTTGGTCTGCGTTGCCGCTGGAGAAGGGATGAAAAACACCCTGTTCTCCATGGGTGTGGACCAGATCGTAGACGGCGGGCAGAGCATGAATCCCTCCACGGGTGATTTCTTGGATGCCTTCGGGAAGATCGACGCAGAAACCATTTTCGTCTTCCCCAACAACGGCAATGTGATCCTGACCGCCCATCAGGCAGCGGAACTGTATAAGGAAGCGGATGTACGGGTAGTACAGAGCAAGAATATCGGGCAGGGTTATGCAGGCGTTTCCATGTTCGACACTTCCTCCGACGACGCAGACGAAATCGAGAAGGAACTGGCTGCCGCTTTAGAGAATGTGGTGACCGGAAGCGTATCCAGAGCCATCCGGGATACCGAAAAGGACGGCATCCGGATTCAAACCGGCGATTATATCGGTTTCGTGGATGACCGGATTTATGTGGCTGCCCCGGACGCCCTAACGGCTGCCAAGGAACTGGCAAGAAAGCTGGACGCTTCCTCCAAGGACATTCTCCTGCTGCTCTGCGGAGCAGATGCCAAGGAGGAGGAAGCCCAAAAGCTGTATGAAGAGCTGAAAGCCGAATGCCGCCGGGCGGAGGTCATCTTCATCGACGGCGGACAACCGGTCTTCGACTATGTTCTGGTGCTGGAATAATGTTGGAAGAACATCAAAATAAATTTGAAAAAGGACTGCCTTTGTTATGTATACGATTTTTACCGACACGGATTGCGATTTCACTCCCTTGGATGTAGCGGAATACGGGATAAAGCTGATCAGTATGCCCTACAGTATCGATGGTAAGACCATTTATCCCTACGAGGATTTTCAGGAATTCGACGCCCATTCCTTCTACGAAACCCTGCGCAACGGGGTGGTTCCCACCACCTCCGCCATCCCCAAGGAGCGGTATCTGAACTACTTTGAGCCGGAATTCCAAAACGGCCGCGATATTCTGTATCTGCACTTTTCTTCCGCCATGTCGGCAACCTTTGCTTCCATGAAGGAGGCGGTGGAGGACCTGAAACAGCGGTATCCCGAAAGGAGCTTCTACAGTGCGGATACCGGAGGCATCTCGATTCTGAGCCGGAATATCGTGAAGGAGGCTTTAGAGTTGTGCGCCGCCGGCAGGGAGCCTTGGGAAATAGCGGAATGGGTCGAAAAGGAAAAAAATCACTTTGCGGTGTATTTCTTTGCAGACGATCTGCGTTTCTTCCGCCGGAGCGGAAGAGTTTCCGGGCTGGCGGCAACCATGGGTACCGTTTTGGGCGTTCGTCCCATCATTTATGTGAATGACGAGGGAAGAATGGTCAGCATCGGCAAGGAGCGGGGAAAAGCCAATGCGACCGAACGGCTTTTACATACGGTTGAAAAGCTTGGAAAAGACCTTTCCAAGCACCGGATCCTCATCGGCCACACCGACGCTCCCGAAACGGCAGAGGAACTCTGCGCCGCATTGACCGAACGCTTCGGAAAAAAGCTTCCGATCGAATGCCTTGCCGTGAATCCCACCGCCGGAAGCCATTGCGGCCCTTCCACCGTCGGCATCTGCTTCTATGCAAAACACCGCTGACTTTTTCTGAAAAAGGGAAAGCAACGATCCGCCATGTTGAACCCGGCCCTCTCGGTGCCCGTTCTCGGTGGGTGTTCTTTCTTTAGTTGTAAATATTTTGTAAATTCTGAAAACGGTGTTTACTTTTGGAAGGAAATGTGGTACACTACCTTTGCTTGCGACGCAAGCGCTACGGATACAAGGTCTGCGGATAAAAGGATTGCGGGAAACCCGCCGGAATCGCTTCACCCACCGCTCGCTTGGTATACCGAAAATAAATTTATGAGGTGAAAAATATGTTGACCAAAGACGAAAAACAGGCAATTATCACAGCTTATGCCACTCATGAAGGCGACACCGGTTCTCCGGAGGTTCAGATCGCCGTTCTGACCACCAGAATCAATCAGCTGACCGAGCATCTGAAGGTGAACCAGAAGGACCATCACAGCCGCAGAGGTATGCTGAAAATGGTGGGACACCGCAGAAATCTGCTGAACTACCTGCAGAAGAAGGATATCGAAAGATACCGTGCCATCATTGCGAAGCTGAACATCAGAAAGTAATTGAAGCATAGCTGGGGATGCCGCAAATTCAGACGATTTGTTGCATCCCCGCCGCACTGCAAGAAAGAGCGCTGAAAAAAGAGCGCTGTCGCAGAAGGTGCTGTGAAAAAGAGCACCGAAAAGGAAAAATTTGTCCCAAGGCGCGCTTTAGCAATTAAAAAACGGCTTTCTCCCAAAACCGCTTTTTAAGTGCTAAAACCGCAGGGACCCAGAATAGAAAGGAATAAAAAATGGTTACATCCAAACAGCTCGAATTTAAGAACCACAAGGTGTTTGAGACCACCCTTGCCGGCAGACCCCTGCGTGTGGAAACCGGAAAAATGGCAGGTTTAGCCAATGGCTCCTGCCTCATCAGCTATGGAGAAACGACCATCTTGGCCACCGCCACAGCCTCCCCGAAGCCCCGTGACGGCATTGACTTCCTGCCCCTGTCGGTGGATTTCGACGAGAAGCTCTATGCCGTGGGCAGAATTCCCGGCGGCTATCTGCGCAGAGAGGGCAAGCCCTCTGAGAAGGCAATTCTGACTTCCCGTGTTATCGACCGTCCCATCCGTCCCCTCTTTCCCAAGGATCTGCGCAACGATGTAGTCCTGGGCCTTACGGTCATGAGCGTTGACCATGACTGCGCCCCCGAAATTGTAGGGATGTTGGGCGCTTCCATCGCTCTGTCCATCTCCGACATTCCCTGGAACGGGCCCATTGCCGGCGTTCAGGTAGGTCTGGTGAACGGAGAACTGGTCATCAATCCCACCTCCGAGCAGAGAAAGCTCAGCGATTTGCAGCTGACCGTAGCAGGTTCTGCCAAAAAGGTGGTCATGATCGAGGCCGGCGCCAACGAGGTGGACGATGACACCATGTACAACGGCATCATGCTGGCTCACGAGGAAATCAAAAAGCTCTGCGCCTTCATTGACGGCATCGTTTCCGAAATCGGCAAGCCCAAGTTCTCCTATGCTTCAGGCGAGCTGGATCACGATATGTTCGATGAGATTTTTGCCTACTGTGAGAAGGCCGTCATGGAAGCGCTGGACACCGACGACAAGAATGTGCGGGATGCCAAAATGCAGCCGATCATGGACGACATCGAGGAGCAGTTTACAGAAAAATATCCGGATCTGCCGGTAATTATGCCCGAACTCATCTATAAGATTCAGAAGAAGATTGTCCGCCGCTGGCTGTTGGTGGACAAAAAGAGAGTGGACGGCAGAAAAATGGATGAGATCCGTCCTTTGGATGCCGAGATCGATCTGTTGCCCAGAGTTCATGGCTCCGGTATGTTCACCAGAGGACAAACGCAGGTGCTTTCCATTGCCACATTGGGCACCCTGGCTGATGCGCAGGAGCTGGACACCATCGACGAGGAAACCTCCAAAAGATATATGCATCAGTACAACATGCCCGGCTTCTCCACCGGAGAAGCAAAGGCCATCCGTTCCCCCGGCAGACGGGAGATCGGTCACGGCGCTTTGGCCGAGCGTTCGCTTATTCCCGTGCTTCCTTCCATTGAGGAGTTCCCCTATGCGATCCGGGTGGTTTCCGAGGTTGTTTCCTCCAACGGCTCCACCTCTCAGGCTTCGGTCTGCGGCTCCACTTTGGCCCTCATGGCAGCAGGCGTGCCGATCAAGGCACCGGTTGCCGGCATTTCCTGCGGTCTGATCACTGCGGAAGACGGCTCCTGGGACACCATGATCGACATTCAGGGCCTGGAAGACTTCTACGGCGATATGGACTTCAAGGTTGCCGGCACGCATAAGGGCATCACCTCCATCCAGATGGATCTGAAGATCGACGGCCTGACCCCTGAGATCATCAAATCCGCTCTGGAAATGACCCACAAGGGCAGAGATTATATCATCGACAATGTGATTCTCAAGGCAATCCCCGCTCCTCGGGCTGAGGTTTGCGCTTATGCGCCCAAGATGATTACCATGCACATCAAGACCGAAAAGATCAGAGAGGTCATCGGTAAGGGCGGCGAGGTGATCCAGAAGATTCAGGCCGACTACGGCGTGAAAATCGACATTGAAGAGGACGGCACCGTTTATATTGCATCGCCCAACAGAGACGGCGCTTTGGCGGCACAGAAAGTGGTGGAAGGCATCTGCTTTGAACCGGAAGTGGGTACGATCTACACCGGTAAGGTCACCAGAATCATCCCCATCGGTTGCTTTGTGGAGTTTGCGCCCGGCAAGGAGGGCATGTGCCACATCAAGGATCTGGACACCGACTTTGTAAACGAGGTGGAAGATGTGGTCAAGGTGGGCGACATCATCACCGTCAAGTATCTGGGCCTGGACGAAAAGGGCAGAATGAACCTGTCCAGAAAAGCAACTTTGCCCGGCTATGAGGAATCGGAAGAGCACAAGAGCGGCAAGGGCGGCGACAGAGGCTCCCGCAACGGAGACAGAGCCCCCAGAAGCAACGGCAATGGTTCCAGAACCGGCCGCAATGGTACCGACAGAGGTTCCCGCAGTGGCGGCAACAGCAGAGACGGCAGAAGCGAGAGAGCGCCGAAGGAGTCCCGCTACGAGCGCACACCCCGGAACGAGACCCCCAAAGCTGAAGAAGTAAAGCTTGAGGAAAAGCCCGCAGAACCCAAGGTCGAGCCTAAGGTGGAACCCAAGGCGGAGACCGCAGCCGAGGAATCCAAGGAAAAGAAAGGCTTCTTTTCCTCTCTCTTCGGCGGAAAAAACTGAGTTCCCCGATTCCCGAAGGATTCCGAACGGAACGATCGGATCGGAAGGATCGCACTGTCCTTTCGCAGAAAAGTTTTTCGCAAAAGAATAGCGAAGGGGGCTGTTAAAAATCGCTTTTTAACAGCCCCTTTTCATATGTCGGCGGGGATTCCGGCGTTTTTGATGCGCTCTTGGTCGGTTAAGCCCTTTATTTTGTCGAAATTCAGGTGAACGACAAAATGGCGGCTTTCAGCCGTCAAGACCAATGTTATCAGAGGTGTTTCAAAACTCGGTCAGAGCTTTGAAACTCCTCCTTTCTTTCTCTTTTTTGCAACCGGCGGCCTGTCTCCAACAGCCCTGTGCCCCATAGACCCTGACCGTACGGCCAGAGCCCTCCCGAAAGCTCAGGCCTCCGGCAATTTCGTCACATCCACATAGGAAATGAAGTTTGAAAGGGTTTCCAATTCCGGCAATGTCAGTTCAATGGCACTGTTTCCGCTTCCGCAAGCCGGAAAAACCGTTTCAAACCGTTTTAAGGAATCGTCCAGATAAACCTGCACTCCCTCATTGACGGCAAAAGGGCAAACGCCGCCCACGGCATGCCCCACCAAGGCTTCCGCCTGCTCTGCTGTCAGCATTCTGGCTTTCTCCTTGAAAACCGCCTTGAATTTGGAGTTGTTCACCTTTGCATCTCCCGCCATCACCACCAACACCGGTCTGTCGCCCACTAAAAACGACAGGGTTTTGGCGATCCGTTCCGGCGGACAGTGCAGCGCATGGGCGGCCAACTCCACCGTGGCGGAGGACTCATCCAAAATAAGCACCCGCTCCGCCATTCCTTTGCTTTCAAAAAATCCCAAGACTCTTTCTAAAGACATCGCAATCCTCTTTTCAACATAAGGGTGCCTCTAAAAATTTCCCACACATCGGGCAACGGCGTTTTAACCTCAGAATGCCGTTGCAAAAAGCCTTCATACAAAAGGATTCCTTGTTTTTGCGCCTCGTTCTTCGGCAGAACTGCCCGTGACCGAACAGACTTTGTGTATGAAGAGACACCCATAAAAAAACGGGTTGCCGCAAGAGATCCTGCGGCAACCCTCACTTTTTTAGCCGGTATATCCGTATTTGGTCATATAAACATTCCACTCGGCATCGGTGAACAGAGCCCGTACATCCTTGCCGGAAATATCGGAAAGTTTTTGCACAAAATTCTTGAATCTCTCGTATTTTTTATAGGTCGTTATGCCTTCCTGACGAAGCTCTGCATAGGCCTGCTTGAACACCGTCCAGTTTTCATCATCAATTTGCCGTTGAATCTCGACAAATTTCAAGGCAGCAGAGTATGCGCCGTACTCCAGACTTTCGGCAATGCCCACGCCGTTCTTGGAGAGCTTTCTGTAGCATTCCTCCACCTGGGCATGCTCCGCATTCCGATCCGCATAGAAGTAATCCGTGCTGTTGAATTCCGAAGGAGCCGCACAGGCACCGTTTTTCTCCAGAACATAGGCCACTTTCAGGTCGGTCATCATTTCCGCCTCAAAATACCAAGGCTGTTGATTGTCGAACATATGGCCCATTTCATGCAACGCACAGAAATTCCAATCCACCACGCCGTATTTCTTGCTCCGCATGGCCATTTTTCCTAAGTCAGTCACCATAAAGCTCTTTTCAATTGTAATCACATTATAGTGGCTGTTATCGTTCCAAACATAGCCGATGTGGGGCGAAGGCTCATACGCTTTCACCACGATGCTCTCATAGGCCACGAAGGAGGTCAGTTCAATATAAGAATTGTAGGCATCATCCAGATTGTTCGCCCAGATCTGAAGCATTTCGTCGGTAAGCTTTTTCACTCTCATGAAAATATCCGACGGCACACGGACAACCACATTGCCCTCATCGCTGATATATTGCAGGAAGGCCTTTCCGCCGCCTCTTTGTTCCATCTTCAATTCAAAGGAAGTGATGCCGGTGGCTTTATCCTGTTCTTCCATGCAGAACTCGCCATCCTTATAGGACAGGAGCCAGGAATCATACTGGTTATTGGAAAAGGTGTATGTACCATCCTCATTTTCGGTAATATGCCACTGTATAGATTCTCTTTTGTCATCAAAGTACTTGGTCGATGCCGTCTCAGAGCTCTGGCGTGCTTTGCCGACAAAAACCAATTTGTCGGTGATCTTGGGACTCAGAAATCCTTCCGGCGCCAGCACATGCATACTGTCCTCTCCGGCAAACACCAGATAGTAAGGGTCTTCCTTGTGCGTCTGGTACACGATCGTAAAGGTGTTCAGTTCCCCACCGACGGTCACAGGAATATCCACCCGGTTGTTGCTTTCCGTGTTTGCATAGCTCAAGCCCTTATCGGAGCCTTTGGGAACAATTGTATACTGTCCCACCGGCAGAACATTCATCTCTTCCTCGGTCATGCCGGCAGCGACAGTCGGAGGAGGGGTAGGCGTGGGTGTAAGGGTAGGTGTGGAGGAGGGTGTGGGAGTCGGCGTGGATTCCGACACCTCGGAAGTCTCCGGAGTAGGTGTTGCGGTCTTGTCAGGAGACGAAGGAACATCAGAAACCGAAGCCTCTGTTTTGCTTTCGGAAGAATTCGTTCCGTCAGGAGAAGGGGCAGAAGTGGTCTTGCCTTCTCCGCAGCCGGCCAAAAGCGCCAGAAGCGTCAGCAAAGTCAGGAAAACTGCGAGAAACCGTTTCATAGCAAAAATACCTTCTTTCCTTGTTTTCGTTTTGTTTTTTGAAAAGCGGGGTTGCCGCAGAGATTTTGCGACAACCCCGCTGTCCTTTAAGACAGATTATGCAATACGAACATAGGTGTTGCCGACAATCGAAGAGTCCGATTTATCCAGCACACGCACAATAAACGATGCGTCAGGACTCTTCACACTGCCCTCAAAGCTCTTTGCCGTAACCTTGGCGTCTGCCGTTACGGGAGTTTTACCGGTCAAGTCTGTCACAACCAGTTGGAGCTCCAATCCGGCGTTCCGCACTTCGCCTGAAATTTTCAGATTCTCCCCGTCCTTTTCCACGGCAGTATAGGCTGTGGACTTGGCAGAGGAAACCGTCCATTTCAGATTGTCGGTCAGCTCGGTCATCCGGATCATCTGAAGTGCTCCGTCCCTCTCACCCAGAGCATAATAGCTTCTGTCCTCTGCCTGCATGAAGAAGGTCACCGTACCGTCTTCGTTATAGGACACCGAGAACTCCTGAGCTTTGTTTTCATCTACGGTGATCTTTTGGAAGATCAGTTCGGCTCCGTCCTTGAGTTCCTTGTTGTCTATGGCCAGGCCGTACTTCTCGTCATCCCGATCAAATCTGTAGGTATTTCTCTCCATAAGAGGCGCCACCATCAAAGTAGAAGCCGCATCCACCTCGCCCAGAGCGAGCCGCATGGTGGAGGAGCCCTTTACAATGGCCTTCCCACTTTCCTTGTTGACCAGGTTGACTGCGCCCTCAAGCATTGCAACATTGTGGCTTTCGCTGAAATCAAAGGTATAGCTTCTGGAGCCCTTTGTAAAGCTGTCATTGAAGTCCACATCGCAAAGAACCTTCTGGTCACCGTTCTTCACCTTGATGCTCTTGACCGTCATTTCATCGTCGGCACTGTTGGAGACCTTGATCGACCAGAGGTAGTCGGTCACCGAACTGCCCTCCGGAACGCTTTCCAGAAGCCGTTCAAAGTTGACCGTGAAGAATCCGACAGCCGCATCACCCGTAGGCTCTCCCTTCACATTCAGCCAAAGCTGATCGTACTTATCGTGAGAACCCACATATTCAAAGATGTAAGGAGTAATGGACGAAGTGAGCCCATTCCGATCGGTTCTCGTCAGCTCCATAGTCAGGGAATCCCGGTTCTTCAGTTCCACTTCCACTTCCGCATAGAGACCCGGCAGTCCGGCAACAATGTCTCTGTCCCAGTAAATAAAGCAGAACTGATCCAGCGTCCAGCCTCTTTTCAAGCCCTTGTTTTTCAGGGCGTTGGGGAATTTGAAATCCTCATATTCGGATTCGGTGTTGAGAGCATCGTAGGCCACCCAGCATCTACCGCCGTCATACCAGCTTTCGCCCCAGGAATTGGCCAAGAGGAAGGCTCCCTTCATCGTCACGCCGCAGGAGGTCACCGTGATGTCGTCATCATATCCCACAATGCACACCTGATGCCCGCCGCTGCGGTCGTTGGTGGAAAATGTAATGATCCGGTCTCCGACCTTGCCCAATGTTCCCACACCGTCAGAAGTCAGTTTTTTCACGCTGGAAGAGGAAACCCAGGTGTTCGGATATCCGCCGGTCACCACCACATTTCCGGTGGCAATGGCGTCTTTGATCTTATTCAGCATGGCCTTACCGGCTTCCGAGGTGGTCATGGCCAAGCCCTCTTTTCCGGTAACCGTATACTCCGGATCGTTGACTACAAAAATCTGCTCATAGCCCGACACCCGGTAACTTAAAGCCTTTTCTCCCATGCCCTCCGCCACATTCCATGCGGCAGTCTGCTTCGACAGCTTTCCGTTCACCTTAATCTGGGATCCGCCGCTGGCATCCTTGGCAAAGGATTCATCCGAATTTTTCAGAGCGCCGTGATCCTTCAGAATGTCGTACACATTCTTGGTTGCCGCTCCGGCATACTGATAGGTAAACTTGGGGGAAAAGCAGTTGGAATAGCTTTCAGAGGGATTCCAACCGTTCAGCCCGCCGTTGTTTTTCATATACTGTGCCACGGCGTTGGTGAACTGCATATAGGTCACGCCCTCGGATACACAGCATCCCACACCCCCCTGGTTATCAATAGGAGGCAGAGTTTCGCTTCCGACCAGCGTTGCGCTGGAAGGCAGAGTTTCCAGAGTTTTGTGCTCCTTTTCTGCCCCGGAAGCAGGTGCCAGCACATTCAACAGATCAGAAATGTCTGTCGAGATCGTGGTTTCTCCCGTTCCCGTTTCGGTAATCGTAGAGGCCGCTCCGCTGGGATTGGTTGCGGTGGTGGAAGCGCCGCAGGATGTAATTACCGACACCGCAAAGAGCAGTGTTAAGACCAATGACAAAGTGCGTTTCATAGGTATTCCTTTCCCAAAACAAAACTGTTGACTGACCGTCAACCCGATTGCTTTCAGTATACCCTTATTTTTTCCCTCTGTCAAGGGATTCTGCGTTCTTTCTGTCTTTTTCGACGATTCACACAAACTCCCTGTGCCCGCTTTGTGCAGATTGTCTGTTTCCCCTCCCGAAAGATTCAGAGCCAAGAACACTCTCAAAGCAGAAATTTTCCATTCCGCGGAAAAATCCAAAGAATCCCTTGACAAGAAAAAAAGGCTTTGATATAATGGGAAAGAAATAACCGAAAGTGAGGGATGCCTTTGAACGCCGGCGGCAAAGTGACGGTGGCGGGTCTTTTTTCAGGAAAAGGCGGTGTAGGCCGTTCTACCCTTGCAGTTGGCCTTTCCGTGGCGCTCTGCCGGAAGGGCGAGCGGGTGCTTCTCGCCGATCTGAACGCCTCCCTTCACTGCTTGGATTATCTTCTCGGCATGGAAGACCGGGTGCTTTTCGGTCTTTCCGATCTGTACAAGGGAGCGTCGCCGGAAAAGGTATTTCCCGAAAGCGAACGCACAAAAGGGCTTTTTCTGTGCCCCCCGCCGGAAGAAGAAGGGTTTTGCACAGACCCGGAAGGATATTGGGCGGCCCTCGAACAAGGCGCTGCTGCCGTAGAGGCTTCTTTTCTGCTGTTGGATCTGCCGGCGACCATGACGGGAATTTCCGCCTTTCTGCTTGAAAAAACCGATATTCCTCTTTCGGTCACCACCGGAGAAAAGGCCGCACTGTTCGGTGCTGAGGCCTTTGAAGCCCAGGCGCGCGCAGCCGGAAAGCAGGCAAGGCTGTTGGTAAACCGTTTGGACATGACGGACTTGTCCTCCTACAGAAACGGCAGAGAAAGTGTGAAGCAATGGATCGACCGGACCCATACCCTGCTTGTGGGCGTGGTTCCCGAAAGCTATGAGCTTTTCCGTTGTTCCGAGGAGGGCAGGATCGAGGAAGCCGGTGAAACCGCTCTCTGCTTTCTCAACATAGCGACCCGCCTGAAAGGAGAGGAAGTCCCCCTTTTTTCCGGTATGCGGGAGGAAAAAAAGCTGCGGCGGAGTCTGCTTGGATTCTGAAAATAACGGATGTACGGAACAAGGATTCGGAGGAACTGTGAATGGAAATCGTACTGATCGCCGGTGACAAAAAGAAAGAATTGATGGTCGAATTCTGCACTGCTTATTGCGGAATTCTCTCCAAGCACCATCTGTGCGCCACCGGGAAAACTGCAAAATATATATCCGAAGCGACCGGTCTGAAAATCGAAACCATGCTTTCCGGTTCTTTGGGCGGCATGGAACAGGTCATCTCCAGAATCTGCTATAACGAAGTGGATCTGGTGCTCTATTTCCGGGACACCGCCCCCGAAAAGGACTCGGACACCAGAGATATTGAGCTTTTGCGTTGCTGTGATACCTACAACATCCCCGTTGCCACCAACATTGCCACAGGCGAAGCGCTGGTAATGGGTCTGGACCGGGGAGATTTGGACTGGCGGGAGTTCGTAAATCCCCGCCATCCCAAGCAGAAGAATTTCTGATCCGTCCGACGGCATTGGTTTTAACGGCTGAAAGCCGTGGTTTTGCCGCAGAATTCATTTGAATTTCGACAAAATAAAGGGTCTGACCCCAGAATCGCATCGAAAATACCGGGATCCCGGCCGGCATTTTTAGAGGCTGTAAAAAAGCAAGTTTTTTACAGCCCCCCTTTTTTGTGAAGAATTTTTGGTACCTCTGGATATTCAGGGGATGCCCGGTTGACCGTTTTTCCCGAAAAACGAAGTGTAAAGACGAACGAATATTTTGTGTATTCAGGCTTTTCACCGCAAAGCTCTTCGGCAATACGGTATTCACGGGCATACGGGGAATTTTCAGAGGGCCCTTTTGTAAAAGGAAAATTATGGACACCGTAAAACAACCGGAAAAAGAAAACATCATGGGCACCATGCCCGTTGAAAAACTGCTCTTCACCATGGCCGCACCCATGGTCGTCTCCATGCTGGTACAGGCGCTTTACAACATCTACGACAGCATTGTGGTTGCAAGCTACAGCGGCAACGGTGTGACCGCCCTCTCCTTAGCCTTTCCCGTGCAGAATCTGATGATCGCCTTTGCCACCGGCACCGGCGTAGGTATTAACAGCTATCTTTCCCGCGCCTTGGGCGAAAAGCGCCCCGACCGGGTACACCGAACGGCCACAAACGGCCTGTTCGTCATTCTTTTGACCAACATTGCCTTCCTTCTTCTGGGCCTTTTCGGCTGCGGTCTGTATTTCAGATACCTGACCGACGCCCAACCCGGCAGCCAGGTCTACCGGTTCGGCATGGACTATTTGCAGGTGGTGACGATCTTTTCTACCGGGCTGTTCTTCCAGGTCACCTTTGAACGGCTTTTGCAATCCACCGGCAAAGCCAAGCTCTCCATGCTTTCTCAGGGTCTTGGAGCCATCCTCAATATTATTTTGGACCCCTTCTTCATTCTGAAGTCCGGCGACCGCATTTTCGGTATTCCTCTTCCTTTCGGTCTGGATATGGGTCCCAAAGGGGCGGCTTTAGCCACCGTAATCGGACAGTTTGCAGCCGCGTTCTTCGGACTGTTTGCCAACCTGAAGTACAATAAGGAAATTGACCTTTCCTTCAAGAACTTCCGTCCCGAATTCAAAATAATCAAAAGAATCTACGCCGTTGGTATTCCCTCCATCTTCATGGCGGCTGTAGGTTCCTTCCTGACCGTTGCTCTGAACAAGATCCTCACCATCGGAGAAGAGGTCACCTACATTGCCGAAAAAGGCATGGATAAGGCCTCGGCCGCCGCTCTTGCGGCACAGCGCTTGGCCGGAGTTTCCATTTACGGCGTATATTTCAAGCTTCAGTCCTTCATTTTCATGCCCATTTTCGGCATGAACAACGGTATGATCCCCATTATTGCATACAACTATGGCAAGCGCTCCAAGGAGCGGATCCTGAAAACCGTCAAGCTGGCCGTGATTGCGGCGGTGGTGTATATGCTGATCGGCTTTGCCGTCTTTCAAACTCTGTCCGGCACCCTGCTGAAGGCATTCTATCAGCCGGACACCGAAGTATCCGCCGCCGAAACAGCGGAAACCGAACCGGGCCCGGAAAGTGCATCGGCCGTTGAAAGCCCCAGCGAAGCGGTTCTGGAATACGGCGAGCCTGCCATGCGGATCGTCAGTATCTGCTTTCTCTTTGCAGGGGTCTGCGTCATCACCATTTCCGCTCTGCAGGCTCTGGGAAAGGGACTGCCCAGTCTGCTCATTTCCCTCATCCGGCAGATTGCCGTCATCCTTCCCCTGTCTTACATTCTTGCGATAAACTTTGGCTTGGTCGCCCTCTTCTGGGCCTTCCCCGTGGCCGAATTTATAGCCATGGTCATCAGTATTTTCCTTTTCCGCAATGCCTACATCAAATTGATAAAGCCCTTGGGCGAAAAGCCGACGGAAACACTCCGTTCCCCAACCGAATGACCCGATAAATAAAAGCTCCCTCCAAAAGCAAGGAAAAATCTATTCCTTCCTGCTTTTGAAGGGAGTTTTTCAGAAAACGGTACCGCCGTCCTGCATAGCGCCCCGCCTGTCTCCGAAAATCCGGATCCGAAAGGCCGAAAAACCTCCGGGAGTATTCCCGCTAAAACTGTTTGACACCGTCTAAATACAGGGAAGTCACTCTTCCCCGAAGAGCCCGGCCTAAAAAGGGCGTATTGCTGCTCCGGGAACGCAGGGTACTCTTGCTGTAGACCAATTCTTCATCGGTATCCAGAAAGACCAGATCCAAGGGCTGGCCCTCTTTGAGCTGCGAGCTCCTTCCGAGAAGCTCTGCCGGAGCCGATCCCATCAGTTGTACAAGACGGGACAAGGACAGATAGCCCGGCAAGACCAACCCAGTATAGCCGGCGGCAAACGCCGTTTCCAGACCCACCGCACCCGGCAATGCCTCTTTTATGGGACCGGATTTTTCCCGATCGGCACAGGGCGTATGATCGGTGCAGATGCAGTCCACCGTGCCGTCTGCCAAGCCCTCAATCAGCGCCATCCGGTCTTCTTCCCGCCGCAGGGGCGGAGTCAGCTTGGCCGCATTTCCGGAATACAGCAGCTCCTCTTCGGCAAAGAAAAAATAGGGAGGAGCCGTGGCGCAGGTCACCGGAACACCCTCTTTTTTGGCCAACCGCACCTTTTCCACACTTTTTTTCAGCGTCACCAGCGGAAAGTGCACCGGAATGCCTGTTTCCCTGGAGAGGAACAAAGCCTCCTCCAGACAAAGCAATTCGGAAAGAGGATCGATTCCTTCATCGTTCAGAAACCCGGAGAGCCGGCCTTTGTTTACCGACCCTCGGCGTTGGAGGCTTCCTTTCTGGCTGGGCGCAACAAACAAAAGCCCTGCCCTCTGAGCCGTCCGAAGGCCCTCCAGAAGCACATAGGCCGAAGGCTCCCGCTCCTCAAAATCGCCGGTCACCGCCGCCACACCCAGTGTTTTCAGCCCCTCCGGATCGGTCAGGGGATTCCCCCCTTTTCCGCCCCTGGACAGGGGCAATGCCATCAGCGTTTCCAGGGCAGAAAGAGCCTCCGCATTCTTTTTCAGCACCGAAAGAGCGCTTTTTCCCTCCGGCAAGGGTCTTTGTACCGGTTGGAGCAACACTCTTCCGTACCCTCCTGCAAGAGCGGCGGACAATCCGCTTTGCAGGCTTTCTCTGTAAGCAAAGCCCGGGTCCGGCAGGGAACAGCGCAGGTCGGTGAAGGGCAGACAGGCCAGCCGGCCATGGGCATTGAGAACCGTCAGCCCTTCTGAAATACCCGGACGCAAGCCTTTGCCGATTTTCAGAATCTCGCTTCCCGTGCCGCTTCTCCGGAAAAGCAGATCGCAGGCGTCGGTTTTTCCCGACACGCCGTCGATCAGTCGGATGTTCCGGAACAATTTATAATTTTCATTCATTTTTCAGATAGTACCCCCTGCCGTGGGCGGTAAAAATCAGCCGTTCCTTCCCGGGAAGGTCGGTCTTTTTTCTTAAATACCCAATGTAAACGCTGACCTGATTGGAGGGGCGCACCGTGCCGAACAGCCTTTCGGAAAGCTCCGAAGACGAGAGGGGACGCTCTGCGTCCAAAAGCGCTTTGAGAAGTCTCCCCTCAAGCGGGGTAAGGAGCAAGGGCTGTCCATCCAGAATGGCCCGTTCCCCCGAAAAAATCAACCGTTGGCCCTGTCTGTGCGCTCCTTCCCTCTCCGGAGCGGCAGACTTCCCGCTTTCGCCGAAAAGTCCCTCCAGCTCCTCAAAGGAAAAGGGACGGACAAGCTGTCCCTTTCCGGGCGTTTCCGAAAAAACGATCTCGTTCTCTTTGCCCAACACCTTCTCGCTGTCCCCGTCTGTCAGAATCCACTTCCCCTCCGGAAGCCCGGGGGAAAACTCCTCCCACCAGCACCGAAGCGCTTTCAGCAGTTCTTCGTCTTTGGTGCGGACGGTCAGAGAACTCATGGCGTCCCCTCCTTCTGTCCGTAAAAATACTTTCGTAAAATTCCCTCAAAATACACTGCCGACGCCACCATCCCCGCTCCGTACAGAACCGGATAGACAAAGGGGAGGATATAGTTCACCAGAAAGCTTCCCGAAGCGCTTCCCGCCAGGATCACAGGGATCTGGGAAGCCTCCAAGGCAAGAAAATAGCAGAGGACAAACACAAGGACCGCTGCTTTGTAGGGGGAACGGGTCGAGAGCATTCCTCGGTTTCCCTTGATCCTGCAGACCAAGAAAATCCCCACCGTTGCCGCAAGCTCCACCAGAAGCAACAACAACAATTCAAAGGGGAGCATCTTCACATAGGGCAGTATCTGATCCTTGTAGCTCTGAACCGAATCGGTGTAGCCCCAGAAAATCATCAGCGTTTGGACAAGAAAACTCACGCCGAAAACCCCGGTGCCTCCGCCCCAGGCGGTCAAAAGAGGCCGAATGGCCGATTTCAACCCCTTTTTTCCGGCATAGAAGCCCAAAACCATCACCGTGCAGGTGAGCAAGCCATAGCGCAGAAGGTTGAAAATCACCGAAAGGATCTCGGAAAGCAACAAAGTGGTATCCGAATAGTCGGAATAGCGTAGCATGGAAATACCGCCGCCCAGCAGCAGGGTATTCAGCGCCGGAAGCAGAAATGCCGTAAACAGCAACAGCTTATAGGGAGAGCGCAGGGCCTTTGAGGAAGCTTGATTCATCATCTTTTCACCCCCTCAAATCATTTATAATAGCGCAAAACCGCCACAACCTTGCCCAGAATGTAGACTTCGTCAACAAGTATCGGCTCCATAGACGGATTTTCGGGCTGAAGGCGGAAATGCCCGTTTTCCTTATAGAACCGTTTCACCGTGGCTTCGTCGTTGACCAGGGCCACCACAATCTCCCCGTTTTCCGCCAGATTGGTCTTGGCTACCACCACAATATCCCCATCTAAAATTCCGGCGTTGATCATGCTGGTGCCGGCGATCCGCAAGGCAAACAACTGGCTGTAGCTGTATTGACTGTTCAAGACCGGGAAATCCACATAGCCTTCGTAATTTTCCACAGCCAGAATCGGCGTGCCTGCGGCCACTCTGCCCACCACCGGCACTTTCGTCGTCCGGGAGTTTTCCTTCTCCCCGCCTTCCTCGCCGATCCGCATGGAACGGCTCTTGCCCGGATCCCTGCGAATATATCCCTTTTCCTCCAACCGCGCCAAATAGGAATGAACCGTTGCGGTGCTCTTTATATGCAGGGCATTCTGAATGTCCCGCACCGTGGGCGGATAGCCCTCGCTCCGGATTGCGTCCGTGATGAATTCCAACACCTTCTTTTCCTTTTCGTTCAGCTGTTTCATCGGCATTGCCTCCACTATTCGACAATTTATTCTTTCTCAGGTTCAGTATAACATACTTTTTCCCAAAAAGCAAACCTTTGTTCTGAAATTTTGCCCGTTTTTTCAAATTATTTTGTAAACTTTTGTTCAGTTTCTCTTTCTGCCCAGCCTTTTCATAATCTTTTCTCCGGTCGCATACAGTAAAAGACCGGTCAAAGGAGGCGGAACCATGGCGACAGAACAAAACCTTTCCGAAAAAGAATTGCTCCGGCAGGAAACCTATGGGCGCAGTTTTTCAGGGCTTCCTCTGAAGGCCTTTCTCTGGGGCGAAGGGAGCACTCCGCTCCTGTTTCTCGGCTCCCTTGAGGGCCAAAAAGCCTCTGCGGATTTTCTTATGTATTTTGCAAAAGAGCTTTGCAAAGGACTTTCACACGGAAAATTTCTCTGCAAGACCAATCCCGCCTTCATTTTCAGTACTAAGAAGCTGTTTTTTCTGCCCAACCCCAACCCGGAGGCCTCCCTTCTTCGGGAAAACGACCTGGACGACACCCATCCTCTTTACCGGCGTCTTGAAGGATTGATCCGGAACATTCCGCCGGAAAAAAGAGGATTCAATCTGCGGGGTGTGGCGGTTGAAAAGAATTTCAACTACCGCTTCGGGAAATCTGCCCAAAAGATTCCGGACTTTTCTGAAAATCCGGGGACCTTTCCCGAAAGCGAGCCGGAAACCAAGGCTTTGGGGCATCTTTTAAGAAGCCTTTCCCCCCGGGCGGTTCTTCATTTCAAGGTCGGCGGAAGCTGTCTTTTGCCTCCGGTTCCCCGAAACAGCACCCTTGAACATTTGCTTTTGAGGCAAACGCCCTTTCTTCCTCTTGCCGACACGCCTGCCGGGAGTCTTGAAGGCTGGCTTGCAGAAGAGCTTTCCTGCGCCGTCGTGCGCATTCCCCTTTCCTCCGAAGAGAGCCCTGAAAAATCCTTTCAAAAGCTCTTGCCTTTTTTGGCCTCGGTTTTGACGCTGTAGGCCTCTATGGGTCTTTGTTCAGATAAAAAGCGCCCTTTTTTCTGCGCTTTCGGGAGCCCCGACAAAAAGCAGAAGGATTTTTTTAAAATTCCCCAAAGAGGGCTTGGTCGCCAAAGCGCCCGGAGCACCGAAAAGGAACAGTTTTTTCCTGACTTTTCCTTGACTTTTCCCCAAAGGAATGATACAATACAGCGGTAGTTTTTATTTGTCGGGAAAGGGTATCGAAAAAAATGAAGTTTTCGGAATTTTGTAAGAAAAAAGGTGTACAACCGTCCTTAAAGACCTATTTTATCGACGCAATGAGCGCCATGGCTCTCGGTTTGTTCGCCTCCCTGCTGATCGGAACCATTTTCACGGCCTTGGGCATGATTCCGGGGCTGTCCTTTTTCACCAAGATCGGCGCTTTCTGCGGTTACGGGAAGGAACACAGCGAGGTCTGCGGCGCCGCCATGGCCGTCGCCATTGCCTATGCGCTAAAAGCACCTCCTCTGGTGCTCTTCTCTTCCGCGGCCGTCGGCTGTGCGGCAAATGCCTTGGGTGGCGGCGGAGGCCCCCTTGCCGTCCTGATTATCGCTATTATTGCTGTGGAAATCGGCAAACTGGTTTCCAAAACCACACCGGTGGATATTCTGGTCACTCCCTTTGTCACCATTTTCGTCGGCGTGGGTCTGTCCCTTCTGACCGCCGGATACATCGGTCAATTGGTGGTCTTCCTCCAGCAATTTATCGGTTGGGCCACTGAACAGGCTCCCTTTGTGATGGGCATTCTGGTTTCCGTGGTGATCGGAATGGCCCTGACCCTGCCCATTTCTTCGGCGGCAATCTGCGCCGCCCTTTCCCTGACCGGTGCAGGTGCCGTTGAAAATGCTCACGGTCTGGCTCTGGCAGGAGCTGCCGCCATTGCCGGATGCTGTGCTCAGATGGTAGGCTTTGCCGTCATGTCCTTCAAAGAAAACCGTTTTGCCGGACTTCTTTCTCAGGGACTGGGCACCTCCATGCTCCAGATGCCCAACATTGTCCGCAACCCGCTTGTCTGGTTGCCGCCCATCATCGCTTCTGCCATCACCGGGCCTCTTGCCACCTGCTTCTTCAAGCTCGAAATGCACGGAACCGCTATTTTTTCGGGCATGGGCACCTGCGGAATGCTGGGACCGGTCGGGTTGATTCTCGGCTGGACCAACGAAGGGGGACAAACACCCGGAATTTCGCAGTGGTTAGGTCTGATACTGATCTGCTTCCTCCTGCCGGCACTGATCTGTCTGGGGCTTTCCAAGCTGATGCGCCGTCTTGGCTGGATCAAGGAGGGCGACCTGAAACTGAACCTGTAAAAAACAAGTCCGAAGCGCCAAAAGGCGTTTCGGACTTGTTTTTTGTTGAAATACGCTTCTTTGGAATCAAACAGATGAAAAATCCGGAGCAAAAACGGAGGACTCCTTTGTGTATTTCAGGTTTTCTCCGCAAGATGCTGCGGCAATACCGCCGTTGCCGGATATGCGGGAAATTTCCGGGGTGCTTTTACGCGACCCAGTTTTTGAGCTTGGCTATATACCGTTCCAAGGGCGTTTCGACGGTCCTGCCCACTGCATAAATTTGCTCTTTGTCGCTTTGCAGGATCACCGTGCCCATTTCGTCGGTGCGAAGCACCTGCACCCCGGCAGCGGAAAGCCGATCCAGGGCAGACTGGTGCGGATGGCCGTATTTATTGTCTTTTCCGCAGGAAATTACCCCATAGGAAGGGGAAACGGCTTCCAGAAATTCCGCACTCGTGGAGGTGGAGGAGCCATGGTGCCCCACCTTCAGCACATCCGCCTGCAAAGCCTCCCTGCCGTTGCGTTGGAGCATCCGCTCTTCCGCCTCCTTCTCCGCATCTCCCGTGAACAGGAAGGAGGTCTCTCCATAGTCCATACGGAGCACCACACTGCAATTGTTCCGATCGGTCTCGGTGTCCACCGGCCCCAGAACCGTAAAAGTACAGTCCTCGGAAAATGTGTACCGGTTGCCCACAGAAACGGTCACATCGGCACAGCCCTCCCGTTCAATGGCGTCCAGCACATCCCGCCAGGTTTTGGTGTCGGCGCCCACATCGGAGGACAGTACGGTTTTCACCTCAAAATTCTCAAGCACATCGTCCGCTCCGCCTACATGATCCGCATCGGCATGAGTCAGCACGAAATAATCCAGCGTTTCCACATTGTAGCTCCGGAGCATGTTCACCAGCTCCTCTCCGCCCTCATTGGTGCCGGCATCGATCAGCATGAACCGGCCTTCGGGGCTTTTGATGAGAATGCTGTCCCCCTGGCCCACATCCAGAAAGAAAACGCCCAATCGGCTCTCATCATAATCCGAAACCACCTGTACCCCAAACAGCCCGTAAAGCCAGGCGAAAACAACGCTTGCAATGACCACGACGATCAGCAGCAACAATGCGGCCGTTTTCTTCTTTGTCCACCGTGCGTTTTTCGGAACCCTCTTCGCTTTCTCCATTTTTGCTCCCTTTTCCTAAAATATCCCCAAATATCCAAAATACACGTTCCTGTTTTTTTCAGTATACCGCAATCCTTCCGTTTTTTCAAGGTCTTTTTTCCTACCTGATCACATAAGAATGTACCAATAAAATAACGGAGGTATAAGCGCATGACCTTAAAGTATCTGCCCGAAGGGGCCCTGTTGAATCTTCCCCGGAACAAAGCCTTCATCGGCAGTCGGAAAGGACTGGAAAGCGCCCAGAAACTGGGCGAAATTTTGGAGGCAGTGGCTCTGTCCTGCGACAATGATCTGAACCTGACGGTTCGTCTGGGCGAGGGGCTTGTGGGCGTGATCCCTCGCAGGGAAGCCACCTTGCCTTTGCCTGACCGGAAAGAAAAGGATATTGCCGTAATTTCAAGGGTCGGCAAGGCAGTCTGCTTCAAGGTGCTGGGCTTCGGCAAAAAAGACAACCGCCCCTGCGTCTTTCTCTCCCGCCGGGCGGCCCAGGAGGACTGTCTTGAGAACCATCTCCGGCACCTGCTTCCGGGACAAATTCTCTCGGTCAGAGTGACGCACGAGGAGCCCTTCGGCGCCTTTGTGGATATTGGTTGCGGCATCGTATCGCTTTTAAGCATCGATTGTATCTCGGTCTCCCGCATCAGCCATCCGAGAGATCGGTTTGCCTGCGGGGATTTCCTCCGGGCGGCCGTGAAATGCATTGATCGGCAGACCGGACGCATTTATATGACCGAAAAGGAGCTCTTGGGCAGTTGGGAAGAAAACGCGGCTCTTTTTGAGCCGGGACAAACGGTGACCGGATTGGTGCGCAGCATTGAGGACTATGGAATCTTCGTGGAGCTGACCCCCAATCTTGCCGGACTGGCCGAATACAAGGAGGGCGTAAGCGTAGGCGACCGTGCCACCGTGTTCATCAAAAGCATCAATCCCGAACGCATGAAGATCAAATTGGTACTTATTGACAGCTATAAGGACTTCTCCGCCCCTGCTCCCCTGCGCTATTTTCTGCCCGAAGACTGCAACCACCTGTCCTCCTGGCGCTATTCCCCGGACTGCTGTCCCAAAAGTGTGGGAACCGTTTTCTGAAAGCTCTTTCCCTTTTTCTCTTTCCGGATTCTTTTCAACATTCCCAAAACAAAGGCCTTGGGCTTTTTCCGAGTCCCTCGGACGATTCAAAGGATACCCGGCAAGCAGTTTTGCCGAAAAATGAGGTGTGAAAACCAAAACTCCCTGCGTATGTCCGGCTTTCGGCACAAAGCTCTGCGGCAATACTGCGTTTCCGGCTGTGCAGGGAATTTTTAAAGCTACCCTTCAAAAAGAGCCGTCGCACCACACCGGCGACAGCTCTTTTTTGACTTTATTGTCCACAGGCCATTCTGAAAAACCACAAAAAACAGCCTGCCGGAGAACCACGCTCCCCGGCAGACCGGTTTTTTGACCTTTTTGCGAAAATCAGTCGGTGGTATAAGGAAGCAGAGCCAGAACTCTTGCTCTCTTGATGGCGGTGGTCAGCTGACGCTGATGCATCGCACAGGTGCCGGTCACTCTTCTGGGCAGGATCTTTCCCCGCTCAGAGGTGAGCTTCTTCAGTTTGCCGGCATCCTTGTAATCAATATAAGAAACCTTTTCAGCGCAGAAAACGCAAACCTTCTTTCTCTTCCGGTTGGCATTGTTCTGACGGGAAGGAACCCTTGCAGGTCTTTCTTCGGTAGCCGCAGGCGCTGCTACAGGAGCAGTTGCGGCAGTTTCCGCCGCCGGAGCAACTGCTTCAACGGTTTCAACGGTCTTTTCGGTATCCATCTTACGAAATCCTCCTGTTTTAATTTTCAGAACGGAAGATCGTCTTCATTTTCGACTTGTTCGAACTGTGAAGCGTCCTCCGCAGGGCTGGTCAATCCGGACGACTGCTCAGAAGCAGCGTAGGGATTGAAATTGCTGCCGCCTTGACTGCGGCTCTCGGAAGCACTGTCCACAAAGCCGACTTCATCCACAACCACCTCGTAGGTGCTGTGCTTTCCTCCCTGCTGGTCGGTCCAGTTGTTCTGCTGGAGCGTACCCACGATCGAAATCGAACTGCCCTTGTGGAAGTAGCGGGAAATAAACTCCGCCCGCTCTCTCCAGGCACGACAGTTGATGAAATCCGCTTTCTGCTCTGTGTTTTTGGCGACCCTTCTGTTGACCGCCACGGAGAAAGAGATGACAGGAATGCCGCTCGTGGTCTGCTTCAATTCCGGTTCAACGGTCAATCTGCCGCCTAAAATCACCTTGTTGAAATTGAAATTAGCCATTCTGCCGTCGCTCCTCCCTTATGCTTCCTTTTTCACGACGATCGCACGCATGATGCCTTCTGTGATGTGATAAACTCTCTCAAGCTCTGCAATGAAATTTGCAGGAGCAGAGAAGGTCACCAGCACATAGTAGCCTTCATTGGCATCGTCGATCGGATAAGCGAATCTGCGTTTGCCCCATTCGTTGACTTCTGCGATTTCGCCGTTTGCGCCGATCATCGAAGTGAACTTCTCGACCACGCTCTTTACGGCATCCTCACCCAGTCTTAAATCGACAACGAAGATCGTTTCATAAGACGCATTTGCCTTTGCCATGTTTTTACACCTCCCTATGGACTTATGGCCGCAGAATTGAAAAATTTTTCTGCAGCAAGGAGAAAATCACCGCCCATTACAAAGCGGCGCTCTTCTGACACTCTATTTTACACGATAAAAAGGCATTTGTCAATGGTTTTTTCAAAAAAAGAGAAGACGGTTTCAAAAAAAGAAAAAAGCTTTTCAAACGAAAAACTTGACAAAAAGAAAGAGAAATGGTAGAATGAAGAACACTATTGCCGAAACGGATAAAAGAGAGAGGAAAAACGCATGCGCAAGGAGAAAAAAACAATTTGCCGGTTTGCCGTGACCTGCGTGGGTATTTTAGCGGTGGCGGCGGTTCTGGCACTGACTCCGATCGGTTCAAAGAACACCAATCCTCCCGATCCGTCGTCGGAAAACAAAGAGAGTGCGTTGCAAACCGGAGAAAGCTCTTGTCCGGTGCAGTCGGTACTGTACTACGGCACCGTGCGGCTGGGTCCCCTGAAGGATGGGGAGAATCTGGAAGAATTGCAGGACGCAGCAGAAGCGCAACTGGGAGCCTCCTATCCGCTCGCCAGGGAGCTTGAATTGAAAGAGGAAGAAACCGAGGAACCGGCAAAAGAACAGGACGAGTTGCTGTCATTTTTAGAGCAGGCGGTTAAGAGCGACTATACCGACGCCTGCGGAGTTTTTGTGAGCGGGCAGTTTGCAGGTGCCCTTTCCGATGAAGAAGAGGCCCGGAAGGCGGTCCTCGACTTTGAAAAAGCCGTGCAGGAGCAGCATTCGGCAGACAGCACGGTAAAGCTGCAGGATGTATGCTATAAGACTCTGCCCGTGCTGAAGGACAGCGTGCTGGCACCCGCCGAATTTGAGGCGATTCTGGCGCTTTGCTGCGAAGAAAAGCTGACCGTGACCAGTGTGGACTACGAAAAAATCAAGGATTATGTTTCCGAAATGATCCTGCCCAAGGGAGAAATTGTGGAGTACACCTCCGTGAAAATTTCAGTGCAGGAGGAGCTTCCCTTCCTGACCGAAATTTCCTACGACCCTACCCGGTATGCCGACGAAATTCTCGTCCTTTCGGAAGGGAGCGTGGGCGCCCTTGAGAGCGTTTACGAGGTTTTCTATGAAAACGGCGTCGAGGTGCGCAGAGAGCTTTCGTCGCAGAGCATCCTTTACGATCCGGTGAACCGGAAGGAACAACGGGGCACCTTGCCCGACGGAGCCGCTACCGGTATTTTTGCCTGGACGACCGGCGAAGGATATATTTCCTCTCCCTTTGGTTACCGATACCTGTTTGATGAATATCAGCTCCATAGCGGGATCGACATTGCCGTCCCGGTGGGAACGCCCCTGTATGCGGGAGACGGAGGAACGGTGATCATTTCCGGGGATCGGGGAAACAGTTACGGCATCTATGTTGCAATCGACCACGGAAACGGATTTGTTACATACTACGGACACATGTCCAAAACGGCAGTCAAAAAGGGAGACAAGGTGAATAAAGGGGATCTGATCGGTTGGTCCGGAGAAACCGGCCGAGTGACCGGGCCTCATGTTCACTACGAGTTCCGGTACAACGGCACAAGGGTGAATCCTGCCAATTATCTTCCGAAAGAGCGTTGATGGTTTTGAGGGCTGCTCCCAAGAACAGTCGAAGGAGTAATACAACATGAATATCTTGGACAAACCGAAGGAATTGATGAAAAAGATTCCCTTCAAGCACCGGATGAAGGATTTTGGGTTGCTGATCGTAGCCATTGTCTTTTATGCGGTGGGCACTTCCTTCTTCTTCGGGCCTTCCGGGCTGACCCCCGGCGGACTTTCGGGCATTGCCATGACTTTGGAGCGTTTCGATTTTCTCCCTTTCGGAAAGGGTATCATCGTTTTGATCCTCAATGTTCCGGTCATTATTCTCGGAATCCGGAAGTTCGGTTGGAGGTTCTTTGCCTCCACCATTGCAGCCATTTTGGGTTCTTCCGGACTTATGGAACTTTTGGACAATTTTGCGGTACCGCAAAATTACAGCATCGATCCTCTTCCGGCGGCGTTGGGCGGCGGAGTGCTCATCGGCATTTCCGTGGGATGCGTCCTCCGGGCGAGAGCCACCTTCGGCGGAACCGACATCATTGTGAAGGTTTTAAGGCTGAGATTCCGATATATGCAAACCGGTACCTTCTACATTTTTGTGGACGGTGCCATCGTGGTTTTCGGCACGGTCTGTGCCATGCTCCAAAAAGGAGGCATCTCCTTGGAAAATTTCAGCCCCGATATTCTCATCTATTCGGTGATTGCCATCTTCGTCCAATCCCATTTTGCCAATATGGTGCTTTACGGCTCGGATGAAGCCCGCATGATCTACATCATTACCACCAAAGAGGCGGAAATTTCCGAGCGCATCAATAAAGAATTGCATTCGGGCGTGACCTATTTGCAGGGAAAGGGTGCCTACACCGAAAACGATCGGCAGATTCTCATGTGCGCTATGCGCAAACAGCAGCTTCCCGGGGCAAAAACCATCGTTTTGCAGGAAGATCCGGCTGCGTTTATGATCGTTACCAGCGCCAGCCAGGTGTTGGGTAAAGGATATAAGTCTTTGGACGAAGAGGAGTTATAGAAGTTTAGAATTCAGAAGGACAACGGGCTCGGGTGTTTCGGCGCGCGCCCGTTCTTTTTTTCCGTATTTTCGTGAAGGGAGCGTATGAAATGAGAAGGCCGGAAAATCTGTATATTCGCATTGAGGATGAAGAAAATTTTGAGGAACCGATGGATGCCATCGTGCCCTTGGTCTTTTCTCAAAGCAGAACCAGGCTGGAACTGGAGTGCTATTTCAGCGTGTATAAAGAGGCCCGGGATTTCCTTCTGGAGTATGGGGCAAATCCCTTTTCCAAAGAGGCTCTTTCCGAGCTGAACCGACGGCTGCTTCCCTATCTGGAAGCGGAAGGCTATCACCGGGAAGGGGGAGAATTGCGTTACTACCGTTCCTTTGTGCTCTGGGATAAACGCAAACTGAACCGTTCCCTCATCCGTCCCGATTCGGTAATGTTGTCCAGGACTGTCCTTGAAAAAGTCCTTGAAAACCGTACCGATTTTGACCTGGAGGAACTGCTTCTCAAGCGCCTGCCCACCGCCCTGACCCTGAAGGAAGGAAATGTCCTTTCGGTTGCTTCGGTTAATGAGCACGGAAAAAACCAGCGGCTTCTGGAAGCCTCGGTCTATACCCTGCCCGACGCTCGCGGACAGGGCTTCGGCCAATCCAATGTGGCCCTCCTCTGCCATTCTGTCCTGGAGAAACGCATGGGTGTGGTCTATTGCTGTTCCTGCCACAACCAGCCGTCTTTGAAAATTGCAAAAGCCGTCGGCTTCCGGAGCGAAAGCCGCTTCTATGCCGTGGATGCTTATAAAAATGACTAACCTCTTTCCTCCGTCCCGTTAACTCCTCACTCCGCTCTCCTATTTCCCCGCAGGGCTCCCCGCTCTACATCCCAGCGTCCTTGCAGGACTCCCCGCCCTGCAACCCGGCGCCCCCTTTTGAAAAAGGGGGCGATCCGAAAACTTTTTCTGCGGACAAACAACATGTTTTTTACTGAAAGTCAAAAGACCCAGAAGGCCGAAGCCGTTGATTTTTGGGTGCCGGTCTATGGGCGCCGGTCTATGGGTGCCGGCATTGCCCCTTTTCTGACGATCTTTGCAGGGCTCCCGCCCTGCACCCGGCGACCCCTTTTGAAAAAGGGGTCG
>DPGD01000010.1 GCA_003522145.1 Clostridiales bacterium | reverse complement strand
AATGGTGAAACCGAGTATTTGTATCTGCCATGTTCTATTCAGGATATCAATCACGCACTGTCAAAGCTCCCGGCAAAGACGTGGGGAGAATGTGAATGCTCACTGGACTCGTCAAATTTCCCTGCCGAAGATTGGAGTGAGAACAGCAAATCAATTCTCGCAAATGAAGGTGTCTATTGCTTGAATAATACCTGTGAATTCCTTCGACGACTATATGACAAGTCAGATTTTGAAAAACTGTCAGCTGCGATGCAAATGGCTGATGTGGATGACAGTGAGTCGATTGTTGTCCTCGCAAATCAACTGAACAACTTTATTTATATACCGGACGCTGAAGATAGTATACCACAAATTCGAGATAAAGTCAAGTTAACGAGGATATTTCTATCAAAAAATCAAAAAGCACCCCGTAAAACGCAATTTAACGAATTCCGTGAATTGTTTTCTGAAAGTTATCAATTGATTCGGCTTTCGGTCTGGACTTTGCGGAATCTTTGCGTATAATGTTTGCTTGAGAAAAGCGACGGAAAGGAGATGAGCTGAATGGCAAGAGTCACACGAATCGATCCTACGACAAGAAGCGAGGTCGAAAAGAAAAAAGTCTGTGCATACTGTCGAGTGTCCCGTAGTACGGCTGATCAGCTCAACTCTTACGCAAGGCAGATCCGTGTATACACAGACCTAATCAAACGGAATCCCGGCTGGCAACTGGTTGAGATCTTCGCAGACGAAGGTATCACGGGCACTTCCGCAGCCAAGCGTCCCGAGTTTCAGCGAATGCTCAAAATGTGTGAGCAGGAGCAGATCGATTTGATCATTACGAAATCGATCTCACGATTCGCTCGAAACACGATGGAGGCATTGGAGATTGTCAGGCGTTTGAAGATTCTCGGCATAGCGGTACAGTTCGAAAAGGAAGGCATCTACACATTATCGCTTGGCGACGAGATGCTTCTCAACACATTCACTGCCATATCACAGAATTGTAACGGAGTTTTTCCCGCAAAGCACACAGTACGAATATGCCGAGAATGTAGAGTTTGAGGTTTATTCGTCCGAGGACACTTCCGACCCGAATTATCAGTGTGAGATTTGGATTGCGGTGAATGAAAAAGCAGAGTAACGGAATCGAAAACAGCAGGATACCTGCCCTGTGAGAGTCGGATTTCAAATCGGCACCTCCGGCTTGCCGAGAATTGCGTCTTTTTAGACCATAACAGCCAGGTCTTCCGGCCTTAAAAGATGCCGGACGAAAAACCCGAGATTTTCTCGGGTTTTCTTCGTTTTTTGCCGATTTCGACCGACTGCACGGAATCGGACAAACGATAGGTGCAGCATCGGGAAATCGGCGCAGACACCGTACGAAAGGTGTTTTTGAATCTCCGAAAATTTATCCGAAATTGAGAAGTTGAACGGAGCGGAGAAAAATCGTAAAAACTTTTAGAATATTTTAAGGGATATATTGCAAAATAAAGCTCTATATGTTACAATTAAGCCACAGATCGAGGACGATGCCCGGAACAAAAACGATATTCGCCAAAAGCCAATCAGAACAAGAGGGGAGACCCCATGGGAAAAAGTGCGATTGTTGATGGGCACGGAAATGAATAGGAAGCGACCTGCCCGGAACGGGCAAAAGCTCTTGTAAAGAGCAGAAGGGCACGCTTTTTCAAGGCCGCAAGGCTTCTGCTTCCTCTCCTCCTTCACCATCCTCGGTTTTGCGGTACAAGAAATACAGAAAAGAGGTGACGGCATGGTCTATCTGCAGAGCTTTGCATTGCCGACGGCAAGCCAGGAAGATCATTTTTTCCTGTGCAATTCAAAGGCTAAAAAGACATGCTATGATTCCAAATATCCCTTTTTGCTTTTCAAGGATCGGGAGCTGCCCGAATTTTATTTCGACGACATTACAATTTTTTACGGCGACAATGGAAGCGGCAAGAGCACGCTGTTAAATGTTATTGCGGAGAAATTGGAGTTAAAGAGAAGCGCTCCGTATAACCGCACCGATTTTTTTGAGGATTATGTGGGGCTTTGCAGGTATACGCTTGAAAGCGCCCTTCCGAAATACAGCGAAATCATCACCAGCGACGGTGTTTTCGAGCGTGTTCTGGATATCCGCAGATTGAACGACGGCATAGACGACCGGCGGCACAGCCTGATCCAGGAATACATTGAAGAAAATTCAAAGGCTATGGGCGGAAAGACAAATCTGCTTTCGGGGCTTGATGATTTTGAAAGATGGAAAAAGGCAAGCGATATGCGAAACAAAAACAAAACGCAATCCAGCTTTTTGCGCCAGAATCTTGTGCGGAATGTGCAGGAACGGTCAAACGGAGAAAGCGCACTTTCCTATTTCGTTGATGCAATGAGGGACGATACGCTGTATTTATTGGATGAGCCGGAAAACAGTCTATCCTCAAAAAATCAATTACAGCTTAAATACTTTATAGAGGACTGTGTGAGAAATCACGGTTGTCAATTTATTATATCAACGCACTCTCCGTTCTTGCTTTCCGTTGCGCACGCAACGATCTACGACATTGATTCCACGCCGCCGGAACAAAAGCGCTGGACGGAGCTCGAATCGGTCAGAACTTATTTTGATTTCTTTATGGAAAGAGAACGGGAATTTCATTCGTAACGCTTGGCATCTTTTTTCAAAGCGTGCCGAAAAAAGGGGCTGTAAAAAAAGCAGTTTTTTTACAGCCCCTCAAAAATGCCGGTCGGATGGCCGGCATTGGGCAGGTTCTTCATTTTTGTCGAAATTCAGGCATATTTTGCGGCAGTTGTTGGAGGTGTAAAAGCTCGGGCAGAGCTTTTACACCTCTTTTTTCAATTTCTCTTCACTAAAAACCCGGAAATCCGGAAGGGAACCGGTGCGCGGGAACAGGGAAGAACCGCAGTGTGGCAGAGATTTTATTCGGTGGGGTCTGCTTTCAGCGTGCGCAAGAAAGCAATCAAGGCTTTTTGCTGTTCCGAAGGTAAAACGGAAAACAGATCTAAAAAATCCTTCTGTTCAACGGTCAACTCAACCGTCAAATCTTCGTCTGACGAAAAAAACTGGGACAGCGTGATTCCGCAGGCCTGACAGATGGCGGCGAGTGATTGCACAGAAGGCTGTACATTTTTCCGGAACCATGATGAAATTGTCGATTGCGGTATGCCTGTTTCCATACTCAGGCGGTATTCCGACCAGTTTTTGTCGATTCTTAATTGTACTATTTTTCTTAAAATTTCATCGTGACTCATACGATAATCCTCTGTATTACATACGAATTTTCGTCGATCTACCCGTATTTTATGATATTTTATGATAAAAGGGTATTGACAAACAATAATATATATCGTAGAATAAATACGATATATCGCAGTATTCGACGGTGACCGTTGAGAAAAATCTGCAGCACACGGAATAAATACTGTGTAATGCTTGGAGGTTATATGTGTATATCTGAATGAAAATTCAAAAAACAGCATGGGAGCACAAAAGGGCAAGAAAAACGACAGCAACAGCCTTCTTTGCCGGTACAGTTCTGCCGGGCGCAGGACTTACGGCTTATGAGCAATATGTCAAATAATGAACTTGCAAGGCAATTGTAAATGCTGCTCAGGAACAAAAGGAAGAGTTGAATTCTTGGATATTTTTGGATTTGTTGTACAGACAGCCAATTCTTGAAAATTTATAAAATAACCGTTTTTTTTGGTACAAAAAATATCGTGATACAACAGAATGAAGGTCAAACGAAGCTTATCAGAAGGAATACGAAATGTTGAGCGGGCAATGAGAAGGTAGCAGTATAAACGCTGCAAACGAAGAAAGGGAGTCGTGAAAAATGAGTGCGTATAATCAAAACCGAAGAATAGGCTCGTTTGTAGCTGTCAACAGTGGCAGGATCGAGGGCTGTGTGGCCGACATCCATGCCAATTTCGGCTCGGAAAGCGCCGGATTCGTTTATGAAAACAGCGGTGAGGTCGATAGCTCGCTGACCGTGAGGGTGGGGAGCAAGAAGACCAACCGGGGTTTTTTTGTGAGAAACTCCGGGAGCCTTGAAAATTGCGGATATGTTGCCGGAAAGCGTGCCGTTTCGACCGAAAGGGACGGCACCAAAATATACAAATTCGGAAACCCGGATCAATACATATCCTCCGATACACCCGACGAGGAGATTCTGAAAAAGCTCCGCATTGATGGAATCTGGAAGGCGATTGACGATGACCGGGCGTTTGAACCCGATCTCATGGCCAATCATGTCGCCATACCGGAGGAAAACAGAGCGGTTGTGGAGATCGACAGTCCGGAAGCACTGGAAGAGGTAATGGAGAAAATCAATTCCGGTGATCGGAAGGCGGCATCGGCAAGCTACAGGCTGGTCAGCGACATCAACATGAAGGGGAGCAAGTTGCAGCCGATCGGGATTTCCGAGTCCCTGCCGTTCAGCGGTGTTTTTGATGGGAACGGAATGACGATCAGCAATTTTACCATAAATGGCGCCAGCTACGATGTGGCGGGCTTTTTTGGATATACCAGAAATGCCAGGGTCGTAAATCTGTCGCTGGACTATATTCTGAAAGGCGCAAAGAGTATCGTTGCAGGGGGAATGGCCGGCGAAATTTCAGGCGGGGAGTTTGAGAACTGCAGAGTGTTGCTCGGAATGTCTCCCGGCCGGTGTGCCGGCGGTTTTGCGGGCAAGAATTCCGGCCACATCCGGAACTGCTATGCTGGCGGAAAAATGAACAACGGGGCGGTGCTCCTCCCCTGGTTTTTAACCGGCGGGGCATTGCTCCTGGCGCTTCTTGTGAGCGGAACGGCGATTTTTGTGGTCAAAATGACCAGAAGCCCCTATGTTCCGACCGTGATCGATCCGAATCAGGTGCCTGTTATCGATGATGGTGAGAAGGTGGAACCGCCTCCGGCAGGTACCAGCCGTATCAGTCTGGAACTGAATCAGGACATCTATGTGGCGGCATCCTCTATGGTCGGACAGATGGATTACATCAATCCGCGCAGAAGCACCCAGGATGTGGTCATCCGGCTGTGCGTGACCGACGCCGAGCTTACCAAGAGAGGGTACGACCTGGTTGCCTGCCAGGTGAGAACACAGGAAGAACTGAATGCCGAAGGATATGACCCGACCAAATCCTATACAGAACTGTACCGTTCGGGAAGGCTCCAGATCGGATATAAGCTGAGCGTATGCAAGCTGTCGGCCCTTCCTGACGGAAAGAATCTGAAGGTGGGCGACTACGATATGGTGATGCTGATCGACGCATACGACCCGGAGACCAATGAAAAAGCAATTGTGAATGCCCAGGCGGTTACAACGATCCATATTGTAGACCAGTAAAGCCGTCTGATTGGTTTCGGGACAGAGCGACCGGAATCACCGAATAATTAAAATTAAAAAAATATGAAAGAAGGAGGGAAGGTTGTGAGCAAAGGCGGCTTAAAAAAGATTTTAGTGGTTTTTCTGGCAGTTGCCGTGCTTATGACTGCTCTCCTGCCGCAGCTGACCTTTCCTTCATTCTCGGCAGACGGGGAACCGGATGCGGTGTTTGACAGCGGCGCCGTGCTGATTGATTCAAGCTATAACGGCAAGAATGTGCTGATTAAGGACGGGGTCTTTTCCGTCACTGTAAATGGGGCAACCGATGTTAACATCATTTTTCAGGATGTAACCATTGACCGCAGGTACGCTTCCGATACGGCAAGCGACGGACAGAGCGGTCAGACGATTGAAAATCTGTACGAAGTGAGCTCGGCGCTCGGATGGGGTACAACGGCACAGGTTTGTCCGTTGCTTATAACCGGCAATTCCGGCGCAACGGTAGCGTTCCGGGGCACCAACACTTTTTATGCGGGTGTGAACGGATGCACGGTCAGCTCCGCAGGCGTGTATACGGCGGCGCAATCCGGAGGAGGCTTTGCCGGTGTGCAGGTGGACAGCGGTTCATCGCTGACGATCGAATACGGCAATCTGTCCTCCTACGGCGGTCATTATGTGGAGGGCGATAACTCCAATAACTATGGGTATGGATACGGATACCCGTCCGGTGCTTCCTCCACCCTTGCAGGCGGTGCGGGAATCGGCGGCGGTGTCACCTATGACACAGCTTCCTCCTACGGAAGAGATTACACCCAGGGAACTCCGGGAACGATCACGATCAACGGCGGTACGATCAACGCTTACGGCGGACATCAGGCGGCCGGGATCGGCGGCGGACTGAACGGTGCGGCCACCTCCGCTTCCATTACCATCAATGGCGGCGACATCACGGTCTGCGGAGGGCGTTGGGCGGCCGGGATCGGCGACGGGGACTCGCTGCAGGACGGGTATTCCGGCGATTTTGCGAATAGCTACAGCATCAATATTCACGGCGGAATGGTGAATGCTATCGGCGGTGTTGCCTGCCCCGGCATCGGCTCTACCGACTCGTTGTCTGCCGGTGTTTCTGCCACCGCCACATCCGGACTTGAAATTACGATCGATGGCGGCAAGGTAACAGCGCTTCCGGGTTATCCCGATATGTTCAATCCGGACGGAACCACCGGATATACGGAAAGTGACGCCGCAGCCGCCATCGGAGCCGGAAACAAGACGAATATGCAGTCCAACTCCATCAGTATCACCTCCGATGCCGAGATACTGGCTTCCGGTTTCGGACATTATTCGATCACGGAAAACGGCACCAGCTATGATGCCCGTCCGAATGTGAACATTGACTCAGACGGATACCTGTACTTGGGAAGATTTCCGGACCTGGTGGACTACACTTCAAGGGTGTTTGAGCTTTACGAAGCGCAGACGGAGATTATAGACGGGAAGGTATACTGCAAGTATGTTACACAGCCCGCCGACGGTTCACCGGGAGCAGTGTACTATGTTTGTGCAGAAGCAGATAAGCCTCTTCTGGATGCAAACAGGGAGGAGGTCATCCCCGACGGGGGAACGACAGCGAGCGACTATGACGCACTGTTTGAGGAGCTGAGGCTTACTCTGTATGTTGACGAAACCTCCGCGCTGATTAAGAGCGTGCAGGTTCTGAAGCATTTCCGTTCCATTGCCCTGTCACTGCCCAAGCCCGAGGAGCATGGCGGACTGTATGCGCTGAAAATACCGTGCGAAACCCTCTACCAGTACGATGACAGTGCGTTTTCACTTCCGGAATCCGGCTACATCACGGTGACGGTCTCTGCAAATGACAGCGGAACGATCTCGGGCGAATTGGTTTATCCGCAGGCAAACAATATTGAGATGGATGCGGTGACCACGCCGTTTATCGATCTTGATGTTTACCGGGACGGTCCGTACCAAGACGGAAGAGACGGTCTTATCGGAAGCAATTTCTTCATGAATGTATACGCCTATACCGTTTATATTGAGAATACAGACAACACAGCGTATCTGTACGGCAGATATATACAGGAGGAAAACAGTTCCGGTTCGATCGACATCGACGACACGGCGGTGTCCTTGGGAACGGAGGATTATTTCACCGCAGAGGTGGATATGACCGGGCTGAAGGAAAAGGTCATACGGATTCGGAAGACCGATACGGTTGACGGCAATCAATCCAACAGCATCATATATAAGATCACGATCATCCGGAAGTCGGTGTACAAAATAGACTTAAAAAACATTTCCAAGGTTTATGACGGAGTACAGGTCACGCCCTCGATCAACGAGATTTACGCCGGAACCCATCCGGGCTATCAGGCGGTACACAGCATCGTGTCGCAAATCAGCGGTTCGCCTGCACACACCGTTACCCCCTCCGGAACAACGCTCTCTGCGGCCGGAACATACGGGTACTATCAAAGAGCAAACAGAACTGCAAGCATATCCCTGGATACTTCATGTGAAATGGATGCATCCGAGACAGGAAAACTCGTCTACACGGTGACTGTGGAGGTGGCCAGTGTTACCAACGCTACCAACATTGTCTCTCCCGATCCGTTTGTGTTTACAGTGACTCTCAATCACGGGGCGGCTCCTACCGTTGCGGGAAGCAATGCTTCGGTTTCGGTGGCATCTTACCGTAAGCAGTACTTCAATCTGGTGCCGGACAATACCGCCGGTACTATATCGATCAACTATAACAGCACGAACTCTGTCGTACTCTTTTCGCTCAGCTATCCCTTTCCCAACGGACCGACCGCTACAGGCGATGAGTCGGCAAAGCAGGAGGCCGAAGCTCTGGCGGAAAAGGCCCTGGCTCAGGGTGCTACCTCCGGTGAATGGCAATACACCTCTTTCGGCAGTGAAGCCTACAGCGGTTCGGTAAATGCGGAGGTCTTCAAAACCGCATTTACTGCAAGCACCGCCAACACCAATACCTCTTCAAGTGCGGGAACGGACGAAACAGAATATACAACCTCAGCAGAAAGCGCAACGACCGGAAAATATACGATCGAGCCGACAGGCGGCTCTGCGGACTATGAAGCTATAGAGGTGGCAGAGGAGGAACTGAACTCTGCGGTTTACAGCTTTTATTCTTCCACCGACGGCGGAAACACCTGGCTGGCGCTTTCCGGCGCACCCAAGGATGCCGGATTGTATAAGGTCAGTGCAGTGATCGAGGCTGAAAGCTACACGGCATCGGGCGAGATCGTATGGAACATAGAGAAAAGACCGATTCGTGTTCTGGGTATCGCAAACTACCTGAGGTATGTTACATCTTCGGAATACTCAACGCTCACAGTACCGTGCCCGATCAACGAGCCGGGTGACTTTTTGCTGGAAAATGTGGTTGCCGACGATAAAGGAAAGGTGATTGCATCGGCGGTGTCGGTGTATTACAACGACATATCCATCGGCTTCGGGCAAACCAAGGTCACCCTTGACGGAGTGGTTCTGTCTGGCACCGCCGCACACAACTATACCACCGAGGATATACAGCAGGTTCCCGGACAAATAAGCTATTCGATGGACGGAGCGATTTTCCGGAAGAAATACGGACTGTCCTGGGATAAATTTTATCCGATTGACAGCCCTGACCCGGTATCGTCGGCTACGGCAGACTACCATTCACCGATCAATAACGGAGTGTACGACGCTCATGCCGACTATGTCTATGCACGCACTACAGGGCAGGGCAAGGCGGGCGCCGTATACGCCGTGGACATTGAGTTTGGTGCCATGTATTTTACATACTCCAAAACAAGATGGAATACGGGCGAGCTGGTTTACGATGAACTGGAAAACGAGTCCAAGTGGGACGGCTTTGACGGCACGAACAACCGGGTAGAGATTTTCAACCGCTCCAATGCGGCCGTGCAGTACAGTGTGAAGCCGGAGATCAGCTTCCTCCACAGCTCCATCGGTGATAAACAGCACGGAATCCGAGCCAAGATCTACGATGTCAACGCCACCTCCGGCAATGACATCACCAATGTGCTCCGCACGCTGATAGAGGCAACGGAAGGAAGCGCACGGCAATTCGGACAGGCCTCCAATGAAGCCTGCTACCTGCACCTTTCCGGCATACCGCAGTTTGGCGAAGCAGCCGACTATACCGTCGTCGGCCAACTGACGGTCACGATCCGGAAATAAGCCTGAAAAGGTTTATAATACAACAATTGGTAATTCTGAAAGGAGAATTTCAAATGAAAAAATTTTTATCTCTCATCCTCGCGGTCTTCATGATCGCATCCGTCTTTGCCGTCAATGTGAGCGCTGAAACGGTAGTGGGCAACACAGACGGTGTGAACACCTTCGATCCCACAACGACCGGCGGGCAGAGCATCAATGTGAAGGTGGAGGATGTTACGCACAAGTATGCGGTGGATGTTACCTTCAGCCTGGAGGATCTGACACTGGGCGGCACGATTACATGGAATGTCAACACCATGAAGTATGACATTGCAGATACCACAGCTGCCAATACCAGCCGTACGATCACTGTTTCCAACCGTTCCGACCTTCCCGTATATGCATACGCAACCATGACGGATACGGATGCCGGAGACTCCATTACGGTTTCTGCCGATAAGGACAGCGCAATCAATAAACTGACCGTTGAAAAGGCTACCCCCGGCACCGGCAGCAGCAACGGTACGGCAACCGAGGGAAATATCATCATCAGCATAACCAGCACCGACTGGGAGAGCGTGGCAACCTACTATGGGAACAAACGCCTTGAAGATATGGGCAGGGACACTTTTACGATTGCCAATGTTACGGTGACGATCTCAAAGGACTGATTGCCCTGTAACGGTCTGTTCCGCATCGGTTATCAGGATTATACTCGCCGAAAGGCGTTTATAATAGAATTTTTGGTGAAAGGAGGAGATACCAATGAAGAAGTTTGTTTCTATCGTACTTGTTGCGGTGCTTTGCTTCGCTTTCTGTGTTCCGGCTCTGGCCGCTTCCGGAACGGCTGAGGCAGCGTACACCGGCCAGACGAGCTCTGAAGAAGTCAAGATCACCATCAACGGCGAAGTGATCCATGTTTATTATGTGGAGATCGAGTTCACGAGCAATCCTGTATTCGTTTATTCGTCCGGTTCCAAGTGGAATCCTGATACTTATCAGTATGAGCCCAATTCTGCGGCGGAATGGGCGGGCGATGGTTCTGTGAAGATCACCAACCATTCAGACCTTCCGGTGAATTACGAAGTGACATCCCAGAATGTGGTCAGCACCTATGGGCCGCTTTCTATTGATGTGACCGGTGGCACAGGCACTATCGAGAAGTGCGAAGTTGGAACCACTTACGGCTCCAAGAATGCGACTGCGACCTTCAAAGTTTCCGGTACTCCCACAGTATCTGAAATCACAGCGCAGAAGCTCGGCGAGATTCTCGTGACCATCACCAAGACTGCGTAAAATGATGGCATGGGAAAACGAACAGGAGCCGTACCTTGAGTACCGATTTTTGTTCGTCAGGGTCAAGAAAGGAGGAAATGGGAGTATGAGAAAACAAAGCGCCATATGGAGTATGGTTTTGATCGCTGTTTTTGCGCTTTCATTTCCTCTGACCCTCTCCGCAGAAGAATCCGGACAGGATATATGGATCACGGTGAAGGAAACCTATACCCATAGGTACAGTTATTCCGTGGATATATTGTTCAAGAACACGACTTATGAATATAAAATGCTGAGTCTGGCAGAAAATACCGAAACAGGCGAGCGCTATGTCAACAGCGGTATTTGGCTGGAGCAAACGGGCGCTGAGAGCGAAGGCTTCCGGGTTTCTGTTCTGAACCGTTCCGATACTCCCATACATGCCAATATCATGTTCGATACGGAGGCGCTTGCACAGTGCGGTTCGGATGTTACCTACCGTTCGGAAGGAGACGCGACGCTTCCGGCGGTCCTTATCCTGGACGGAACGACCAAGGCTTACGAGTATTCAGAGCTTGCGGTATTCGGACTTTATCCGGAGCTTGAAAAAATGGAGGGTCAAAAGCATATTTCCGCAACGGTATATATCATGGCATCCGGCGGCGTGCGAAGCAACGGTGAACCGTTTGACCCATCTGCAAAATAGAAATCCGCCGAAGAAATGACGGCAGAAAGGGATGTTGTCCTGTGTTGAAAACGAAATATAAGCTGGCAGGATCGCTTTGTGCTGTTATTCTTGCCGTCAGCATACTTGTTTTGACCGTCGGCTTCCCGCTCCCCGCAGGGGCAGAGGAAGAGTTAACGGAGGACGGCTACAAATATGCTGTCACCATCGAGTTCGGCACCATGTCGTTTTACTACGATTACGGCACATGGGATGTGCATGAGCTGCGCTATGTGGCCGATAAGGCCAGCCTCTTCCCGTCCGCAGGAACGGAGGACGGTTTTCCCGGTTGGTACGGATTTGACGGTGTGACCAACAAGATCAGTGTGACCTATGCAAATAGCTATGATGACTATGCGGATCAGGGGATCGCTATTTCACTGGACTACCGAGTACTGACAGCGGAGGAGGCGTCGGGAACCGGCGGCGGTCAGGTTGTGAACGGCGTGACCATGAGCTTTTATGAGGATTCCGATTTCAGGATTGCCCAGTCGCCTTCTTTTGTCGCAAAAAACAATGTGAAGAAGGAACTGTATGTGTCGCTTTCCGGCGAACCGCAAACATCCGGAGGAAAGTATGAATCCGGTTCCTTCAGTCCGATCGGGATGCTTACGATACAGATCGGCGATTTCAGCGAAGAATATGTTCGGGAGGCATAGGTGAAAGGTGTATTCATTCCGTAAAACCCAATTGAAAAGAGAACTTTTGATCGGTTTGGGGGTCGTGCTTGCATTGCTGGCCGCAGTGGCGGTATTTGTTGCCGCCCTTCTTGCCGAACCGGATATAATAGATGCAAACGAGACCGTCGGAGCGCCATCCGGTCTTTCCGAAAAAGATGGGTATGTCTCATACGGTGCGGAAGGTGTGTGCAATGTTTCGCTTTGCTGTGAGCCAGCGTTTGACGGGAAAAAAGCCGACATTTTCCTGACAAATCCGGAGGAAAACGAGGTATTGATCAAAGCATCCTTCTACACGGTGAAAACGGTTGTCAGTAGCGAAACAGGCAAAGTGACCTATCTTCCGGGCGAGTTGCTTGGAGAAACCGGGTTCATCCATCCCGGCACCTACGTAAAAAGCGTTTCGCTCGGGAACATTTCTTCCGGCAGTGAAACGGTGGTGATGGTGAAGATTTCCACAATTTTTGAGGATACCAGACGGAGTAACGGTCTTTTCTATATTTACATGACCGTGTGAACCGGTATCAGGACACTTCTGAAAACGGACCTTGCAGAGTGTAATACTCTGTGAGGTCTTTTTTGCGCTTAAATCCTTGTAACAGGCCGAAAAGCAGATGTTTTTGACAGGACCG
>DPGD01000055.1 GCA_003522145.1 Clostridiales bacterium | reverse complement strand
CCGTTTTTAACGGACTTGTGCATATTTCTCCTGCCCGGTTGGGTGTTTTCTTTTTTAATTCGGCTGAAGAACAGCCAGGGGACGCTCTGCCCCGGCCGATTCCATCTGCTCCCTTGCCACCGAAAGCATCAGCTTGATCCGATTCAACTGATTCACTTCGCTGGCTCCCGGATCATAGTCCACTGCGGCGATATTCGCCTGGGGATAGGCCTTTTTCAGCGCCTTGATGACACCTTTGCCCATCACATGATTGGGCAGACACCCAAAAGGCTGAATGCAGACAATATTCGGCACATCCTCCTTGATCAGCTCCACCATTTCCCCGCAAAGGAACCATCCCTCGCCATACTGGTTTCCTTCCGACAGAAACGGCTTGGCCAAGGCGGCAATCTTCTCAATATCCATGGGGGCTGAGAAGCGCTTGCTCTGTTTCAGCGCCTTTGCCGCAGGCTCCCGCAGTTTGCGCAGAATGCGGACTCCTACCTTGGAAATCACCGATCTCATGAAGGGGGCATCCAATTCCTTGTGCTTGAAGTCCATATCGTATATGAACATATTGAAGAAATCCAAGAAGTCCGGTACCGTTACCTCGGCTCCCTCCTGCTCCAGAAGATTCACCAGATGGTTGTTGGCCAAGGGCATATACTTCACTAAGATCTCTCCCACAATGCCCACCTTGGGCTTGCGCAGGGCTTCGTCAACGGGAAGCTCGTCAAAATCCCTGACGATTCCCCGGCAGACCTCCCCATAGGAGTATCCCTTTTCCTCTCCCAGCAGTATGGAAACGCAGAGCTTTCTCCATTTGTCGTGCAGGGCGTTTGCAGAGCCTTTCTCTTTTTCATACGGGCGCACTCGGTACAAACACCGCATGAGCAGATCTCCCCAGATCAGTGCTTCCATTCCGCATTTCAGCATGGTCATATTGAGATGGAAGCCTCCGTTGGTTTCCAAACCTCCGGTATTCAATGAGATCACCGGAATATAGGAAAGGCCTGCTTTGTCCAAGGCTCTTCGTATAAACCCAACATAATTGCTCGCTCTGCAGCATCCCCCGGTCTGGCTCATCATGAGCGCTAACCGGTGGGTGTCGTATCTTCCCGACAGCACCGCCTCCATCAACTGTCCCACCATAATGATCGAAGGATAACAGGCATCGTTATTCACATACTTCAAGCCTACATCCACTGCATTCTTGGTAGCGTTGTTCAGAATCTCCAGCTTGTAGCCGAACCGCCGGAAGGTCGGTTCAATCAAATCAAAGTGAATGGGACTCATCTGAGGAGCCAGAATCGTATAGCCCTCATCGTACATCTTTTGGGTAAACTCGCTGCGCTGATAGCAATAGGGCTTGGTCTCTTCCCGCTCTGCTTGCTTCATGTTCATCGCGGCAATCAAGCTCCGGATGCGGATCCGAGCCGCCCCCAGATTGCTGACCTCGTCGATTTTCAGGACTGTATAGAATTTTCCGGCCTTCTCCAACAGTTCGCAGACCTGATCCGTGGTCACCGCATCCAATCCGCATCCGAAGGAATTGAGCTGCACCATCTGCAGATCCTTTCTGGTGCTCACAAATTCCGCCGCACTGTAGAGTCTGGAATGATAGGTCCACTGATCCAACACGCGCAATTGCCTTCCGGAGCCAGCATCCAAGGGCAGGCTGTCCTCGGTGAGCACATCAAAGCCATAGGAAGCCACCATTTCGGGAATACCATGGTTGATCTCCGGATCGATATGATAGGGGCGACCCGCCAGAACAATTCCCTGTCTGCCCTCTTTTTTCATATCGGCAAGAAGCTCCGTTCCCTTTTTCCGGATGTCCTCTTTTGCCCGCATCTGTTCGGCAAAGGCCAAATGTACCGCCCTTTTTACCTCCCTTTCGGGAATGTTCCATTCTTCCTTGCAGATTGCCGTCAGGCGCTTGACCAGCGCCTCCTCCCGTTTGAAGGTGAGGAAGGGATGAATATAGCGCACATTCCCTGCAAACACATCCTCCAGATTGTTCCGGATATTTTCGGGGTAGGAAATGACCATAGGGCAGTTGTACTGGTTCTGGGAACAGGGGTTCTCCTTGTACTCATAGAACACACTGGGATGGAAAATGGTTTTTACCCCTTCGTTGATCAGCCACTGGACCTGCCCGTGAGCAAGCTTGGCAGGATAACACTCCGATTCGGAGGGAATGCTATCCATACCCAACTGGTAAATCTTCCGGCTGGCATAGGGAGAAAGCACCACTCTGAAGCCCAATTTTCGGAAGAATGTGGCCCAGAAGGGATAGTTTTCATAGATATTCAGAACTCTCGGTATGCCGATCGTTCCCCGGGGCGCATCCTTTTCCTCCAAAGGAGGATAGTCAAAAATTCTCTTTTGCTTGTACTCAAAAAGGTTTTCGCCCTTTTTGCCTCCCCCTCCTCCGATGCGCTTTTCGCACCGGTTGCCGGTGATGTATTTTTTCCCTCCGGAAAAGGTGTTCACGGTCAACAGACAATTGTTCTCGCACCCTCCGCAACGGGCAGTGCTGCCGGTATATTCCAGTTTTTCAATCTCCTCAAAGGACAGCATACCGGTCTTCTGCCCTTTGTACCGCTCCTTCGCAATCAGGGCCGCACCGAAAGCACCCATCAGTCCGCAGATGTCCGGGCAGATCACCTTCGCTCCTGCCACCTTTTCCAAGGCTCTTAAAACCGCCTGATTGTAGAAGGTTCCGCCCTGTGCCACAATGTTCTCACCCAGTTCCTTGGCATCGGTCAGCTTGATTACCTTGTATAGGGCATTTTTTACCACCGAATAGGCAAGTCCGGCCGAAATATCCGATACCGACGCTCCCTCCTTCTGCGCCTGCTTCACATTGGAATTCATGAAAACCGTACAGCGGGTACCCAGATCCACCGGAGCCTTGGCCGACACCGCCTTCTCGGCAAATTCCGCCGCAGAAAGGCCCAGGGAGGTAGCAAAATTCTCAATAAAGGACCCGCATCCGGAAGAACAGGCTTCATTGAGCATGATGGAATCCACCACGCCGTTCTTCAGCTTGATGCACTTCATGTCCTGACCGCCGATGTCCAGCACGCAATCGGTCTTGGGGTCAAAAAACCCGGCGGCGGTGGCATGCGCCACCGTTTCCACTTCCCCCTCGTCCAGCGAAAAGGCCGATTTCAGGAGCTGTTCTCCATAGCCCGTAGAGCAGGAATAACTCACCGTTGCTTCCTCCGGAAGGGCCTTTCTTAAGCGGCCCATGGCCGAAATCGCCGTTTTTACCGGGTTTCCTTGGTTGTTTTCATAGGTATAGAAAAGCAACTGCCCTTCTTCGCCGATGAGCACCAGCTTGGTGGTGGTGGAGCCGGCGTCGATACCCAAAAAACACTTTCCTTTGTAGCTTTTGATGTCGGCCCTGTGTACCTTCGCCTGCTCGTGACGGAGGGAGAACTCCTGCCGCTCCTCTTCATTGCGGAACAGCGGCTCCAGACGCTTGGTTTCGTATTCGATCTTGGTGTTTGCTTTCAGCTTTTCCTTCAGCTCGGAGATGGTCAAAAGCGTTCCCTCTTCGCTCATGGCCGCCCCCATGGCGGCAAACAAATGGGAGTTTTCGGGATCAATCACCTCGTCCGGCCGCAAATTCAGTGTTTTTATAAATGCTTTTTTCAATTCCGGCAGAAAGTGGAGGGGGCCGCCCAAAAAGGCCACCCGTCCCTTTATGGGCTTTCCGCAGGCCAATCCCGAAACCGTCTGATTCACCACGGCCTGAAATACCGAGGCGGCCAGGTCGCAACGGTCGGCACCGTCGTTAATCAAGGGCTGAATATCGGTCTTGGCAAAAACGCCGCAGCGGGAGGCGATGGGATAGACCATTTTGGCCTTTGCAGCCGCCTCATTTAGTCCGGAGGCATCGGTCTGCAGCAAAGAAGCCATCTGGTCAATGAAGGAACCGGTTCCTCCGGCGCACACGCCGTTCATTCGTTCCTCCAGTCCTCCCGTGAAATAAATGATCTTGGCGTCCTCTCCCCCCAGTTCCACCGCCACATCGGTGCGGGGATCGTAGTTTTTCAGAGCCTTGGCCACGGCCACGACTTCCTGGGTAAACGGGATTCCCAAAGATCGGGCAATACCCAAGGCCCCGGAGCCGGTGATATGTACCTGCATCGGCCGGTCGCCCAGGCGCTCGGCCGCTTGGGTAAGCAATTCCAGAAGCGCATCCTTGGTGTGCGCCATGTGCCGTTTATATTCTCCGAACAACAGTCGGTTTTCTTCATCCGAAATTACCAGCTTCACCGTGGTGGAGCCGATGTCAATGCCCGCTTTGCAAACCGTTTCTTTGATTGTTTCTCTGTTCATAGACGCCTCCGGGATTATTTTCTACCTTGTGGACACCTCTGAAAATTCCCCCGCATCGGGCAAGGGCGGCTTTGCCGCAGAACTTCGTTGCAAAAAACTTTCATACACAAAGAATTCCTTCGTTTTTTTGCGCTTCGTTCTTCAATAGGACGGCTCGCCGATTATACTTGGAATTTTGAGGGGGTACCCTTATTGCATTCGTTCAGTTCTCTTTTTTCTTCCCTCCGAAGAAAAACCGACTTTCCGTCCCGTTCACCAGACGGCGGATGTTCTCATGATGCCTTGCCACTACAAACAGCACTCCGGCGGTATACAGCAGACATGCCGGCAGCCCTGCTCCGAAAAGAGCAATGGAAACCGCCCCGGCCGCCAGCGACAGCATGGTGGAGAGTGACATATACTTGGTGGATAAGAGCAAAAGCGCCAATACGCCAAAGGCAATCAGTCCCGCTCTCCAATCAATGAACCAGACCGTAGAAAAGCAGACCAAAAACCCTTTTCCGCCCTTGAAGCCGTATTCCACCGGAAAAGCGTGCCCCAACAGCGCAAAAATGCCGGCGTAGGCCACACCTAACTGCCAATCTCCCAGATAGGTCCGTGCAAGCAGTCCGGCAACTACCGATACCACCGCTCCCTTAAAAATATCCAAGAAAAAGACGATCCATGCATACCTGCCTCCGAAGGCTCTTTTAAAGTTGGTAAAACCCGGATTTTTGCTGCCCAGCTCCCTTATATCCTGATGATAAATCATTTTTGACAGAATGATCGCAGGATTCAGTCCGGAAATCAGATAGGCAAACAGCGCCATCAGCGGAAAAAATGCAATTTTCATCGTTGGAATTCTCCCTTCTTCGACCTTTTTCGCTAAAAGAGCGCAAAAGTTCTATTTCGGCAAACAGGGTTGCCGCAAATTCATTCTGCGGCAGCCCCTGCACAATCCTTCTCTATTATTCCGCAGCCCGGAAAGTGACCTCTTTTCCGAAGCCGATCAGCGCAACGGCATCCGGTCCGATGGAAGCACCGATAATGGGACCGATGTAGCCCACAAAAATCTCCTTGCAGGGAATTTCGGCTTTGACCAGTGCCTTCAGTTCCTCCACTTCCTCTTCGGAACAGTCGGCGTGAGCCAGATAAATGGTCTGCTCCTCCGGATTTACAATGCTTTCCTTCAACAGTGCTACGATTTCCCTGAAAGAAGCCTGCCTTCCCTTCACCTTTTTGAACGCCGCCTGTGCGCCGTCCGCATCGGCCACAATGATGGGCTTCACCCCCATCAGATTGCCGAAAAATGCCGCCGGCCCCTTGACCCTGCCGGCACGCCGAAGGAATTCCAGTGAATGCACGGTGCAGTATTCGTTCACCCTTTTACGCATTGCCTGAACCTTTTTAAAGACCTCTTCTGCGCCGATGCCGGTTTCTGCCAGCTTTGCCGCCTCAATGGCAAGCGCTCCCTCGCCCAAGCAGGCATTCAGCGAATCCACACAGTATACAGAGGCTCCCGGATAGTCCTTCAGCAGCTCCTCCGACACCACCCGGGCGGTATTGACCGAACCGGATTGCTTGGAGGAACAGGCGATGTACACGATGTCCTGCCCGTCAGCCAAATATTTGGTGAACACTCTGCGGAACTCCTCAACCGGAACCTGGGTGGTGGTGATCCGCTGGCCATTGCGCATCCGTCCATAAAAGGCATGTACCTCCTCCTTGGTCCAGGATAAGGAGGCCGGACTGGTTTTTCCCTCCAAAACGGTGTTCATCAACGCATAGTCGATGCTGTAACGCTCCATCAACTCTGTAGTCAAATCCGAACAGGAATCGGTAATGATCTTAACTTCTCTCATATTCATGCTCCTCCTCATAACGAAACTCATCTCAGTTTCCGGCCTTGAGGGTAGCACTGGATTCTAAACTGAAAAAAAACTTATTCTTTATTTTTTCAACAGGCTTTCCGTCATCAATTCCTGCACCCGCGCAGATATATCCGCAGTTCTCACTTCCCCGATCCACTGCTCGTCCAAAACCTCCAGAATGTCAAAATAAACAGTAGTCCGATGCCACGGGAAGTTCCGATGAACACGATCGGTATTTTTCACCGTGGCCACCACAACCGGCACTTTCGCCCTTTCGGCGATCTTAAATACCCCGTTGTGAAAGGGCAGCAGTGCTGTTCCCTCTTCGGTATTCCGGCGCCCTTCCGGGTACACCCCGATAGACACCTCGCCTCTTTCAAGCAACTCGGCAGACTTACCGATGGCGGTCAGTGCATTTCGCACATTCTCCCGGTCCATCACTCGAAAACAGCATTTCTGAATCAGCTTTCCCAAAACCGGTATGGAAAAAACCTCTTTTTTGCAAAGAAAGGCCACCCGACTTCCGGGAAGATACCGCCACACCACCACCGGATCATAGTTGGACAAATGATTGCAGACAAATAAGAATCTTCCCTTTTTCGGAATCTTCTCCAGGCCGGACACCTTCACTCTGACTCGTCCGAGAAACAGAGCGATCGCCGCCGCACTGACCACAAGCCAACCGTAAAAGGAACTGTATTTTTCATACTCCTTGCCGGGCTTCACCCAAAGAGAGGCTACAAGCAACACCAAAAGATAGAGCAAAATCACTCCGAAAACTCCGAGAAAAATACCCACCAAAATCCACATACACTTTTCCCCTTCTTCCGGAGTTCTTCATTTCCCCTCTATTTTGCAAAAGAATCTAAACTGAAACGAAACTTTTCCTGACTTCAGGGACCTCTGAAAATTCAGAGTGCGCCCCACGGCAAGCGGTTCGGACATGCTATGAATTTTTTAAGGTCCCCGTCCTTTCATCGGCGGTTTTCGGAAGGAGAACCTTGAAGGTCGTGCAATCCTGTCCCGACTCGACCCACACGCTCCCGCCGTGCAGATTCACGATCTGCCGGACTACAGCCAAACCGATTCCGTTTCCCTTGGTGGAGTGAGAACGGTCCTCCTGGAAGAATTTTCGGAAAATCCGCTCCCTATTCTCAGGCACCACCGTACTGCCGGTATTGATCACTGAAACGCAAACGCTGTCCTCCCGCTCCTCAATTTTTATCCGGACTTCGCCTCCATAGGGCGTAAACTTTACGGCATTGTCCAAAAGATTCAGCCAAACCTGCCGCAGTAGCTCCTCATTGCCGCAGATCTGAACCTCTCCGAAATCAAAATCCGCATCCAGATTTTTTCCGCTCCACTTGTCCTCCAGCTGGAGAAAACAGTTGCGCACCTGCTCCGAAAGATTAAAGGCCGAAACATTGGAGAGTATTTGCTGATTCTCCACCTTGGCCAGATTCAGCACATTGGTTGCCATATCGGAAAGGCGCAGGGATTCCTCCTCAATAATGTTCAGATATTCCCTTCTCTGCTCCCGGTCCAGAGTTTCGTTTTTCAAGAGCCTTGCAAAGCCGGCAATCGAAACAATGGGCGTTTTGAATTCATGGGAAAAGTCATTGACAAAATCCGAGCGGAGCATTTCGGTTTTTTCCAGTTCGGAGGCCATCGTGTTGAAGCTGTCGGTAAGCTCCGCTACCGTCGGATGTTTGGAAAAAACAGAGTCAAAATGAATACGGGCGGTGAAATCTCCGGTTGCCAAACGGTTCAGTTTATTGATCACAATATTGATGGGCTTCATAAACAGACGGCCAAAAAGAAAGGCGAACACCGCCCCGATGCCAACGCTGATCAGCAGGATCATCATAATCAGCGTGTTCCCGTCGACCAAGCCCAAACCGCTTTCGGTGATAATGTCGGCGTTGACCATCACAAGAGCAAATCCGCCCACCACGATCAGCACCGCCACCAGAATCGCAAAAACCGTACCGGCAAAAAGCAATGTCAAAGACATTCTGGATTTCCGATTTCTTCTCTTGTTCAGGTCCACCTTCAGGTTTCCGTTCATAAAAACCTCCTTAAACTTTCTTCACCGCTTTATAGCCCAGCCCCCGTACCGATTCGATGCTGAATTCCTCCCAGCCTTCAAAGCGCTTGCGCAGTCTGCCGATATGTACCGTCACCGTTTCCCAGCCGCTGTCGGTATCCATGCCCCAGATTTCATCCATCAGCTGGATCCTCGTAAAGATCTTTCCGGGATAGGACAACAGCTTGTAGAGCAGCAGAAACTCCTTTTGGGGCAATTCCTGAACGCGACCGTGACCGCTGACCGTCATGGCATCGTAATCCAGCACCACCGTCCCCACTTCGATCCGATGCTCGTTGGCTATTTTGGCCCGGCGCAGCAACGCTTTGATGCGCAAAAGCATCTCCTTTTCATCGATGGGCTTGGTGATGTAATCGTCTGTACCCACCAAAAACCCCTTGTGTCGGTCTGCAGGAAGCTGTTTGGCAGAAACCATCAGAATGGGAAGCTCGCTTCCGCTTTCCCGCAAAGCCTCTGTGAACTCATACCCGTCCATATGGGGCATCATGATGTCCAAAACCACCAGGTCAATATGCTCCCTTTCCAAGGCCTTCAAAGCCAGCGCCCCATCCTCCGCCAGGAGCACGGTATAGCCCTCTCCTTCCAGCACCGCTTTTAGGAGTATACGGGTATTTTTATCGTCATCAGCCACCAGAATACGGAACATCCCTGCTTCCCGTCCTTTCATTTTTCGGTTTTTTGTTTCGACTCTCCGCCTTGCCCGTAGATCAAGGGTATCTCGACAAGGGTATCTCTGAACATTCAAAGTATGTTTCGGCTCTTTGCAACGGGGTTCTGAGGCCGGAATACCCCTGCACGATGTGTAGGAAATTTTCAAAGTGCCCTAAAGGAACAATCGAAAAGTTCCGGAAAGGAACTGAAAATGATCCAAAGCCCAAAGCCCGAAGCCGGCAGACAGAGACCAAATAAAAAGCCCGGATCATTCTCCCTGCCGCAAGCAAACCAACGGCAAAAAAACGCATCAGCCGCCTAAAACTCCTGCCTACTGTGACAGTCAAGCGGCCTCCGATCTTCGGCCCTCATTTTTCGACCCTCTCCTACGCAATCCCGCTCTTTCTCCGATTATACCACAATTTTCATACTTTGAAAAGCCGTTTTTTCAAAATACCGATGGAATACTGACCGTTTCTCCCGCTGGACTACCCATTCAGTGTGCCGAAAAACTGCACCGGAATATTTTTCACCAACGGCTCCAAGGCCCGTTCTGTGAATCCTGTCCGGCGTATTGATTGAACGCATAAAATCCGCTCCAATGAAAAGCTCCTCTCCGCCCCTCTTTTTTGCCGCCTTCAACACCATGCAGAGAAATTTGGTTCATTGTAAAATGAAATAG
>DPGD01000022.1 GCA_003522145.1 Clostridiales bacterium | reverse complement strand
AGTGGGACAGCGTCCCACAAAGAAAGGGCGAGCCTATATGGCCGGGTGCGCCTTTTCAGGCGGGACAAGGTCCTTTCACGAAACGCCCACAGACAGTCCGGCCTCGCCTTTACGAACCTGAAAGAAGTTTTTGGGGGTTCCAAGGGGCGTTTTTCCAAAAACGCGCCCTTGGCAGGGAGTGGGACGGAGTCCCACAGAGGAGTGTCCGGCTTTTCTTTTACTTTTTAGATTGCACCGATTTTTTCGTATACAATTTGGTACCATCCACGCTTAAAAGGAAGTCTTTTTTCCGTTCTTTAACCGGTTTGCTCTTCCGGACATTCTGCTTTCCTTCCCGGAGGGCTTTCGGCAGTTCGGTTGCATAAACCTTTTTGCCGCTGGACCAGAGTTTGCCGAAGGACTGGCGCACGAGGGCACGCTCTTCGGGGGAAAGCGACTTATAAGATGACAGCAGTCCGAGCTTATCGTCGGACAACTCTGTCAGGGTTCTTTTCTGAGTTCCGCTGAAAAACCGGTAGATAATTTCCACAAACCGGGATTTTTCGTCTTTCTCCATAAGGGAAAGCCATTTTTTCAAGACATTTTGAAAGAGCAGAGCATCCTGCCGGATGCCCGGTGCTTTTTCAAAGCCATTCCGATAGATCTGCCAGGACAATCCATCGTGCTGAAAAACGCCTTTGGCGTTACTGTTCACCACGATCGGCTTCCGGTCATTCTTAAAAAAGAGTCCGACCACGGAACCGCTCGGAAGAATGCGGACCACCTTTTCTTTAATGCGTTTATAGCCGGGACTGGCAAGAAATTCTGCGGAAAAGCCCGGTCCGTCATTGTCATATACCGTCAGAATACGATCCTGCACCGAGGGTGCACAGTTGGCGGCAGAATAGACGGCAATATTTCCGCCCTTGCTGTGTCCGCCGATGCGCAGGAGCTTTCCGGGATAGGCAGAGGCTAACTCGTTGATATAAGCCACCGCCAGTTTCTGAGAGGGCAGAACATCCTCCACCGCCATATCCAGATCCTCCTTCCAGCTGACCAGGCTGTCATCCGTGCCGGAAAAGGCGATAAAGAGGCTGTCGTCGGGAAGGAGAAAGGTCAGAACTGCCCACTGCATTTTTTCGGAATCCTGTGCGCCTTCCTTTTTCACATTGCGGTAGGCGGTGAGAGAAGCGCCGGAAAAACGGGGAGCGGCGGCGGCATCTTTGCAAAGGTCCAGAATTTCATCGGGCAGGATGGCACCCAAGGAAAGGTCTTTTTGATCCTTGCCGTCAAAAAACGCTTCGGTGGCCTCTTCAAATCCGACTCTCCGGTCGGGCTCTTCTTTTACAATGCCACTGTAGTCGATATATGAAATTTCGGATAGGATCAAACCGTCCACTTCGTTGAAAGGATCCTGCAAAAGGGACAAATCCCCCCGGAAATGCAGATAGTCCCGAATATTTGCCATGTATATGCTCCTCTCTTTTGAATTTCTTGAAAGATCGGCCGAAAAACCGGCGGCTTTACATCTGCATCTCGTCAATAGTCAGCGAAAAGGTCGGCAGCAAATGCTCCGTGAACCAACCCAACTCCGGGCAGTCCAACCGTTCCAATTGCTGTCGGATCGCTTCCTTGGCACTGCGGAATTCGGTGTTTCCGCACTTTTCTTCCTCCAGGCATTTGATATAGGCACAGAGCTTGTCCGCAGCCTTCACCAGGGCTTTTTCCGGACATTCCGGCTCGCCGATAAGATTTTCATAGGCGGGACGCAACTCCTCGGGAACCTTGGAGAGCAGGGAGGAAACCGCCTGTTTTTCCACGGTGTCGTAGCTCTTTCTGGAGTCCTTATCAAAGTATTTGATTGGCGTGGGCAGGTCGCCCGTGTAGACCTCGGGAACATCGTGGAAGAGGGCCAGAAGCGTTGCCTGCCCTTCATCATAGTGTTTTCCGAAGATCCGGTTTCCCACAACCGCAAGACAATGGGCAATAACGGCCACCTCCGCGGCGTGTTCGGAAAGGTTTTCAGGCTGGACATTGCGCATCAGCCCCCAGCGCTTGATATATTTCTGGCGGAAAACCAGAGCAAAAAAACTGTTTTGTTCCATAGGATACCTCTTTTTCAAAAAAATACAACTCCGAATCCGCTATAAGTATAGCACGGGCGGATTTTACTGTCAAGGAGCACCGGAGGACGGATTTTCCATTTTGATTTATGGGTATCTCCGGATGCTCAGAAAGTGTCCGGCAGGCGATCAGCTTTGCGACAGGAAGCCCGTATACAAAACAGGAAAACCGCCGGAAATCACCTTTTCCGGGGCGTACGAGCTGTTGCGTTTTGTAAAAAAACCTTGATTTTTCACGATTTCTGTGCTATACTGTATGCGGAGAGACATATGGAGGAAGATATGGGGGAAGAGAGCTTGAATGCCCGGTTTCTCAAGGCAAAACGGGCGTTGTTTGACTTAAAATACAACAGATACAATGCGCAACAGCGGCGTGCCATTTATGCATTGAAGGGACCTTTGCTGGTTTTAGCCGGAGCCGGAAGCGGAAAGACGGCGGTGCTTACCGAACGGGTTGCGCAGATCGTGAAATTCGGGGATGCCTACGAAGAGGAGGCTTTGCCGCCTTTTGTGGGCGAAAAAGAGGTGGAGGCGCTGGAAAGGGGCGCAGAACTGGGAAAGGACGAGCGGGACGCTCTTCTTTCTTCTTTTTCGGTGAATGCCTGTCCGCCCTATAAAATTCTTGCAATCACCTTCACCAACAAGGCGGCCAAGGAAATTAAGGACCGGCTGTGCGAGAAGCTGGGCGAGGAAACGGCGGGTCAGATCTGGGCAGGCACCTTCCATTCGGTCTGCGTGAGGATTCTCCGAAAACACGGGGAGGCTCTTGGAATTCCCGCCCATTTTACGATTTATGATGCAGATGACAGCAAAAAGCTGATCGCCTCCTGTGTTCAGGAACTGAATCTGGATGAGAAGGTCTTTTCCGCCAAGGCAGTGATGAATGTCATCGGCAGAGCCAAGGATCGGTTGATGGAGTACACCGATATGGCTCAGTTGGCAGGAAGCGACTATATGTTTACCAAATGCGCAGAAATTTATCGGTTGTACGACGAAAAGCTGCGCACGGCCGGGGCACTGGATTTTGACGATATTATCCGCCTGACCGTGAAACTTCTCAAGGAGAACGAGGAAATCCGTCGATACTATCAGAACAAATTTGACTATGTGCTGGTGGACGAATATCAGGATACGAACAAGGCCCAGCTGGAGCTGGCCAAGCTGCTGTCGGGAGGAAAGAGAAACCTGATGGTGGTGGGCGACGACGACCAGTCGATTTACCGTTTCAGAGGCGCCACCATTGAAAACATTCTGGGCTTTGACCGGGATTTTGAAGACGCCCGGGTGGTCAAGCTGGAGCAGAACTACCGATCCACATCCAACATTCTGGAGGCCGCCAACAGCGTTATCGCACACAACCAGGGCCGGCACGAAAAAAGACTGTGGAGCGACAAAGGAAAGGGCGACCCGATCACACTGAAGCGTCTGGACAACCAGAACGAGGAGGCCCGCTACATCATCAACAAAATCAGCGCCCATACCGGCGCTTCCGGAGAGCGGAAATTCTCGGATTTTGCGGTGCTGTACCGGATGAACGCCCAGTCCAATGCACTGGAAAACGCCTTTGCCCGAAGCGGTATTCCCTACAGGATTTTGGGCGGTACGAGGTTCTATGAGCGCAAGGAAATCAAGGATATTGTGGCCTATCTTTGCGTGATTGAAAATCCGGCGGACAATCTGCGCCTGCGGCGGATCATCAACGAGCCGAAAAGAAAAATCGGAAATTCGACCATAGTGGCGGTGGAGGAGCTGGCGGTCATCGAGCGGAAGAGTATGTTTGAGATCATGGAAAAGGCGGCGGAATATCCGGCCCTTTCTAAAGTAGCTCCCCGGCTCAGCGCTTTTTGCGCCCTGATCCGGAATCTGCAAAAGGTCAAGGAAGAAGGTTCTCTGCCGGAGCTGTTCGATCGAACCATCACCGACAGCGGCTACAAGGAAATGCTTCTGTCCGAAGGAATCACCGAGATCGACCGGTTGGAAAATGTGAAGGAATTGGTATCCAACGCCGTGGAATATTCCGAGAGCCATGAAAATGCCGATTTGGCCGGATTTCTGGAAGAGGCGGCATTGGTAAGCGACATAGACAACTACGATGCCGGAGCGGACGCAGTGGTGCTTATGACGGTACACAGCGCCAAGGGACTGGAATTTCCGGTGGTCTTCCTGCCCGGCATGGAGGAAGGACTTTTCCCCGGAATGCAAACTCTGCACGATCCCAAGGAATTGGAAGAGGAACGGCGGTTGTCGTATGTGGCGCTGACCAGAGCCAAGGAGAAGATATACATCAGCCATGTGCGGGAAAGAATGCTCTTCGGGCACACCCAGTACAATCAGCTGTCCAGATTTGTAAAGGAAATTCCCGAGGAATTGATTTCCGACGAAACCGAACAGGGCGGAAGCCGGACTCAGCGTATCGCCACCAGGAAGGCCCAGCTGATCGATCATGCCCGGTGCAATGTTCTGGGCACCAGACCCAAGACAGAACCGGCGGCAACGGCACCCGCAAAAGCGGAGAATCTGCAGCCCGGCGACCGGGTGGAGCACAGCGTGTTCGGAAAAGGAGAGATCGTGGGCATCACTCCCATGGGCGGCGATGTTCTTTATGAGATCGCTTTTGAAACCGTGGGCAACAAAAAACTGATGGGCAGTTATGCCCGTCTGCGCAGAATCTGAAAAGGAAAATTGAGGTTTTTCGGATTTTTGAGCACCGGTTGGAGCCGTGAACATACACTGATAGGGGGAATACCGGTGTCGAAACAGAAGTATTTTGCTGATTTTCACAAAAACCAAAGTTCAAAACTGTACAAAAAGCGAAAAAAAAAGCTATTGACAAAATGAACAATCCGTGGTATTCTTAGATTAGTGCAAAGGCACAACACAAAAATTAATTTTTGGAGGAAACAAAAATGACCAAACGCATTATGGCGCTGCTCATGGCAGCATCGATGGCTATGTCTTGTGCGTTGCTCGTCTCCTGCGGCGACAGCACCACCAAGGCGCCTGAAACGAATACCCCCACGCAGGCTACATCCGGTACTCCTTCTGAGACTCCTTCTGAGACTCCTTCTGAGACTCCTACGGGTACTCCTACAGTTACCCCCGGTACTCCTACGGTTACACCCAGCGATACTCCCACGGTTACACCCGAGACTCCTACGGTTACACCCAGCGACACCCCCAATATTCCTGAAAAGATGCCCGACCAGGAAACTCGTCTTGCTAAGCCCGACGAATTCGTGAACTGGCTGAACAACAACGACGAAGCATCTGCCAAGGAATATGAAACCAGTCTGTACGGACCTACTGCTTCGACCGGCGGCTTCGAAATTTGGGGCAGCAACTTCCATCAGTGCATTCTGTTCCCCACGGTCATCGCTCCTGTAGCTACCGGTGTGGGCACCGAAGACTACAAGTACCGCTTCGAAGTCTACTACAAGCTGTATGACGGCGAGGATTCCTACAAAGCCGCTCCCGTTGATGTGTGGAGCATTTATGTCGGAGACGGTTGGGACAATTACATTCTCCGTGTTCACACCTACAGCTGCGGCATTACCGATTTGGCTGCCAAGAGCGCTGAGGAGCCCAACTTCTACGATTACATTCTCTGCACCTACGAGATTGACGAAGAGGGCGAGGAGTCTCTGGTTTGCTGGTTCAACCTTCTTCTCGAGATCAGCTCCGAGTACGAAGCAGTGCTGCAGAAGGCACTTGCTGACGACGCAATAGTTAAGTAATTCTCCTATTCAGTTTCGTAAAATGAAAGGACTGTATAGACCGGGCTTCCGGTTTATACAGCCCTTTTTTCTGCGCAGATGGAAAGAACTCCATAGAATCGGGACAGGTCCTATGAATACTCCTTGGAAAGAATTTTCCGGTTCCGGAAGAGAAAGACCAGATTCAGTAAAGTCATTGCGCCAACCGAAAAGTCGGCGATCTGCCAAAGCACTTCTTCGGGAATCAGAGGCGCCAGGCCGCAAACAATGCAAAACAGAGCCTTAGAGATCGGTATAGCCGCTTTCTTGGCAGAGAGAAAACGAACGAAGGCTTCCAGATAAAAGGACCAACACAGCAGTGTGGCAAAGGCAAAAAAGAAAAGAGCAAGAAAAAGAGCGCCGTTGGCGGCCTTTCCGAAAACCGAAGCAAGGGCAAAAGACACTGCACCGAACGGTGAGGAAATGTCTGAGGGAACCAGGAGAACAGCAAAGCCGGTGAGGGAACAAAGCAATAGAGTGTCCACCGCCACCTCCACAACTCCGAGCGCCGCCTGTGCAGAGGAATCGGAGGCGTCACTGCGGGCATGGGCGATCGGTGCCGTTCCGCACCCTGCTTCGTTGGAGAGCAACCCCCGGATAACTCCGAAGCGCAGTGCGGTAAAGGCAGAGACCGTTCCGCCTCTCAACGCGCAGGAAGGCGTGAAGGCGCTTTGAAAAACCGAACGCAAAACTCCGGGCAGACCTGCGGCATTCCGAAGGATCACAGAAAGACACAGCAGAATATAAACGCCGGACATGAGAGGAACCAAGCGGGCAGTCAGGAAAAAAAGAAGCGAGGTTTTGCGAAAAATGCAGAAGGCGGTCAGCAAAGAAAGAAACAGGCAGAGAGGCAGAGGGGAAAAGGAGAACAAGGCGCTCCAGGCTTGGCCTGCCGCCGTTGCCTGAAGACCGCTTCCCACCGAAAAAGCGCAAAGGACCCCTAAAAGAGAAAACAACAGGGCAACTATTTTCGGCTGTATGTAAAACATAGCGCCGCCTGCGATTTCTCCTCTGAAGGATCGGCGGGTACGCATAGCCAGAAGGACCTCGGCATACTTTACAACCATGGCGCCCAAGGCCGAAACCCACATCCAGAACAAAACCCCTGCCCCGCCCTTTTGCAGAGCGTCGGCAACACCGGTGATATTGCCCACCCCCAAGGTTCCCGCCAAAGCCATCGCCAAAGCCCTGTAGGCCGAGGATTTTTTGTCGGGAGCCGTTCCCTTTCCGGAACGGTGCAGAAGCTTCCAAAAGCCTCTGAAGGGTTTTCCCTTGAGATAAATCAGAAGGAAAACCGAAAGAACCAGAAGAACGGCCGGCAAAAAAACGCCGGAAAGAAAACTGTTGATTTTTTCCATAAAACACCTTCAACCACGGCTTTCCAAAGGGCACCACAAAAAATTCCTATACGCCCGGCAAGGCCTCTTGCCGCAGAACCTTTCTTTGAAAACCGAAAATACACAAAGTGTTCTTTTGTTTTTGCGCCCTGTTTTTCGGCAAAGCGGCAAGCCGGTCATGCTTTGAATATTCAGAAGGATCCCAAAAAAAGAATTCTTTGCAGGCGTTCTAAAATATATGCCGTGAACAGACAAAAGAGAACCGGATTTCCTAAAGGAATCCGCGCTCCCGGTGTTGATCCGGAAAAGAAAAGAGAATTTAGCACTCCCGGAACAATTAAAATTGTTAACAAGCTGTAAATTTCCAAAAAAGCCCTTGAAAAACCGGAAAATTGTGCTATAATAAAGACAGTTTTAGCACTCATGCAAAAAGAGTGCTAAAAACAAAAGAAAAAGTGATGTTTCATCACAGAAATACAGGAGGAATGAACAAATGAAACTGAAACCCTTAGCAGACAGAGTGGTTCTGAAAATGACCGAAGCGGAAGAAACCACCAAGAGCGGTATTATTTTAGCCGGCAGCAGCAAGGAAAAGCCTCAGGTTGCTGAAGTTGTGGCAGTTGGACCCGGCGGCATGGTGGACGGAAAAGAAGTGACCATGTTGGTAAAGACAGGCGATAAGGTCATCACCAGTCAGTACGCCGGAAGCACCGTGAAGCTGGACGGTGAGGAATATCTGGTAGTCAAGCAGAATGATATTCTGGCCATTGTGGAATAAAAGGATTGGAGGAGAAAGATTATGTCTAAAGAAATTGCATACGGAGCTGAAGCGAGAACAAAACTTCTTGCAGGTATTGACAAGCTGGCAGATACCGTCAAGATCACCCTGGGGCCCAAAGGCAGAAATGTGGTGCTGGACAAGAAATACGGCGCACCGCTGATTACGAACGACGGTGTAACCATCGCCAAGGAAATCGAGTTGGAAGACCCGATGGAGAATATGGGTGCGCAGCTGGTGAAGGAAGTGGCCACCAAGACCAACGATGCGGCCGGCGACGGCACCACCACCGCCACGCTTTTAGCCCAGGCATTCATCCACGAAGGCATGAAGAATGTAACGGCCGGAGCCAATCCGATGGTTCTGCGCAAGGGCATTCAGAAGGCAGTGGACGCCGCCGTGGAAGGCCTGATGAATAACGCCCAGAAGGTCAACGGCTCCGAGGACATTGCCAGAGTCGGCACAATTTCCGCAGGAGATGCCGAGATCGGCAAACAGATCGCCGAAGCCATGGAAAAGGTCACTTCCGACGGCGTCATCACCGTGGAGGAATCCAAAACTGCGGAAACCTATATTGATGTGGTCAAGGGCATGAAATTTGACAGAGGGTATCTGTCCCCCTATATGGTCACCGATACCGATAAGATGGAAGCAAACCTGAGCGACGCCTATGTGTTGGTTACCGACAAAAAGATTTCCAACATTCAGGAACTGTTGCCGCTACTTGAACAGTTGGTACAGTGCGGCGGAAAGCTTCTGATCATCGCAGAGGATGTGGAGGGAGAAGCCTTAACAACTCTGGTTCTGAACAAACTGCGCGGCACCTTCAACTGCGTAGCCGTGAAGGCTCCGGGCTTTGGCGACCGTCGGAAGGATATGCTGCAGGATATTGCCACCCTGACCGGTGCCGAAGTGATTACCAGTGAATTGGGTCTGGAATTGAAGGATACCACCCTTGCACAGCTGGGCAGAGCCGATCAGGTGAAGGTCGATAAGGAAAACACCACGATCGTGGGCGGTAAAGGCGATCCGGAAGAAGTGAAGAACCGGGTTGCCCAGATCAAGGCCAACATTGCCACCACCACTTCCGACTTCGACAGAGAGAAGCTGCAGGAGCGGTTGGCCAAGCTGGCCGGCGGCGTTGCCGTCATCAAAGTGGGCGCAGCCACCGAAGTGGAAATGAAGGAGAAAAAGCTGCGCATTGAAGACGCCTTGAATGCCACCAGAGCCGCCGTGGAGGAAGGCATTGTGGCCGGCGGCGGAACGGCTTATCTGAATGTGCTGAAGGATGTTGCGGCACTTCTGAAAACCGTTTCCGGAGATGAAAAGACGGGCGTACAGTTGGTGCTGAAGGCACTGGAAGCACCAGTACGGCAAATTGCCGCCAATGCCGGCTTTGAAGGCTCGGTCATCGTCAACAAGATTCTTTCTTCCGGAAAGAAGAACTACGGCTTCGACGCCTATACCGAAAAGTATGTGGATATGATGGAAGCAGGCATCGTGGATCCCGCCAAGGTGACCAGATCTGCCCTGCAGAATGCGGCCTCCATTGCCGCAACCGTACTGACCACCGAAGCAGTGGTTGCCGACAAGCCCGAATCGGTAAAGGCCGATCCCAATGTTGCCGCTATGGGCGGAATGGGTGGAATGTACTGATCCCGAACCTTATATAAAAAGGGTGTTCAAAAACTCGGTCAGAGTTTTTGAACACCCCTTTTTCTCTCTTTTTGCGCCCTTGCGAACCCCCGGTTCTGCCGAAAAAAGGTAACACCAGAAAGCGCACGGTCTGTTCATGCAGAGAGCAAACTATATTTTTCCTCATCAGAGATATACCGATATCCGACTGCAGGAACCCGGCGGAATCATTTGTTATTTATATGTGTATTGCAATATTTCGCTTTAAAGGCGGAAGGGCTTATTTTTTCATGGTAGGTGAAAAATTTTATAAACAGATTTTCCTCGCTGTAACCCAGTTCTTTTGAAATTTGCTTCACGCTCATATTGGTTGAGAGAAGCAGGTCCTTCGCAAGCATCAATTTTTGTGCGGCTAAATAGTACTTCAGCCTTATCCCACAGTTTTCCCTAAAGTATTTGCCGATATAGTCGGAGTTATAGCCGAAATGTTCTGCTATATCCGATACACGGATGTTACTTTTTATATTATTTCTTATATACTCCGTAATTTGTACCGCCAAAGCCTGATTTGATGCATTTCCCTTCGAATAAAGCCGGTTCAGCTCCTCAAAGATCAGGTATCCCGCCGAATCTGCGGCGGAAGGAGAGTATGTGGGCGTATTTGAGATGTGGAGCAGCTTTTTCAAAAGCTGCTTTATTTCATAGATGTCGGTTCCGCTATAGCTTTTAAGCGGAATCTCCAGATTGGTGAAAAAATGGAACCAGTAAAAGGCGGTCGGCTCCGAAACCGTTTTATATCCGTAATGCTCCTTAAACGGTTCCAGTACAAGCAACTGATTTTTTTGAAGTGCGTATTCTTGATTCTCTTCCGAGATATATACCGTACCTTCAAGCGCCAGGATCACTTCAAAGCTCTTGATGCTTCTTTTGGGATGAATCCATTCCCCCAAGGAATGAAACTCTCCGACCATATCGTAGGAGAAGTATTTCCCGTTTTCAAATTGAATCATATCTGATTTTCTCACTTTTTTGCTGTATTTCGGTATTGAAAAAATTCTGTATCTTCATTATAATCGGAATATAAGATAAAATCAATGATTTTTTAAAGGAACAGCTCTTATGAAGAATATCGAATTTTCGGATATTGAAATCACAGGCGGATACTGGAAGACAAAGCAGGAGATCAATAGCAGGGCTACGCTTATGTCGGTTTATGGGCGTTTTAAAGAAACCCACAGATTTGATGCACTCAGATGCGAGCAGAAAGAGGGAGATACCTATCTGCCGCACATTTTTTGGGATTCGGATGTGGCAAAGTGGCTTGAGGGTGCGGCCTATATCTTAAACTTCAAAGACGATGAAACAGTGACGGCAATTATCGAAAACGCAATCGACTGCATTATAGAAAACAGCGATGAGAACGGATATTTCAACAGCCATTTTCTCGTGACCGAGCAGAATAACAGATTTCGGAATCGAAGTTGTCATGAGCTTTACTGCGCAGGCCATCTCATTGAGGCTTCGGTCGCCTATTATGAAATTACGGGAAAAGATCGCTTTTTAAAGGCGATGTGCAAATTCGCCGACTATATTGAGCGGGTGTTTCGGATTGAAAAAAGCGCCGCATTTACAACGCCCGGACACCCGGAATTGGAGCTGGCCCTGATGCGGCTTTACAAGGCAACCGGCGAAAAGCGTTATGCCGACCTTGCAAAGTACTTTATCGACGAGCACGGAAAGCATTCTGAAGAGAAGAATTATATTGCATGTTTTAACGAATATTACAATCAGGACGATGTGCCGATAAAAGACCGTGAAACGGCAGAGGGGCATTGCGTGCGTGCGCTGTATCTCATGTGCGGAGCGGCGGATGTTGCGCAGGAATATGGGGATAAGGAGCTTAGAAGCGCCTGCGAGCGTTTTTTTGACAACATTGTGCATAAGCGTATGTATATTACAGGCGGCGTCGGCTCTTCCTATATAGGTGAAGCATTTACCGTAGACTACGATTTGCCCAACAAAACAGCGTATGCCGAAACCTGTGCGGCGATCGCCCTGGCGATGTTTTCAAGCCGTATGCTCAAATTCGGCGCTGACTCAAAATATGCCGACATTGTTGAAAGAACAATCTATAACGGCGTAATGTCGGGCGTTTCGTTGGACGGAAAATCATTCTTTTACGAAAACCCTCTTGAAATCGATCCCGACTTCAATAATATAAATACTTCGACGAAACAAAAGGAGCATTTCCCGATTACCCAGCGTCTTGAGGTGTTCGGATGCTCCTGCTGTCCGCCGAATATCTTGCGCTTTGTGGCTTCCGTTGCAGGATTTTTATACGGTTTTGATGAGGATACCGTTTATGTTCACCAATATATGGATTCAAAAGCCCAAACAGACAGCATAAGAATCACACAGAAAACCGAATATCCGAAGAACGGCAGGATTACAATAAAATGCGACTCGGATAAAAAATATATCGCTCTTCGGATTCCGGCCTGGTGCAAGAATTTTCACATAAACCGTAATTTTGCAATGAAAAACGGATACGCTTATATCGCTGTTGACGGATGCGGCGAAATAGAACTGGAGTTGGATATGCCCGTAAGTTTTATTGCCGCCAACCGCCGCGTTCACGAAGATGCAGGAAGAATAGCGATCATGCGCGGACCTGTGGTTTACTGCATCGAGGGGGTTGATAACGGCGAAGATCTGAAGAGTATTCTGCTGGATACCAGCGCTCGCTTTGAAGTGCAGGATGGTGAATTTTTACTGCCGACACTGAGAACAAAGGCCTATCGTCCCAAAGAAACCGAAAGCCTGTACCAGGAAGTGAACGACGATTACGAGGAAATACCGCTCACCCTTATTCCGTATTACGCCTTCGCCAACCGAGGAGAGACCGAAATGCAGGTTTGGCTTTTGAGAAAGCAGTAGCATCAGGGCGGTTGCCCGACAGCAAAGACAACAAGCACTGTTTTTGAAAAAGGGGGGCCGGTGTCAATATTCGTGTTCCAAGTTCGTTTACAGAATATGCGAATGATCTTCTATACTTTGGAATGATTCGATCTGGTGTGATTGCTTTATTTTTAATAGTCTGCATCCGGATCAAGTTCCGGATTATATGGTTCATTGCTGTCCAAACACTGTTGGACCATCTCACAGATTTCCGTATCCGTCATATGGCGGCACAGCATCAACGGAAAGCATTCCCCGAATTTCATTTCATACTTATGAAGCAGTGCATCCATAATATATCTCCCCCTTTATTATACCAATTTTTTCAACATTTCTTGGAATACTGTATAGAATTTCAACAAACCCAGATAAACGCAAGTGAACACACTTGGCTTTATCTGGGTTTTCGGTTCTGAATTTTTGCGGCGGGGCTTCATGGCCCCGGTGTTTCCAATGCGGTGTCCGACTTTCTGACCCCCTTTTTTCGGAGCTTTGTCGGTCGTTTTCTCTTTCAGGGCCGCACAAGCCGCCTTGCTCCGGCGGTGCGGAAGGATCCTGAAAACAGAGACTTTACTTTTTTAAGAACCCCCGGCGAAAGCGCAGTTGAGGACAGCTTTCCTTCAGCAGATGCAAGAGCGCCTTCCGGCTTCCGACAGTATAGCCCTCATTTTTGAAAATCACCATTCTGCCGGCATCGGTGCAGACCACCACTAAATTCTTGGTTTTGAGAATTTTTTTCACCCGCCAGAAAGGAATCCGGAAGCAACATTTCCGTCCGTCCGCCGTTCCCGGCTTCAACAGAATTTCCTGATTGTTTAGCCCCACGGTCAAGAAAGCGATTCCTTCCTCCTCGTAGCGCAACATATTCTGCTTCACATTCAGGCGAACCACATAGAACCGGTTTACAAACCAATAAAAGAACAATCCCCCCAGAAGAACCACCATGATGACCACATTATACTGGCTGGTCACGGCGGCATAGGTGCTACCGTAAGAAATCAAGAGAACCGCCAGTGTTGCCGGAACAATGATCCCGGGACTGACCCAAGCCCGGCGGCTTAAGGCTTCCCACAAATCCTTTGACGAAACCGGATAGGTATTTTCTATAAGAAATTCTTCTTTTTCAGCTTCCGACGGAGTCATTTTTCATTCCTTCTTTCTCCGAAACTAACAAACAGATTTTTGGAAGTATGCGCCTAACCAGATTTTCCGGTGATCCATCCACTCTAAAAGATACTCCACCTGATCGTCATAGTCCCCCATCCGGTATACCTTCCATGGCTCAAAAAGCTGTTTTTTCCCCAGAATATCCCAGCGCTCATAATTCCTTTCTGCCGCTTCTTCAAGAGAAAATCCCAGAATTCCCACTTCTTTCAGTGTTTCATCCACAAGAGGCTCCACCTCTGCCCACCGATCGGCTACTTCCTTCCGGAACCATTCGGTTTGCCACAGGGCCGAAAACCAACGGTTGAGCACCGACGCCATCACGCCCTCCGGATCGGGATAGTTGATATCGGGGGCGTTCTCCTCGTTGGCCCGGTCCTCTCCCGTATCGTTTCCCAAGGCCAGGTCAAAATCCCAGGGGTAGCCGAATTGCAACCGCTCCCCCGCCTTTTTGTATACATAAAAGCTGGCAAAACCCACATCCCGGTCTTTGGAAAATTCTTCAAGAATATACATATCCACAAGCGAAGAAAGCTCCACCAATTCCTCCACCCGTGACCGTTCCCCGCTCAGAATGGCATCGTCCGCTCTCTCCACATAGGACTTGATATAGGCATTCTGGGCTTTGTTTTCAATGTGGCTTTTCACGGCGAAGGGCACCGCCCAATCGTTCACATAGAAATACTCATAGCTGTGCTGACTTTCGGCCTTAGCCCGTTTGTCCAGCTCCAGAAGATAGCCGACCTCGGTTTCGCCGCTTTCTTCCCCCAGATCCAGCCGATTCTCGGCCGCCTCCGGCGTTTCACAGAGCAGATAGACCCCGATATAGTCGCCGTTCAGGTAAACCTCCACAAAATTACAGCCGGTCACCGGAGAAATCCCCATTTTTTTTGCCAAGAGGAACATACCGTAATTCCGAAGCATGGATTTTTCCCGGGCGTTGGAGATCAGCGCCCAGTCCTTTTCTCCGCCCGTACCTGTACCCAACAGATTGACCTTCAGATTCAGCTTCAGCTTATAGGATTTTTTCTCGCAGAAATCCCAGGTGGAATTTCCTCTGCCCCGGATGCCGCCGCCCAGCGCCGGCAGGTCGTATGTTCCGTTGGCACTGCCGCTGACGGACAGAGTCATGGGCAGATAATTCTCCCGATCCGCAACCTCCTTCCCTTCTTCGGTTTCGATGCGCAAAACCGGAAGAACCAAGGGGTCACTTTCCTTTTTCAAATCGGAAAACTTCCCGCTGTTGCAGGAGCAAAGCAGAAAAAGCAGAGCGAACATCAGCAGAGATATTCTGAAAACCTTTGTTTTTTTCATCATTTTTCGATCCTTGAGAGCCGGGCCGTACACACGCCGCTTCCGGATTCTTCTTCAAATTTCTTTCCGGAAAAGGGCGTTAACCTTGCGGTCGGCCTGTAGGGCCTGTCGCTCCCCCCGGTCGTTGCTCCGATTTTTGAAGTTCTTTCTCTTCAAACCGTCCCGGCGGACCCGTCTGTCGGTTCTGTGTCGGGGGCAGTGTCTGAATCCGGGTCTGTGTCACTGCCCTCCTCCGTCTTTTGGAAAATGGCTTGATATTCAGCCTCGGCATACACGGTATCGCTTCTTTCCGGCTCGGTTTTCCCGTCGCTCCAGCCCACAAAAACATATCCTTCGGCGGCAACCGCCCGAACGGTCGTTCCTTCCTGCCAGCTTTGCACCGTCTGAACGGTTTCGCCTTCCACCGTTCCGCCTTCTGTATTGGTATACCGGATGGTGTAGAACCGATCGTCCTTCTTGAAAAGCGCTGTGTAGGTTGCATCCGCTTCTGCCGTATCCTGTCTTTCGGGCGTGGTCACCCCGTCGCTCCAGCCCTCAAAGATATATCCTTCAAGAGGAACGGCCGTCACCGGGCTTCCCTGTGCGCCGGGCATCAGCGTCTGCCTTTCCGCACCCTCGATTCTGCCGCCCTCGCCGGCTTCATAGCAAAGCAACGGGATCCTTTCAAATTCTGCCCGGTATTCCGCATCCTCCGTCACGGTATCGAACCGCACCGGATTGGCGGAGCCGTCACTCCAACGGATGAAGCGGTAACCCTCCAAAGGCTTGGCGGTCACAGCCGCCGTGCTTTCGCCGTACCGGCGCTTCTGCACCGAACTGCCGACGATCTGTCCGCCCTCTCCGGCCTTGTAGTATACGGTAAAGTAGTCCACCGTATGGCTGTCCGGCTCAAAAAAGGCCGTCAGGACCGTGTCCATTCGGATCACATCGCTTCTGATCGCTTCGGTATTGCCGTCACTCCAGAACAAAAACCGATAACCGGGCTTGGGAATGGCCGTGACGGAAGCGGAATTCTCTCCGTGCCGCACATACTGCGAGGAAATACCGCCGATGCTTCCGTATCCGGCGTTGTCGGAAACATACTGCACATGATACCGCTGTGAAACATACCGCCCGTCTTCTGTGCGCTCGGCGGTCAGCGGGCGGACCTCCTCGCTGAAATAGTAATTCCAGCCCACCACGACTCTGTTAGAAAGCTCTGTCAGCTCCTGCAAATCCGCATCGGTCATTGCCTCCCTGCGGTAAATCTCTGCTTTGGTCAGATGTTTGGCTTCCTCAGAGCCGAAACGCAGAAGTCTGCCGTCGGTGGTCCAGACATAGTCCTTGGTGGGGAAGGTGTCCATATACAGCCACCCAATGCCATAGTCCACCAGCATCCAGCGGTGGGAAACCGTCCCCGCCTCCCGTCTGTTGACCTCTATACAATCGATCTTCAGTTGTTCCAGAAGCGTCTGTAACATTGCGCAGGCCGTACGGTAGTCGCCCCGCTTCAGACGGAAGCCCCAGTAGGCCTCCTGATGATGGTCGCTCAGATCGGTGTTGGTGGTGCTGGGCGTCAGTCCGTACTTTTCGGTGAGAAAATCGTAAACCGAAGAAAGCACCGAGAAACGGGACTGAGAAGAAGAAATGTTCAGTTCCGAAAGGAGCTGTGCAAAATAGGTATTCAATTCCTCCTCCGGAATCGTATTCTGCACCACTTTTACATAGGCCACAGCCGTTGCCAGATTCCCTGCCGCATCCCGTACCGAGTATACGACCCGGTATCCTTCTCCTGTGGAAACCTTGAAAAGGTCCACTGCCGAAGTGTCGATCTGCACCCTTTCGGCGGGAATTTGTCCGTCCCTGCCGTCATATACCGTGATTCCGGCAAGATAGTCGGGCGTTGCCCCCAGATTCACCGTCAGGTTTTTCACTCCGGAAAAGACCGGCGGTATGGTGTCTGCCCCTTCCTGATCCTCCAGGACGGAAACAGTAACCGTCACCGTAACGGTATTCTTTCCTTCGTCGGTAAGAAGCACCGTCAGTTCCTTTTGCTCCGCCCGATCCAAAACATAGTTTACCTTATAAGTCGCCGTGACCCTGGTATGATCCTCTATGTTCTCAAAGAAAACCATCGGATCGGGCAGCTCCGTCCCCACATAAAATACCGGCAAAACCTCCTTGAGCGTTGCCTTCGGCGGGATGGTGTCCTTGGCTTCATACCGCAAGGTGTATTCTTCCCCGGACAGCTTTACCTGAACCGTCACCGTTCCGGGAACCGAAGGCGTCAGATTGCCCTCTGTCAGCAGGGCTCCTGCACCGGGCAGGATCCGCTCAAGCAGCGGTGTTTCTCCCCCGATTTCATAGAAGTAACTGCTGTTGTATTCGGACAGTATGTAATAGGACACCTCCGCTTTGGTCACATTTCCGCCGGCGTCCGTCAGCCGCAACAGAGTGCGGTGCAGACCCTCCTTGGAGGTGTCGGCATTTGACGAAATGTATGCCACCTTCACTTCGGTTTTATCTTCTATGCAGTCTGCCGGCAATAGGTCTGTGGGCAGTAAAGTTGCCCCTTTTTTCACCAGCAACGGCGGCAATTCCCGGTACCTGGGCGCTACCGTGTCCCGCACCTTCAGCGTAACGGTCCTCTCACTGCCGTCGGAAAGCAACAGGGGCACCGGATAATCCCCCAACACCGAAGTGTTAACTTCAAAGCCCTCTTTTACACTGCAGGTATAGCCCTCCGCTTTCAGGAAAACCGCCGGGTCAAAAGGCTCCCCCACTTCCAGGGTGACTACCTGGCGCACCGGCGACCGATCCTTTACCCCTTCACTGCTGTTTACCACCAGTATGATTACCAGAATTGCCGTCAGCAGGGTGATTCCCGCCGCTGTCAGGGCAATCAGTATGTTCTTCTGCTTTTTCTCTATTTTCACCCCTAAAAACCTTCCTTTCGGGTGTATCCTGCCACGACAATATGCCAATTTTATTGTACCATCTTTCTGTTCTTTTGTCAATATCCGAAGACTGTCGGTTCCCTCCCCCTGCGGTTCGCTTTTTGCGAAACTCCTCTCCCTGCCAAAAACTTTTTTAGGTTCGTGAAGGCGAAGCCGGACAATCTGTCGGTATTTAGTGCCGGGACCTTGTCCCGATTAAAAAGGCGTGCCTTGCAGACTGGCTCGCTCTCCTTTTGTGGGACGCT
>DPGD01000033.1:17925-65729 GCA_003522145.1 Clostridiales bacterium | reverse complement strand
TATTTCATTTTACAATGAACCACTATTTTTCACTTTATTTTCATCCGGGCCTTGTTCCCTGAAAACAGGAGAGAGCGGTCTGAAAAAAGGGTACGCCGGAATTAAACGCCATACTTTTCTATGACACGCCGTATCTTTTCGCCGATGGGCTTGGCCAGAACGAGAAGAAAAATCACATTGGAACCGGCGTATACCGCAGTGACCGGCAGAGCCGCGGCCGCTGCCGCCAAATACCGGGACAAAGAAAAGCCGTCCTCAAAGCCCAGCACCGTCCACACATCCATAATTAACGAAAACAGAACTCCCGCCAAGGCACCAAACCCTGCAAGAAACCAACGGCTTTTTTGCAACCAACGGGAAAACAGAGCCGAAAGCAGCCCGATGATTCCCCAGGTCATCATCTGAAAAGGCGTCCAGGGACCCTGGCCGAAGAGTATGTTGGACAGAATCGCCGTAAGCGCTCCGCAAAGAAAGCCCGATTCGGCTCCCACATACATCCCGGTGAGTACCACCATGGCGGTCACCGGCTTGAAGTGCGGGAGCGGTGCAAATACGAACCGGCCCAAAACCGAAAGAGCCGTCAGAACAGACAAAAGAAGCATTCTCTTGGTATTCGCCTTTTTCCGCTCAAAAGCAAGAAAGAATGGTACCGCCGAGAGCAGGGCGATCCAAAGGGAGATCCAAATGTACGCCCGATCCTGAAAGACCTTGATGCCGATCAGGATACTTGCGGGAATCAAGAGATAAAACAGCCATTTTGTGTTCTTACGCCGGAAAATGCTCCTCCATTTTCCGCACACACCCTGATTTTCGCTCACTTCTCTACCCTTTCTGCTACGCTTTCAGATACCTCCGGGTAAAAAGCCCGGTCGGCCTTTTGTTCCTGTTCCAAACTTTGTGTTTCAGGATGCCGGGGGACAGCCTCCGTCTCTAAACCGTACGGTTGTTGAAAAATGTCAAGGTTGCCCTCCACCGGCTTTGATCACATCCTCCACCGTGACGGCATTTTCAAAAATTCCTTCGGAAATCCGCCTGGCCGCTGTGGTATAAAACCGATTATGCCCGAAAAAGCGGCCCGGCACCGAGGGCGAAAGCAACTCGCCGTCAAAGAAAAGAGCGCAGCGGTCTGATACCAAGGCCGCAAATTCCACATCGTGAGTCACCATCAGGATCGTCATTCCGGTCTTTTTCAAGGCAGAAAGAATTCTTCCAAACTCTCTTTTGGCATAGGCATCCATCCCCTTGGTCGGCTCGTCCAAAAGCAGAATCCGAGGTTCGGTCAAAAGGACCTTTGCCAAGGCGCACTTCTGGGCTTCTCCCCCCGAAAGGTCATAGGGATGACGGGAGAAAAGCGGCCGGATTCCAAGGGCTTCGGCTACATTCTCCGCTTTTTTTCCGATCTCTTCCTTGGGCAGTCCCACCACCTGGCAAATATCCCTAAGGTCCTCCTCCACGGTTTTCCTCAAAAAAACCGTCTGCACACTCTGGGGCAAAAGGGCCACACAATGCCGGTGTAAGGCGCCTCCCTTGTATTTTTGAATGTTCTCACCTAAGATTTTTATTTTTCCCCGATAGGCTCTGCAAAGCCCTGCGAGCACCTTCAGCATCGTGGTTTTTCCGGCGCCGTTTCCCCCTAAGACCGAAAAGAATTCCCCCGTGTACACCTTCAGGTTCAGCCCTCTCAGAATATCCGGGCTCTGCCGTTCATAGCGAAACCATGCGTTTTCAAGGGAAAGGGCTGTTTCCCCCGATTGGGGCTCTTGGGGCAAAAGCAGACTTTTTGGCGGGAAATGCCTGAGAAAGGACCGCCCCTCCTTCACGGAAATCGGGCACTCCCCTTCTCCCTTCAGGCCGGAAAAAATCCGCACCGCCGCCGGAAATCCGCAGGAAAGAGGATGCTTTCCCAAATTCTTACAGACGGCCTTCGGCTCGTCCAGGCAGACAAGCCTTCCTTCCTCCAACACCGCCACCCGGTCCGCCAAGGGAAACACTTCCTCCAGCCGATGCTCGGCAAGAATCACGGTCACGCCCAGTTCCCGGTTGATTTTATGGAGTGCGGAAATAAAATTGGAAGCGGCAATCGGATCCAACTGTGCCGTCGGTTCATCCAAGAGAAGGATTTTCGGAGACAACACCATGACCGCCGCCAGATTGAGCAGCTGTTTTTGCCCCCCGGAAAGCGTGCCGGTCTGCTTGCGGAACAGCCCTTCGATGCCGAAATAGCTGGCCATTTCCCCCACCCGCAATCGCATTTCCTCCTGGTCCACTCCCAGATTTTCAAGACCGAATGCCAATTCGCTGGAAACCTTATCGGTCACGATCTGCATTTCCGGATTTTGAAGAACAAATCCGATTTCCGACGCGGAACGGTAGTCCTCCAATTCCTCCAAAGTCCGTCCCTCAAAGAAGATTTCGCCCTCTTTTGTGCCATTGGGCGACAGCTCCTTTTTCAGCAATCTCAAAAGAGTGGTTTTTCCACAGCCGGACTGTCCGCAGAGCACCAGAAATTCGCCGGCATGAACCGAAAAAGACAGGTTGGAAAGAGCCTTCTCCTCCTTGGAAGGATAGGAAAAGCTTAAATTCCGGATTTTAAGTATTTCCATTTGAGCGCCTCCGTGCATTCAAACAAAAGGGGAAGAAAACAAAACAAGCCGAAAAGAATGTAAAAGCCAAAAGCAGACCCGGATCGGGGCAATGCTTCAATGCGGGGATAGAAGGACAAAGAAAGAAGCCCCCCCAGACTTCCAAAGACGGTCAAAGCAACAAACCCGCAGGCTCCGCACAGCAGCAAGCCGTCCTCCCTGGAAAACCGGAACAGCGAAAAATGCGTGCGTCCCGGCAGTCCATACCCTCTTGCCCTCATGGAAGCGCCGGTGTCCATGGAATTTTCCAACGCCCAGCTCACCAACGCCGAAAAAACGCAAAGGGAACTTCCGATTTTTGAAACGATTCCCTTTTCACTGTAATAGCCCATAGCCTTTTGGGCAGTTCTGATTTCCTTCCACTTCGACAGAAACAGCGGTATAAAACGCAAAGCCATAGACAGCACCAAAGAAAGCTTGGGAATCATTTTGCCGAAAAGGTACAAGGTCTTGTCGGTGGTCATCACCGTGGACAAGCTCTTGCACCAGAAAAGGGCGGACAGGAGCATCAGTGCCAGATCCGCTCCGTAAAGAATGGCCTCCAGCGTCACCGGATTGCCGTTGAGAAAGAACAGGGGCGTGGCACCGTTATGCGAAAACAGCGGATTGAAAAGAGAGATGAGCAGAAATGCGGGCAGTGAAAAAAGCAATTCCGCCAAAAACTCCTTTCTTCCCCAAAGAGCCGCCCCGAAAGACAGTCCGCCCAAAAAGGAACAGCCGAGAAGCACAGGATTGGTGCAAAACACCGTCACCGCCGCCAACACCGTCAGATACAGAAAGGACGGCAGGGGATGAAAATGTCCGAAAGCGCTTTGATCGTTGTTGGTCACGGTTTCGCTCCTCCCTCTTCTTCCCTTTTTCCGGACGGCAGGTTGTTCTGTTCCGTCCGGGCACAGCCCACATCTCTGCCCAGATCGCAGGTGTAGACCCATTCCACCACATCTCCGTCCTGCAATTCATATTCGGAACAGCCGCAGTTGGGAAAAACTCCGTTGACCTTATACACCCAGCCGGAAAGCGGCCCGCAGGAATACTCGTACAGATAGTGGATCCCCTCAATGTATACGCTGCCGAAAGGACTTTCGTCTGTCCCTTTGTATTCCAGCTGGATCCGGTTGTACCGGGCCACCCGGTCAAGAAGCCCATAGACTGTATCGCCCTCTCTTAAAACATACTCGGTTTCGGCTAAGATCACTCCGTCCTCCGGCAGCAGTTCCTCCCTGCGCAGGGCGGGGTCCAGATTTTCGGTATTTTCCAGAACCGTGTCGCAGCGGATGCTGAGAAACACCGTTTTCGAATCCGGTTTTATATCGTCTATATGGGTCAGATAGTATTCCTCCACCGTCTGAAACTCCGTTCCGGAAAGAAGAAGAGCCGCAAGCAGGAGAATCGCCAACAGTACCAACAGGTCTTTTTTCATTTTATTTTTCTTCTTCCTCTCTGAAAAGAGCCGAAAGCTGCTCCATTTCCCGCTTTTTCCCGGTGAGCCGGCGCCGGATTCCCCAAAAAGCCAAGATTCCCAGAAGCAACACTCCCGCTCCCGCTCCGATGCCGATAAAAACCGACCGTCGAAGCCCGGTCAGCCGGGTCACGGCCCTTTCCAGATCCCCGGAATTTTTTACAAAGGTGCGCTCTTCTGCACAAAGCGCTTCATACCGGGCCATCAGCTCTTCCACCGTTTTTAAATCTCCCAGTGTCAGAGAATCCAACGGGTACAGCTTCTCCGCAATTCCGGCATTCAGAGCGTCCACTTCCCTTTCTCTTTCTTCGATCTGCCCCATTTTTTCTTCCAGAAGGGCCCTATACGCCTCTTTTCCCTCAAAATCCGGGCAGTTTTGAACTTTATAGAACAGCCGCTGTATCGTTGTCCGTTGTGCGAGCGTTACCCTTTCGGGCAGACCGTCGGCACATTCCCGATCCGCCTCGGTAAAATCCTCAGAATACCCCAAGCCCTCTCCCGCACCTGTATTGTATTCCATCTGCTCCCCGGCGTAGGGAATTCCGGCCAAAACCAGAAGCTCTGAAAGCTTTCGGTAATTGGAAACATAGCTTCGTTCTCCGCTGTCGATCTCCAGATACTGAGCATAGACCTTTTGAATCTCTTCAAAAGAGGATTCGGCGGTCAGAAGAGCGATCTCCTCCTCTGCCGCTGCGATTTGTTCCCGGAGCTGCAGGCTTTGCTCCGGTCTGAAATCGCAGAGCCGCCGCTGATCCCTCCACAGCCGCAGAAGTGCGGTAAGGCCGTTCAGAGCCTGAGCGCCGGCCATACCGTCGGAGCGGGCAGCCAAGGACGCTTGATTCTCCGAAGAATCGGCCAAGGAGTGCAGAAAGCCTCCGTCGGCGTTGCGGTACTTCAGAATTCCCTCTAAAACCGTATTTCCGTTTTTTATGAAATCTTTTTCTTTGAGGGGATCCATTCCGAGAGCACAAAGAGCCAACAGAACCTGTGCCGTACTTTCGCTGTTGGGAATGCCCTCAGAAGCATACCCTCCGTCCTCCTGCTGTTCCTCCGAAAGAAAGCACAGAGCTTCCTCTATGCAGGTATACCCCTTTTTTTCCACTGTTTTTCCGTCAGGATACAGCTTCTTGTTCTGATAACTGTACACCTGTTCACTGTTCTTGTAAGGAGCCAGTGCCTGCAATGCCATGGCCGTCATGTCCACATCCGACCGGTCGCCCGAAAGAGACCAGCCGCCGTCGGCATTCTGCCTGTTCAGAATGTTCAGAAGAAGCTCCTCTCTTGTATAGAAGGCCTCCTCCGGAACTGCATAAAAACAACTGTCCAAAGCGATCAGTCCCCAGATATACCCGTTGATCCCCTGCTTTCCCAGAATTCCGTTCCCCTCGTTGTCCGCTCTGTTGTAAATTCCGTCGGCAACCAAGTCGATCTGCCCCCGGATTCCTGCTTTTTTCGGATTCCCGCCGGAAGCAAGCATGGAAAGAATGATCCGGTGCCACTCGGTTGCCTTGGAGAGATCCAACCTTCCGGATGTTTTGTACCGTTCCTCTACCGCCCGTGCAAGAGCAAATCTGTAGGAGGCATAGTCCTCCTCCGCACCGGACCGGGAAAGCCCCAGAACATACCAGTCGGCCAAAGTCGTCCCTGCCGAGCATAAAAACGAATCCGAAAAGAAGCCTTCCTTTTCGTTTCCTTCATTTTCTTTTTTCCACTGAATGATCCGGTCTGCAATTTCTTCAACTCTTTGGATTTCCTTGTTTTTTTCCGTTCCTTCCGCTCCCCAAACCGGAAAGACCGCCCAAACGGTCCCCAAGAACAAAAGCACCGCCAAAACTGCTGCCGCTCTTTTCATGGCTTCGACTCTCTCCATTCTTCCTTGCATTCTTCGGCTTTCCCTCTGTGCACTTCCGAAGGGACAAAGATGGAAAAACCCTCTTCTCTGCCGCCTTTTAAAAACAAACAGGGGGCAAGCGTCCCGGGAAAGCCCCGGAAAGAACGGTTGCACCCTCACACCACGGTGTGTAAACCAAATACGGCAGATATACTGACAGATGCATCGGCCAAGCGCCGCCGGAAAAGCATGCCCCAGACCTGCTCCTGCGCCCTCATTTGTCAGATACCGGAATGGCGGTTGCCAGGATTCGAACCTGATTTCCTTTTCATCTGCTCCGTTTACAACGATTCAAACCGTATCCGCTGCCGATTATAGCATACAAAGGGAAAAAAATCAAGGGCGCCCCTGAATATTCAAGATATGTTGCCTCCGTATATTCAAAGTGTGTTGGAAGGCTGTTGCCGGATATGCGGGATTTTTTACGCCCTCATTTCTTTTCCCGGTTTTTCTCCTGCAGGGATTGACAAGCGTCTCCCCTTCGTGTACAATGTACAGAGTGAAAACTGTCAAAAGACCGTTGGGTCCCTCTGAATATTCAAAGGGGTACCTCTAAAAATTCAAAGTCTGTTCAGAGCGAGCAGTCCTGCCGAAGAATAAGGCACAAAAACACCGGAACGCCTTGTGCTGTCCGGATTTTTGCAACGAAGCTCTGGGGCCAAAACGCCGGGGCAGGATGTGCGGGAAATTTTTAGAGGTGCCCGAAGTGTGTTCGGCATCTGTTGCCGGATATGCGGTGGTCAGGAGCCCGGTTGGTATTTTGTGCAAAAGAGGGGGGGATTTCCATGAGTAAAGAAATACCGAAAATTCTTTTGAAAATGGAGGAGCTTCTTCTGACCTACCCTCTTCCTTCAGGGGCAAAAACCATGGTTTTTCTCTATGCGCAAAGGAACACGGCCGCCCGGTGCACCTGGATCTTTGAAAACTATGAAGTGGATTTTGTCTTATACCGCAAGGGACCGACACCCGGACTTTCCAATTCTTTGGAATGCCGTTTGCGCCAACGGGGGGAGGAAGCCCTGTCCCTGCCCCTTTCCTATGTGCTTCTGAAACTTCGCCCCCAGACCTACACCTGCACCCGCTATCCCTTCATTGCCATTGAACGGCAATTGAAAGAAGCGGTGGCGGAATTGTGGGCTGTTTTTACCCAAAATCAATCTCTGCTCCGGTCCTATCTTTCCGACGACCGAAACCGGCAGAACCTTTTTGGAGAAATTGCCGGAAAAATCAATGACTATGCCGGCGATTCCATTCTGATCCGACAGGATGGCGTCTTTGTTCCCGACGGGGATTTTGACGCTCAGGATGTGCAGAAAACGCTTTCCTTTTTCTATATGTGCTGGATGACCGACTTTTTCATTCCGCCGCTGGTGCATTTTTTCGGTGTTCCCCCTCAGCGCCCCCGAAAGCCGGTTCTGCCGGACAATCCGGAGGCCGAATTGCTGAAGGCTCTGCCGGAGGAGGCCGTCTTCTATTCTCCCCTGCAAAAGGAGCTGTATCTGAATTCCCGGAAGGCGAACAGAATTTCCTCTTTACCGAAATTCTTCGGTGCGGTTTTTCTGAACACGCTGGTGGTGGGTCTTCCCGTTCTACTTGTCTGCCTGCTCCTGTACCTCTTCTGCGCCGGAAAATTCAATTCTGAGGTGCTCTATTCCACCTCCCTCGGCGGACAGATTTTCTGTCTTTCTCTCCCTCTGTTTTTTTCCGGCTATATCGCACTGCTGTTCGACAGAAGAACGCTCTACCGCTTCATCTACGGCAAACAGAATGCCTTGGGCTATGCGGAAATGGAAAGCACGGTCAGCCGCCGGGCATACGGGATTTTCGCAAGCCTCCTTACTTCCCTGCTTCTGGTGTTCACCATCCTGATGGGAAATTATACCGTCCGTCTTGAAAATTCCCGGTTGGTGGACTGCAGCGATCCTTTTTCCCTGAAAGAAAGGGCTTACAGCTACGAGGACATTCAAGAGGCGGCTTTGGTGGCGCAAAGGATTGCTCCCGACGGCCATGTTCTCCAATCGCCCCACTTTATTCTGAGAATGAAAAACGGCAGTCAGATTGATCTGTATCCCCTTGCCTCCCCGGAGGAATGCAGGAAAAAAATCCGTCCGATCCTGGAAGAAAAGAATGTATTTATCCGGGAATACGAAAAAGAAAGCGATTTTCAAAGGTACGGTGACTCATGATTCTATACGATATGCATGTACACACCAAAGGCATTTCCAAATGCAGTCTCCTGTCGCCCGAACAGCTCTGTGACGCCTTAAAAAACGAGGGCACCGGAGGATTTGTGCTGACCAATCATTATGGGAAGCGGCACTGCGACATGGATTTTCCTCTTTGGCTTGAAAAATACCGGGATGAATTTTACCGGGTGAAAGAGATTGCCGCCAAAAGAGGACTGCGTGCCCTTTTCGGCATCGAAGTCACTTTAGGATCGCAGGATTTTCTGCTTTACGGCGTCACGCCCGACAGTCTTTTTCACAGCGGAAGCCGCCCTTTGTGGGCGTTTTCCTTAAAAGAGCTGTCGGACTTCGCCCACAGCGAGGGCGGGCTTCTGATTCACGCCCATCCCTTCCGCCACAAAGGCACTCCCGCCGATTACACACTTCTTGACGGAGTGGAAATCAACTGTCATCCCCTCTACCATAACAACTGGCGTGAGGAAGCCCGGCAATATGCCGATGCCCACGGACTGATTCTGACCTGCGGCAGTGACTACCATGGGGATATTTACAAAGCTCATTGCGGCGTATACCTTCCCGAACGCCTGCAAACCGAAACAGAGCTGGGGGAATATCTGCGCCGGGGTCAACCTCCCCTGCTCCTTCACGATATTGACATTGAAAAAGCTCTGGCCACACAGAACAACGGTTAATTTCAAGGAGAATGGCCATGCTGAAATCCGAATTTTTTTCCTTATCCGCTCTCGGCGAGTTCCCCGAAGAGGCCGCCGAAGCCCTTTTCAAAGATTATACCGCCCTTCTGCACAGTCCCGCAGCTCTTACCCTTCTGGAAGACCGGCGTGCGCGTTTTGAAAAGGGCGATCGGTTTTCTTACCATGATTCCTGCAAAGAATTGCAGACCTATGCCAAAGCCGTCGGCGTCCACCCCTTCTCTTCGGATTTTCTGTTCTATTTCCATTTGGCCCCGGCCTTGCACGAACAATATAAAAAGAAATCTCTGCCCGAACAGTGGTTCAAAGGAGTGCTCTTAGGCTTGCGCTGTAAGCTGATGGAATGCAAAGAGGTTTACGGGATCTGGGGTTCCTTTGTGGCGATCTGGTTTTCCCGGTTCTGGAGCTTTTCGCTTTATGCCATCGGGCGGCTGGAGTTTTGCCTGATTCCCGCTGCATTTGATTATAAAAAAGACGGACTTTCCATAAAAAAAGGGCAATTGTGTATCGATGTACATATTCCCTCCAGAGGACGGTTGGTGCGCCGGGAGCTTGCCCAATCCTATAAGGAAGCCGCCGCCTTCTTCGCTCCGAAGCTGGAAGCGCCGACAGCGTTTCAGTGCGAGAGCTGGCTGCTCTTTGAGCATCACAAGGAAATGCTCCCCCCGGACTGCGGCATCCGGCGGTTTGCCAAAGACTATACCTATATGGAAAAGGCTCCGGACGAGGGAGACCTATGGAGGATTTTCGGCAATGCCGACACTTCAAAGCCGGAGCTTCTTCCCGAAAAGACCTCTTTACAGCGTGTCTACAAGCGTTGGCTCTCGGAAGGAAATCCGGTCTACTGCGGCAAAGGGATTTTCTTCTGCGACCAATTCAAAGAATAAGGAGAACTCAACATGAAACGGCGCTTTTTTGCATGGTTCCCGATTTTGGCCATACTGCTCTGCGGTCTGTGCTCCTGCGGCAATGTCTCCTCCTCTTCCATAACGCACGCACCAAGCGACCCCGGATACATTCCGAGAGTCTCGTCCCTTGTTCCCTCCGAAGAATCCACGGCCACTCCGGCAATTGTTACAACCTCCTTTGATTCTTCTACCACCTTTTCTTTGGCGTCCCCCTCCTCCCCGTCCGTCCCCTCCCACTATGCCGATCTGCCCGCACCGGATTTCCTCTGCGGCCAGAGCTTTCTCTACGATGCGGAACAAAAATGCTTTCTCTATATTGCCGGCAATGACTGCATCATCTATCCTGCCAGCACCACCAAATTGCTGACCATCCTTTTCGCCCGCACCCTCCTTCCTTTGGACATGGTGGTTACACCGGGAGACGAATTGAATCTGGTGGGACCCAACTCCTCTTTGGCTTACATCAAAAGCCACCATCAGTTGACGGTGGAACAGTTGATGGAAGGAATGCTTCTTCCTTCGGGCAACGACGCCGCCTATGTGCTTGCCGCCGCAGGCGGAAGAATTCTCAATCCCGGCGCTCCCACCGCCCGGGATGAGGTGGACGCCTTTCTGATGGGAATGAACGAATATGCGAGAACCATAGGTCTTTGCGGCAGTCACTTTACCTGCCCGGACGGTTACGACTATCCGGAAAACTACTCCACCTTGGAGGATATGGCTTTGATTGCCCGGCTGGCCTATGAAGATGAGATCATCCGGAAGTATTCCAACCTGCCCAGCGACAGGGTCACCTACTACAGCGGACACATTATGGAATGGAAAAACACCAACTGGTGCATTGATCCCTACACTCCCGAATATTATATTCCCGAAATGAACGGTCTGAAAACCGGCTCGGTCAGCAAAGACTACTACTGCTTCCTTGGTTCGGTGGAAATTGAGGGACAGTCCTTCATCTTCGGCTTTTTCGGAGAAGAAAAAATGACCGATCGGTTCTTGGATTCCAAAACAGCCGTGCAATGGCTGAAAACCTACATCGTCAAATAGGACAAAGACCGCTTCTTTTCCGTTTTAAACAAACAGGCAGTGCCCGATTCCCTTGAGGGTCGGCGGCACCGCCTGTTTTTTACTCTTATTTGTTTTCTTTGCTTTTATTTGCTTTCTTCGCCGGCGTCCTTTTTTGCGGTCTTTTTGGAAGGCCTCTTTCTGCCGTCCAGATAGTCCTTCATCTGATCCTTCAGATTGTACACACAGCAGAGCACCGCTCCTACCACGGCACCCACCGCCGCCTGCAAAATCTGATAGGGCAATTTGGCAATCGCATATTCCGGCGTGCTGTAGATAAACGCCCGTCCAAGGGAGTAGCCCACGACCATAATTACCGCACCGATCGTTACCCCGATGATGGTGCCCAGATATTTTCTTTTTTTGAACAGATACCGGGCGCAAAGCGAGATGACCACTGCCTGCAAGCCATGCACGACCAGAGAAACAAACATCGGCGTGGGATAGAAGAAGAAATCGCCCAAAAAGGCCCCTACCCCTCCCACAAGGAAGGCTCCCAGCGGGTCAAGAATAATTGCGGCCGTGCAGATAATCACATCGTTCAGGTACATATGTCCGCCGGGCACCGGAATCGAGAATATGCTCATGCTTAAAACAATGTTCAGGGACATAAACAAAGCCGTGATGGTCAGCCACTTCAAGGATTTCCTGTAAGAAATGGATTTGTTCATAATTTCTCTCTTTTCTTTTTTTCTCATTTTCTGTATACTATAGCAAATATCTGAACCTGTTGAAATATTCAATTCGGAGGAAAAATATAAGACCAGATGAAAAAAACAGTAAAAAAAACACCGGCGTATCTGACGCTCTATGAACAACTGAAAAAAGAAATCGTGTCGGGTGCCTATTCCTATAAAAGCAAGCTGCCCTCCAAGCGCAGTGCCGCAGAGCGTTTCGGGGTAAGCCTGGTCACCATAGAGCATACCTATGCGCTTTTGGAGGACGAAGGCTATATTCAGGGTAGACAGCGCTGCGGCTATTTTGTACGCTACCGGAAGGAACAGTTCTTTCCCAGTGCTCCTCCAAGAATGCCTGAGAAAACGCAACCGAAGGAATTTTCCTCTTCCCTTTCCCTGCACTCAAAATATGCCGGAGAGCCATCGACCGACCAAACGCCCGCTCCCCCTTTGGAAACCGACTGCTTTCCTCCTTCGGTCTATGCCAAGGCCGTGCGCAGAGTGCTTTCTGTCTATGGAGACCGGATTCTTCTGAAAACCGAAAATGCCGGCTTGCCCCTTCTGCGGGAAGCCATCGCCCGGTATCTTCTGCGCACCCGCACGATTTCGGTTTTACCGGACCAGATCGTCATCGGCTCCGGCGCAGAGCAGCTTTACAATCTGGCGACGATCCTTCTCGGAAAAGACCGGTTGTATGCCATTGAAAAGCCCTCCTATGAAAAGATACAGCAGATTTACAAGGCACAAGGACTGCGCTTCGAGGAGCTTCCTTTGGGAAACGAAGGCATCCCCGACGAAGTCCTTTTCAAAAGCCATGCCGAAATCCTTCATGTGACCCCCTACCAAAGCTACCCCAGCGGGGTCACAGCCTCCGCAGAAAAAAAGCAGACCTACCTGTCCTTTGCCCGCTCCCGGAATGCCTTTATTCTGGAAGATGACTTCGGCTCGGAATTTCACCGTATGCGCCCCATTGAAACTCTTTTCTCCTTGGATGCCGCTGAAAGGGGTGGCAGAGTGATCTATCTGAACACCTTCAGCAAAACCCTTTCTCCGGCGGTGCGTATCGGTTATATGCTGATTCCTCCCTCTCTTCTGCCTATGGCGGAAAAGCGCATCGGCTTTTTTTCAAGCTCTGTGCCGGTTTTGGACCAGTATGCGCTGGCGGAACTGCTGAATGAGGGCAGCTTTGAGCGTCACCTGAACCGCATACGCAGAAAATTGAATCCGTAAATCCCCTTTCATTCCTGTTTCCCTGCCGCAAAAGGGAATTTCAGGGAAATCCGGGGGCTGAAGGTCCTTTTTGCGCTGAAATCCTGCGAAAATCCGGAGGGGCAGAGTTCCCTTTGCCCCCATAAACCTCTGACCGAACTTTTTTGCCTCCGATGACATCGGTCTTGACGGCCCAAGGACAAAGCCGACCAAAATCAAGGGGCTGTAAAAGCCTCGCTATTACAGCCCCTTCTGTTCTATTCCGTTATACTTCAGGCTCAGCAGGGGCCTGGGGCGTCTCCGGGGTCGGAGGAGGGGCCACAGGTGCCGCTATTCTGCCGCCGAGCATTCCGGCCACCAGGGCAGACAAATCGAGCCCTGTGGATTCCTTCACGCCCTCCATAATCTGATTGGTGCTGTTCATCACATCCTTCACCACTTTTGTGGCGTTTCCGTCGCCGTACATCACGATACGGTCGGTCTGCGCCAGAGGAGCGGCGGCGTTTTTCACCACTTCGGGCAGTGCCTGCAGGTACATTTCCAGAATGGAGGCCTCGCCCATCTTCTTTTGCGCCTCGGCCTTCTTCTCGATCGCTTCAGCCTCCGCAAGACCCTTGGCACGGATACCTTCCGCTTCCTGCTCCATTTGATATCTCTGGGCATCGGCTTCCGCCCTGCGGGCTTCGGCTTCCTTCTGGGCCTCGTATGCTTTGGCCTCGGCATCCTTCTGCCGACGGATCAGGTCTGCTTCTGCTTCCTTTTCCGCCCGGTACTTCATGGCGTCTGCCTGCTTGCGCACCTCGGCGTCCAGCTTCCGTTCCTTCAGAGCAATTTCCTTTTCAGCCAGCTCTGCTTCCTTGACCTTTCTTGCAATATCGGCATCCGACCGGGTGATTTCGATGGTCTTCCGCTGATTTTCCTGCTGAATGCTGTACGCCGCATCGGCTTCGGCCTTTTTGGAATCGGCCTTTACCTTCATATCCGCCTGCTGAATGGCCAGATCGGCATTCTGCTCGGCGATCTTTTTCTCTGCCTGAACCTTGATGGCGTTGGCCTCTTCCTGAGCGTTGGCCGTGGCAATGGAAATATCCCTTTGGGCATTTGCCTTGGCAATCTGGGCATTTTTGCGGATCTGTTCCACATTGTCAATACCCATATTCTCAATGGTACCGGCAGCGTCTTTGAAGTTCTGAATATTGAAGTTCACCACTTCAATTCCCAGCTTCTCCATATCGGGCACCACATTCTCGGTGATCTTTTTGGCAACGCCCTGCCGGTCCTGAACCATTTCCTTCAAGCCAACCGAACCGACGATTTCCCGCATATTGCCTTCCAGCACTTGGGTGACCAGGCGTATCAAATCCTGTTCGGACATTCCGAGCAACGCTTCCGCCGAACGGTTCAGCAACTCCGGATCGGAAGAAACCTTGATGTTGGCAACCCCGTCTACGGTCACATTGATGAATTCGTTTGTCGGCACTGCCTCGGAGGTCTTCACATCCACCTGCATCACCTTCAGGGACAGTTTATCCACCCGCTCAAAGAAGGGAATCCGAAAGCCGGCTTTTCCGATGAGTATCCGGCGCTTGCGCATGCCCGAAATAATGTAGGCAGTATCCGGAGGCGCCTTCAGATATCCGGAAATGAAGAAAATCAGCAGTAATACAGCGACGGCCAGAATAGGGTATACATAAGTAGGCATAATTTTTCTCCTTTCATTTTTTATACATTATGCTTTTTCGGTTTGATTCAGTCCGGCATTGGATGCCGGAATTTTTTTCGCCAGCTCCCTGGCGGATTTTCGGTAAACAGAGGAAGCATAGGCAAAGCACATGACCTCCAGCACTTCGGTCAGCCTTTCCCGCAAGGCCGGCGCAATTGTTTTTTCGCTGTCCAGCACCCTGCAGGCCGCCTCCTTCGCTTTTTCCGGCTTTTCTTCGCAGATCTTCAGACTCCTTGTGAACCAAATGTACAGAGAAGAGTCGTCCACCAGATCATCCCGTTCATCATCCAGTTGTCCGTTTAAGCTGGCGATCAGATCCACCGCTTCGGAAATACTCAGACTGTCTTTCAGCAGTCCGATGATGACCAATCGGCAGAATTGCCTCTTGCTGTACAGCTTCTTTTGAGGCGATGTGGTGAATCCCCTTCGGATCCAATTCTGAATCACATAGCCCTCCAGCCCCGTCAGAGCCGAGACCTGAGAAAGTACCAGACCGCCTGCCGAAAACAGCCCATCCAGTATGATCGATGTGTCGGCCTGACGGTCGCAAAGGATCGTCGTGCCCGGCAGCGTCCATGGAGTTTCCATATTCTTTGACCTTCTCGGATGTCCCTGACCTTTATAGCTCTTCCGGCTTCGGTCCATCCGATCCTCTCATCGTTTGCTTTGCACATCCCCGGGTTTCCGAAGGACTCTTTTCAGACAGGTTCCTCTGTCTTGACTACAGTATAGCACACAATCATTTGATTGTCAATAGCAATTTTAAGATTTTTTGAAAAATCTTTAGATTGTTACAAGTGCTTCTCTGAACCTGACGCAAAAAGACGGATACACATTCTTTCAATGCATATCCGCCTTTTCAGACAGCTTGCTATTCTATATCAAATACTTCCGTCTTCCGAAAGGTTATCCGGCATCCGACAGAAGGTCCAGCAGTTCCGTAACATCGCCGATAGATACTGCGCCGTCGCCGTTCAGATCTGCCGAAATATCGTTTTCCTGCACATCCGCACCGGCAAGAATATCCAAAAGTACAGCCACATCGGCAATGGAAACGGCGTTGTCCCCGTTCAGATCGCCCTTCAGCACCACACGGACCTGCACCTCTGCCGTCAATCCGGTTGTTTCCTCGGTCGCAATCAGCGTATACACGCCTGCTGCGTCAGAATGGAAGTCCTCCGTATTCCACAGAACCGTTACCGTCTCCTTCTTCCCGCTCTCGTAGTATCCCGTCACGGCAGAAGGCAGGGTCGGCAATGCGTCGCCCACATTCAGCACAGGCATCTCGGGCACCAGCAGCTGGCAAAGGTGATCCTGCTGCACGAAAGCGATCTTTTGGTCATTCAGCGTAAAGTCGCTGTAGGTGGCATCCACTTCGGCCTGATAGGTACCCGTCCGGGCAATCAAACCGATCTTCAGTCCGGTTGCCTCTCCCACCTGGGCATTGGTGATCGGAGACACTTCTGTCCAGCTGGTACCGTCAAAGCTGAAGGCGCCGGTGAACACATTGCCCTGTTTCGTCAGCTTCACCCACGCATCGGCCGTCGTATCGGTATCGGCCGTCCGGTTTTCGGTGTAGCTTCCGTTGATGCTTGTGGAAGCGCAGAACACATTTCCGCCGAAATACGAATGATACCGCCGCTCCATCGTGACCATTTTGCCCGAATCGGCATAGGCCACAAGACCGATCGACTGGAAATTACTGGTCAAACCGCCCGAAATCTTCACGGTAATGGTAAAATCACCTTCGGGAGCATTGGTCAGCACCAGGTTCTTGGGCTGTCCGTTAATATCTCCGGTCAGCGTCTTCATGGTCAGCACATAATCCGAAACCACTGTAGGCATCTTTCCCGACTGGGGATTGACGACCGTGAAGGGACCGTAACCGGTATCCTCCTCCAAGCCGTAAACCTCCACCTGATAGGTCGCCGTTTCGCCCTTGGCGTTCACGCAAAGCAACCGGGTCACTCCGCTCTTAATGCCCGTGACCATACCGTTTGCATCCACCGTGGCAATGGAGGAATCCGAAATCGTGTAGTCTAATTCGTCAAATCCTGCGGTTCCCAGAACCGTTCCGGCCACCAGTTGCACCGTCTCGCCCTTGCGTACCTGGAAAACAGTCAGATCTTCCTCCACGCAGAAGGGGATTCTCTCTCCGTTCATGGTATAATCGCTCATCACGATCGTTTTGGGCGATGTGGGATAATTGGTTCCGCACAGTCCGATAAGACCGATCTTCAGGTCTTCCGCTCCGGTCACATTGGCATTGGTCACCGATTGGGAGATGGCGGTGTAATTCACGCCGTCATAGCTGTAGGAGCCGTAGAAGGTGTCGCCGATCCGCTCCAGCCGCAGATAAGCGTCCGCAGAGCTGTTGGTATCCTGGGCACTTTTTTCGTTGAAACTGCTATCGTGTGTGGAAAGGCAGAAAATATTGTTCCCCAGATACGAGTGGAACCTTCTGGCCATCATCACCATCCTGTCTTTGCCCGCATAGGCCACCAGACCTACCGATTCAAAGTTGGCGCTCAGTCCGCCCTGAACCTTTACCGTCAGCGTAAAATCGCCCGAAGGCGCTTCCTGCAGATACAGATTCTGGGAATCATACTGAATATCGCCGTAAATCAGCGGCATCCGGACCGAATAGGCATTGGTTCCCGCTTTTAACGGGTACTCTTGGTTCCCGTTAACCAAAGTCCAATCCGAAGACAGGGTATAGGTCTTCGCCGCATAAACTCTGACCTCCACCGTGGTTTGTACTCCGGAGGAAGGCAACTCCGCCGTCACCGTTGCAACGCCCTGACCCACTGCGGTCAACAGACCGTTCTGATCCACCGTTACCACCGAGGTATCGGAAGAACTGTAGCACAGCTCCTTCAGATTGACTCCCTCGGGAGAAACCGTCAGTGTAAGCTGACCGGTCTTGCCCTCTTCCAGGCTGAGAATGCTCTCCTCGGCAATCAGGGTGTCGGCCGCCACAAAGTCCTCTTCGGGAATCAGCATGACCGAGAAGCCGCCGCCGTCCAGCATACTGATCTCCAGCGCATCTCCTCTGGCCACCGTCGTCTTTTCCACCTTCATACTCTCTCTGGTGCTGTCGGAATAGATCAGTGCCACATAATTCCCCTCACCCAAGAAATCCAAAGTGAAGGTCGCGGTGGTTGCGCTCAGAGTGATACCGCCCACATACCAGTTATCGCCCTTCTGTCTTGCCAGAACCGTATATCTGGAGGGATAACCGTCGATGAACTGCAGATCGTCCCAGGCGGCAGGCAGATTCTGCAGCAGATACTTGGCGTTGCTCTTGTAATAGATCTCCGGGGCGCTCGCCATACAGGGCATACCCGATTCCACCACAATGTTCAGCGCCAGCATGTGGGAAACGGTGTTCGTGCCCGTTTCCTCCAGTTTCGGGGTGATGTCGGTGGGACCCACTGCGGCTCTGGTATAGGGCCACACGGTGGAATCCGAGCACCACACGCCGCCGTATTCCTGACCCTTCACCGCTTCCCGGTTGATCACATTCGGCCAGGTGGAACGCTCACCCGTGGGAATATTTGCGCCGTGTACATTGATGAGCAAATGCTCTTCGGCACATTTTTCATAAATATCCTTTATGGTCTGCATCCGGTCTAAACTTTCAGCTTCCACAAAGTCAAACTTCACGCCGGCTATGCCCTTGCTCGCCCAATCGGCCAGCCGTTCCCGCTTCTCCTCGGTATCCAGATCTGCCAGTCTGGACCACACCAAGAAGGAGACGCCCTTGCTTTCAGCATAGGCAAGCAGATCGTCAAAGTCCTTATAGTAGCCTTCGTAACCGTTGGAGGTACTGGGCTGCCAGCCTTCATCCAGCAGCAGGTATTTCCAACCCATTTCCGAGGCCAAATCCACATATTTACGGATGGTTTCCGGATTGTGCTGGCCGCTGTGGCCTTCTGTCAGCCACATCCACGCCGTTACACCCGGCTGCACCCAGGAGAAGTCTCCGGTTGTGCGCTTGCAGAGATTATCGGTCAGATCGCTTTCCACAATATCGGCAAGGTTGCCCACCACACCGTATCTCCAGGGGAAGGTGAATCCCGCTTCCACGGAAATATCCACCAGCTCGATCTCCGCCAGCTTTTCAGCCAGTTCCTCATCGGTGTAGGCATCGATCTCCGCACTGGTCACTCCGTTCTCCGTGGTTTTCACAGGCCCTGCGGTGTATTCCAGAGTGTTGTCGCCAATACCCTTGAAAATAGAGCCGATATACAGGTCGCCATACACTTCGGCTTCGCTGACCAGAACCCAGAGGTTTTCGTTCACTCTTGCCAACGGTGCCTTGAAGAGGTTCAGTCCTTCTGCGCTTTCGATCTGTACCGTCGGGAACCCGGTCTCATAGGAATGTCCCTTCAGAATCGTTCTGGAGGAAATCTGAGAAGCCCACAGGGTGGTTCCGGAAGGGAACTTTACCGCCGTTTTATCGTCGGTCACCGTCAGGGTGCCGTCAGTGCCGTCCCCCCTTGAAATTGCGGAGCGGAGAGCATAGCCGTCCTCATAAGCCCGCAGGAGAACGGTATACAGATACCCGTCCTTGCGGAAGGTCACCGACTGCCCGTTATAGTGGTCGTTCCCATAGGCATAGTCGCCCGAATAATTTCTGTAGGTATCGTTGACCTCTACAACTGCCGTTTTCGAGTCAAAGGTGAGTCCTGAGGTGAAGTCCACCGTTTGGGTGGTATAACCGACTGCGGAAGCCTCCACCGCCGTCACGCCGTCCTTCACCACCATATAGGTCAGTCCGGCATCGGAATTCTGCAGAAGCACCTGCAGGCTTCCCTCCGGGGAATTCAGAAGGAAAGAGGTAGTGGAATCTTCGGAAAGGCACTGCAGGGTAAAGGTGTCCTCAGCGCCTCTTCCGTCCTTACTTGCCGTGACAGTGACCGTCACAGTGCCCTCTCCCGTGGCCGTCAAAAGGCCTGCGGAAGAAATCGTGGCAACAGCGCTGTCCGAGGTGGTGTACGAAAGGCTCACACCGGTACTCATTTCGGTTCCGCCCATAGACTTCGGCGTTGCCGTCAGCTGCAAGGTCTCTCCCACATACAGGATGCTCTTGGGCGCCCCAAGCTCCACTGTATCCAGCAATCCCTTGGAGGAAGGATCCAGAATAATTCTTGCATCGCACCAGTTGCAATGCTCCGACCAGGTGGAACCGTCATCCCCATGACCGTTTTTCAGTGTCAAGGTGGTGGTTCCCGCCGGGATCTCAATATCCACATAGGCAATGGCATCACTGATCTTCAGGGACTTCCCGCCGGTGGTATACACCGTTACCCCATCGGCCAAGACTTCAAAAGAACTGCCGGCATAGTCTTTATAGCCGTAGCTTCCGTCATCCATACCGAGCGCCGCCTTGAATCCGATCACATCGTAGCCCGAAATATCGTAGCTCACTTCGGACTCAGCGTGTACGCAAAGGCCCTTTGCAAATTCCTGACGCGCACCGGCGTTGTTCAAACTCAATACGGCGCCCTCCAGGTTTTCATCCTTATGTAAATCTCCCCAGCCGGTCTGCACCGATGCAGGAGTCAGATCGGAAAGGTACACCGGAATTTCCGTGTCCTCTCCGGCAGCAAAAACACTACCAAAACAAACCATATGCAGAACCAGTAGCGAAATTGCAAGAAATAATGACAATCCTTTTTTCATTGATGTATCTCCTTTCCATGGTTCTCCTTCATTGTAGTCGTTATATACAAAAAAGTCAACACTTTTTTCATAGTGTTAATACACAACAAACAAAGTTCGGTTTTGTGCAAATACGCCAAACAGAAAACATCAATTTCATAAAAAAGGTCAATTCCGGAGCACTCGCCGAGGAAAAAATCTTCCAAAAATCGAGCCGGCGCAAGCTACATATGCACCGGCTCGGTCTGCATTTTCGGTTTGTGTATACCGATATTCCATTTTCTTCTTCGCTCCGGACGCCACACCGTCAGACCCAACCGCAGAAGGTGCGGCAACGCATGAAGGCACGCCCCGCAGTGGCTTTCCGGCCCCTTTTCCGTCCGCAAAGCCCCGGCCGTTTCGAAACTCACAAACGGATTTCCTTTGCCTGCACGATTTTCAGAAGCAACGAGGCGTCCCGCTTCCGGCAGGTTGCAAGAAAAATCTGGTCTTTCTTTTCCTCCGCCCGCTCCTTCAGCGCCAGAAAGGCCGCCGCCAGATGCAGGTCATCCAAATGGGCAAAACTCTCGTCGAACACGAACGGCATGGGCTGCCCTCCGAACAGACCGGTGGTCATTCCGAAGCGCAGAGCAATGTAACACAGCTCCGCCGTACCGCAGGACAGGGCTGTGATCGGATAGATCCGTCCTTCATCGTCCGCCACGCTCAACCGAAAATTCTCTCCTGCAGAGAGCTTCCCGTATTTTCCGGAGGTTGCAGTTTTCAGAAATTTTTCTGCCTCCGAAAGCACCCCGGGCAGGATCTGCTCCTTCATATAGGACATGGTTTCTAAAATCGTATCCCTTGCAACCGTCAGCACCTTTTGGCGTCTGCACAGTCGGTTCCATTCCGCTTCGGTCTTTTTTTCCTCTTCGGCTAACTCTCCGTAGTCCTCCATTTCCTTTTCCAGCTCGTTGACCCGCCGTTCCTGGGTCTCCACCCGTTTTCCAAGTGCCTCCACGGTCTGCGTGTAGAATTTGATTTTTACCGTCCGGTCTTTGTATTCCGCCGGGGTCAATTCCCGCAGGTCCTTGTTCTCCTTCACCGTTTTAAAAAGGCGCTTCAATTCCTCCGGAGAGCCCGGCGTTTCCAGGGCGGAAAGCTGCGTTTTCGCCTGTCTTTCCTTTTCTTCCGCCGTTTTGCGCCGTTCCAATGCCTCTTCGGCCTCCAGTGCCAGCCGGCGCAAATCCTCTCCGGTCTTTACTGCCCTTCCCCACAGTCCGGCGGAGGCATTGGCCTTTCCGAGAATTTTTTCAAGAGATACCCGATCCTTCTTCAGCTTTGCGGCGGTCTCCTCCAGGCTTCCGAGAAGCGTCTCCCGCTTCGCCGCTTTCGCCGCATTCCGGGCAACCGAGGAGGTCACCTCGGCCCGGTTCTTCGCCCCCACGCTCTCATATATTTTATCCGTTTCCTCTTCCGCACTGCGCATCCTGCGGCGCAGAACCTCGCTGACCGCGGCACAAATCAATGCCACCGCTCCGCTGATTCCGGCCCCCAAGAAGAGCTTCGTTGTCAGGAAGATGACCGTCAGTATGGCACCGATTCCCGCCAGACCCAAAACGGCCAGCCGTTTGATCTTCAGGCCGTCCCTCCTTTTTTCCAAAGCGGAAATGGACGAAAGCAGTTCCTCCTGTCCTCCGGAGAACACCGGAAGCGCTTCCACTTCGCTTTGTAAGGCCTTTATCCGCTCTTCCCCTTCTGAAATCCCGGTCAGAAGCATCTGACCGTCCATGGCATAGGAAGCCAACTCCTTCACATAGGCTTTGGTAGGGTAAAAGCTCCGGCAACCGAATTCCTTCTGCAGATTTTCCAGTTCCCCCTGGGCGGCCTGCAGTTCCTCCGCCGCCTTTCCGGCTCTTTTCAGCAGAGCCACCCGGCGCAGAGCGTCGGTATAGCCCACTTCTCTTTGGCATTCCGCCAGATCCTTCCGATTGTTTTCGATCTTTTTTCTGTTTTCCTTCAGGTTCTGCAAAAGACGCTTGTATTCCTCTTCCTGCTCCCTGGTCTTTGCCATGCGCAGGCGCAGATCGGAAAGAAGAGCGTTCTTTTCGGCAATCTGTCCGTCCTCTCCCTCCAGCAATTCCAGTTCCTTTTGCAGCTTCCCGGCGCTGTTCAAGGCGTTCACCGATTCATCGGAGGAGGAGAGCATATTCTCCACCGCCCTGCCCAGATGCTCACTGCCAATCGGCTGACAGCAAAGCTGATCCAAAAAGCAGGAGCGCAGAAAAACCTCCTCCGGAACCCCTAAGAACAGAGCCGCCGGATCGGTTCCCTTGATGGGCGTGGACAGTTGAAGGTCAATGATCGCCACTTCCTCCTTGGGCGCTCCCTTTCCGCCCATACCCAGCTTCCGTTCGATCCGGAATCTGCCCTTGGAACAGGAAAACTCCAGGGTTCCGAAGGCCTTTCCCTCCCACATTCCGGTATATTTCTGCCGGTCGCTTAAACCGTCTGCCGACGGACTTTCCGAAAGTCCATAGAACATAAACCGCAGGAAGGCGAAAACCGTGCTCTTTCCCGATTCGTTTTCTCCCTCGATCAGATTGATTCCTTCCGAGAAAACAAGAGTTTTGTTCTCAAATTTTCCGAATTTTCCGATACTGATTTTTTCTATGATCATCCTAGAGTTTCCTTTCCGTCTTTTGGGTACCTCGATATTCAAAATGCGTCCGGTTGTGTCCGCGGCTGTTTTGGGACCTGTGGGGAATTTTCAGAGGCACCCTTTCGTCAAAAAGCTGTAGATCTCCTCAAAATTTCTGGCATCCAGAGTGATTTTAAGGTCTTCCGGCTTTTTTTCGCCCTTGGGATTGTACCAGATACAATCCAGTCCCCCGTTGTTGGCGCCCCGGATGTCGCTGGTCAGCGAATCTCCGATGACGATCGCCTGCTCTTGGCAAAAGCCGGGAATCCTTTCCGCCACCAGACTGAAAAACAACGCATCCGGCTTTTTGCAGCCCATTTGCTCGGAAATGAAGATCTCTTCAATATACTCGGTCATCCCGGTTCTTGCAAAACGACCCTTCTGAACCTTTGTCAGACCGTTGGTAATGATGTAGATCTTCGCCTTTCCGTAAAGCCTTTTCAGCAGGTCTTCGGCACCCGGCAGTTCAATGGCCGTCTTCGATAAGCAGTCCGCATAGGTTTCGTTGACCGTTTGCGGGTCTTTGTCGATGCCGTAGTGCTCCAGAAACAGCGCATAGCGTTTGACCACCAGCTGAGGCTTGGTCAGCTCCCCCCGCTCCAGCTCCTTCCAGCATCGGTCATTGTAGGCGCTGTACACCTCGGTCATTCCGGGCTTTTGCGGGATTCCGCACAGCTTCAGGGCTTCCGCAAACGCCTTGGCTTCGCAGGCTGTGAAATCCAACAAGGTGTTATCTGCATCGAATAAAAGAAATCTGTACTTCATACCCTTTGATCCTCCAGCGCCGCAAAACCGCACTTCAGCACCTGGGAGCGCAGCTCCTCGTCCTTTATTTTATTGCAGACCTTCTCCGCAAAAACCGACCTGAAATCGTCGGCTTTTTCCTCTTTTCCGGGAACCAGGATTGTTTGATCCTCGATTACAAGACACCCCAACCGTTCTTCCAACCGGGAAAACAGCTGCTTGGGAAGGCGAAAAGAACCGGGAACCCTTCCGCTGACCGTGACCTTCAACAGAGTGTTCAGCCCGTAGCCCTCCTTTTTGATATACTCGGACAGCTCGGCCGCCAGCGGAGCGGCATCGGTAAGGCCCTCTGCCGAAAGCTCCACCGCATCGAACTGTCTTCTCCCGAAGCGAACGGTCTTGCTTTGGAACAGCAGACCGCCTTCTGTCTTTTCCATGGCCGCAATGCGGATGCTCTTGGGCCCTTTGTCCTCAAAAACCAACCCCTCGGGACTTCCCGAATACGCATAGTAGGTTTCTTGGATCCGGCACAGTTCTCCGGCTTCGTGACTGCCGCCCAGTGCCGCATAGTCCACCCCGCTGTGGGCAAGCTCCTCGGCGGTGATGGGACAGCAATCGGGAGCCAAAGAAAGACTTCCTGTGCCGCAAAGCAGGTTGAATCGGCTTTTGTCCACCGGAGGCATCACCGCAAAAGGATTTTTGGTCAGATTCCGATGACAGAAGGAATACCCGTACACCGTCAGATGCAACCGGTCCACGGAAAAAGAGGACAGAGCCTCTTCCCGAAACACATGCACATTCGGCGGAAATTCCGTTTCGTAGAGGAAGGACCCGGGGCGACAGCAATCGCTTCTGCCCGCCGCTATGAAAATTTCGGTTTCCGGTGTGTTCCTGAATTCCCGCAGGACCACCTCGGCGGTTTCCTTTTCAGGCTGTTTTTTATCGAACAAATCGCCGGAAATCAGCAATACATCCGCTTTCTGATCCCGGACATACATCATCAGATTGGCAAAAAGAGCACGCTGTTCTTTTTTGCGCAGAGAGGTCAGTTTGGGATCGTTGCAGGAAAACTCGCTGTCCAAATGCAGATCGGAGGTGTGTATAAGCCGGATCATTCGGTTTTTCCTTCCTTCATTATTTTCTTTTTTCATTATAAAGCATTTTTGTGAATATTTCAACTTTTTCCGGAGATTTTCATTTTTTTCTTTTATTTTCGCCGATTCTGTGTTATAATGTGCAAAAGGGCTGAAAATCCCGAAAACAAATTTGACCGAAGAAAGGGTGGCCATGGCAAACTACAGAAAGAATCGGATCAATGAAGAGGTACAGAGAGAGCTTTGCGAGATCCTGCGGGAGGTCAAGGACCCCAGAATTCAGCGGGCCTTTGTCAGCGTGACGGCAGTGGATGTTTCGGCAGACCTGAAATTTGCCAAGGTGTTCTATTCTACCTTAGGCAAGTGCGATGAAAAAGAGGTAAAAGAGGGTCTGAAAAGCGCCCACGGATTCATCCGCTCCCAGATTGCGCACCGGCTGAACCTGCGTCAGACCCCCGAATTCACCTTTGTAAAAGACCGTTCTGCCGAAAACGGAGCGCATATTTCCGCACTTTTGAAGCAGGTTTCCGCTGAGCTTTCGGAGCCTCTTCCGGAGGAAGGAAACGAAACAAACGGAGAAGCAGAATGAACAACATTTCGCTTTTTGAAGCTGCACGGCTTCTTTTGCATTACGACAACTACGGTATTCTCATCCACCGCCGCCCCGACGGGGATGCCATCGGTTCCGCAGAAGGACTGCGTCTGATTCTTTCGGCTCTCGGAAAAAAAGCCGCCATTCTGTCTACAGACGAGCTCCCCTCCTACCTGCGCTTCGTTCCGGGCGCCGGAACAGAAAAAATGCCGGAGGGGCAGAAAACCTTTGTGGCTGTGGATGTGGCGGAAAGCTCTCTTTTGGGTGCCTTCAAGCCCCTTCTGGAGGGGAAGATTCTGCTGAAGCTGGACCACCACCGGACCGGAGAGGACTTTGCCCGCTTCAACTATACCGATGAAACCGCCGCTGCCGCCGGAGAGATCATTTATGAGCTTGCCGGAATGACCGAAACCCTCAACAAGGACATTGCTGCCGCTCTCTATGTGGCCATTGTCTCCGACACCGGCTGCTTTCGCTATTCCAATACCACCTGCCGCACCCTGGAAATCGCCGCAGAGCTGTACAAAGCCGGTATTGATGCCGCTTTTCTGAACAGTCGGCTTTTTGAAAGCAAGGAGTTGAAAACCGTGCAGGCCACCGCCGTAGGGGTGGAGCACACCCTCTTTCTGCACGAAGGACAGGCGGCCTTCCTTTGCTTCACCGCAGAAATGCAGGAACAGGGCGGCTTTTCGGAGGAAAATCTTGCGGAACTGTCCTCCGCTCTCCGAGAAATCGAGGGCGTGGAGCTGACAGCCGTTCTGAAGCAAAGCCGGGAGGATCCCGAAAAGTTCAAACTGTCCACCAGAAGCAAATCCTTTTTCGACTGCTCCGTTCTCTGCGGATGTTTTGAAGGCGGCGGACACCTGCGGGCCTCCGGAGGAACGGTGTATGCCCTCAGCCCGGAAGAGGCTTTGGGGAAGGTTGTTGCTAAAACAGAGGAATTATGGAACTGAACGCCCCCTCCGGTGTACTGATCTTAAACAAATCCGCCGGCATGACCTCCCACGATGCGGTGAACAAAATCCGTCGGCTCTTTTCCACCAAGCAGGTGGGGCACACCGGCACATTGGACCCAATGGCCACCGGAGTACTTCCCATTCTCTTGGGCAGAGCCGTGAAGGCAAGCGAATACCTCCTTTCCGATTGGAAGGGCTATAAGGCTCTTCTGCAGTTGGGCGTTGTGACCGATACCGGAGACACCACCGGAAGGGTTCTTGAAAAGAAGGAGCATCTCCCCTCCAAGGAGCAGGTTTTTGCCGTATGCTCCTCCTTTGTTGGAGAACAGACCCAGATTCCGCCCATGTACAGCGCTCTGAAAGTAAACGGACAGAAGCTCTGCGATCTGGCAAGAAGGAACATCGAAGTGGAGCGGGCTCCCCGCCCCATCACGGTCAGATCGCTGATTCCCCAAGCTGTGGACGAAGAAAAAGGGCTTTACGGTCTATCGATCCTCTGCTCCAAGGGTACCTACATCCGGTCGCTCTGCACCGACATCGGGAAGGCCCTTTCCTGCGGAGGCTCCATGGCGGGATTGATCCGCACCCAAAGCGGACATTTCTTTTTGGAAAAGGCCCACACCCTGCAGGAACTGGAAGAACTGAACTCCGAAGAACGCTCCTCCCTTCTTTTACCGGTGGAGAGTCTCTTTTCCGATCTGCCTGCCGTGACTTTACCGCCCTTTTACCGGCGGCTCTGCTCCTCCGGGTGCCCCATCTATCTTTCAAAACTGGGCCTTCGGGAACAAGCCTTACCCGACGGCCAGCGCCTGCGGCTCTATGACGGTTCCGTCTTCTTTGCTCTGGGCGAGGTGGGGCAGCACCCTGAAGGAAAAGCCCTGAAGGCTATCAAACAGTTTGTCCTTTTTGAAAATCTTCCGGGCGGACCTGCCGGAAGTAAACACGGAGAATAAAATGCTGATTCTTGCTTCCAAATCCCCCAGACGCAAAGAGCTTATGGAGCTTCTGGGGGTTCCCTTTGAAATACACCAGAAGGATATTGACGAGACTCCTGTACATCCTCTCTCACCGGAGGAAACGGTGCGTTTCCTGTCCGCCAAGAAGGCCGAAGCGGTGGCGGTGGAGCATCCCTTCGACCTTGTTCTGGGCGTGGACACTCTGGTTTTTGCCCAAGGTCAGATTTTAGGAAAGCCCAAGGATCCAAGGGATGCCAAAAGAATGCTTCGACTCCTTTCAGGATGCACTCACACCGTTTTTTCGGGCTTCACCATTCTCGGAAAGGGCAAAGCCTACAGCGAAAGTGTTTCCACCAAGGTGCAGTTCGCTCCTTTGAGCGAGGAGGAAATCGACCGCTACATTGCTTCGGGCGAACCGATGGACAAGGCAGGTGCTTACGGCATTCAGGGAAAGGCCAGTCTTTTCGTTTCGGGCATTGAGGGCGACTACCATTCGGTGGTCGGCCTGCCTCTGCACGCCATTTACCGGGCGCTGAAAGAGGAATTTCATTTTGACTTCGGAGACAATGAACCATGACCCACAAGGAAAAAGCCGCCCGGATCGTGGAGCTTTTGGAAGAGCGGTATCCCACAGCTCTGTGCGCCCTGCACTATGAGGGAGAGCCTTGGAAGCTGTTGGTGATGGGCAGGCTCTCGGCCCAGTGCACCGATTACCGGGTTAATATCGTCTGCAAAGAGCTTTTTGCCCGCTTTCCGACCTGTGAAGCACTGGCAAAGGGAGAGCTTACGGAAATTGAAAGTCTGGTCCGCCCCTGCGGACTCTACCATACCAAAGCCGCCCAGATCAAAGAGGAATGCAGAATGCTCGCCGAGGATTTCGGCGGCGTGCTCCCCATGGATATGGATACCCTCCTGACCTTTCCGGGCGTAGGCCGGAAAATCGCCAATCTTTTGTTGGGCGATATTTACGGGCTTCCCGCCATCGTGGCTGATACGCACTGCATCCGCATTTCAGAGCGGTTGGGTCTGACGCCCGAAAACGAAAAGCGCCCCGAAAAGGTGGAGTTTGCACTGAAGGCACTGATTTCTCCCGATAAGCAATCGGATTTTTGCCATCGTATGGTGCTTTTCGGCAGGGACATCTGCTCTGCCCGCACCCCCCAATGTGACTTCTGCCCCCTCTCTGCACTTTGTCGCTTTCATGGGGGGAAGAAATAAATTCTATAAGGGCACCTTTAAACATTCCCCGCACAGCCGGCACTAAGCATTCTTGCCGCCGGATACACTTTGGATTTTCAGAGGTCCCAAAAAAGAAAATACAGAAAGAAAGGAGGAAAAAAAGATGAATTTTTTCAAGGTGCTTTTCTCAAAGCAGGAAGGCAGCAAGCTGGGTCAGAAAAAAAGAGCGGTTGCCTTCGTGGACTTTGAGCACTGGTACATTTCCTTAGACAAACTGTACCATATCCGCCCGGACATCAAGGGCTTTCGGGATGAACTGTCTGACCGGTACGACATTGTGGACATCGCCTTTTTCGGGGATTTTTCCAATCCCTCTCTGCGGGCTGAAATCTTCAACATCCGGCAGGTTTCCAACACCATTATCGAAACGCAGAATTCCTCTGCCGTTTTCGAAAAGGATTTTACGGATTTTATCATGCTCGACCACATCTACCAAAGCGCCATCAAGCCGGAAAACAAGGACATCGACGCCTACATTCTGTTCACCGGGGACGGACATTTCTCTTCTGCCGCCAGCTTTCTCGCCACCAAATGCCGCAAGGAAGTGGGCGTCTATGCCGTGCGCAACGCCTGTTCCGCACAGCTTGTCGGTTGCGCCACCTATTGCAGACTTCTTCCCGAAGAAAAGAGCTCGACCACCCAGACCGACAACCGGTATGAACGGATGATCTTAAAAAGTCTGAAGGCTCTTTTTGAGAAGAACAAGAACAAAAAAGTACGGGCCACCTTCTGGCAGACGGTAGAGGCTGTCGCCAAAACCAACAAGGCAGAAAAAGAAGCGGTGGTCAAGGCTCTGCGCAATCTGATCGCCAAGGGCTACATCTACCAGGTCAAGGAAAGCGAGAAGCCGGATGCCATCAAGATCCTCAAGGTCAACTGGCAATCGGTATACAAGGATCGGCTGCTGTGAGCGCACTCGGTCCTTTTGCCGGTCAGAAGTCTTTGGTTCTCTGACCGATTTCCGCACAAAAAGGGGCTGTAAAACAAGCGAGTTTTTACAGCCCCTTTAAAAATGCCGGGAATTCCGGCCTTTTGGATGCGATTGCGGTCGGTTTTGCTCTTCATTTTGTAGAAATTCAGGTGGATTGTGCGGCAAAAGGACGGCTGAACGCCGTCAAGACCAATATGGACGGAGGTGTAAAAAACTCGTACCGAGCTTTTTTACACCTCCTCTTGATTTTCAAAAAGGTCACTGCAGGGTCAGCGCATGGGTGCGCAAATACCGGAGAATGGCCTGATAGCCGGCAAGACAGGGATGCAGGCCGTCACCGCTGCCGTATTCGGCGCACATATATCCTTCCTCGTCCACAAGGGCGGAAAAGGTGTCTGCATAATACACATTCTTTTCGGCGGTATAGTATTCCTTGGCCAGATCTGCCACCCAGCCGTTGAAGGGGATGATCTTGTCATTGGTAATCGTTTTTTCGTACTGATTCACCTTGGTCACCGGAAGGATCGACTGAAGAATGATCTTGGTATCGGGGGAGACCTCCAGAATTCCATCCACCACCGTGCGGTAAAGCCGCTTGAAATCCTCTTCCGACAGATTCTGTGATACGCCCCCGGTCACCCCCAGAGTGATCACCAGATATTCGGGCTGAGCCTTCCTTGCCGCCTCTTTGATGGTCAGTTCCTCTCCGGTTTCGGGATAAAGGATCTTCACGGTCTCTACATACAGGAAGGTAATGGTATTGCCCACCGCCCCTTTCCAGACCTGTTTGTTCTCCTTGCCGCCGGGCAGTGCTTCGTAGGGGAGCATTCCGTAGGTGGTGGAGTCTCCCAAAAAGGTCAGAGCGTTCTGATACTCCATGCCGGCATCTGCGGTTTCGTGCAGGAGCCAGCCGTCCTCCGGACGGGGAATGTCTGTAGGGGGAACCGTGGTCGTTTCAGAGGTTTCAGACGGTTCGGTCGTCGGCTCGGTGGGAGAAGCCGGGGGCGTCGGAACGGTAGACCCGGTTTGGACAGGGGTACTGACGGGAACGGAAGGAGGATTAAAGGTGACTACAGAATCGGTGTCGCTTGGGGAAGATTCGGGAGCAACCATCACCGTGGTTTTGGCTCCGCCGCAGGAGGAAAAAATGCCCAGGCAGAAAACAAGGCACAGCAGGAAAGAAATTGTTTTTTTCATCGGTTGAAAAATCCTTTCGGAGAAAATCGGTTTTTTTCAGTATACCACACATTTTGTAAAAAATAAAGAGGTGCTTCAATATATTTCCGTGAAGCCCTCGGATTTTTCAAAAACGGCCAGCAGCAGTCCGTTTTTTACCTCCACCCAAGCATTCTTTCCGATGAATTCGTTGCTGACGCCCAGCGGGAAGGAGGGCGTCAGCGTCCCCTCAAATTCATATTTCAAGCCCGACAGCACAATGTCGCAGGCTCCCCCATAGGCAAAAAGAGACAGAAGCCCCTTTTGGAGAGAAGAAAAACTCCTTTTTCCCCGTCCCCAAAGAGTCACTCTGCAGTCTTCCCCCACCAACTGTCCCTTTGCTCCTTTTTCAAGGAGAAAGGCGAGCACCCCGATATTGGCCAAAGTGTGGGAAAAGCGTCTGCCTCCCAGGGACCCGTGGAGAAAGAACTGTTTGTAGCCCCGCTCCAGACCCAGCTTTGCAGCAAAAAGCATATCAGTATCGTCCTTTTCCGCCGGAAGGCGCAGAACCCCCTCCCCTGCGGGAACGGTTCCCTTGTAGGAATCAAAATCCCCCACGATCACCTGGGGCTTTCTGCCCAATTCCTCCAGTCGGTTCAGGCCGCCGTCGCAGGCAATCACCAGGTCCTCTTCCTGTGGGTCAAACTGCAAAGGGGCAAAGTCCCCTGCCCCCACCAAATGACAAACCGCCATCATCCTCACCTCTTTTGCAGGAAAGGCTGTCGCAAATTCTGTGACAGCCTTTTTTCTTTCCGTTTTTTCTGTTGGGGAGCAATACCCTTATGCGTCGGTCTTCTCGGTGCGCTCGATCTTCCTTGAAAGGATCGTGACCACCAGAGAAAACACGATGCATACGGCACTGACCACGATCAGCGTGATATAGAATTTGCTCCCTGCTTCGGTCAGCCCGGTAATGTTGAATTCCCCGCTTTCGGGATCCTGCAACACCGAAAAGACCTTTGCAATATCGAAAATCAGTCCGGCAAAAAGCACGCCTAAGGCGCCGAGGCGAAGAACACTTCCGATTGCCGAGCCGGTGCGGACGATCCGGCGGGGTATCGGCTGGGTCAGATCCACGCACTGCCCCAAATAGAAGGCGACCAGCATCAGCACCAGCGTTTCGGGGATCATGTAGGTGGCGTTATAGATCAAAGAGTATCCGATGGCGGCCTTGGTGGGAATGGAAATTCCGGCCCAGACCGTAGCTCCCGAAATCACATGGCACAAATAGCGCAACAGTCCTGTGACCAAAGCGCCCCCTGCCAGCGCCACTGACTCATTCCTGACGGCCTTCCGGAACATTCCGCCCAGACCCACAACGGCAAACGCCACAACATAGTCCAAAAGGATCACAGCCAAAATGGAACCGAAGGTCGAAAAATAATTCAGCGTATTCAGACCGAGCAGCTGCTGTATGGCGCCGTATACCAGACCGCAGCCTAAGCCCCAAACCATACCGTGACGGTAGGAAATAATCAGCAAAGGCAGCATGGAGGCCACCGTTACCGAGCCGCCGTAGGGCAGATCCACCAGCTTCAGAAGGCTCAGGACCGTTCCCAGCGCCACCAAAATGGCACATTCTGCAAGGACATAGATTTTCGATTGCTTTCTTTGTGTTATCATAAACACTCCTTAAAAAATGAAAATTCCGCAGGCATATCGACCTGCGGCATATTCTTCCCCATGCTGCAAATCTCCCTACGCCGGTATTATCCGTGTTCAGGTTAAGGGTTCGGCGAAACGCCGTCTCAGCCTCGGAAAAACTCCGTAGCACCCCTGATTTCTTGCGGTGAGTGCAGTATACACCTTTTTTTCCTTTTTGTCAAGGGATCTGACTGAAATTTCCCCCTGCCGCATAAATATATATGGAAATCGCCGCCGAAGGAGCCTTCAAATGGACCGCTTTTTCTGTATTTACCGCCGCATTGTCCGCCTTTTTGCCCTTCTTTGCCTGCTTTTCGTGCTGATCTATTCGATTGCTTCTTTTTTTGGGACCTACGACTTTCAAACCTTTCTGGAGCAGCTTTTCACAGGAGGATCCGAAAACTGCCCGGAAGCGCTCTTTCATCGAAAAGGGGAAGATACGCCCGAGCTGTTTGTTCCCTTTCCCGACGAAAGCGATATTTTTCTGAAAAAAGCCGGGCAAAATAGAGAAAAGCCCCTTGAAATTTCATTGAAAATCGTCTATAATCTATAGTCAGGACAAGAGGGTACCTTTTAAAATTCAAAGCATACTCGGCGCGAGCAATTTTGCCGACGCTCAAAGTAAAAAAATGCCGGAACACTTTTTGTTTTTCAGGACTTTGCAGCAAAGCTCTGCGGCCTTACCGCCGTTACCGGATGTGCCGGAAATTTTTAAGATGCCCGCAAACCATGATTGAGTCTTTAGTGTCTGTTGCAAGACAGGACCTATAAACGAAAGGACATCCCGATATGAAAAGAACTACCATCAAGGAGCTGTTCACCGCTCCTCAACAGTTTGACGGCAAGACGATCACCGTGGCAGGCTGGTGCCGGAATCTGCGTGCCAGCAACGCCTTCGGATTCTTAGAGCTGAACGACGGCTCCAATTTTCAGAATCTCCAGGTCGTTCTGGAGGCCGAAAAGCTTCCGAATTACAAGGAGATCACCGGGCAGAATCTGGGTGCCTCCTTTGTGGCCACCGGAACGCTTGTGCTGACGCCCGAAGCCAAACAGCCCTTTGAGCTGAAGGCGGAGCAGATCGAAGTGGAGGGCGCCTCCACCCCCGATTATCCCCTGCAGAACAAGCGCCACTCCTTTGAATTCCTGCGCACCATTGCCCATCTCCGTCCTCGCTCCAACACCTTCAACGCTGTGTTCAGAGTCCGTTCCGAAGCGGCCTTCGCCCTGCACAAATTTTTCAACGAACGGGGCTTCGTCTATGTTCATACCCCTCTCATCACCGGCTCCGACTGCGAGGGTGCCGGCGAAATGTTCCGGGTGACCACCCTGGACCCCAAAAATCCGCCTTTGAAGGAAGACGGCTCTGTGGACTTTTCCAAAGACTTTTTCGGAAAGCCCACCAACCTGACCGTTTCGGGACAGCTGAATGTGGAAACCTTTGCCATGGCCTATGCCAAGGTTTACACCTTCGGACCCACCTTCCGTGCCGAAAACTCCAACACCCCCCGGCATGCCGCCGAATTCTGGATGGTGGAGCCGGAAATCGCCTTTGCGGACCTGTCTGACGATATGGATTTAGCCGAGGCTATGCTGAAAAGCGTAATCAGCGACCTGCTGGTCAAATGCAAAGACGAACTGGAATTCTTCAACAAATTCATTGATCGGGAACTGCTCGCCCGGCTGAATCATGTGGCAACCAGCGATTTTGCAAGAGTAAGTTACACCGATGCTATTGAAATTCTTCAGAACTGCGGCGAGAAGTTTGAATACCCGGTCTACTGGGGCTCCGACCTGCAAACCGAGCACGAGCGGTATCTGACCGAAAAGCACTTCGGAAGGCCGGTCTTCGTCACCGACTGGCCCAGAGACATCAAGGCCTTCTATATGAAGGTCAATCCCGACGGCAAGACCGTTGCCGCCGCCGACCTGCTGGTACCGGGTGTGGGCGAACTGATCGGCGGAAGTCAGAGAGAAGAGAACATGGATATGCTCTTGGAGCAGATCCGGAAATTCGGTCTCCGGGAAGAGGACTACAGCTGGTATCTGGATCTGCGCAGATACGGCGGCACCAAGCACGCCGGCTTCGGACTGGGCTTTGAGCGGCTGATCATGTATGTCACCGGTATGTCCAACATCCGGGATGTGGAATGCTTCCCCCGCACGGCCGGTCAGGCGGATTTCTGATTCAAAAAACAGGGCTATGCCAATGCTCCTTGGAGCATTTCGCATAGCCCTTCTGCTTGTCTTTCTTCCCTCTGCTCTGCAAACGGAAACGCCCCTTCCCGGCATTTTTCCGGGAAAGGGGCATTTTTATGAGTAATTTTTCCGGTTCATCCGAGAGTGCAGATCCGGTCATTCAATTCTGGTACTGACCCTTTCCGGCATAAAGAAGGTCAAGGATTTGCCATTCTCATCGACCAGCTTCAAGGTTTCTCCTTCCAGAGTGAAACTGTAGTAAACAGGCACAACGGCCGACTTCAGAGCGATTCCTCCTTCTACTGTATCATCCAAAGCCCCGATGAAATAGAAGAACTCTTCCGATTGATCGCCGGTCCGAAAAACACCCGTGCCGTCTTCTTCAAACAGGAGAGCCATCAGACCCTCCGTTTCCTCCACCCAGGTTCCACTCAAGGTGGGGCACTGAGGCTCGTTTCTTCTCCCTCCGGAAATCAGATTCCAGATCGCTTCAAGAACCTTTTCGTTTAAGCCCAATTCCTTTGCCCGCTCTACAAATTTCTGCGGATTCACCGACGCCATATATTCCTCCATCGTCACCGCCTCGGAGGGTACCGTCACGGCAGCCTGATCGTCCACCGTCAGGGAGCTGTTCAGGGAAATCAGCTTCTTGCCGCCCGAAGTGATCTCAAGCGTGCTGGAAGCTTCCTTTGCGCCGCTGCGGAAGGTATACCGGATCTGAGTGCCCAAAAGCATCTGCAATACGGAAGCGCCTTCGCCTTCACCGCCCATGGGAATCATCTGGCTGAGTCCGCTGTCAAGAGCAAAGGTCAGGGACCCGCTCTGCGTCTCTTCGGTGATGACCAGATCGGACACGGTCAGCTTTCCGATGGTTACGGACAAAGTGGTGCCGCCCTGTGCCATGCTCATCTTGAGGGCCACTTCGCCGTTCACGCCCTGGTCGGTTTCCTCAAAGCCTCCTTCAAGGATCACCTTCGGAAGAGCTTGCGAAGAAGAAAAGGGCGCCAGATTCAACGAGAGAACAAAGCCCTGCTTATTTCCGTCGGTCACCTGGAAGAACCTCAGCACTTCAACGACCTCGCTCGTGGTCGTCACGGTCGATTCTTCGCTACCGGTCGCCGTTGTCAAAACGCCGTACATATTCACGCCCACCAGATTGTTTTCCTTGTCCACATAGAACTCCAGCGGGAAACTGATGCCATCGGTTTCATCCTCGCCTTCGTCCTCAAGGTCCTTTAGAAGCTCATCGATCTTTTGGACAAAACCCTGGTAGACCTCTTCAGAAGTCAAGTCGCTCTGGCTCTTGATGTATTCGGAATCGCACAGGTCTGTAATGATCTTCCGGATGTCCTCGTCCTGCTTTGCAGCAGTCAGAGCACTCTTTACCCCGCTCATAGCCAGCGATTTATCCACCCGAACAGTGAACTTGTACACTTCCTGAGAAACGCCGCCGGCAGTTAAGGTCTCCTCGATCTTTTCCACATTCTTCAGTTCCGCCGTCAGTAGCTCCACATACTTTGCAACCAGCTTGTCAAGAATCTCGCCCTCGGGCAGAGGAAGCTGTGCTGCCTGACCGGCGAAAAGAAGGCCGATCATCTGGGAAAAGTCTGTTCCCTCCCCAACGGATACCATATCGCCCAAAGAAACCTCTGCATACTCCTCACTCAGCGTGGGACAATGGTAGTAAATCTTTCCGGCAGACTGATCGATGATCACATCCACGGTGGTAAACTCCTGATCGCCCAAAAGCAATCCGATGGAAGTCTGAATCTTGCCGGCATCCATGCTGATTTCCGTCTTGCCGGTCAGAGAACCGAGGCTCTTCAGCTCGTCTGCCTCCAGCTCCATGCTTGCGGCAAGCAGCGCCAGAAGCTCCTCGCTGATCTCCAGCGTGCTCTGGCCTTTTCCGTGTACCTTCTCGGCCGTCGCAGAACCCGTGCCCTTCAAAGCGGCCAGAACCGCATCATAAACTCCGCCCAGACCGCCGGATATATTCCCCCGGTTCAGGACATACGACAAATGCTCCTCATTGCTCTCAAAATCGGTGCGCACCGTTTCGGTTTCCGAGCTGCCCGACTGAGTGCCTGATGCCTTGGGCGTGGTCGAAGCGCTGTTTCCGCAGGAGCAAACCAGCAGCAGCAACGCCATCAGCAACGCCGCAAACGCCACAAAACGACTCTTTTTCATAAATTTCTCTCCTCTGATTTTTTTGGAGGATCGCTACCCTGCCGACAACTCTCCTCTTTCTATCGTATCGTAACATACCATTGTGAATTTTTTGTGTATTTACAACGAAGTTTAGCGGATTTTTTAAATTGGAATCAAATTTTATTGCCGGAAATTCACACCACCTGAAACAGATAGAATTTCAGATAGTCGGTTTCGGGCACCTTCCGCAGGATCGGATGGTCCGGGGCTTGCTGCCGCATTTCGATCTGCCGAAGCTGCACGCCGGCATCCGCAGAGGCCTCATCCAGCATCTGCTCAAACAAGGGTGCCGGCATAAAGTGGGAGCAGGAGCAGGTGGCCAAATACCCGCCTCTTGGGAGCAGCTGCATAGCCTTCAGATTGATCTCCTTATAGCCTCTGTAGGCGTTCTTCACGGTTGTGCCCGATTTTGTGAAGGCGGGCGGGTCCAGAATGATGAAATCATAGGGGCTTTTCCCGCTTTTCTGCAGATCCGTCAGCAGGTCGAACACATCGGCTACCAGAAAGTCCAGATTGGTCAGATCGTTTTCAAGAGCGTTTTTCTTTGCCAGTTCGATGGCGGCAGAAGAAATATCCACAGCCGTCACCCTCTTTGCCCCGCCCTTGGCGGCATTCAGCGCAAAGGAGCCGGTATGCGTAAAGCAGTCCAGCACCGTTTTATCCTTGGCAATCCGCCCCACCGCCCGGCGGTTGTACTTCTGATCCAGAAAAAATCCGGTTTTCTGTCCGCCTATATAATCGACCTCATAGGAAATGCCATTCTCCACGATTTTCGTTTTTCCGGAAAGGTCGGTTGCAAGGCCCTCGCCCGGAAAAAATTCGGTGTATTCCTCCATCCCTTCCAAACGCCGTATGGCCACATCGTTCCGTTCGTACAGGGCAAGAACCTTTTCGCCCATTTCCCGCAGTTTGGAAACGATGCCGTTGTAGATCCGTTCTTTTCTTCGGTCCATGCCCAAGGAAAGGCATTGGGCCACCAGAATGTCCCCGTAGCGGTCCACCGTCAGCCCCGGCAGACCGTCCGCCTCCCCGAAAATCAGGCGGCAACAGCGGAAATCCTCTCCCGGCATCACGGTGCGACGGTATTCTAAGGCATAGGAGATCCGGCGCAGAAAGAACCTTCCGTCCTCAAAACGGTCGTTGGCATTCTTGGATAAAATCCGTATCCGGATTTTGCTGTGTCGGTTGTAAAACCCGCTTCCCAAGTACCGTCCCTTTTCGGAATACACATCGGCGATCTCCCCGTCGGCACAGGCGGGCGCATTCAGCAATTCGTTTTCATAAACCCAAATGTGTCCGCCGGAAAGAAACTTTTCGCCTTTTTTGGAAACTACAAAGGCAGGATACGGTCTGTTCATGGAACCCCTTTTCTCTTCTGAATGTGCCTGCCCTGCAGTCTTCAGGGAAGGTCCGAAGTATTTTTGGCGGAAGCCGGAAATTTCCGCTTCTCCGCAATATTCTCAATTTCTCACTTACCCAAAGCGGCGGCACCCACAATGCCGGCATCGTTGCCCAGAGCGGCAATGACCAGGCGGGTCTTTCTCGGAGTCGTTTTGGCATACTGCTCGGCCATCACCTGCTCGTTTACAGGCTGCAGCAAATAGTCTCCCTCTCCGCAGATGCCGCCTCCGATGCACAGCACCTCCGGCTGAAAAATATTCACCATGTTGGCAAGCCCCACCGCCAGATAATCCTGATACTTCTTCACCACGGCCAATGCCGCTTCATCGCCCTTTTTGGCCGCCGTGTAGGCGGTCCGGCCGTTGACCTCCTCCAAGGTGGGGGAAATCTGCCACATCAGGCTCTCTTGGCATTCTTCCATTTTCTCTCTGGTCATCCGGATAAGACCCGTAGCCGAAGAATACTTTTCCCAGCAGCCCTTTCTGCCGCAGGCGCAGGGTACCCCGTCCTTTTCAATGACCACATGCCCCAGCTCCGCCGCCGCAAAATTAAAGCCGTCATAGATCTTTCCGCCGATCACAATTCCGCCGCCGACACCTGTGCCCAGCGTGATCATCAGGGCATTCTCCGCCCCCTTGGCGGCGCCTGCCAATACTTCGCCGTATGCCGCCGCATTGGCGTCGTTTTCCATGTAAATGGGACGGTATCCCCCCAATTTTTCGGAAAGAATGTGGGCCATGGGGTAATTGCGCAGATCCATTCCGCAATAGTATTCCACAATTCCCTTTTCCGCATTGACCACCCCGGGGCTGGCGATCCCGATGGATTCGATTTCCTTTAAGGAGACTCCGGCTTTTTCCGCCAGAGCCCTGCATTGGGTCGCCATGTCGGCAACCATGTCCTCCACCGGGCGTTTGCCCATTCCGGTGGGCATGGAGGATTTGAAAAGCACCCTGAGATTTTCGTCGGTCAGACCCACTGCAATGTTGGTTCCGCCGAAATCAATACCGATTCTGTACATTACGGACACGCTCCTTCTGTTTTTTCAGTTTCAACCTTGGGAAATGCCGCAAGAAACAGCTCTTTCGCCCGGGCATCCTGCCCGCTTAAATACAGAAAACCGAAAAGAGCCTCCAAACCGGTAGCCCGTCGGTATTCTCCGGTTCCCGCACTTTTGGGTGCGCTGATTCCATGGGCGTTGCGCCCTCTGCGGAAAATATCGCTTTCCTCCTCGGTAAGCAAGGGAAGAATCCGATCTGCCGCCTCGCTTTGCGCCGTGGCCTTCACATAGGAAAGAGCCAGGCGGCTCATTTTTCCCGATTGGGTCTGCCCTTCCTCAATCAGCCGCCGACGCACCAGCACCTCAAAGGCCGCATCACCCACATACGCAAGTGCAGCGCCCGGCAAAATCCTGTAATCCAAAGCCATTCCCCTTTCCGGTCTACTCAAACAAAGGGATTGTAGCACAAAATGTACCTTTTGTCAATCGTCGCCCCTTTTATTTGTCCTCTCCCACAGGACATTTTTTGTTCCCGGCGCAAAAAAGTCAATTTTATCCGGAAAATTCACAAAAAGCTGTTGTAAAACAAAGGAAAATGTGGTATGATACCCCCGGAACGGAAGATATCCGTAAAAATATTTCTGAATTACGAGGTGCGTGAAGATGTCTATGTACAATAAGAAAAGCATTGAAGACATTGATGTAAACGGCAAAAAATGCTTGGTGCGCTGTGATTTCAATGTTCCCATGAAGGACGGGGTCATCACCAGTGACAAGCGGATCGTCGGTGCCATGCCCACGATCCAGTATCTGGTAGAGCACAACGCCGCTGTGATTCTCTGCTCCCATATGGGCAAGCCCCACAATGTGTTCAACGACAAGTTGAAGCTGAACAAGAAGGAAAAAGCAAAGATCGAGGCACTGCCCGCCGAAGAGCAGGAAGCCGCCACTGCGGAAGCGCTGGAAAAAGCGAAAAAAGATGTGAAAAAGCTCTCTTTGGCTCCCGTGGCCTCAAGAATTTCCGAACTGCTCGGCAAGCCGGTTCAGATGGCCAAGGATGTTGTGGGTGAGGACGCCAAGGCCAAAGCTGCAGCCTTAAAGGGCGGAGAAGTTCTTCTGTTGGAAAATGTCCGGTTCCACGCTGAAGAAGAAAAGAACGATCCGGAATTTGCAAAACAGCTTGCCTCCCTTGCCGAAGTCTATGTGAACGATGCTTTCGGCACCGCCCACCGTGCCCATGCTTCCACTGCCGGCGTGGCCGACTATCTGCCCGCCGTTTGCGGTTACCTGATCCAGAAAGAGATCGGCGTGATGGGCAAAGCTCTGGAGAACCCCCAGAGACCCTTCGTTGCCATTCTGGGCGGAGCCAAGGTTTCCGACAAGCTGAAGGTCATCAACAACCTTCTTTCCAAGGTTGACACCCTGATTATCGGCGGCGGTATGGCCTACACATTCCTTGCCGCAAAGGGTTACGGCATCGGCACCTCCCTTTTTGAAGGCGAGCAGTTGGACTACTGCAAGGATATGCTGAAGAAGGCCGAGGAGAAGGGCGTAAAACTGCTTCTCCCCGTAGACACGGTGGTTGCCGCTTCCTTCCCCAACCCCATTGACGACGCGGCCATCGCCGTCAAGACCGTGGATGCGAACGGGATTCCTTCCGACATGATGGGCTTGGATATCGGCGAAAAGACCAGAGAGCTCTTCGCAAATGAGATCAAGACCGCCAAGACCGTGGTCTGGAACGGCCCTATGGGCGTGTTTGAAAACCCGGTTCTCGCCAAGGGTACCGTGGCTTTAGCCCAGGCTATGGCCGATTCTGACTGCGTTTCCATCGTGGGCGGCGGCGACTCGGCGGCTGCCTGCGAGCAGTTTGGCTTTGCCGACAAGATCACGCACATCTCCACCGGCGGCGGCGCTTCGTTAGAGTTCTTAGAGGGTCTGGACCTGCCCGGTATCGCCTGCCTGAACGATAAGAACTGAACTGAACTGAAAAATGACAACCGGAACCTTTCGGAGCACCTCCGAAAGGTTCTCTGCGGCAGAGCCGCTCTATATATAATTGTAGAAGAGGAAGAAAAAATGAGTACCAAGAAAAGAAGAAAAGTCATTGCCGGCAACTGGAAAATGAACATGACCCCCACAGAAGCCAAGGAATTGGCCAAGGGTGTTTACGAGCAGGTCAAGGGCAAAAAGGGCTGTGATGTTGTGGTTTGTGTGCCTTTCGTCGATATTCCCGCTATGGCTCAGATCGTGAAGGGCACCATCATCAAATTGGGTGCCCAGAATGTGCACTTTGAGGAAAAGGGCGCTTACACCGGCGAAATTTCGGCCAATATGCTGAAGGACTGCGGCGTTCAGTATGTGATCGTGGGCCACTCCGAAAGAAGAGAGTATTTCGGCGAAACCGACGAAACGGTGAACAAGAGAGCCAAGGCCGCCCTGAATGCCGGACTGACCGCCATCATCTGTGTCGGTGAAAAGCTGTGGGAAAGAGAATGCGGCATCACGGCCGAGGTGGTTTCCCGTCAGGTCAAATTGGCCCTTTATGACATTCCCGAAGAGCAGATGCAGAATGTCATCATCGCCTATGAACCGGTTTGGGCAATCGGCACCGGCAAAACCGCCACAAACGAGCAGGCAGACGAGGTCTGCGGCATTATCCGCTCGGTGGTCAGCGAAAAGTACGGCAAGCAGGTGGCAAAACAGCTGATCGTGCAGTACGGCGGCTCCATGAATGCCAAGAACGCCGAGGGACTGTTGGCTATGGAAAATATTGACGGCGGACTGATCGGCGGCGCTTCCTTAAAGCCTGCGGATTTCGGCGTGATCGTTTCGGCCGCTCAGTAAAAAACGCTCAGTAAAAAACGCACTGCAAAAAACACAACCGCAAAAGGCCGGCGCCCCTCTGTGCGCCGGCCTTTTTGTCATTTCTGACAAGATTCAACATCTTTTTTTGTGTAATTTCTCTTGCTTTCCCCTTGACAGCCCCCTGTTTTTTTGCTATACTCTCTTCAGTCGGCATAAGCGGTGGAGTCTGTCATAGAGTGTTTTGTGCATTCTATTTATGCCAAAAGCAGGGGAGATCGTTCCGGAGGGGCGTTTGTACTTCCGGAGAGGCTTTTCGGACTGTTTTTTGCGCCGCTGTTCCTTGGGAAGCGGTGCTTTTTTGTTACACCGGTCGGCAAAACTGCAAAAGAGGTATTGAGAAACAAAAGTATGAGAAAAACGAAAATCGTTTGCACCATCGGACCCGCCTGCTCCGATGAGGAGACCCTGAAGGGTATGTGCCTGGCAGGCATGAATGTGGCAAGGCTGAATTTTTCCCACGGGACCCACGAGGAGCACCAAAAAAGAATAGATCTAATCAAAAAAGTGCGCACCGAGCTGCAGCTTCCGATTGCCATTCTTCTGGACACCAAAGGACCCGAATTCCGCATCGGAACCTTTGAACACGGCCAAGAGCTTCTAAACGACGGGCAGGAATTCATCTTCACCACCGAAGAAGCGGTAGGCAACAAAGAAAAAGTCAGCGTCAGCTATAAAAATCTCCATAAAGAAATGCATCCGGGGGAAAGGATTCTTGTAAACAACGGACTTCTGATTTTTGAGGTGACTGAAATCTGTGGGAAGGACATTCACTGCAAAGTGTTGGCCGGCGGAATCATCTCCGACCGGAAGAGCATGAGTTTTCCGGGAAAAATTCTGGAAATGCCCTACTTAAGCGAGCAGGATAAAAAGGATCTGCTCTTCGGCGTGGAAAACGATGTGGACTTCATTGCCTGCTCCTTCGTCTCCCGCAAGCGGGATTTGTTGGATGTGAAACGCTTTCTCTCCAAGAACGGATACAGCGATGTGGCGCTGATTGCCAAAATTGAGAACCGTCCGGGGGTCAACAATATCGAAGAAATTTGTTCAGAGTGCGACGGCATTATGATCGGAAGAGGCGATATGGGCGTGGAGATTCCCTTTGAAGAGCTTCCCGCCATTCAGAAAAAGCTGATCGACACCTGCAGATTGCTGGGTAAGCGAGTGATTACCGCAACCGAAATGCTGGAATCCATGATTACCAATCCCCGCCCCACCCGAGCCGAAATCTCCGATGTGGCCAATGCGGTGTACGACGGCACTTCGGCCGTCATGCTTTCCGGAGAAACCGCCGCCGGAAAACATCCGGTGCTGACCGTGCGCACGATGGCCGGTATTGCCGCCGAAGCCGAGAAGAATATCAATTATGTCCGGCGTTTTCTGAATAGCGAATTCCGCATCAAAAACGATATGGATGCCATTTCCCATGCCGTGTGCGGAATGTCCATTGATATAGGTGCCAAAGCCATTGTGGTCTGTTCTCTATCCGGAAAGACCGCCCGAATGGTCTCCCGCTTCCGCTCTCCCGTGGATATTATTGGCCTTTGCGTCAATGAGAAGACCTATCGGTGTTTAGCCCTTTCCTGGGGCGTTACTCCGGTCATGAGTGAGCTTTATCCCTCCATTGAGGTTTTGTTTTACAAAGCAAAAAGTATTGCACAAGAAACTCTGAGCCTTTCTTCCGGAGATAAAGTCCTCATCACCGGCGGTATGACCAACGGCATCTCCGGAAACACCAACACCATTCGCATTGAAACCGTCTGAATACATAAAGGGACTGTTGTTTGCCGAAGGCCCGGCTGCAACAATCCCTTTTTTCCGAACTAAGATTTCAGGCTTCCAGCTGTCTTCCTAAGAAGCCGGCGGCCGTCTGTACCAGCTTTGCCTCCACATCGGGAGAAAGCGCCGTCGGATGCTCGTCGTTCACTAAGGATAGCACCGCTCCGATCACATCCCCTTCCGAAAGAATGGGCATAGCCATGGAAATCTTAAAAGACGACGGGTCCGCAAGCGGTTCTGCCCAGTCTCCCTTTGCACCGCGAAAAAGACTTCTGCTCTCCATCACTTCCTCCACCTTGGAAGAGATTCTGCGCTCCAGAAATTCCCTCTTGGGCACTCCAGCGCAGGCGATGATGCTGTCCTTGTCGCAGATTGCCACCGGCATTTCCGCCGTTTTGTACAGAGTGTCGGCATACTGTGCGGCAAAGCTGTTCAGTTCTCCGATGGGGGAATACTTTTTGAAAATGACTTCCCCTTCCCTGTCGGTATAAATTTCCAGAGGGTCGCCTTCCCTGATACGCATGGTGCGCCGGATTTCCTTGGGAATAACCACTCTTCCAAGGTCATCAATGCGTCTTACAATTCCTGTTGCTTTCATCTATATAATTCCTTTCAGATTTCAAATCTACAATTTTCAAATACACAATTCAGATTCCGATAAACGATAAAGCAAATTTGACTTGCATACCTATTATTTGCAAAAGATTCCCGTTTATCCTATTCTGAAAAAGGAATATTCTGGAGTGCTGTTTTTATTTTTCGCCTCCGAACCGTCAGAAAGAACCGTTGATCCTTTGAAGTTGATCCTTTGAATGGGTTTCTTGAAAAGGTCAAGAGTTCCCAGAAGGCCAAAAGGAAAGAACACACCTCCCGCCGGACAGTATTCCCTGCCCTTGGTCCCGGAATACGCCTGAACCGTCTGAAACGACTGAAGCCCGGCGCACATCCCTGTGCAAAGAAAATAAAATTTACAAATAATTCGGGGTTGACCCTTGTCTTTTTGACGAAAACCTGTTACAATTGTTTTGTTCGAGTGGATTTTTTTAAGGATGCCTTTCCGGCTTGTCCATCATCGGATGAAAATTTTTTCAAAAGGCGGGCGCTTGCAATGTACCCTCAGGGAACCGTGCACATGATAAAGAAAGCAACTTCTTTTTTCCTGTTTCTTCTGTTTATATTTTTGGCGCTGACCTCCTGCGGGGCAACGATCGTAACACCGGAGCCCTCTTGGCCGACAAGCCCCCCCGACAGCAGTTGGAGTCTCCCTTCCAATCAGGACGCTCCCGCCGCCACTCCTGCGGAGGATCCCAAGAATGGCATCAAGGTGCGTTACACCTGCGAACCGGCGAACGCCGGAACCATCAGCGGTAAAGCCACCCAGTACATCATTCCTTCCGGCTATACCGAGCTGATTACCGCCATGCCTCATTACGGATATGAATTCATCGGTTGGTCGGACGGCTGTACCAACCGTTCCAGAACCGCCGACAAAATCACAGAGGAACAGGTTTTCACCGCCTATTTCAGGAAAATTGAAGAAGCGGTGGAGCTGACCGTTCCCCGCATCTATATCACCACCGAAAGCGGAAAACCGGTCAGCAGCAAAAGCTATGTTGACGGAAAAATCACCATCGAGGGTGCAGAGCTTCCCATGTACAACCTGGAGAACCTGAGCTTGCAGATCAAGGGGCGGGGAAATTCCAGCTGGGACAGCGCCACCGTTGGCAAAACAGTGGGCGAGGAACGCTGGTTCTACCGTTCAAAGCGCTACGAAGAAATTTCAGAAACCGATGTATACACCAGCAAAAATTCCTATACGATCAAGCTGAGCGAAAAAGAGAATCTGTTGGGCATCGGAAACGGCAAAAACAAGGATTGGATCCTTCAGTCCAATAAATTTGACCAGACCCAGTTGCGCAACAAGTTTTTCTATATGCTCGCAGAGCGGATGGGAACTCTTGGCTGGTGCACCCACTGCACTTGGCTTGAATTGTATGTCAACGGAGAGTACAGAGGGCTGTATATGCTCCAGGAGAAGGTCGAAGCAAGCAAAGATCGGGTAAATGTGGATGATTCGGGGACAGATCCGGACAAGGGGTATTTGGTGGAATTAGACTTCCGGGTGGACAAGGATTCCACCAAAAAGGAAGGAATTGACTGGTTTATCGTGCCGGAGTTCCACAAAAACGACTCCAACAAGCGAGAGTTCGATATCGTCAGCGACCATTCCACTCCGGAGGAATGCGCGTTCATTCAAGAGTATCTCATCCGGGTGGATGCCGCCATACGCACCCATGACAAGAAAAAAATAGAGGAATATGTGGATATTTACTCCATGGTGGATATTTTCATCATCGAGGAGCTGGGCAAGGACTGTGACTGGGGAGCCACCTCCTTCTATATGGCCAAGGACAAAGGCGGAAAGCTCCGCTTTACTTCGCCCTGGGACTTCGACTTCACCATGGGCGGGTACAGTTCCTCCATTTCCTTAAGCGGAATCATCAGCCACGGCACCTCCGGCAACGAATGGTTTGAGGAGCTGCACGATGTGAGCTGGTTCATCGAGATGGTGCGTGCCCGGATGAACGATCTGGAGGACGACTTCAATGATTGCCTGACTATGGTACGGAAGTATGCAATGGCTTTGAAGCCCTACGCCGACAAGAATAACGACCTGTGGAAAACCTTTGGTACGGATTATCACGAATATGTCTGTTCTCAGGTGGGCGGGCTTCTTTCTACCTACGATGAGCATGTGGGATTTGCCCATGACTGGGCGCTCTACCGTTGGGAGGAAATGCGTAAATACTATCCTGCCTGGAGCAAATCGCCCTTTGAAGCGTAAGCAAACAGAGCGGTCTGTTCGGCTCTGAAACGGAACACTCCCCGACTCAGGGACGGTTGTATCCATAGCGGATACAACCGTCCCCTTTTTTTGAGTATTTTTTCAAAAAACAGAAAAAAGTACTTGACAGGAGGGAAAAAGTATGCTAAGATACCTCTCGGTTCCGTAGACAGCAGGTTCACGGTAAAAGCATTGCTTTCCTGCCGAGGAGACAAAAAATGATTCTGTATAGAGCGATTTTTGTGTCTTTTCGGATCGGTCTGCCGTCCGGAGGGGCTTTTATTTTTTCAGGAGGTGAAAACACTATGCCAAGCGCAAAGATTCTTGAGGCGAAGCAGGCTCAGGTTTCTGAACTTGCCGAAAAGGTAAAGACCGCGGCTTCCGGCGTTGTTGTAAACTATCAGGGCATCACTGTGGAAGACGACACAAAGCTTCGTGCCGAGCTTCGTAAAGCAGGGGTGGAATACAAGGTTTACAAAAACTCCATCACCGGCAGAGCCTGTGAAGCAGCCGGTTACGGCGACATCAAGGCACATCTGTCCGGTATGACCGCTATTGCCATCAGCAAGGAAGACGCCGTTGCTCCCGCCAAGATTCTGAAGAACTATGCCGAAAAGGTGGAATCCTTCAAGCTGTTGGCCGGTTTTGTGGACGGAGAAATCTTAGACGAAGCAGGCATTAAGGCTTTGGCGGAAATCCCCAACAAGGAGACCCTGGTGTGCAAGATTATGGGTTGCATGAGATCTCCTCTTTATTCCCTTGCGTATGTTCTGCAAGCCATCATCGACAAAAGTGGCGAAGCACCCGCAGCGGAAGCTGCCGCAGAGTAATCTGCACTCAAAAACAAAAAGAAATAATATTTATTCGGAGGTAATTGAAAATGGCTACTGAAAAGACTACCGCTCTTCTTGAAGAGATCAAGAGTTTAACAATTCTGGAGATGGCTGACTTAGTGAAGGCTCTGGAAGAGGAATTCGGCGTTTCCGCCGCTGCTCCCGTTGCTGTTGCCGGCGGTGCCGGTGCTGCTGCTCCTGCTGAAGAGGAGAAGACCGAGTTTGATGTTATCCTGAAGGACTTCGGTGCTAAGAAGCTGGATGTCATCAAGGCTGTCCGTGAGATCACGGGTCTGGGCCTGAAGGACGCTAAGGATCTGGTTGAGGGTGCTCCCAAGGCTGTGAAGTCCGGCGTTTCCAAGGACGAAGCCAACAATGTGAAAACCGCTCTGGAAGCTGCTGGCGCTACCGTCGAAATCAAGTAATTTTCAGAAGATCCAACCGGGGCCGTTCCGGCGGTCTTTAAAAACCAGAGCCTTCGGCACA
>DPGD01000033.1:0-17718 GCA_003522145.1 Clostridiales bacterium | reverse complement strand
TGTGCCGAAGGCTCTGGTTTTTACTCTTTATGCACTTTGGTAGGTTTTCCGGAATCGATCCCCCAACCTCCTCTTCCAAACGACACCCGACAGTCCGAAAACCGAAGGCGGCCGTTGTTTTTCGGGTTTTCTCTCCGGATTCAAAAAACGGGCGGTTGCTCATGCACCGATAGCGCAGGACAACCGCTCTTTCTTTTTTCTTAGAGGTAACGAAATATTCAAAAAACATCCGACGGCGGGCACTTCTGCCGAAGAACGAGGTGCAAAACGAAGGAATACTTCAATATATCCGGGTTCTGCAACGAAATTCTGCGGTCAAAACACCGTCGTCCGGTGTGCGGAGAGCGCCTTTTGAGGTGCCCTTATTTTTTGATGGTTCCGTCGGCGTTAAAGAGGGGCAAAGCCTGAAGCACCGTGATGTCCGACCGGCTTGCGGCGTCTCCCTCGCCCAGTACCGCCATTTTTCCCACGATATTGCCCCCTGCCTTTGTAACTAAGGCTTCAAGGGCACCAAGAGACTCACCTGTTGAGATCACATCATCCACGATCAGCACTCTCTTCCCTTTCAGCAGTGCGGCATCTGCGCCGTCCAGATACAGGCTCTGCTCTTTGGCAGTGGTAATCGAATGGACTTTCACCTCGAAAACGCCGTTCATATAGAGCTTGGCGCCCTTTCTGGCCACCATAAACCGCTCGTCTCCATGCTGGAGTGCCATTTCATGCGCCAAAGTGATGCCCTTGGCCTCGGCAGTGAGGATGTAATCATACTCCGGAGCCTTTTCCAAAAGCTCCCTGGCGCATTCCTTGCTCAATGCCGGATCGCCCAAAAGCACAAAGCCCGCAATATACAATGTTTCAGTCACTCGGCATATAGGCAGCTCACGCTCCAGGGTTCCGAATTTCATCCTGTAGTATTTCATCGCTTTTTCCTCCTCCATGATTTTCATGGTTATAAGTCTTTTCTGCCCTCCAAAGCCTTCATCAGGGTGATCTCGTCAGCATACTCAATGTCTGCACCAACCGGCATTCCGTAGGCCAGTCTGGTCACCCGCACTTCCAAAGGCTTGAGCAGGCGCATCACATACATCGCTGTGGTTTCTCCCTCCACCGTCGGATTGGTAGCCAGAATGACTTCTTTCACATCCTCGCTTTTCACCCGCTCCAGCAATTCTTTGAAATGCAACTTTTCCGGACCTATCCCGTCAATCGGTGAAAGGGCTCCCCCCAAAACATGGTATCGGCCTTTATATCCCCCCGAACGCTCGATTGCCAAAACAGCCTTCGCTTCCTCCACCACACAGATCTGCCCGTTTTTCCTTTCCGGGTCCATGCATACCGTGCAAAGCTCTCCCTCGCAGAGATTGAAACAGTTATTGCAATTCCGGATATGCCGTTTTCCGTAGAGAAGCCGGGCTGTAAATTCCTCCAACTCCTCCTCCGGCATGGCAAGCAACCTGAAAGCATATTTGGCGGCTGTTTTTCTGCCTACGCCCGGCAACTTTCCGAGCTGCTCGATCATCTGCTCCAGGGGCAACAGATACTCTGCCATATCAGAACATTCCCGGCAGATTCATGCCGCCAGTCAATTTACCCATGGCCTCGGAATTGGTCTGCTCAACCCTGCGCAACGCCTCATTCACAGCCGCCACCAGCGTATCCGACAGAGTTTCAATGTCCTCCGGGTCCACAATTTCAGGCTTTATGTCAATGTTCAGAATTTCCTTTTTCCCGTTGATCTTCACCGTGACCATCCCGCCGCCGGCGTTGACCTCGTACTCCTTTGCGTCCAACTCCGCCTGAAGCGTTTCCATCTCCTCCTGTATCTTCTGTGCCTGACGGATCATTGCGTTCATATTCTGGGGGCCGCCGCCATAACCCTGTGGAAGTCTTGCCTTCATATTTTTTCCTTTCCATTCTGTATTTCACAATTTTCTGTATTTTCGGCTCAATCGCTCCGATTCCGGTATTTCTATCGGTGGCTCCGATTATCCCTGCAATCCGTTTAATTCCTGCAGGATATCGGTCGTATCATCCGGATGATCGGTAATCTGAAAGGTCACTCTTACATCCATATTCTCCGTGTTCCGGAAAATTCGTTCCAGGGCCTCCTGCGCCTTCCGGCTTTCCAGCATTTTCAGGGCAAAAGAATTTTCCACGGTTACACAGACCTCCTTTTCCCCCAATCTGTAGGCCTTGGAGGAAGAAAGAAAGGAGGCCACACCCGGCTCGGAATTCATATAGGCATGCAGAACATCGGCAAAATCGGGGAACTCCACCGGCTTTTTCGGTTTGGCAGAAGGATCAACGGCGATTTGTTCCTTCTGTTTGCTCTCTGTCGGTTCCTCTGTCGGCTTCTTTCCCGCATCTTCTGTGGGATTCTTCGTCGGCTCCTCCGCTCTGCGGCTCCCAAGCTCCCCGGAATTCAAGCGATCCTCCAGCTTGGCAATTCTTGATAGCAGTGCCGTCTGGTCGGTACCCAAAGAATCCACCGTCAAACGCAAGAGCGTCATCTCTGCCGAAGCTCTTCCGGCGGCCGAGCCTCTGCCGGACACGCTATAAAGAGCTTCGTCCAGCACGGAGCTGTGATACAGCAGAGTCTCATACCGGAAGGGCTCTGCCAGCTCCCGCAACTGTTCAAACTCCACCTCGGTCAGATCCAGAATGTTCTTCTGCAATTCAGCAGGCGGCATTCCCTTCACGGTTTTATACACCAGCATATCCCGATAGTAGCCAATCAGCTCCTGCCAGAATACTCCTAAATCCCCATTTGACTCGTAGGTGGAGGCCACGATTTCAAAAATCCTTTTTCCGTCCTTCCTCAAAATGGCCCGCACCGTTTCCTCTGCTGTCTTCCGTCCGCTTCCGCCCGAAAGCTCTTCCACCCTTTCTGCGTTCACCTCTTGGCCGTTGGCAGAGCAAAGCTCAAAAAGCGAAATGGCATCCCGCATTCCACCCTGGGCACTGCGGGCGATCTGATAGGCCGCATCGTCGGTCAAACGAACATCTTCTTTTCCTGCAATGTACTGCAACCGCTCCGCAATCACCGCACTGGATATTCTGCGGAACTCAAAATGCTGACAGCGGGAAAGAATGGTGGCCGGCACCTTCTGCATCTCGGTGGTGGCCAGAATGAAGACCACATTGGAAGGCGGCTCCTCCAGCGTTTTCAACAGCGCATTGAAGGCGCCGTCTGAGAGCATATGCACCTCGTCTATGATGTAGACCCGGCTTTTTAACATGGCCGGCGCATACATCACCGCATCCTTGATGTCCCGGATATAATCCACTCCCGTGTTGGAAGCAGCATCCATTTCAAGCACATCCGAGGTAGCGCCTTTTTCAATGGCCAGACAGTTCTCGCAGGCGCAGCAGGGATTTCCTCCCTCCGGATGCAGACAGTTCACCGCTTTGGCGAGAATTTTGGCACAGGTGGTCTTGCCGGTTCCTCTGCTCCCGCAGAACAGGTAGGCGTGGCTTGTCCGCCCCTCCATAACCTGGTAGCGCAGAACCGAGGTGATCTGCTCCTGCCCCACCACATCCGAAAAAACGGCAGGGCGGTATTTCCGGTATAACGCTTGGTGCATCTCCTTGGCTCCCTTCTGCATAAAGAAACAGCAAAACACAAAATAAGACCATACGTCCCACACGGGAATATGTGCAGTTGCATATACTCAAAACAGGCTGGCTGCGGCACATCCGACGATCCGCTTAATGCTGCTTGGTTCCCCACCTGACATGGTTCACGGGGACGAATTGCGCAGGACCCGTTTTTCAAACGCATACACACCATGCAGACCATACACCGGCAAACGCATGGCCTTATTTCACATTCTGCTGTTACTCTTTCAGTATACCACATTTTTTTCGGTTTTGCAAGGCTTCCTTGCATTTTTATAAAAAAATATGCGAAAAGACCAACACCTCTTTGCAAAGCCGCTTGCAACGCACAGGCTGAAGTCTCCTTTTCTCCCCTTTTCTCAAGCGTTCTTTCGTCTATTGTTTTGAAAGATAAAAGCGGAGCTGTAAAAAACACGCTTTTTTACAGCTCCGCAAAAACACCGGTTGCGATCCCGTCATTTTGATGCGATCTTGGTCGGTTTTGCCCTCGATTGGCAGTTGTGGAGGTGCAAAAGCTCAAAACTTTTACACCTCCGCTATTTTGCTGTTATGCTCCGGCAAGGAAGGCCACAAAATTCTCGAACAGAGTATACGGTGTATACTTGCACCGCTCGATCTCCGCCTCATCCGTCGGAGGATTGGGCTGTCCCCCTGTGTGTGCCGCATAGGCCGGCAGGGCTCTCAACTGACTGAGAATCCGGCTCTTGTACTCCTCGTAGGTAATTTCATTGCCCTCATCATCCACGCCGCTGAAGTTCAGAAGCTTCGGCATATATTCTGCGCAGAAGGCCGTCAACTGAGCGTCCACATCCTTACTGGACAAGTCTGTGCCTTCCATGATCTCATTGCTCATCCGGAAGCCCAGATAGTAAGAAACGGCGGTGTCCAGATTCTGCAGCTTTGCCGCTTCCCAGGAATCGGCGGCATAGTACGCTTGCTCACTGTTCATCTGGTCGTTGGGATAGGTGAGGAACAGATTGCCGGCCTTTCCGACAATCGGATCGTAACCGTTTTTCCCCACATTGTGAATCACTTCGTCGTTGTCATACCGGTCATAATCCACACCCTGAACTCCGTATGTCAGCAGATTTACCAAATTTTCATTGCTCTGGAGAGCCGTGATAATCTCAAAGCAACGAGGATTTTCAATGTTGTCATAGGAATAGATGTTTGTCCGCATAGACAGCTTCTTCACGCTGTTCTCATCGCCCGTCTCGGAGGTAGAATCCAGAGAGGTGGAAGAAAAGGTGCTGATGGCAAACATCGAATCGTACATGGTATTGTCGAGAATCGGCTCATCGATCTGCACGATGTAATAATCGTCGCTGTTGTAATATTTCTCAATATTGCTGTCTCCGCTGACCATGGCAAGAGCGAAGGTTTTCTCGTTGTCCTCCATATTGGCCGCAGGAGCCGCATAGCCATTCTCCTCTGCACTGCCCTTATAGAAGCATCTGCCCTTGTAGTAGCTTTCGCCGTAGGTCGTGCGCAATTTTTCCAAGAACTGCTGAGACTTGGTCATATAAGCGGAATTGAGCAACTGGGTCAGGGGTCTGGGAATCGTGGTTTTCATCTCCCAGCGGTCTCCGATATTATAGGAAGCATAGTTGCCGTAAGGCACCAGGTCGCTTGTGACCTTGCCGCCGTTGAAATAGGAAAGGCAGCGTATATCCATGTAGTTATACAGTATCGTATCGACAGCTAAATCCGAGCCCTTTGCCTTTTCTGCCTCGTTATTCTCCGCAACATCGTTCAGAAAATCCACAAAATCCAACAGATCGTCGCATCTCTGACTCGCTCCTGCAGGCAGACCCACAGCCGTCACTGCGGAGGAGAAGCTGCAGCTTATATCGTACTGATAATAGTCGTACAGCTTTTTATTCACTAAAAAATAACGATATTCCGGAATAACATAGTTGTTGGGAACTGCATAGAAGCAATTCTTCTCGTCCAGAGCGTTTCCGACCTTCTGAATCTCGCTCAGCATTGTGGCGTTCACATACTTGGAAATGTCCCTGTTCTCTTCGTAGTCCGGAAGAAGGTTGATGATGTACTTCTGATCCACCAGCTTATAGTAGGTCTCCATGCTGTCCACAAACAAAATGTCCAGCTGATCCTCCTTCACCGCCGGATAAACCGTAGTGGGCTTGCCGTAGTTGCTTTCATCGTTGTACTGATAGTCACCGTTGGCAATTTTATAATACATCGGAAGAGTCACATCCACATCGTAGGTCCGGACATCCTTATTCTTTTCCGATTCGGGAACGGACGGTCTGCCATACTTATCCTTGATGGACTCCTCGTATGCCTCCTGCTTCGCCCAAAGCTTCTGAGACATCTCGGTAATCTTGCTGACATATTCATCAGGAGTGAACATCTTCAGCACAATCTTCGTATTGAATTCCGACTGTGTAATATCGTTGATGGCTTCTTCCACTCTCTTGATCGCTTCATCCGTGGTCTTTTCGCTCTTAATCAATGCCATCACAAGCGTCTGCGCCTGCGGGTCGCTCGCCACACTCTGATCCGTGAGACCTCCACCGCAGCTGCATAGCGAAAGCGTCAGCATCAAAAGACCGACAAAAAGACAGAACAACTTTTTCATGGGAATCCTCCTCCATACTGTAAGCCTGTTCATTGTACTCCACTATTGACAAATTGTCAAGTAAAAAGGCATAATCATTTGTGAATTTTATTCTTTCGCTGCTCAGTCCAGATAGTCCTTCAGCCTCTTGGAACGGCTGGGGTGACGCAGCTTGCGCAGGGCCTTTGCCTCGATCTGGCGTATCCGTTCCCTGGTGATATTGAACACCTGTCCCACTTCCTCCAAGGTTCTGGTTCTGCCGTCATCCAGACCGAACCGGAGCTTCAGAACCTGCTCCTCTCTGGGCGTCAGCGTATGCAACACCTCGTTTAACTGCTCCCGGAGCATCACATCGGCCACTGCATCCTGAGGGGCGGGAGAGTCGCTGTCCTCAATGAAGTCGCCCAGATGGCTGTCTTCCTCTTCGCCGATCGGCGTCTCCAGAGACACCGGATCCAAAGCGATCTTCATGATCTCCCGGACTTTTTCGGGAGACATCTTCATCACCTTGGCGATTTCCTCCGCCGAAGGATCCCTGCCGTTTTCCTGCACCAACTGTCTTGAAACTCTGGCGACTTTGTGTATGGTTTCCACCATATGCACCGGAATCCGGATCGTTCTCGCCTGATCGGCAATGGCTCTGGTAATGGACTGACGGATCCACCAGGTGGCGTAGGTCGAAAATTTGTAGCCCTTCCGGTAATCAAACTTTTCCACCGCCTTCATCAAGCCCAGATTTCCCTCCTGGATCAGGTCCAAGAAGGACATACCCTTGCCCACATATCTTTTGGCAATGGATACCACCAGCCGCAGGTTTGCCTCTACCAGTTCCTGCTTGGCGTTTCCGTCTCCCTCTTCCATTTTCTGTGCCAGCTCCATCTCCCGCTCTCCCGAAAGAAGGGGCACCTTTCCGATCTCCTTCAGGTACATCCGCACCGGATCGTCGATGGCAAGCCCTTCGCTTGCCAGCATTTTCTCCATATCCTCTGCGGAACCGTACCGCTCTATCTCGTTTTTGATCTCCTCGGTGAACTCATTCTGCTCCAGCCCTCCGTCCGCCGATTCCAGATTGAGGATTTCCAGGTCCTCATACAGTTTGTCGATCTGATCCAAATCGCACTCGTTGTCATCGATCATCGAGACCAGCTCGTTCTGGGTCAGCGTGCCCTTGTTCTTTTCCTTTTCCAGCAATTCATCAATGGAAAGCTGATTTGAATCCTTTTCCGACAGATTCTCATTGTTCATAGGGTATATTTCCTTTCTCTTTCCGGCGCTTCAGTTCTTCCGGCTTCTTTTCTTTTCCAAAATTGCCCGGATGTCCTCTGGGGTATCCTTCGTTCCGGCGCTTTCCCGCAGTCGGTTCACGCACTCCAAGAAAACTCCGTAATCGTTCTTTTCCAACTCTGCTCTCTGCAGCTTCAGATGCATCAATCTTCCGATCTCGTCGGCAGACAGCCGGTCGGACAGGGTGGACAGCTCCGGGGGCTCTCCCGCTTCCCAGGCTTCCTTTAGCATCAAAAAGACCTTTTTGTGAAAATCGGTGACAAAGTCCTCTTCCGAAAGACTTTTTTCCCGAAAGACCCTTTCCGCCACATCGTTTTTCAAGAGCAGCAGGCCTAAAATCGCCTCCTCGGCTCTTGCGGCGCCCACATTGCCGATGATCTGGGGATTCACCCGATCGCTGTAGCCCTGAGCCTGCCGCAGAATCTCGCCCGCATGCTCGTTTTTCTGTTTTCTCTGTTCTGCCCGCCGCAGTCTCTCCACATCGTTGCTTAAACTGGTTTTTTGGACGCCCAGCCTTTCGGACGCACGGGAAATATACAGCTCCCGCTCCACCGAGGAGGGAAAGGTTGCGATCAGCCTTGCCACCTCGCCGCTGGCCTTGATCTTGTCTTCCAGGGAGTTCAGATTGTATTTGCCTGCGATCCGGTCGAATTTGAATTCAAACTGGGGCTTACTGCCATCCAACAGCTTCCGGAAGGCATCCTTTCCGAATTTTTTTATGAATTCATCCGGATCCTTGGCGTTTTCCACCTTTAGAAGTCTTGCCTCCAAACCTACCTCGCCGAGCAGACGGAAGGCCTTGTCCGCCGCATTTTGCCCGGCGGTGTCCGCATCGTAGCTGATGACCACACTTTTGGTGTAACGCTTCATCATCCGGGCGTGATCCGGAGTCATGGCCGTCCCCAGCGTCGCCACGGCGTTGGAAAATCCGGCACCGTGCAGGGCGATCACATCCATATAGCCCTCGCACAGAATCATCCGGTCGGAGCAGTAGTCCTTGGCAAAGTTCAAGGCAAAGAGGTTTTTGCTCTTGCGGAAGGCCGGCGTGTCGGAGGTGTTCAGATATTTGGGCTGTTTTCCGTCCTCCAGCAGCCGTCCGCCGAAGGCGATCACATTGCCTGAAACATCCAGAATCGGCACCATCACCCGGTTCCGGAACACATCGTAGTAGCTCTCCTTCTCCCTGCTCTTCTGTATAAGATTGGCCTGAAGCATCTGCTCGTAGCTGTAGCCCTTGCTTTTCAGATGGTCCCGAAGCCCGTTCCAGCCCTCCGGAGCATACCCCATGCCGAAGCGTTTGATCAACGGCAGGGAGAACCCGCGCTTTTTCGTGAAATACTCCAGTCCTTGGGGCGTTTTCGGGTTCATCAGACAACTGTAAAAATATTTTGCCGCTTCCCGGTTCATGGATACGATCTCCGACCGGCTCATCCCCTCGTCCTTGTTCCGGTAGTCCTTGGGCAATTCCATGCCCACCCGGTTTGCTAAAAACTCCAGCGCCTCCGGATAGGCCAGATTCTCGGCCTTCATGATAAAGGTGATCACATCTCCCCCGGCACCGCATCCGAAGCAGTAGAAATTGCCCTCTCCAGCAAACACGGTAAACGAAGGAGTTTTTTCGGAATGAAAGGGGCAAAGGCCCTTTAAATTCTGCCCGGAACGGGTCAGGCGGACATAGGAGGACACCACATCCTCAATATTGTTCCGCATTTTCAGTTCTTCAATCACCGACTGATGAATCATACGCAATCACCGGCTTTCACACGCCGCCGTGCCAGACCTTAGGCACAAACAGCTCCTTGAAGGCGGAAATGGCAAAACGGTCGGTCATCCCCGATATGTAATCGGCCGCACACCGGGAAGAACCGTCCTCTCCCAGATTGCAGGCGTAAAGCTCCGGCAGCCGGTCGGGATGGGCTGCATAGTACTCGTAAAGCATTCCAAGCATCTCTTCCGCTTTCTTTTCCTCGCCTTTGGCGATCGGGTTGGTGTAAACCAGACTGAACAGCAATTCCCGAAGCTCATCGGTGGCGGAACCGATCTCCTCATCCATGGAAATTTTTCCGTCGGCCGTTCCTCTTTTCACAATGCCGGTGACCATCGTATTGATCCGCTCGCTGTGGCTGTAGCCCAAAACATTCTTCAGCATCAGAGGAATATCCTCTTCCGAAATCACCCGTGCCCGCACCGCATCGTCAATATCATGGTTCAGGTAGGCGATCCGGTCTGCATATTTCACGATCTGTCCTTCCAGAGTGGATGCCAGATTGGAGCCTGCATGGTTTACAATACCGTCCCGGACTTCAAATGTCAGATTCAGATTTTCAATCCGGTCTACGACTCTCAGACTCTGTTCGTTGTGGCGGAATCCCCCCGCCAACCGGCGGTCAAGCTCCCGCTCTCCGGCATGGCCAAAGGGCGTATGCCCCAAATCGTGTCCCAAAGCAATGGCCTCGGTCAGATCCTCATTGAGGAACAGAGCTCTTGCAATCGTCCGGGCAATCTGTGCCACCTCCAAGGTGTGGGTCAGCCGTGTACGGTAGTGGTCATCCTCCGGAGAGAGGAACACCTGTGTTTTGTGCATCAGCCGCCGGAAGGATTTGCTGTGAATGATCCGATCCCGATCCCTTTGGAATTCGGTTCGCATCGGATCGGGCACAATGCTTTTTTCCCTGCCCCTGCTGTTTTCCGACAGACAGGCGGCAGGCGAAAGGTATTCCCTTTCCCGCGCACACAACAGCTCTCTGATGGTTTCCACCGTCATTTCTCCTTTTCCTGCGACATTCCCGGACAACATTTTCCCAGTATATAATGTACGCTTATTTTTAAAAAACTCCTTTTTTTTCGGTCAACCTGCGGGCAAGGAAAACTTGATATACACCCTTCCCTTTCTTTCGGGAATCCGCGCACCGCAAAAGGCCTCCCGAATCTCCCGGCAAAGAGCCTCTTCCTCCTCCTCGGGGACCCGGAATTTCACAGTTACCTCCTCGGCAAATTCCGGCCGGATCTCTTTACATCCTGCCTTTTCAAGCAGACGGGACAGCCTTCCGTATTGCGTATAGTCCAACGCCAGCGTATAGGACACATAGGGATAGATACCGGCTTTTCCCGCCCGGTTCAACGCCTCTGAAGCGGCTGAGGAATAGGCGTGCACCAGTCCGCCGGTGCCCAGAAGTATCCCTCCGAAATACCGGGTCACCACGATCACACATCCGGATATTCCTCGTTTGACCATGGCATCCAACACCGGTGCTCCGCCGGTCCCTGACGGCTCTCCGTCGTCCGAGGAACGGAAATTGCCGTCGGTCAGTCGGTAGGCCCACACATTGTGCCGGGCATCCCCATAACGCTTTTTCATCTTTTCCACAAAGTCTTTGGCCTCTTCCTCGCTCTCAACCGGCAGAAGATGCCCCAAAAATACCGATTTGCGATCCTCAAATTCCGATTCGGCGGGATGGTCGGGTACGATCAGCACCTCCATGTGTTTCTCCTTTCCCCTTATTCTTCGTCGTTCGTAAAGCCTTCATCGCCTGTAATATATTCCTTCAACCGCCCGTAGGTGGCGGCATCCAGAATCGCGCGGACCTCCGCACCGTCGCCGGTATAGTTCAGCTCGAGAATCTGGGCGTCGGTGTACAGCTTGGAAATCAACCCCAGCTTTCCCGAAGGGATTTTCAAAAGCGCCTCTCTTTTGCCTCCGGCCGCCAGTTCCTCCAGTTTTTCCAAGAACAGAGGGATGCCCTCCCCGGTCTTTGCGGACAGCGGAACGATTTTCCCCTTGGCTTCGGCACCCATCAGGGGAATTATGGAATTTTCCGCCTTGTCACACTTGTTGAGCAAATAGAGGGTAGGCTTGTCGGCCGCTCCCAATTCCTTCAACAGGTCGGTGGTCACCCGCAGCTGCTCGTCCGCTTCCCTGTCGGAAATATCTAAAACCAACAGAATGGCATCGCAATCTGCCACCTCGTCCAGAGTGGAACGGAAGGCCTTGATCAGATGATGGGGCAGATTCCGGATGAATCCCACGGTATCCGTAAGCAGGATTTCATTGCCCGAAGGAAGAGCAAATTTTCTTGTGGTCGGGTCCAGGGTGGCAAAAAGCTCGTCCTTCTCCTTTACCCCGGCATGAGTCAGTGCATTGAGCAGCGTGGACTTTCCGGCGTTGGTATACCCGGCAATGGCAACACGGAAAATTCCCGATTTGGCGCGTTGCTTCCGGTGCAGTTCCCTGTTTTTGACCAGTCCCTCCAGCTGCTCCTCCAAAGCTCTGATCCGCTCCTTGATGTGTCTGCGGTCGCTTTCCAGCTTGCTCTCGCCCGGTCCTCTGGTTCCGATTCCTCCCCCCAGCCTTGAAAGCTCTTTGCCCTTTCCGATGAGCCGGGGCGCGGAATATTGCAACTGGGCCAGCTCCACCTGCAATTTGCCGTCTGCCGTGGCGGCGTGCAGGGCAAAAATATCCAAAATGAGCATGGAACGGTCAATGACCCGTACATCCCCTCCAAGAGCATTCTCCATGTTCCGAATCTGTATGGGACTTAATTCATCGTCGCAAATCACCAATTCCACTCCGCCGGTTTGGCAAAGATTCGCCAATTCCTGCATCTTTCCGCTGCCGATATAGGTGGCGTTTTCCGGATGATCCTTATACTGCACCAGCTTGGCAAAAGTCCGGCCTCCCGCCGTTTCCAGCAACCGTTCCAGTTCCGCAAGGCTCGCTTCCCTGTCGGAAGGGTCCTCGCCCTTGGGAAATACCGAAACCAGTATGGCTTCGGGAACCTCGTTTTGCTCCAGCAATGCATTTTTAAAAATCGTATCCATAGAGTCTCCTTTCTTGACCCTCCCAAAAGCCCTTCCGAAGAAAGGTCTGCGCATCCCTCTGCTCCGCCGAAAATACAACATCAAAATTCAACGGTTCTCCTGCATCGGTACCAAGGGACTGCGCCTGCGTTGGGACTAAAAGTCTGCCCCTGCATGGAAACAGAGGGCCAACCCTTGCGTTGGAACTAAAAGCCCGCTCCTGCATTGGACAGAGAGTTTGCCTTTCTATTCCTTTTTTAAAGAAAAGAAAAGGGCGTCATGCGACGCCCGAATCTCTTCGTCTTACTTCTTTGCCGCTTCCAGACGCTTCTTGAACTTGTCAACGCGTCCGCCCGCATCCACGAATTTCTGCTTGCCCGTAAAGAAGGGATGGCACTTGGAGCAGATTTCAACACGCATATCACCGGCAGTGGACTTGGTCACCACCTCTGCGCCGCAAGCACAACGGATGGTAACGGTTTCGTATTTCGGATGGATTCCTTCCTTCATGATCTTCTACCTCTTTTCCCAAATTCGCTTAAATGCGTTCCTTCACCTTGGCGCTCTTGCCCACTCTGTCACGCAGATAGAAGAGCTTGGCCCGTCTGACTTTACCCACACGGACGATCTCCACCTTGTCAACATTGGGAGAATGTACCGGGAAAGTCTTCTCTACACCTACGCCGAAAGAAACACGGCGCACCGTGAAGGTCTCGGAAATGCCGCCACCGTGCTTTGCGATGATGGTGCCTTCAAAGATCTGAATTCTTTCTCTTGTGCCCTCTTTGATCTTGTTGTGTACCTTTACGGTATCACCCACATTCAGAACCGGGACTTCGGTCTTGAGCTGCTCTTTTGTAAAAGCCTTGAGTAATTCCATTTTCAAGTCCTCCTTCATATTTTCCGGGACATTCATGCAGAGCTTCGCAGCGGACTGCCCCTTCGGTTTTGAACGCCCATTCTGAGAATCGGCGCACATACGAGAACGATTTTAGCATACTTCAAGCAAAAAATCAAGTACTTTTTTCAATTTTCTTTGAATCTCGGCAAAAAAGATATAGACACCCCGTTAAAAAAGGGAGGATATTGTCTGAAATCGTCGCTGTTGTCCTCTTCTTCAAGGCTGTTTGGGTCCCCTTCCGTCCGACTCCGGCAGAACAAACCGTTGAAAAAGCCTGCCACCAGGCGGCAGACTCGGCGCAAAGTGTGCGCCGCCGGATTTTCCAACAGAGCCGGGGAACCGGCTGTATTGGTCAGCCTTTATAGATTCTGCCGGTTCCTCACGAATCGAAGCACCGAAAGATTTCGTCCCATACCCTTTCGTCCTGGGCGGTCATCCTGTCCCAATCCCAGGAGGCGAGAAATTCCTTCTTCTGCAGGTCTGTTTCTGACTGTTTTTTCCGCATCCTCTTTGCCCGTTGGGATCCGTATTCTCCGAGATATTTTACAGCGTCGGCGGTATAGTTCGGATTGTGTCCCTTTCCCTGCTCCAGCAGGAACCGGATGTTTTCCTTCCCTTCAAGGCCTTTTTTGAGCGCATCATAGTGGACTTCCTTCCGGCAGAGCCTGTCGTTATCCGAGTAGATCAAAAGCACCTTGGCCTTGGTTTTGGACAGGCTCTCCACCGCTTGACAGCCGACAAAATCGGGGTTGGCACTCTGCTCAACCTGCATCACCGCCTTCCGGTATCCCTTCAGAAGGCCGCCGAAACAGGAATTGACCAGCAATTCCACGGAAACGAAGCCCGAAAGGGCCACAATGTGAGACAGGTCGGGGTGAAATGCGGATATGTTCAATGCTGAAAAGCCGCCCCAGCTGTGACCGATGACCGAAATGTCTTTCCCGACAAACCGTTCATCCTTTTTCAATGTTGTGATACAGTCGTTCAGATCGCAAAGGGATTGGGCCATTCCGTTGGAGTTGACCCCTTCCGACTCCATACATCCCGTATGGTCGTATGCGAACACCAGAAAACCGTGCTTGCAGAGCTTTTCGATCTCTTTCATATAGGAACGGTGTCCTCCGCCGAAACCATGGTCGAACACGACCAGCCTGCCTTCTTGCGGATGATCGTAGTGATAGAGATACCCCTGCAGGCGATACCCCTTCAATGACCGGAAGGGATAGGACTCTTTCTGTAAGCCCGGAAAATCCTCCGCAGAAAAATAGTATGCCATTCCGTTGTCGTCACACCGTGTATAGGCCATTTCGCGATACAGATTCACTATTTGCTTTTCAAATATCATTTGTTCTCTCCTTCGTTGATCGGACACAACCGTTCCTGTTATTATAACGGATTTTTGTCGAAAATTGTATGGCCAAAATGCTCAAATTCACCTATTCCACAGCTCTTGCAAATGAAAAACAACCGGAATTTTTCACCAAAGCAAGTGCCGCTCAACCAAAGCACCTGCCGCAATCACCGGCACAACGGGCATCAGAACGGTCAAAAATTTTTTCGCTTATAAAATACATCATTTTCACGCTTTTGTCAATTGACTTGTTTAAAGATGCATTTATTTCTCAAAAAGCAACAGAAAATGTGCCCGCACAATAAAAAAGGAGAGAAACATGAAAGACAACCAAAACACCGGCACCAAAGAAAGGAGCGCTCTGTTCCTGTTGCTGTTTTACCAACCGGACGGGAAGAATAAAGAATACATAGCGAAAAGAGCCGGTACCTTCGTGTCGAATGACGGGAAACCACACCCAATAAGATCTGTTTTCGTATACGCATCTAAACATGACGCTCAGAGATCTTTTCATGCAAACTCACTGGTATTCGCAGAAGGGTGCATTTATAATAGAAACGAAGAGTATACAAAGTATATATCGAAGCAAAGTATATACGGAAAAAACGGAAGGAAGAAAAAACAATGAAAACCATCAAAGGAACCATCATCCCTGCTTTGGCGTGTCTGTTAGCATTGCTGATCGCGGTAATCTGTTTCCGGAAGATATGGCTGCATCATACGCTGCCGGGAACACCAAAACTGAAGACCCGGACAATGAAAAAACAGAAGACACGGCATTAGATGCCCTTCTGGAACATCGGGCAGAGGGAGAAAAATACATTGTGCAGGAGATCTGTCTGATAAATCGTCCGGAAGCTGGTATACCTTTACCCTGTCGGTCTACGACGAAGAGGACAACCTGGTCTGCACGGTGGATTCCTTAGGCGGCGTGACCCGGTATACCTACGATGAGGAGGGCAATGTCAGCAGCGAAACCTCGGCATTGAATGCAACCACGGCTTACACCTATGGGGAAGGGTTTTTAGTGAAAGCCGAGATCGCCAACAAAGCAAAGGCGGAGTACAGCTATGCCGACAAGGAGTATACCGGAGCGGTTGCCGGACCGGGCAGCGCAACCCATGCAATTATTTCCGATCCGGTTTTAACAGGCGTGTTTTTGAAAACGGCAAATAGTGTCGTGTAAGTCAGTCTTATCTTAAGAAAGAACTCTCCGGAATACAACCAGGAAGGATCATATGAAAATAAAATTCAAACAGCTGAAATATGATTTTTTGAGACACGCAAAAGATTTTTGCTTTACCGAAAAGTATAGCATATTCTGCACGGGGAAGAGCGCATTTATATGTGACAGAGCACTAAAATTGCTTTGTAAGATCGAAAATTTGTCATATGTATACCATGCATTTGTTTCGCCTGATGAGAAAACGCTGCTTCTTGTTTCAAACAGTAACAAGTTCTATCTGGTTGATCTAAATGATTTTTCGGTAAAAAAACATACTGTTCGAGGTAAGTATAACCACAACTTAGAAGGTAGGGGATGCTGGTCGCTAAACGGAAGATCGCTTTATTTCTGTGTTTGTAACGGCCAAACATTAAATTCGGCATTGCGTTGCTACGATTTGGACGATAACATGTCGTACAGGGATCTGCTTAAAGAAAAATATCAGCTTGTCTGTATAAAGCCTGTGAAAGAAATAAACAAGCAGCTTATAATAGGACTTGACCGAAAAAAATCCGATCTTGACCGAACAGATTGTTGGAGTTTGATTTGGTTTGACGGCGTTTACTTTGAAGAATACCCAATTTGGAATATAGATCTGAGCAATGATGTGGTAAGCTCTGCCGAATATGAAGCCTTAACAAATACAGTAATAATCTACGGTCAAGCCAAAACATTCCGGTGCAATCTTCGCGGTAAAATAATTGAGGAACTCTCACTGTCCGATTCGGAAAAGATTACAGCTTCACTTTCCGATACTCTTTCGAATTTGGATATTAAATGCAATCAGCTCGATGCACTGAAACAATTTTCACATTTGTTCGGAACGGAAAATATATCGCTTGACGACAGCATATATAAAGTCTGTCTTTCTTTCGACGGCAAAAAATACTATGCCGGAACACATCTCGGAATATCTGTGATAGATGCTGAAACAAAGTCGGTTTTAGCGAAGAAAAAAATTGATTACGGCGTACAGAATATCACGGAAATAGCGCCGAATGTGATCGTTGTTTCTACCTGGAACGGAGTAAAGGTCTTTGAGATCGTTGACTGATCACATATACCTACGACAAGAGGGCCTGGGAAGGCACGCAATTTTGTAGGTTCTCTTATCTACACTAAAGAAGACGGAAGCAGCATATATTAGTGTTAGCCCCCCTTTTCGGAACAATGACTGATTGGATAAACGCCGATTCAAATTCCATATGGACACGAGCAATAAAATCATTCGTAATAAAATTAGGATGGTGAGTTGAATGGTCAACATTGATTATATAATGGATTTGCTTGATTGGAATAACAGCACAGAGAAGCAAGAGCAAGGTGTAAAGTTAGCCAAAGATGTAAAATGCATTCTTGTAGATTTCAATGATGCATTTTGTTAAATATTCATTCCCGAATTTATTATCCCAAATTCCAATCTTATTTAACAATGAATACATAGACTTAGATCGCTGAACATTATGTGTTGAACCAGTTGCTTTTCCGAATATATAGCTGAGCTTGTTTCCAAGATTAAGTGCCTTTGTACTAATTGCACTTCCACTTTTTCCTACGACTGCAACTACTGAGCCACCGCCAATACAGTATCCTATACCCAAGCCCGCAGCAGCACCAATAGCAGCTCCAATCAATGCACCGCCCGCTATATATTTCCATCTGCTACCCTTTGGAATGCTCATTTTCTTGGAAATATAATAACCGGCAAAGCCCCCTGCTACCCCCAAAACAAGTGCGCCAATACCTGCGCAAATTAACATCGTGGTAGTTATTACAAAATGTCCTTGAGGATCACGAGCATAAACAACACTATTTTCACAATACGCAAACAGATTCCAACTCAACAGTGTCCCGCTTGCGCCGAGGAAGGTGGTGTCATCTGCATTCAGGAATCTGCCTACTGTCGGATCATAATATCTACTCTGCAAATAGTAGAATCCGGTCTCGCTATCATAGAT
>DPGD01000031.1 GCA_003522145.1 Clostridiales bacterium | reverse complement strand
CTGAATTGTATAAAATTTTGATTTTATATAATTGTATATATAAAAAAGGCTGTGGAAAACAAGTGGTTCCCTGTGGGTAAAATCTGTTGAAAACCTCTTTTTTCTAAGCATTTATTGAATTCGAAAGCTGTGGATTTCAAAAATGAATGCTCTTGTATGGATATACTTTTTGGATATATAATTTTGTTTTATTTCGCTGTTCAGCGTCTGTTTGGGAATGTGTTTTTTTGGTCTCTTCCCAGGTTTTTCCACAGCCTTGCATTTTCCTTTGAATTGTGGTATACTGAGATCCTACGAAATTGAGATTTTTGCACTATGTTCTGATCGGAGGCAAGCTATGAATCTCGGAGAAAAACTGAAGCAATTGCGAAGGCTTCGCGGCGTTACCCAAAAGGAATTGGCCGGGAATTTCCTGACCAGAAATATGCTGAGTCAGATTGAGCGAGGGGTGGCTATGCCTTCTTATGCCACGATTGCCCTCCTTTCAAAAAAGCTAAGGGTCGATCCGTCCTACTTTTTCGAGTCCTCTTTTTCTTTGGAGCACTATGAGATTCTTTCTGCGTTGCCCCAGATCAAGCGTTGCTTTTCCGAAGGTCAATACAGTCTTTGTCTTCGTCTTGCCGAACCCTTCAGGGAGATTGACAGTGATGAGCTCCTTTGGATTCTTTCTTCGGCTTCCTACCATTTGGGGCTGGATAATTTCAATCACAACGATTTTGAAGGCGCATTTTTTCATTTTGACTGTTCCCTCAATTACGGACGGTTGTGCAGTCTGGGGAGCCCTTATGCCCGTCAGATTGAGTTTTATCAGAGCCTTATGAGGCATCTTCAATGCGGCGCTGACTTTTCTTTGCCCTCACTTCTCAGGGGAATTTCCGATGATCCTGCCTTTGCTGACTATGTTTCTTACATCTACCTGAACGGACTTCTTGACAACGGTCAGACCGAGAAAGCATCTCAACTGTATGATGCACTGCGGATAAGCGATTTGAATTTGCGCAGCCATTTCAATGCCCGTCTTGCCGCTTCCCTGCTGAACTATCAAAGAGCCAAAGAGCTGTTGCAGCAAATCATTCGTTCAAAGGAGGATCTGCCTTTTCCTTTTCTCTATTCGGTTTACAACGACCTGGAGCGCTATTGCAAAGCCACAGAGGATTATGAGGGCGCTTACCGCTGTGCGGTTGCCAAAAGAAGGTATGAATTTAAGAATTAAAAGAGTGGGCTGTTAAAAAACTCGATGTTTTTTACAGCCCCTCAAAAATGCCGGTGTGGATTCCGGCATTTTTGAAGGGATTTTGGTCGGTTTTGCCCTTCGTTTTGCAGAAATTTCGGTGGATCTTGCGGCAAAATGACCGCTGAAAGCCGCAAAGGTCAATGTCGTCGGGGAAGTTAAAAAATTCTGAAAGATTTTTTTAACATCCCTTTTTTCTGCATAAAAAACTTATTGATTTTTGAAAAAAGTGGTTTTTTTCTCTTGATATTTCAGTCTATTTATTGTATAATAAACACATCGTGGGGTTTTGAGACCTTTTTGAGATACCTGGGGCGCCCCGGCGACGACAACAGCCGCGCTCTGAAAAACTTTGGTTGTCGAGAATGGAGAATACTGTTATGAATAGCATCAAGCAGAATACTCTTGAACAGTATGAAGACCTGCTGAACGGTGGTGGCGCTGCCTACGACCGCATCGCATCTCTCTTTGATGCCGGCACTTTCGTGGAACTTGGTCGTTTTGTAAAAAAGCGTACCACCGAGTTTGACGATGGGCAAGGCAACGAATTTGAGGGCGTTGTGACCGGATACGGTGCGATTGACGGAAAGCTGGTCTTTTCTTTTGTTCAGGATTTTTCCCGTATGAAAGGTGCCATGAGTGAGGCGCATGCCCAGAAAATCGTGTCCGTTTATGAGGCGGCTATGAAGGTGGGTGCGCCGGTTATCGGCGTATTTGATTCTGCCGGAGCAAAGATTCTGGAAGGTGTCGGTGCTCTTTCCGGCTACGGTGCCGTGATGAAGGCGGCGGCTGCGGCCTCGGGCGTGATTCCTCAGATTGCCGTTGTGGCGGGCATCTGCTCCGGTTCTTCCGCAATTATTGCTTCCTTAGCGGATGTGGTGATTGCTTCTGCTGACGGCGGTAAATTCTATGTGGGTGCTCCTGTTTCCCTGAACGCCAAAGGCAATAAAGAGGCCGGTTCTGTAGAGGAGGCAGCGGCCAACGGTGCCGTTTCTCTTGTGACCAAAAATGTAAACGAGGCTCTGGAAGCGGCCAAGAAGTTGGTTTCGCTCTTCCCTTCCAACAATGTGGAGGGCACTGCCTATACCGAAAACGGCGACACCGCCAACCGGGCGGTGGCCGGCACGGGAAGCATTGCAGACATTGCGAAGGAGCTGGTGGATGCCGGTTCTGCTCTGGAATTGAGTCCGAAGTATGCTCCTGAAACACTGACGGCGGTTGCCTCCATCGGAGGAATTACCGTAGGTGTAGTCGGAGCCGGTGGGAAACTCACTGCGGCCGGTGCTGAAAAGGCGGCGAAGTTTGTTTCGATGTGTGATTCCTTCAGCATTCCGGTGGTTACGCTGGTGGACTGCGAGGGTGTGGCCAACTGCCCGGTTTGCGAGAAAGCGCCCTATTCGGCGAAGCTTGCCCGTCTAGCAAGTGCCTATGCCGCTTCCACCACTGCCAAGGTGACGGTGGTTACCGGCAAAGCATACGGTTCTTTATTTACGCTTCTCGGTTCTAAAACTCTTGGAGCAGATGTTGTTTTTGCAACTCCTTCGGCTGAAATTTCGGTCATGCCGGCAGAAGCGGCCGTGGAGTTTGTTTACGGAGAGCAGATTAAGAATGCGAAGGATCCCATGGCTGAAAAAGAGGCAGTCCGTGCGGAATGGGCAAAGGTGTGTTCTCCGGTCACTGCCGCCAGAAACGGGGACTTAGATGATGTGATCGATCCTTCCGAATTGCGTATGCGCATTGCGGCGGCTTTGGAAATGCTTTCCGGCAAGGCCACTGTTTCTCCTTATAAAAAGCACGGAAACCTTCCTCTGTAAATAAAGCAGTGAAAGGATGAAAAAACAATGATAAACAATCCTGCAATTCTGAACGACTATCTCAATCCTCAAAACTTCGGTGAGAAGGTAACTCTTTCCCTGACAACAATTGTGATTGGCCTTCTTGTGGTGTTTGCGGTGCTGACCATCATCATGCTGGTGATTATGCTGGTAGGCAAGATTTTTTCAACCATTGACAAAAAGAAGGCTGAAAAGTCCCAGCCCGCTTCCGTTGCCCAACCCGAAGAGCCTGAAGTTGCTGTTGAAGCGTCTGAGGAAGATGAGGGGGGCCTTGTTGCGGCCATTACCGTTGCAATCGCTCAGTGCTTGGAGGAGCCGGTTGGCTCCTTCCGTGTGGTTTCCTTTAAGAAAACCAGCACCAAACCTGCTTGGAACAAGAAATAATTGAACAAATATGTAGAGGAGATTGAATCATGAGAAAATTCAGTGTGACCGTAAACGGTACTACCTATGAAGTGGAAATCGAAGAAGTAACCGGCAGTGAGACTGTTTCTACCGCTGCTACCGCTCCCAAAGCGGCACCCGCCCCTGCTCCGAAGGCTGCTGCACCCAAGGCTACGGCTGCTGCCGGAACCACGGCTGTGAAGTCCCCCTTCCCCGGAACGATTCTGAAGGTAAGTGTTTCTGCCGGACAGGCCGTGAAGAGCGGCGATGTGCTGATGGTCATTGAAGCCATGAAGATGGAGAACGAGATCCGTGCTCCCAAGGACGGTGTTGTTGCTTCGGTGAATGTAAGCAAGGGTGCTGCTGTTGCTACTGATGATTTGCTGGCATCCCTGAAATAAAGAAAATACCGGTTTGTACCCTCATTCAAAGAAAGGAATTACAACATGGATCAAATTCTTGATACGTTAAAAACGTTTCTGGAGTCTACCGGTATTTTCCGTATGGCGGATATGGGAAATGTGTTGGATATACTGAAGGTTATAGCGATGATCGCCATTGCCGGAGTTCTGGTGTATCTGGCCATTGCCAAGCAGTTTGAGCCTTTGCTCCTGCTTCCGATCGCCATCGGTATGCTACTGGGTAACCTTCCCGGAACGGAAATGTTCCACATGAACCTCTTTATTGGTGACAGTGTGCCAACGGTTCTGGAGAACGTCCGGGTTGCTATGGTGGAAGAAGGGGTCCACACGGGCAACTGGATCGCCATTGAAACGGATAAAGAGGACAATGTCACAAATATGATCCCGGTTCTTGAGGAAATGAAATCGGATCTTGCGGCCCAGGGTATGGAGGTCCAGTCCGAGATCCGCACAGAGCTGACTACCGATGAACTGGTGAATATCCTGACCGAGTATAAGGATCAGATGGTTGCTCATGCTGAACGGAACGGAACCGATCTGAGCTTTTCGGAAAAAGATCTTGAAATCAGCATCCAGTCGCTGCTTGTCAATAAAGGCGGTCTGAATATGCAGGATGTAGCCCATTATGGCGGTCTTTTGGATCTTCTGTATTTAGGCGTGAAGCTGGGCATTTACCCCTGTCTCATCTTCATCGGTATCGGTGCGATGACCGATTTTGCTCCACTGATTGCCAACCCCAAGAGTCTGCTTCTGGGTGCTTCGGCACAGTTGGGCGTGTTCGTGGCCTTTGCCGGTGCTATATTCCTTGGATTCAACGCAATGGAGGCCGCAGCTATCGGTATTATCGGCGGTGCAGACGGACCTACAGCCATACTGGTGACGAAAACGCTGGCTCCCCATCTGCTTGGCGCCATTGCCGTTGCGGCATATTCCTATATGGCCCTGATTCCGATGATCCAACCTCCGCTCATGAAATTGCTGACCCGCAAGAAGGATCGGCAGATCGTGATGGGTGGCCTGCGTCCGGTTTCCAAACTGGAGAAGATTCTCTTCCCGATCATCGTGACCATCGTGGTGATACTGATCGTGCCCGATGCAGGACCCTTGGTGGGCTGTCTGATGTTCGGCAACCTGTTGACCACCTGCGGCGTCACCGAGCGTCTTTCCAAGACCGTTCAGAATGAACTGATGAACATCGTAACCGTGTTCTTAGGCATTACCGTAGGAGCAACCGCAACAGCCTCCAACTTCCTGAGCGTCAAGACTCTGAGCATTATTCTGCTTGGTCTGTGCGCATTTATGATTTCCACTGTCGGCGGTCTGATCGGCGGAAATGTGATGTGCAGACTGACCAAGGGTAAGGTCAATCCGCTGATTGGGTCTGCAGGCGTGTCTGCTGTCCCGATGGCGGCCCGGGTCTCTCAGATTCAGGGTCAAAAGGAAAACCCTGCAAACTTTTTGCTGATGCACGCTATGGGACCGAATGTGGCCGGCGTGATCGGTTCGGCAGTGGCAGCAGGATTCTTCCTTGCACAGTTCAAGTGATTTTAGAAAGGGAAAATAAATATGGCAAAGGTAAAAATTTGTGAAACGGGTCTTCGTGATGCGCACCAGTCCCTGATTGCCACGAGAATGACCACCGAGGAAATGCTTCCCATTCTCAAGACCATGGACGAGGTCGGGTACTATTCTTTGGAGGCATGGGGCGGCGCCACTTTCGATGCCTGTTTGCGTTTTCTGAATGAGGACCCCTGGGAAAGACTGAGAAAAATTCGTAACGAGGTCAAAAATACCAAACTGCAGATGCTGTTCAGAGGACAGAATATTTTGGGCTATCGGCACTATTCCGACGATGTGGTGGAATATTTTGTTCAGAAGTCTATTGCAAACGGTATTGACATTATTCGTATTTTCGATGCTCTGAACGATGCCCGGAACTTAGAGACTGCCATTAAGGCTACCAACAAAGAGGGCGGCCATGTGCAGGTGGCTATTTCCTATACCACCGGTCCTGTCTACACGACCGACTATTTTGTGAACTATACAAAACAGTTGGTGGATATGGGCGTTCACTCCATTTGCATCAAGGATATGGCGGGCTTGCTTAAGCCCTACGACGCAGAGGCTCTGGTTAAAGCGCTGAAGCAGAACTTCCCTACTCTTCCTGTTGAATTGCACACCCATTACACTGCAGGCCTTGCGTCCATGACCTTGATGAAAGCTATAGAAGCAGGCTGTGACATTGTGGATACGGCAATTTCTCCTATGGCCATGGGCACTTCTCAGCCTCCTACAGAGCCGATGGTTGCGGCTTTGCAGGGCACACCTTTTGACACCGGCCTGGATCTGAAGAAGTTGGATGTGATTTCGAGCTATTTCAGCACCTTGAGAGAAAAATATCTGAAGAACGGACTGTTAGATCCTAAGGTTCTGAAGGTCAATGTAAACGCTCTGCTGTATCAGGTTCCCGGCGGAATGCTGTCCAACCTGATTTCTCAGCTGAAGCAGATGGGAAAATCCGAGAAGCTACAGGAGTGCCTGGAAGAGGTTCCGAGAGTGCGGGCCGATGCCGGATACCCTCCGTTGGTGACTCCTTCCTCTCAGATCGTGGGAACCCAGGCTGTGATGAATGTGATTTACGGAGAGCGTTATAAGTCTGTTACCAAGGAATTCAAGGGTTTGGTGAGAGGTGAATACGGCAAAACCGCCGTACCTATTGATCCGGAGTTCCAGAAGAAGATTTTAGGAGACGAAACACCCATTACCTGCCGTCCGGCAGATCTGCTGAAGCCCGAATTGGAAGAACTGAAGAAGAAGTGCGCTCCCTACATGGAGCAGGACGAGGATATTCTGTCCTATGCACTCTTTGAACAGGTGGCCACCAAGTTCTTTGAGCAAAGAAAGGCGGCCAAGTTGGGCATTGATGCCGGAAATGCAGACAGTGCCAACAAGATTCACACGGTCTGAAACCGGAAATTCAAAAGCGATACCGATGGTAAATTTCGGTATCGCTTTTATTTTTGGACAAATTGCGGCAGAAATTTCGGGAAGGAGGTACTATACTGTAAATAAGAAAGGAGACGATGCCATGTTTCGACTGATTGAAAGAATACTGCTCATTGTTACCGTTCTGATTCTTCTGTGTGCGCTTTTTTTGACCCTTCCCTTCAACAAAGTGTTTTTAAGCTTAGGCGTAATGAGCATATACAGTCACCGGAATGTTCATGAGTATGTTCAGACGGGTTCCGGCTTGACACCCGAGATTCCCGGTGGATTGAAAACGGCAAAGAGCGATTGGTATCCAAAGGTTCTCTGCTATTATGCAGACGATTTTTTCTCCCCTTCGGGAGAGGGTTTTAAGCTGACCGTTTTTTACAACTTTCCCGCATTTGATTTTACAAAGGGGTGCAGTCGGCTCTATGACCCTGAAAGCCCCTATTACTGTAGCTTTTACGGGGCGTATATTCTGAAAGGCGAAGAGAACTGCTATGGCTTTGACGAGGAGGGAGAACTGGAGGAGTTCGCAGTGGTGGCAGTGGCGCGCTACGATTATCAGCAACTGGTTTTGCGGGACTTTGGGTTAAACTACAGCGAAGCGGTTTTTGACTTTACGGTGGAAAAAACCGAAAAAGACTGGTTTTACGCTGAAAGCGAGGGCTGGACCAGGGTTGATGCCAAGGTAAGGGTCAACGGTTGCGCCCATAAAAAGGACGATTTTGCGCTTTCCTATCTGCAATATGGCAGTCCCGGTTTTGAAGTGGAACAGTCTTTTGCACCGGTGGAGCTGTTCGGGCGGATCTACGGCAAAACCTTTGAAGAAGAAAAGACCAGCCTTTTCTTTTATATACTTTGTGCCGACCGTCAGGCCTTGGAGGACTGCGACCGGCAGATTCTTTCCAAAAGCAGAATTTCATGAAACCAAAGAAAAGACAGCTTATGAATTGAATCGAAAGTTAAAACGCTTTTTCTCTTAATGCTCCTGGAGATGCTTTTTATGAAAATCTCTTATATTTCCGATTTTTGCAAATGAAATCGGGAATATCGGTCTTTTTTTCTCCATTCGGAACCAGAAAACGAGCAAAAGCAAGCCGAAAAGAAGGACCAACAGAAGCAAAAGAAGAGCGCAGTGCAGAAAAAACTCTGCGGGAAGCTGGAGAATAATCGGATCGGTTTCGGCAGAAAAAAGCCAGAGATTGTTGTTAAAAAGCAAATGATGAAAATCTATAAACAGTTCCTCCCAGTTCATAAAGACAAGAGAAACGAGAAAAACCGGCAAAAAGATGACTCCCAGTCCCGCAAAAAAGAGAGGCGAAAAGAGCTTCTTTTTCAGACAAAAAAGAATCCCGAATAATGCAGGAAAAAGCGTTACCAATGCACTGATTTTAAAGAAGGAAAAAATCTCTTTTACCTCCTGAAAATGCTGTTCGCCCCCTTTGGACATGGGAAGATCCGGAAACCGTAAAGCGTTTTCGGTGAAGGAAAGATTGTAGTCAATGAGAACATCGTAGTTTCGTTTCACCGTCTCGGCATCCAAACCGGCGTTTTTTGGAATATTCAAAAAATCCATATCCAAATAGTACAGCGGACGAAAAGCCAGAGTGAGAATAACGGCAAGGGAACAGATACATACAATTAAAACTGCGGTAATCAGAATCTGAAGCAACCGTTTTTTCGGTGTTGACAGTGAAAAAATGCGAAATGCGTAAATAGGATCGCCTCCTTTTAGGTTTAAAAAAGGAGTCCGGAGGGTCCATCTCCAAACTCCTTTTATGTAGAAAAATCAATCAGCAGAATGTTGGAAGATCAATCATCCTCGTCATTATCCACAGGTGTGTCTCCGGCCACTGTGGTGGCAAGCGCGTCTTTGGGCACAATATCTCCGGATTTTTTCAGAACGACCTTGGTGACCATAGGGCCGATCAGCTCATAAATCAACACTCCGAAAAGAACGGTGTTTCGGATAATCCGTCCTTCTTCCGCAGGGAAAGCGTTTACAGCCATCAGAGACATACCAAGGGCAACGCCGGCTTGGGGAATGAGGGTAAAGCCTAAATACTTGCGCACCTTCGGATCGGCCTTGGAAAGTATGGCACCCAAGCGGGCACCGGAGTACTTCCCTACCACCCGGATAAGAATGTAGACCAAACCGATCAGAATCAGCAGTGGGTCCTTGAAAAACTGGAATTGCAGGTCTGCACCTGAAAAAACAAAGAAGAGAATATAGATGGGCATGGTCCACTTGTCGGTTTTTTCCATGATCTCATCTGCCGCAGAGCAAATATTGCAGAAGACTGTTCCCAACATCATGCTGGTGAGAAGCGAGGAAAAACGGATTTCCACATCGCCGATGCGCCAGTCTCCTTTTTCGGCAAGAACGGCCAAAGATACGGTCAGGAAGACGAAGGAAACTGCAAGACAAAGCCTTTTGGAATTGGATTTGAAGATTTTTTCCGCCAGATTGAGCAGTCCTCCAAGCAGGCCTCCGATCAACAGAGACAGAAGAATCTCCAGCAACGGGTTGATCACCACAGAGATTACATCAATGCTTCCTCCGTTGGACTGCACTGCCTGGGCAATTCCGAAGGAGACCGCAAAGGCAACAAGTCCGATAGCATCGTCCAGAGCCACCACCGGCAACAGTACCTCTGTCACCTTCCCTTTGGCTTTGTATTGCTTCACAACCATCATGGTGGCAGCAGGAGCTGTCGCCGAAGCAATGGCACCCAAAGTCAAAGCCGCTGAAATAGGCAGTTTTTCGGGAATGATAAAATGCAAACCAATCAATGCGGCATCTACCAGGAGAACAGCCATCAAAGATTCAAACAGAGCGATAACAACGGACTGCTTTCCCACCTTTTTCAAAACCGACATTTTGAATTCCGAACCGATGGAGAATGCAATAAATCCAAGTGCCACATCGGAAACAACCGAGAGACTGGAAATCAGGTCCGGAGTTATATATCGATCAAACCCAGGAATCTGACCCAGAACACTGGGACCAACCAAAATTCCGGCAATCAAATACCCGGTTACTGCCGGAAATTTCAAAGGCTTCATGATCCGGGACATTACTAAACCGGCAAACAAAGCAAAAGCAATGGCAAGCAATGCAATCTGAGAATTTTCCAAACCGGAATTGCTCACCGTTTTTTCCGCTTCCAGTGCCCTTTCGGCGCTTAAGACAATACTCAAACAATCACCTTATCTCTTCAAAACGATAGTCCTATTATAGCACTGTTCCGTGAAAATTGCAATAGATTTTTATTTATTTTCGACTATCTAATAAATTTTTGGCGATTTTGTGCAGTTCTTCCCGGTTATTCGGATATTTTCCGGTAATGACGCCATCCAAAAGTGCTGAAAGGGTCTGACCGATGAGCGAACCCTTTGGAAAGCCGAGAGCCAGTAAATCATCGCCGTTGATTTTCAGATTTTTCAGGGCAAAGCAGGATTGACTTTCCAAAATTTCCGAAAGCATTTCGAGACACCGGTCGTGCTGCTCTGTTCTTTTGAAATCTTCGCTTTGAGCGGAATTGTCGGCTCTGCGCAGATCAATCAATGCTCTGTATTTCTCTTCACCGTAACGTGAAAGACGCCTTTTGACTTCTTCCACATTTTTTTCTGCCGGAGAGTCGTGATGACCGACGAGAAAAAGCACCTCTTCTTTTGTAGTATTGTCCGCTTTCAGTTCATTTAATACATTCTGGGCAATTTCCCTGCTCTTTTCAGCATGTCCGTAGTAATGCGCAGTTCCTTGCTCATCAAAGCTTCTTGTCAAGGGCTTTCCGACATCGTGTAAAAGCCCGGCCAGGCGCAAAGAAGGGTTTGAGGGGCAGGCGGCAACGGTTTTGGCCGTGTGAATATGCAGGGGATAGCAATGATGGTAATTATGCTGGTCGTAGTTGAAAAGGGGCTGCAGCTCCTTTATCAGAGCCGAAAAGATGTCCCAATATTCAATCAAAACTCTTTGAATGTCCTTTCCGCAGAGGGCTTTTTTTAGTTCGGAAAACAGCCGTTCTTTTGAGATCAAAGAAAGCGCCTCCTTTTGTTCTTTGGCCGCTTTGGCGGTTTTTTCTTCCAGTGGAAAACCGAACACCGAGGAAAAGCGCAGTGCACGCAGTATGCGTAGAGCGTCCTCTTCAAATCTTTTCCAAGGGTCGCCCACGCAGCGTATGATCCGCTTCTTCAAATCTGCCCTGCCGCCGTAGGGATCGATTATTTTTCCGTTCTGACTTAAAGCCATGGCGTTTACGGTAAAGTCCCGTCTGCTTAAGTCCTCCTCGATGCTGGCGGTGAACTGTACAGAATCGGGATGCCGCCTGTCGCTGTAGTTTCCGTCCAGACGGTAGGTCGTGATTTCATAGGGCTGACCGTGGAGGAGAACCGTGACCGTTCCGTGTTTGATTCCGGTGCGGATAACCGGATAATCGCTGAAAATTTGTTCTGTTTCTTCGGGAAGTGCGCTGGTTGCAATATCGCAGTCTATGGGGGAAAGACCTAAAAGAAGGTCCCTTACATATCCGCCCACAAGATAGGCTTCCTTGCCGTTCTCTTCCAGTTTCTCAAGAATGATTCTGTAATCCTCCATAATGTTCCCTTCAAAAAGGACTGTCCGTTCACAGAGTCGGACAGTCCTTCTCTGCGCTGAAAACCAACAGCACAGAATTCCCTCTTTTATTTGGTTTTATTTTTTCTTTTTGTAAATAAGGATCGCCACAACGCCGCCGGCAATTACTGCAACCGCTGCAATGACCCCGATCCATACGCCGACAGGCAACTGATCCTGCGTCTTTTCGGCGCCGGAGGTGCCTTCGGAGGGGGATACCGAAGAGGCGTCCGCAGAGGGGGACTCAAGGGAAACCGTTTCGCCGGAAGCAGAACTGGGAAGTGTCGGCTCTGAAGGAACCGTTGGGGCCTCGGATGTAGGGGGCACCGTAGGCGTGGGGGGATTGGGATCGTCCACCGGCTCAAACTTCACCACATAGCCGCCCTGTCTTAAAAGTCTGTAACTCAAAGTATCCTCGGATGTAACAGTCATTGTGGTTTCTTCAATCCGTACCATGCTTTTATCATTATAGATCGTAGCGGTGTAGGTTTTTCCCTTGCTCAAGAAATCCAGCTTCATCGTCAGATCGGTCTTTGCCGCATTGGAGATGGATGCGGCATACCAGGTGTCGCCCGATCTTCTCGCCATGGAAATCCATCCGCCAACCGTGCCGTCCAAATACCTGGTTTCGTCCCATGCGGCAGGCAGATTCTTATAGAAGGAGTTGGCGTTGAAGCTTCTGTATTCCTCGCTGTCGCTGGCCATGCAGGGCATACCGCACTCAAAAATGACATTGCAGGCAAGCTGTACTCCATAGGTGTTTCCCGAAGCGCTGGGCTTCAGACGGGGGGTGATGTCTATGGGGCCGATTACATTTCGGGTATAGGCCCAAATAACCGCCTGATTGACCCAGAATCCGCCGTACTCTTCTCCGTTCACTGCTTCTCTGTTCAGCACATTGGGATATGTATGCCGTTCACCGGTGGGCTTGGAGGCTCCGTGGCAGTTGACGATCAGATGATTATCGGCGGCCATTTCATAAATCGCTTTGAAGCCGGCAAGAGTATCCGGATCTTCGCTGTCAAAGAAATCCGCTTTGATTCCCTTGATGCCTTTGTTGGCCCATTCCACCAGAACCTGACGCTCTTCGGGTGTGTCCAGATCGCAATACTTAACCCAGGCAATAAACCCGACGCCCTTTTCCTCCGCATACTGGAGCAAACGGTCAAAATAAGGGTAATAGCCATTATATTTTTTTCCGGGCACTCTGGATTCCGGCTGCCAGCCCTCATCCAGTATCAAATATTTCCAGCCCATTTCGGCGGCCAGATCAACGTAGTCTTTAATGGTTTTTTCGGTGCGCTGCCCCTGAAAGCCTTCGGAAAGCCACATCCAGGCGGTCACACCGGGTACGACCCAGGAATAGTCTCCCTCAGAGGGCGTGGCCAGATTTTCGGTCAGATTGCTTTCCACAATATCGCCGATATCCCCATAGATGCCATAGCGCCAGGGAGAGGTAAAGTCTGTAGTGATTTTAACGGTGGAATTATAGGTGACCTTCGGCGCAAAGGTCATACCGAATACATTATCGCCGTTTGCCTTCATCACCATTCCGGAATAATTGTCGCCAAACATATCCGCTTCGGAAATCAGCAGATACTTGTTTGTTTTTGCCCCTTCATTGTAGACGCTTACCAAAGCCGGCATACAGACGAATTTTGCTTTGGAAATATTTTCAACGGTGCTGTTTGAATAGCTGGATTCGTAGCAGAAAGAGGAGGTTACTGTATCAATATACTCGGCAGTGACAATAGATTTTTCCGGAATGCCGAATGTTCCGGTTTCGCTGACAACAGTCAGTTCCTCTTTCTGACCGTCATTGCGGCGAATGGCAAACCGGTAGGCAAAGCCGTCGTCGTATGCCCGCAGATAGACATCGAAGAGGTACACATCCTTTTTAAAGGTAAGGACGGTCTGATTGTAATGATTGCGCACCGTGCTTGCCTTGCCGGAAATATTATGGTAGGTATCGTCGAACTCTGAAACGGGCACCTGACTCTTGAAAACCAGAGCGTTGGAAAAATCACAGAATTCGGTATTGATGCCGATGTAAGACTTTTCAAGGACCGAAATGCCGTCCTCACCGGTGACGGTATAGTACAACGCTCCCTCACCGTCCAGTTTCAGGTCCACCTTTAACATATCTGAAGGCGAAGAAATCGAGAAGTCTTTTTCTTCGATCTTGGACATAAAGGTGATGGCAATGGTTTTTTCGATGGTTACGCCTTGGTGCTCCGCCTTGACGGTAAACCGAACCAAGCCGTCTTTGAAAGAGGTAATTTTGCCGGTGCTATCCACCGATGCTTTAGTGCTGTCCGAAGAAACAAAGGTGAGCTTCTCCGGAGTGAAGACCGAGCCACCGAGATTTGTACATTCGGTCTGAATTTGAACCGTCTCGCCGGTTTTATAGACATTTTTTCCGGTGGTCACATTCAAAGAAACCATTTTTTCCAACAGCGAAGCGTCCATTAAAAGCTGAGGATTTCCCCAGGCAGAATGGTCGCCGGTATTGGAGCCGCAGCTGTCGGTCACCAGCTTCAAAACTTTGGAACCGGCGGGTAACGGAACAGAAATTTCAATCGCCGGATCATAGTAGCCGAGCACCGGACTGGTATAGAGAAGCTGGTTGTCGGCATAAACCAAGAACTTCACGGAAGTGGAGGATGGCGTTGCATTGGAGTTGGAGTGCTCAGCACCGATTGCAGAGCGGAAAATCACCGCTCCCAGCCCTTCAATATCAAATTCCACAGAAGAGTCCGCATGAGCCGTGAATCCCTTCGGGTACACGGTCGTGCCCCCATCCTTGTTGGTCATATCCAAGGACTGACCGTCCAAACCTTTGTTGACGGCTAGGGATCCCCAACCGACCTCCACATTCTTGGGGGACAGACTGGTCAGGTCTATGAAGGCATCTTCGGCAGATGAGAGAAAGGCACAACCCAAAACAGTCATAGACACCAGCAGAAAAACCGTCATAACGGACAAGATTATTCTCTTCATTTATGTTTCCTCCATTCAAAAGCAAGAAATCCGCTCTCAGTATACCATTGGAGGAGGCTTTTGTCAATGCTCTTTCGGTTTTTCTTTAAAAAAATTAAAATACGCCGTTCAAGAAAAGGAACCGGCGGCCCCTTCCTTCGGTTTCTTCGGGAAGCTCTTTTGACTGCGGAGGAATATCGGGCCACGCCCTTTTCTGTCCGATTAGTTGGATTATTGGATTACTTGGATTTGGACTTGAAAAAAACAGAGGCTAAGAAAGCGAATACCATAGAGGCGGCTATACCGCCGGCTGTGGCGGTCAGTCCGCCTTTCAAAACGCCCAGCAGTCCCTCATTCCTAACTGCTTCCCGTACACCTTCGGCTAAGGAGTGCCCAAAGCCCAGTAACGGAACGGAAGCTCCTGCCCCGGCAAATTCCTTCAAAGGTCCATATACTCCGATTGCAGAAAGAAAAACGCCCAGAACCACGCATCCCACAAGGATCCTTGCCGGAGTCAGCTTGGTTTTGTCTATAAAAATCTGAGCAACGGCGCAGATTGCTCCGCCGATCAAAAAAGCCCACAGATATTGCATGTTTTTTCCTTTCTCAATTCATTTCAGGCGTTGTTTCCTGTCAGATGCACCAGGTGCGCTACCGCCGGGATGGTCAGACCCTGTTTGACGGAATCGGCAGACAGAAGAGCCCCGGTGGCCACAAAAAGAATATCCTTCAGGTTTTTCTTTTCCATTTCAGGAAGAATGAAGGAGGAAAGAACCGTGGCGGCACAGCCGCACCCGGAGCCTCCGGAATGGACATCCTGTGTGTTCCGGTCATAGATCATCAGTCCGCAGTCGTTATGCCGGCCTTCGAGATTCAGACCGCTTTCCTTTCCGAGCTCCAGAAGAATTTTGCTTCCCTCGTTTCCCAAATCCCCTGTAAGCACCAAATCAAAATCCGAGGGCTTTTTTCCGCTTTCCCTAAAATAGGCGAGCAGAGTGTCCAAGGCCGCCGGAGCCATGGCGGCGCCCATGTTGTTCGGGTCATCGATTCCGGCGTTCCGAACAGTACCCGGAAGCACCTCGTTTATGAGAACCTTTCCGCCGCATCCCCTTTCCAGAAGAAAGGCGCCTGCTCCGGTGACTGTCCACTGTGCGGTGGGAGGACGCTGACCGCCGTATTCCACAGGGGAACGGAACTGCCGCTCTGCGGAGCAAAAATGAGAAGAGGAGACCACGGAAATTTTTTCAAAATGGCCGGAATCCAAGAGCAGCGCACTCAAAAGCAAGCCCTCGGCCGAAGTGGAGCAGGCACCGAAAATGCCCAAAAAAGGGGCGTCAAATTGGAGCAATCCATAGCCCGAGGAGGTACACTGATTGATCAAATCCCCCGCCACCATGGCGCCCAGATCCTCCGGTTTCCATTTTGCCTTGTGCAAAGCAAAATTCAGCGCTAAAGCCTGTGCCTCCGCCTCCGACTGTTCCCACTTCTCCTTCCCGAAGCTCCCGGAGGGGTCGATATAATCAAAATTTTTTCCAAAGGGGCCTTCCCCTTCTTTTTTTCCGCCCACTGCCGCAGAGGCCACCAGAGAAATCGGTTGATGCAGTCTTTTCAGTTTGTTTTCCATGTGTTTTGCCCTCCGGGATTCAGAACAATCCGACAATATAGTAGATCACGCCGTAGAGAACCGATGCAAGAGTTCCGTACAGGATCACCGGTCCTGCCACATTGAAGGTTTTGGCCCCGACCCCAAGTATCCAGCCCTCCGCCTTGGCATCGATTGCCGGGGATGCCATTGCGTTGGCAAATCCGGTGATGGGTACCAAGGTTCCCGCACCGGCGATCCGGGCAATCCGATCAAATATCCCGATGCCCGTAAAGAGTGCGGCCAGGAAAATCAGTGTTACGCTTACAAGAATTCCGGCTGTTTTTTCGCTGCAGCCGAGAAACGCGTACAGGGAAAAAAGTCCCTGACCAAAAAGACAGATTCCGCCCCCAAAGAGAAAAGCAAGAAAGCAATCCTTCCATAGAGGAGACTTTTCGGCTTTCTGCTCGGCATATTTTTTGTAGGTGATTTTTTCGTTTTTCATTGGTATTCCTTCTTTATCGGCTGATTTCTGAAGACAGTGTGTCCCCATTGACTGTTTTTATACAGCTTCAGGTTGCGTTTTTATCCAGGGCTTTCAAGTATCAAAGCACCTCCCAAGGCAGAACTTTCGTTCTGCCATAGGAGGTGCTTAGAATCTATGTCCGTTTTTTCAGGACTTGCTGAAGCAGTAGGTTTGCACCGTATGATCTATAGAATCTGCAAAAGCAATTCGCTGAGTATTTCATTGCTGACCAACATTCCGGCGGGAGAGAGAAAAAAGCGTCCGCCCTCCCTGCCTGCATAGCCGGAGCTCACAAGAAAGGAAAGATACCGGAGAGTTTTCTCCTGTTCATGGCTGTTTTGAATCAGTTTTTCCTCCTCGCAGCCCTGTTTCAGTCGGAGAGAAAGGATGATTTCCTCTTCAAGCCGATCCTGCTCGGTCAATTCTTCCCGTTCCGTATACAGGGGAGAAGAAAGAGAAAAATCTTCTGTGCCCAGGTATTGCCCCAAAGCCCGAGGAATAGAAAAGCGAAAATTGCCGAAGAAGGAGCAGGCCGAAGGCCCAAAGCCCAGGTATTCCTCGCGCAACCAATAGCGCAGATTGTGCCTGCACGCCCTTCCTTCCTTGGAAAAATTGCTGATTTCATATTGGCGAAAGCCCCTTTTTTCTAAGGCTTCCACCGAGCGCAGATACATTTCGCTCTGAAACTCTTCCGAAGGAAGCACCAGGGACCGATCCCGTCCGAAGGGCGTGTTCTTTTCCACCCGCAGTCCGTAAAGAGAAATATGGGACAGCCCTGCGTTTTCAAGGTCGCCAATGGCAGAAAGCAGGTCAGAGAGGTGTTGTCCGGGAAGGCCGTACATCAAGTCGGCATTCAGATTGGAAAAACCGCAGGAGTCCGCCAGTTCAATCGAATCCAAAGCCTCCTTGTAGCTGTGCAAACGGCCTATTTTTTTCAGGGTCGGATCGTTTGAAGACTGCACTCCGAAGCTCAATCGGTTGATCCCCATTTGGCGATAGGCACAAAGCGAATCCTTCGTCACCGTTGCCGGGTTTGCCTCCATGGATATTTCGCAGTTTTCCAAAAAGTCAAAATGCTTTTTTGCTGCTTCAAGAATCTCCAAAAGAAGTTCCGGCGGCAGGATGCTGGGCGTTCCGCCTCCGATGTAGACACTGTCCACCTTCCGCCCTTGGGCCTCTGGGGAAAGTCCCGCAATCTGCCTCTTTACCGCCGAAGCATAGGCTTTCATGACTTCCTCGGATGAAACCGTGGAGTAGAAATCGCAGTAAGCGCACTTTTTTTTGCAAAAGGGGATGTGAATATAGAGTCCCAGATTATTCATCATCCAATTTCAACACGGCCATGAAGGCTTCCGGCGTGATCTGAACCGAACCGAGCTGACGCATTTTCTTCTTTCCTTCTTTTTGCTTTTCCAGCAGCTTCTTTTTTCTGGTTATATCGCCGCCGTAGCACTTTGCAAGCACATCCTTCCGCATGGCCTTCACTGTCTCTCGTGCAATCACCTTTCCGCCTACCGCCGCCTGCACCGGGATTTCAAAAAGCTGTCTCGGAATGTTTTCTTTCAGCTTTTCGGTGATCTTCCGGGCCCTTCCGTAGGCTTTGTCGCTGTGGACAATAAAGGAAAGAGCGTCCACCACTTCCCCGTTCAGAAGAATATCCATTTTTACAAGCCGGCTTGGCACATAATCCTCAAATTCATAGTCTAAGGAAGCGTAGCCCTTGCTCCGGCTTTTCAGAGCGTCAAAAAAGTCGTAAACGATCTCGTTCAACGGCAGGTGGTAATGCAATTCCACCCGTGCGGAATCGATATACTTCATATCCTTGAAGATACCACGGCGATCCTGACACAGGTCCATGATTCCGCCCACAAATTCCGTGGGGGTAATGATATTGGCCTTCACCATCGGTTCGCAGGCCTCCTGAATATCGTCCGGAGCCGGATAGGCCGAAGGATTGTCAATATACACCACATCTCCGTTTTTCTTGGTAATTCTGTAGATCACGCTGGGCGCAGTAGTGACCAGATCCAGATTGAACTCCCGCTCCAACCGCTCTTCAATGATTTCCATGTGAAGAAGCCCCAGAAATCCGCAACGATAGCCGAAGCCCAGAGCCGCAGAGGTTTCGGCCTCAAAGGAAAGGGCGGCGTCGTTGAGCTGCAGTTTTTCAAGAGCGTCCCGCAGGTCTCCGTAACGGCTTCCGTCTAAGGGATAGATCCCGGCAAAGACCATGGGCTGAGCCTTTTTAAAGCCGGGTAACGGCTCATCGGCACCGTTCTCAGCCGTTGTCACGGTGTCGCCCACCTGGGTTTCCGCCACGGTCTTGATGCTGGCGGTCAGATACCCCACATCGCCTGCAGAAAGCAGGGGTGCGGACTTCAGACCGAAGGGCGCCATAGTGCCCACTTCGATGACCTCAAAGGTGGCACCCGTATGCATCATTTTAATGGTCATTCCGGGGCGCACTTCCCCGTCTACCACCCGGATATTCACGACCACACCTAAGTAGGGGTCATAATAGGAATCAAAAATCAGGCATTTCAGCGGAGCGTTCTCATTGCCCTTGGGTGCCGGAATATCCTGCACAATGGCATTTAATACATCGGGGATATTCAGTCCGGCTTTTGCGGAAACAGCGGGGCAGCCTTCTGCCGGAATGCCGATCACATCCTCAATCTCTTTTCTGGTCTCTTCCACTCTTGCCGAAGGAAGGTCGATTTTGTTAATGACCGGGACAATTTCCAGATTGTCGTCTACCGCCAGATAGGCGTTGGCTAAGGTCTGCGCCTGAATGCCCTGGGTGGCGTCTACCACCAGAAGCGCCCCTTCGCAGGCGTTCAGGGACCTTGAAACCTCGTAATTAAAGTCCACATGACCGGGGGTATCGATCAGGTTCAGGTAGTAGGTCTCCCCATCCGGAGCCTGGTATTCCAGGGTGACGGCTCTGGCCTTGATGGTAATGCCTCTTTCCCGTTCCAAATCCATGTTGTCCAAAAGCTGAGATTCCATATCCCTTGTGGCAACGGTCTTTGTTGCCTCCAGCAACCGGTCTGCCAGAGTGGATTTGCCGTGGTCAATATGGGCAATAATGGAGAAATTTCTGGTGTGCAGTCGTTTGTTTTCTCTTTCGTTCATGCTGTTTTATATTTCTGTTCCTTTCTTTGCGCTTGAAAAAGGGTGGTCAGTTTTCCACAGGAAGGATTTTCTCCGGGTCCACGCCCAAACTGAAGACAATGGAAATCGGTGTCAGCTTCGGCTGGGGACCGGCCGAAACCGAGGAAGAGATCACCCTTCCCGAGGCCACATCTTCGGAATACTCGTATCGGATTTCCACCAGATTCAGTTCATGAGTTTCCACATAGTATTTGACCTCCAGCTCGGTCATTCCGGAAAAATCCGGGAAATTGTAGATCACTTTTTCGGCTTCCGGACCGATGCTGTAATACAGAATGACGATCATTCCTTCGGTGATCCGGCTCCCTGCTTCCGGTTCCTGTCGAACAATCTTATTCTCAGTGGCGGTTGCTGTAGTCACCGGGACGGTCTGAACTTTGAATTTGGAGCTGAGCTCGCTCCTTACAATTCTGTAATCCTGCATAGTGTAGTCGGGAAAAAGATTTTCCTGCTCTTCCCCGGCTCCCTTACTGATATATACGGTCAGCGTCAGATTGCTCAGCTTATAGGTCTTTCCTGCTGCAGGCTCCTGTCTGGTCACAGAGCCCTTCGGAACGGTTGCATTGTAGCTCTTCTGATCTTCGTCCTTGATAATGACTTCTTTGTAGCGAAGGTCGTTCAATACATATTCCTTTTCGGTTTTGCCGAAGGGCTTTCCGACAAAATTCTCGACTTTTACATTTTCGCCTGAATTATCGGCAAAAACATTCAGCTCGCTTTTAAGAAAGATATTCTCAACAAAATAGTAGCCTGCGACCATCAGAACGATAAAAAAGCTGGTAAGCACACCCAAAATGACCGGCATGGGCGACCAACTGTCTCCCCGTACCGTTTTGACATTTTGTTTCGGTTTCTCGGTCTCTTTTGCTTCTGCTTCCGCTTTTTTTCTTGCTTCACCGGCTTTGCGTTCTTCTTCCAGAGCATTCCGGTATTGCTCTTTGGGCGATACGGCAAATTCCGCAAAGGGATCGGCCTTCAGCGTGTTCAGGTAGAGCAGCATCTGCCCGGCACTCTGAAACCGCTCCTTCGGACTTTTGGCCATGGCAAAGAGAATGATCTGCTCCATGCCCACCGGAATCGTCGGCAGATACTCTCTCGGAGAGGGCGCCTGGCTGTTGATCTGCATCAGCGCTACCGAAACGGCACTGTCGGCATAAAAGGGCAGTTTTCCGGTCAGCATCTCAAAGGCCATTGCACCTAAAGAATAGAGGTCGCTCCGGGCGTCGATCGGTTCTCCGCTGGCCTGTTCCGGGCTGATATAGTAGACCGTGCCAATGGCCTTATCGTCGATCACCGTATTTCCCCCGGCAATCTGGGCAATACCGAAATCGGTCAGGATCACCTTTCCGCTTTTCAGAATCATCACATTCTGAGGTTTTATGTCCCTGTGTACAATCCCCTTCCGGTGTGCATGATCCAGAGCCGTCAGAATCTGGGCAAGAATGTCCACGGCCTTTTCAAAAGGCAGAGGCCCCATCCGATCCATATAACTGCGCAGAGTCTCGCCTTCGATATACTTCATGACCAGATATTTTTCTTTATCTGTCACGACCACATCGTAAATCTTCACGATGTTCTCATGATCCAGCATGGCCACGGCCTTTCCCTCGTTGATAAAACGGAGAACGGCCTGCTTGAAGTTTGCATAATCCTCTTTCAGCATTTTGATGGCAACATTCCGGTTGGTTTTCAGGTCTTTGGCCACCAACACCGCCGCCATGCCTCCTACACCGAGCAGTGCATTTATGCGGTATCTCCCGTCAAGAATCTGCCCGATATACTGTTCGTAGTGGTTCATTGAGCCACCTATTGCCCTGCAGGCATCCTTTCTTCTGTTTTAGAGCGCAATCAGATAGGCGGTAATATTGTCCTTGCCGCCCCGCTCATTGGCCAGACTGACCATGAACTGAACCTTCTTTTCAAAAGAGAGTATCTCTTCCGGCTCAAAGAGAATCCGGTGCAGATCCTTTTTCTCCAGATCGTTGCTTAATCCGTCTGTGCAAAGCATCAGATACCGGAAGTCTTTCCGTTCAAAAACAAAACTATCCGGTTTCACGGTTTTTCCAACGCCTATAGCTCTGGTGATTATATTTTTCTGTGTGCTTTTTTTGGCTTCTTTTTCGGTCATTTTTCCGCAGTCGATCAATTCCTGCACAAAGGAATGATCCTTTGTCAACTGAACCGACTTCTTTTCGGAAAAGCCGTATGCCCGGCTGTCCCCCACATTGCAGAGAAAAATCTGGGACTTGTACACCAAGGCGGACACAAGCGTCGTACCCATGCCCTTCAGCGAGCGATCGCCCTCTGAAAGCTCGTAGGTAAAGGAATTGCAGACCTGAACGGATTCCCGCATCATCCGGGGAAGCACGGTAGCCGCACTGCCCTCTTTGGTCTCAAAATACAGCTTCAGCCGCTTTTCCAATTCCGTACAATACACATCCTTGGCAATGGAGCTGGCCACTCCCCCGCCGGCGGCACCGCCCATTCCGTCGCAAACGACCGCATAGAAGCAATCGTCCGATAGCTCTTTGCCGTAAAAGCTGTCCTGATTCACCAGACGCTTCTTGCCAACATCGCTTAATCCGAATCCTTTCATTCGCCGTCCTCCTTTCCCTCAGGAAGTCCTTTTTCGTGCCGGAGCTGACCGCAGGAAGCATCAATGTCTGCGCCCAGCTTTCTTCTGACCGTTGCGTTGATCCCGTGCTTGATCAATGTGTTCTTGAAGTTCTCGATTTGTTCGGTCGTTCCCCGGTCAAAGCCCCGCTCCTTCACGGGGTTTACCGGAATCAGATTGACATGAACGGGCATTCTGCCCATATAGCGGTGCAAAAGAGCCGCTAATTTTTCTGCCCCCTCCGGATCGTCGTTTACGCCGGAAATCAAAGTGTATTCAAAGGAGATCCTTCGGCCGGTGGCTTTGAAATAGTCGGCACAGGCCTTCAGCAGTGCGTCAATATTCCACTTATTGTTTACCGGCATGATGGCACTGCGCTTCCGGTCATCGTATGCATGGAGGGATACCGACAGGGTGATCTGCAGATTTTCCTTTTGAAGCATCCGGATTTTGTCCACCAGACCGCAGGTGGACAGCGAAATGTGCCGGGCACCGATGTTCAGCCCCGCCTCTTCGCTTACCAGATGCAGGAAACGAAGGACATGGTCATAGTTGTCAAGCGGTTCGCCGATTCCCATCATCACCACATTGGAGATCCGCTTCCCCACTTCCCTTTGGGCAACGATGATCTGACCAAGCAGCTCCGAGGGGAGCAGATCCCGGTCTTTCCCGTTCAGCGTGGAGGCGCAGAACCTACAGCCCATGCGGCAGCCGGCCTGACTGGAAATGCAGATGCTCAGTCCGTGCTCGTAGAACATGACCACGCTTTCCACCAATTGCCCGTCATAGAGTTCAAAAAGAAATTTGTTCGTGCCGTCTATGGAAGAAATATAGCGCTCTTTGACCTTCGGCAAAACATCCAGAGCCTTTTCTGCGAGCATGGTGCGCAGAGAAAGAGGAAGATTCACCATGTCTGAAAAGGCAACGCCTTTATACATCCATTGATAAATCTGTTTTCCCCGATATGCCGGCTGTCCTATGGTCTTTACCCATTGAACCACCTCCGGCAGAGTCAAAGACAGAAGGTCTGTTTTTTCGCTTTCCATGCTCCAAAATGCCCGCTTTCTTATTTTCCGTTTCGTTTTTTGTCCAAATAGTTCTGCAAAATGATTTCGGCAGAGAGCGTATCCACCGTTTGTTTCCGCTTCTTTCCACGCACATTGCTCTCGTTCAGAATGGTATGGGCCATCATGGTGGAACAGCGTTCGTCGTACAGAATCACTTCTTTCCGGCAGGCTTCCTGCAATTTTGCGGCAAAAGCCTCCACTTTTTCGGCTCGGAAACCCTTGGTACCGTCCATATTTACCGGAAGTCCTAAGACCACCTTTTCTGCATTGTGCAAAGCGATCAGAGCGCACAGCCGGTCAATGAGCCTCTCCTCGCTGTATTCTGTCAGGGTGCACAATCCTGACGCCATAAATTCACCGGGATCGGACAGCGCCACGCCCGTGCGCACATCCCCCGCATCTATACCGAGAATTCTTGCCAAAGTTTTTCCTTTCTCAGACCGAAGAGCTGTTTCTCGACTCTACAACGCCCTGAGCGACCTCGGAAATAAAGGTACAGAAATCGTTATAAACCTCTTCCTTCCCGAGTTCGTTCAGGATTTCGTGCCGTCCTTCGGGGTACACCTTCAAACGGACATCGCACAGCTCAGCGTCTAAAAGCCCCTCGTATACGGCTTTGGGCCCTTCTCCATAGCTGCCCACAGGGTCGGCGTCTCCGCAGGCCACCAGCACCGGAAGGCTTTTATCCACAGAATCAAACCATTCGGGAGCGTTTACCTTTTTAATACACTCAAACAACTGCCTGTAGGCAGAAGGCGTAAAGGCAAAGCCGCAAAGGGGATCGTTGTTATAGGCCTCCACGATCTTCCCATCCCTTGAAAGCCAACTGTTCGGAATGTTGCTTCCTGTTTTTTTGTTGTATCCCGCAAATGCGACCTTTCCGATAAAGGGACAGGGCTTTTTTTCCGCCGTGAATTTTTCCACCGCCGAAGCAAGGAGCTTTCCCGCACCTGCGGGGGTCTGAGGGCCGGCGGTACTGCATATTATAACGCCGTCCAAAAGCCCTGTATACTCTGCGGCAATGCGCCGGGCAATAAAGGAGCCCATGCTGTGCCCTAACAGCACATAGGGCAGGTAGCGGTATTTCTTCCGCATAATTCCTACAAGATTCACCTGATCCTTAACGAGAACATCCAGAGCCTCCCCTTTGCCGAAGTACCCGGCCGTTCCGTTTTCTCCGATGCTTTTGCCGTGGCCCTTGTGGTCGCACCCGCAGACCACAATGCCCTTCCGGTTGAGAAATTCGGCAAAATCCCTGTAGCGCAAAAGGTATTCGGCCATTCCGTGGCAGATCTGCAAAATGGCAAAGGGAGACTGATCTTCGGGGGTGAACACATAGTAGGCAATGGTTGTTTCTTTATCGGCGCTCAAAAAACTTTTTTCTTCCAGCATGGGTACTCTTCTCCTTTAACCTATCAGAAGCCGGGCATCCAGTTCATTGTCCACAATGAATTTTTTAATGTCCTCGTAGTCGGGAAGATTGGTAGCTCCTCCCTTGCGCAGCATGGCAACTGTTTCGGAAACAGCCGCAAATTCGCAGGCCATGCGGATGTCTCCTTCGATCATATACCGGATCAGCAGAGCCACATTGTAGAATTCGGTTCCGCCGCGCTCGTCAGCGGCAATAAAATCGTAATTCGGGACAAAGTAGTAGTATTTCCCGTTGTAGGCAAAGGCGCCCTTACCTTCAAGCCGGATGATGAAATACTTGGATTTGACCCTTCCGGCAAGGGAAATGCAGGCCTTCAGACAATCCTCCACCGTATCCACCCGCATACCGCAGTAGCGCTGCGCATTTGACTGATCCATCACCAGAATCGTACCGTTTCCGAACTGATCCACTGGCAACCGTGCCGCCTGTTTGCCCTGCAGATTCACAAGAGTGGGCACGCCATGCGTGTTGGCGGCAAGAATGGCGGTATAGACGATCTCCTGAGGCATATCGCCGTTGACAATCACCGCATCCGGGCAGGAGGAAAAGGCATCCTCCACCATATCGGTTGTGAGAAAATTATTGGCGCCCTCAAAAACCAGCCTTCTCCTGCCGCCGTCCACATCGTCCAGATTGAAAATGGTTCCCACCGATTCCCCTTTTTCCACATGAACGGTCAGCATATTGTTGAGATAGGAAGAAAGAAAATTGTATACCGTTTTTCCGCCGGAGTCTCCGCCTACGGAAGTCACTAAGATGCAATTCGTATCCAGTTTTTGCAGGGCGATCGCCGTGTTTACACCGCTCCCGTCGGGATAACGGATGTATTTCTTGATTTTTGTACTTCCTCCGGAGGGGGGGACGGCAGGTATCTCCAGATTCATGGAAAAGTAGGCGCTGCCTACTGTCAGCACTTTCGGGTTCATACAGGCAAATCCTCCTCACAGCAAAAATGTAAACCTTTACAGGATAAGTATACCATTTCTCCTCTGAGAAATCAAGTGGAAAAGCAAGAAAAAATGCGCAACATTCCCGAATCGGACATTTCCAACGGGAAAAATTGCGCAAAAGGCGGCAGTTTCAGTCCAGAGTATATTTTCCGGCATACGCCCTGTATTTTTCTTCAAATCCGTTGCCGGAGGTTTTGGCGGCGCTGAGCGTTTCGTGCAGATTCAGATTGTGGTGCGCCGTATCAATCAGGCACCCGGCGATATTGGAGCAGTGGTCGGAGGTGCGCTCCAGATTGGTCAGAAGATCGGAAAGCACAAAACCCGACTCCACACTGCACCTTCCCTGCTGCATCCGCAGAATATGTCTGGTGCGCAGCTGTTCCTTCAGTTGGTCAATCACCTGCTCCAAGGGCTCCACATCCATGGCTGTTTTCAGATCCCGCTCCCTGAAGGCGTGAAGGGTCATATCCAGTATTTCGGAAACAGCGCCGGCAAGCACCTCGAATTCTTTTACAGCCTCTTCGCTGAGCGTTCTCTTTTTCTCTCGTAACTCCTCGGAGGACTCAAGGATGTTCACGGCATGGTCGGCAATTCGCTCAAAATCTCCGATCATTTTCAATAATTCGGTCGCTTCCTCGCTATCCGGCAGATTCATCTTTTCAGAACTGAGTCGGATCAGATAAGTGCCCAAAATATCCTCGTCGTGGTCGGTATCGGTTTCATCCTGCCGGATGGACTGGGCTAACTCTTTTGAGTAATTCGTCACCGAATACAGGCTGTTTTTCAGTGCCTTCACCGATTTTTCCGCCATATTTACCGTGACTTCTCTGCACTGGGCCAAAGCAAGGGGCGGGGTGGCTAAAAGCCGCTCGTCCAATTTTGTGGTTTTTTCCGGATTTTCAGGCTCCTTGATCACCTTCAGTGCCAGCTTTTCGAGAAGGGCGGAAAAAGGCATTAAAATGGCAACACAGAGAAGATTAAAGGCCGTATGAGCCACGGCAATGCCGAAAGAAGAAGCGGAATCCTGAAGAATGGAAGGAGCAAAAACCGTTTTTAAAACAGAGAAGACCGACAGAAGCAGGGTGGCACCCACTACATTGAAGGAGAGATGTACAAAAGCCGCCCTTTTGGCGTTCTTGTTGGCACCGATGGAGGAAATCAAAGCAGTGACGCAGGTTCCGATATTTTGCCCCATAATGATGGGGACAGCAGCGCTGTAGGAAATTTGTCCTGTAGCGGCAAGAGCCTGCAGTATGCCCACCGAAGCAGAACTGGATTGTATAATGGCAGTTAGAAGCGCTCCCACCAAAAGACCGAGAATCGGATTTTCAAAGGCCACAAACAAATTTCGAAAGGCTGGAACCTCCGCCAGTCCGCTGACGGCTGAAGTCATGGTTTCCATGCCGGACATCAGAGTCGCAAAGCTCAAAAGAATCATGCCGGTATCCTTTTTTTGGGACTGCTTGAAAAACATATACAGCACCAGTCCGGTTAACGCTAAAATCGGCGTGAAGGAAGTGGGCTTCAACATTTTTACAAAAATGCTGTTTCCGTCAATCCCTCCAAGAGAAAGGATCCAGCTGGTGACGGTGGTTCCAACATTGGCACCCATAATCACGCTGATGGACTGATGTAGAGTCATCAGTCCGGAATTCACAAAACCGACCACCATCACGGTTGTGGCAGAGGAGCTTTGTATAATTGCGGTCACGCCGCACCCGGTCAAAAATCCGGTGCCCTTGTTGGAGGTCATTTTGCTGAGAATATTCCGTAGTTTTCCTCCCGCACGCCGTTCCAGCGCCTGTCCCATAATATTCATTCCGAACAGAAAGAGACAAAGTCCTCCCAAAAGCGTCAAAACATCAAAAATATCCATATTCATCTCCATGTTTCCAATTATTCGCACTCTATTCTATTGTTTCAATGTAAAGTCGGGAATCAAATCCGTGTAAAGTTCATGTAAAATCAAAGGAGCACAGTGGGCGTGACTGTGCTCCTTGAATTTATTATGGTGTTCTCTATTCAGATCAGCTGTTGCTCGTTGATCATCAATTTAAACTGAAGTCCCAGCTTTTCCGCCGCCTTCCGGCAAAGGATCATCCGATTCAGAAAAATCTCAAAATAATCCATCACCGACCCCATGTGGGTATCCACGGTCAGCTTCAGCTTGATCAGCGTATGAGCCTCGTTGATCTTCAACTCGGCTTTTGTCACCGAATAGTTGACCCGGTCATGAATGTCGAATTTGGAAGTATCCGGATTCCGGACTCTGGTGCGGCGCACATCGGACTTGTCCGCTAGGATCAGTGCCGCCGCTAGAGGGCTGACCGGCACCCCGGTGCCTTCGTCGTGGTTGCCGATGGCGGCTGTAATTTCGGCAATTTCATTAGCCGGAAAATTCATTTTATCCAAGAGCCGGAAGGCCATTACCGCTCCGCTCTGGCTGTGATCCACCCGGTTCACCAGATTCCCGATGTCATGCAGATACCCGGCAATCTTGGCCAATTCCACCGTCCGCACCGGATATCCCATTGTTTCAAGGATATATCCGGCTTTTTCGGCCACTGCCGTCACATGGGCAAAACTGTGTTCGGTAAAGCCGAGCTCCGCAAGAGTTCGGTCAGATTCAGCAATGTATACCCGGATGTTTTCATCGGCCCGCACTTCGTTATAGGTCATTTGATTTCTCCTTACGGTTTTCCCTCTTGGGGAAGATCACCAAAATGGTTGTGCCCTTGTCCAACTCACTCTGGACTTCAATTTCCGCACTGTGCAATCTGGCGGCGTGTTTCACAATGGACAGCCCCAATCCCGTGCCGCCCACCTCTTTTGAACGGCTCTTATTGACCCTGTAAAACCTTTCAAAAATTCGTTCCTTCTGCTCTGCAGGAATGCCGATTCCGGTGTCTGCACAGGTCAACCGGACACAATCGGGACGGTCCTCCACCGTAAGGGTGACCTTTCCGCCCTTTTTGTTGTACTTGATGGCGTTGTCGCAAAGATTATAGAGGATGCCGGAAAGCAACTGCGGGATTCCGTAAAGCAGGGCGGAGCCGCCTTTCAGACAAAGGACGATGTCTGCCCCCTTGGCAACCGGCTCCAGGGTACGCACGGTGGATTTGGCCAATTCAAACAGGTCGATCTGTTCCTTTGGCATATCGGAAGCGCCCTCATCCAGATGGGAAAGCCGTATGATGTCATCTACCAAAGAGATCATTCTCTTCGCTTCTCCATGGATTTTTTTGGCGAATTCCGGTATATCCTGCTCTTTTACCATGCCGTTGGAAAGCAATTCCGCATAGCCGGAGATGCTCTGCAGCGGCGTTTTCAGCTCGTGGGATACATTGGCCGTGAATTCTCTTCGTATCTGTTCGGATTTCTCCTTTTCGGTGATGTCAAAGATGATGAGAGCGATGCCGGTTACTTTACTGCCCTGGAACACCGGACTGGCGTTGAACTGGTAGTCGGCACTTCCGATGGTAATGCTTTTTTCGCAGTGCTGGCCTTCCTCGGAAATCCGAAGAAGCTCCTGAATGTCAAAGGAATTGTTGAACAGCATCAGATCTTTTCCGATACAGTAGTTGCTGATACCCAAGAGCGCCGATGCCGCATTATTGATGCTTAAAATCACGCCCCGGTCGTTTAAAAGGACGATCCCCTCGGTCATGTTTTGGGTGGCGGCCTCAAATTCGCTTTTTTTCTGCTCCAGTTCGGAGGCCTGCGCCCGCAGCTGCTTTTGCTGGACGGTGATCCGATCCACAAACGGTTCTAACTCCTTATAGATATTCTCGGTCTTCGGGTGATCCAGATTCATTTCATTCAAGGGCTTTACGATCATTCTTGAAAGCCGGAAAGCCAGATAAAGGGAAATGCCCAATGCAAGGGCGATCACGATCAGGATCGGACGGAGCATTCCGAGAATCAAAGACCACCAGGTGAGCTGCGAACCGGAAACTCTCAATACCGTTCCGTCGGACAGCCTGCGGGCGCAGTAGAGCTGGCGCTCCATCAGGGTGGTGGAATAGCGGGAGCTGACGCCGACTCCGGTTTCAAACGCTTCTTCGATTTCCTCTCTGTCCAAATGGTTCTCCATCTCGGCACTGCTTTTTTTGTTGTCAAAAAGGACTGTTCCCTCCGAATCGATCCAGGTGATCCGGCCGTCTCCCACATCCAGATTGTTCAGATATGCGGATCGGTCCTCAACAGAAGCCAGAGCTTCCACTGCTTTGGCTGCAAGCTCTGTCTGCTTTTTCAGCTGGTCCATTTGATTGTCCGAGAAATACTCATAGAGGATTCCCATAATCAGCACCAGCGCCGCAAGCAGGACCGCCGCCGTCACAAAGCAGATGGACTGAAAAATCCGTTTTGTCATGCGTGAACCTCCATTCTGTATCCTACGCCCCGTACCGTTTCGATATACTCACCGCAGGGACCGAGCTTGGTGCGAAGGGTGCCGATGTGTACATCCACAGTCCGGGTTTCCCCCACAAAATCGCTGCCCCAGATTTTGGTCATCAGAAGGTCTCTTGTAAAGACCATGCCAATGTTCTCCATGAAGAGTTTCAACAGCTCGTACTCCTTCAAGGTCAACTGGACACGCCGACCCTTTGACAGAACCGTATGCTCTCCAGGGTTGAGCACCAGGTCTCCTGCAACCAATTTGGAAGAACCGTTTTTCGGAGCCGCCCTTCTTAAGACCGCCTTCACTCTTGAAACCATCTCCATCATGCCAAAGGGCTTGGCCAAATAGTCGTCTGCTCCCAAATCCAGCCCGATCACCTTATCGTATTCCGTGCCCTTGGCAGTGGCCAGAATGACCGGTATTTCCGTGGTTGCGGCGTTGGCACGAAGCCTTTTCAGAATGGAAATACCGTCCTCCTCCGGTAGCATAATGTCCAACATAATCAGCTCCGGTTGGTTCTGTTGCAGTTCATTCCAGAATGCAGAAGGGTTCGGGAACCCTTTTGCTTCAAAGCCGGATGCATTCAGCGTATAGGTCATCAGCTCTCTTATAGCATCGTCATCTTCCACACAGTAAATCATATCTTTCGTCTCCTCTTCCGCCACTTTACAAAACAAGAATAGTTTTTCTAAGTAAGATACGATAGCACGCTTTTGTAAAATTTATGAAAAATCACCCGAAAATTGTTTTTTTACGGCGTCTGCCAGTTGCGCAGGGTCGGAAAGGAGCAGATCCGGCAAAGCTTCCTGAAGAACCGCCCGATCCCGGAAGCCCCAGTCTACGGCAATACCGAAAATGCCGGCATTCCGTGCGGTTTGTATATCCACATCCGAGTCGCCCACATAGAGGGCGTTTTCCTTTTTCACGCCGGCAAAGGAAAGAATTTCAAAAACTCCGTCGGGTGCAGGCTTGTGGGGGATCCCTTCTCGTTGGCCAAGGGCAAAATCAAAGGTGTTTTTAAAGTATTTTTCGCAGAGAAGCTCCACAGCCGCATGGGGCTTATTGGAAAGGACCGCCAGAAGGAAGCCCTCACTTTTTAACCGTTCCAGAGCTTGAAGAATGCCCGGATAAGGGGCGGTTCGCTCCCCGCAGTGGGACTTATAGAAGGCGGCAAATACTTCGTAAACCCGCCGCTGTTCTTCCCTTCCGGTGCCGGCAGGAACACCTCTCTCGATCAGTTTTTTTGCTCCGTTCCCCACAAAACTGCGCACTTCTTCCCGGCTCCGTTCCGGATATCCGCAGGTACGTAACGCAAAATTCAATCCGTTCTTCAGATCCTCCAGAGTATCCAGAACGGTGCCGTCCATATCAAAGATCACAATTTTCCGCTTCATGGTGTTTGCCCTCTTTTTTGATTATTTTTCCACCGGATAGGAGATTTCGTCGGTATAATGCCACCATTCCTTCCAATAGCACCGGAAACCCTCCTCCTTCAGAGTATTTTCCAAAAGCTGCACATTTACAAGTGCGTTTCCGGAAATATCGCTGTAATCCCGGTCGGCAAGGGCGGAAAAATCGTCAAAACCGGTGGGCATTTCCAGTTCGCTTCCGTCTGCCCGGACCAAGGTCACATCCACGGTGTTGCCTCTGCTATGGTTGGAAAAGCCTTTGTTGGGGTCTGAAACATAGTCCGGGTCCGGACAGACCTCCCACAGGCGGAACTGTGCTTCGGTGGGACGGTAGGCGTCCCAAATTTTCAGGCTGTACCCTTTTTTCAAAAGAGTTTCCTGGACTTTTGCCAGCTTTTTTACAGTGCCCAGACGCAGAACCGGTTCCGTGAAATCATAAATCACCTGGTTGGTGAAATTGTCCTCGGTAGCATATTTCAGATCCACAAACAGCGTGGGAATATACTCTTTGATGCGTACAAAGCATTCCTCCGGAAGATCCCAATCGGGGGAAACCGTGGGCATTTCGGGTTCCGACACAGATGAGGGGAACTCCGAAGTAAGCGAAGGATCGCAAGAAGGTCTTGGAGTTTCAAGGCTTTCCGAAGTTTTTTCGGAAGGGGAAAAGGGAGAAGTTCCGGCGTGGGAGAATTTCAGATTTTCATCAACGGTTGAGGGCCTTTTTTCGGCATCGGTTCTGCTGCTTCCTTTCGGCAAATAGCTCTGACATCCCATAAAACAGAGCAAACCGCCAAACAGACACAAAAATATTCTTGCATACCGTTCTGCGCTCCGCATACTTTTCACATCCTTCTTTCCGGATAGATTTTCCTCTGATTTCCTTCTTATTTTAGCATAACAGCCTGTTTTTGTCAACGAAAAAGGCCGGAGCGCAGGAAAGTCCTTCGCCCGGTCTTTTCAGAATTCCAAGAATATTGAATACAGCAGCGTTCGGTCCAGGATGGGAATGCATTATTTGAGAAATCCGGCAATGATCTCTTCTTCCGCTTCCTTTTCGGTAAGACCCAAAGTCATGAATTTGACCAGCTGCTCGCCTGCAATTTTTCCGATCACCGCTTCATGCACCAGCGCCGCATCTACATTGTTGGCATTGATGCGCGGAATTGCCGAAACCCGTCCGTTGTCCATAATGATCGCATCACATTCGGTGTGTCCGGAGCATTTCGTGTTGCCGTTGACCAAGGAATTGTATTCCTGGTAGGAATCGTCTCTTGCAACCGAGCGGGAAACCACATGGGTGGAGGAGCCCTCGCCATTCAGGTCCACCGAAAAGATGGTCTTTGCAAACTGACTTCCGTGTGTCATGATCTTTTCGGAAATCACCAGGGACGCCCGGTCCTTCAAATCAGCCACGGTTTCCCGGAGGGTACTGTCCACACCCTTGATCTGGGTGGTGTTCATCTCCACATAGGCCCCTTCTTCCAGATGAAGAACTGTTTTGGGATTCATGATGTTGGTACCCATTCCATCCCCTTCGCCGTAGTGCTTCTCCACATAGACCACCTTGGAGTTTCTGCCCACATAGAAGGTGTGTACCCCATCGTGACGGGCTTCGCACGCCCCTTTGTTGTGAATGCCGCATCCGGCAATGATGACTACATCGCAGTTTTCACCGATATGAAAGTCATTGTAGACCGTTTCCCGGTATCCGGCGGCACTGATGACTACCGGAATATGCACGCTTTCGTGCACTGTTCCGGGCTTGACATAAATATCAATGCCCGTTCCGTCGGACTTGCTCTCAATGGTAATATTGGCAGACTGCCCCCTGCCCTCGGACTTTCCGTTGATCCGGATATTGTAGGCGCCCTCCGGAATCCCGTGCAGATCGGCAATTTCTTTTAAAAGATTTTTTTCGATCAGATCAATCATCGTCAGCCTCCTTACACCTTGTCCTTCAGAGCATCGCAGAGCTTATCCCCGCTGAAAAGCAAAGGAAGAATCTCCTCCCTTGTGCCGGTTTTTTTCACCGTTCCGTCCGAAATCACGATAATCCGGTCAGCAATGTTCAGAATCCGTTCCTGATGGGAAATGATCACAATAGAACCGTGAACGGCATCCCGCATATTTTCAAAAACCTTTATAAGACTGTTAAAGCTCCAAAGGTCAATGCCTGCTTCCGGTTCGTCAAAAACGGCAAAGGGGGTTTTTCTTGCAAGAACAGTGGCGATTTCAATGCGCTTCAGTTCCCCTCCGGACAGGCTGTTGTTGATTTCCCGGTCCAGATAATCCCTTGCGCAAAGTCCGACGCTGGAAAGAAATTCGCAGGATTCCGCAACGGACAAATCTCTTCCGGCGGCAATTTTCAGAATATCCGAAACCGTAATTCCCTTGAAGCGCACGGGGGTCTGAAAAGCATAGGAAATTCCCGACTTTGCCCGCTCCGTAACGCCCAGATCGGTAATATCCTTTCCGTTCAGACAGATTCTCCCGCTATCGGGCCGGTATATTCCCGCAATCAGTTTTGCGATGGTGGATTTTCCGCCGCCGTTCGGCCCGGTAATCACCGTAAAAGGACGGTCGATGGTGAAAGATACATTTTTCAAAATCTGTTTTTTCCCGTTTTCGGTGCTGACTGAAAAGGAAACATGATCTAAAGATAACACGATTTTCTTTTTTCCTCGCTTTTTTTGTATTCCGCATTTTGAACCGCTTCAGTATATCATAAAATATCAGGTTCGTCAAATCCTTTGGGCTTTTTATTCGTCTTTTCCGAATTTTTTCTGATACAGGTATTTTTGTTTGGTCGCTTCCCCGCCCCGCAGGTGCCGTTCCCTTTTGTTCTGCAAGAGAACATCCTCCACCTGTCTGTAAAGACAGGGATTGATTTTTTCAAGCCGTTCGGTAACATCCTTATGTACGGTGGACTTGCTGACCCCGAACCTTCCTGCGGCCTGTCGCACCGTGGTCTTTTCTTCAATGATGTAGAGTGCCAACTGCACACACCGTTCTTTGGTATCCTTGTCTGAATAGTTCATACACCGGTCCTTCCTTTGCATTTTTCAAAGAAAATATATGCAGGAAGGCTTTCCGGTATGAAAAAAGGAAGAACCGGAAGCGGAAGTTTCCGTTCGTCTGATTATCGGATTATTTCAATTTCTCAAAAGCTTCCATCCATTTTCCGGCAATCAGTCCGTGACCGGTGGAAGTGGGGTGAACTCCGTCGGCAAGAAGGAGCTTTCCGTCTGCTTCTTTGGCGCAATCGTCAAACATCTTTTGCAAGGGAACAAAGGTCAGACCGTATTTTTCGGCAACTCTTCCGGCCGCCGCTGCCCGCAATTCCACCTCCGGGCGGAAAAAGCTGTCGTAGCTTTCAGCGGTAGCCGTACCCCTTAAAACAAAGGGCTCTAAAATTAAAATCCGGATGTCCGGCAACTGCTCTTTGATTTCTTCCACCATCATGCAATAGATTTTCTCAAATTTTACGGCGTCCACACCGTTCTGCTCCGCTTCGTGCCATACATCGTTTACGCCGATGAGCATACTCATATAGTCGGGGTTCAGGTTCAGAATATCCTTTCTGATTCTTGCGTATACATCTACTACCCGGTTTCCGCTGATCCCCCGATTGAAAAAATTGTAGAAACCCGGATGAGCGCTGCCCAATTGTGCGGCTACGACCGTGGGATAACCGCTTCCCAAAAGCCAATCATGGCTTCTGCTTCTGTCGGCGTCGGTAATGGAATCGCCCTGAAACAGAATTGTTTTCATATCGCTGTTCCTCCGTTGAATAAGAATGGTCTGTTTTTGAAATATTCCGAAAAAAGTATATATCTTTCAAAAAATGTTTTCATTCCGTTTTTTAAAAGGATTATTGACGAAACTGTGAATCGGGAGTACAATATAAAAAAACAGTTTGGTTTGAAAGGATTGTATGCCTAAATGAAAAAAAGACTGGTTGCACTGTTGCTCTGCTGTTCCATGCTGCTGCTTTGCTCCTGCTCGTTGCTGAGCGATTTTCGCTCGATGCTCCGGGATATCCGATATATCAATTCCGGGATACAACCGGGCTATAACCATGACGGTACGATCAACTATGAGTTTGATGAATCGGTCAAGGATACAATAGAGGATCAGTTTGCGAAAATCGAGGAGATGCTCCAGGATAACAATTTGTCCAGAAGCACCGCTTTTGTGCTGATTTACGGGCAGTTGCTCTCAAACATCTACTATGTTTCGGATCATGCCAATCTTGCCTATTTAGAATTGAGCAAGGATACCTCCAACGAAGCAAACAACCTGAAATCCAAAGAGCTTTCTTTCCTTGCAAACGATTACCGTGCCCGGCTTGTGCGTCTGTACGAGCCGATATACTACAGTGCTTACTCTGAGGAATTCTACAGTCAATGGGAGGAGGAAGAAATTCAAAAAGCGCTGAAAATGGGAAAAATGTACTCGGAAAAATATGTGGAATTGAAAAACAAGGGAGACGAGTATGTTCGGAACTATGAAGCCTTGGATCAGACCTCCGACAGCTTTCTTGCGGACAGCGCATCCTATTACTACGACATCGTACAGAACAATCTGAACATTGCAAAGGAAATGGGGGAGCAGAGCTATACCGAGTATGCCTATGACATGGTCTACGGAAGAGACTATACCCCTGAGGATGCCCGGTATTTTCATCAGTATGTAAAAGAGTATGTTGTTCCTCTCGGAAAGAGCACGCTCCAGGATCTGCAAGGCTACAAAAACCTGAACTCCGTCCTCTCGGCGACCCAAAAGCTGATAGATACTTCGGTCACTTCTGACGAAATGGAGAAAATCCTGACCCCCTACTACAAAACACTCGGAAATAATTATTCAAAAGCCTTTGAGAATTTCAATCAGCATTATTTCTCCGTAAACAATAAGAACTCCCTTAAAGGAGCGTATACCTTTTATCTCAATTATTACAGACAGCCGGTCTGCTTTTTCGGTTCGGGCAGTCAGGCGCTGATGACCTATATCCATGAACAGGGACACTACAGCGCCTTCTATTCTTCCGGGGGCTCTATTGACAGCGTGGATCTGTGCGAAGTCCAATCCCAATCCAATGAGTGGCTCTATCTTTCCTATATTTCTTCGGATTATTCCGAAAAGGACTATCTGTATTTGGTCAAAAACTTTTTGTTAAACGACATCCTGACGGTCACCATGTCCGCCTGCTGTGACGCTTTTGAACAGTATGTTTATGCCCATCCGGAGCTGAAAGCCGGGGACTATGACCGGGTGTTTGCGGAGCAGGCAGAAGAACTGGGGGCGTATGATTTCCTCAAATCCGCAATGTCCTATCCGCCGGAAAACTACTGGCACTACGCCATCGTGGCCAATTCCCTGTATTATCTCAGCTATGCCGTATCGCTGATTCCGACCCTTGAAATTTATGTGACGGCAGAGGAACAGGGCTTTGAACAGGCTGTCAGACTGTATAAAACCCTTTCCGATGTGGAAACCGGGGAAACATTTCTGGAGGTTCTTGAAAAAGCCGGGCTTTCCTCTCCCTTTGACGAACAGGTTTTCCGGCGTATACAGAACTATTTTAAATAGCCTGTATAATTAAAATCGGACCGCTCTGAAGGTCTGCCTGCGGACGGATTTATACGGAACGGAAGGCCGCATTCAGATCGGTTTTTAACCCAAATGTTGCCGTTTAAAAAAAAGCAAAAAAATTGGTTTTAGCCCTTGACAACCCGGAAAAGATGTGTTATATTATCAGCTGTGGATGCACCCATAGCTCAGCGGATAGAGTGCCCGGCTACGAACCGGTAGGTCGCAGGTTCGAATCCTGCTGGGTGCGCCAGAAAGAAGCACGCTTCGGCGTGCTTTTTTCAGTGAAATTCGGCTTTGGCGAGTGAAATATGGCTTCGCCCTGTGAAATAGCTTCGCTGTGAAATCTCTTTACAAAAATCCCGGATGCCTCAGCGCCCGGAATTTTTCCTGGTAAATTTGGATGGCGATCTTGTTGTGCGAGGCAATTTTAAATTTCTCTGCATAAAATTTCGGTTGTGTTTTGAGTTTCTCTGTTGCAGAGAATCAGCACGCCTCTTCTTCATAAGCTTCCGGGTAATCATGCCATAGGTATTCAAGGCACCTCTCAAAAAAGCAGGGGTGCCTTCTCTATGGTGCAGGGGCCGGAAATACAGTCTTGCCGCAACAGACACCGCTGACGGCAAATCGGTACTTGCAAAAAACAGAAAGCTGTGGTACAATAAGGAAGAATCAGGAAGGATCGTATTTACAGGGTGGGTGTTCTTATGTTCAAACGAATTGCCGGAGGATTTCTTATATTTCTTACATCGTTCTGCTTGGTATTTACATCTGTCGGTTGCAGAAAAAGCACACAAGAGAGCGGAACCGGAGTCTGGACGGTGGTAAAGCAGCCTGGATATAGTGAAAAGGGCGAATTGCAACGAAGCTGTGCCGACGGGAACGGTTCTGTGGAAACCGTCCGCATATATGCCTCCAAGGGTCTTTCTTACACTGAGGAGGACGGAAAGATTTATGTTTCCGGAATCGGCAGCTTCAAAGGGGATTTTCTCTATATTTCCTCCAAGACCCCGGACGGAAAAAAGGTAAGCGGTATAGCCAGAAGTGCTTTTTTGGACAATGAAAAAATAGAGCATTTGTATATTGAGGACGGCATTTCCGAGATCGGACTTTGCGCCTTTGCCGGATGTAAAAAACTGGAGAATGCCCGCTTGCCCGAGGAGGTGTCGCTGTTTGAAGACAGTATATTCATTTCCTGCCAAGGCCTTAGCGATGTTTCCCTTCCTTCAAATCTGTCCGAAATTCCCTTGAGCTGTTTTGACAGCTGCACTTCTTTAGCCAGCATTTCCCTTCCGGAGGGTTTGAAAAGTATCGGTTACTCTGCTTTTAACCTCTGCACCTCGCTGAAATCTCTGACACTTCCGGATTCTGTGGAGCAGATTTCCGCCAACGCTTTTGCCGATTGCACCGGTTTGCAAAAGCTGGCCCTGCCCGACTCCCTGAAATCTCTGAATGATTCCGCATTTTCCAATTGCACGGGACTGACCGAGATCACACTGCCGGACTCTCTGGAATTTCTTGGAGATTACGCCTTCTTCCATTGCAAAGGTCTGACTTCGGTTCGTATTTCAAAGAATCTTTTGAGAATTGAGGGCGCCCCTTTTTATCAGAGCAATCCGGAGCTGGTGATTTCTACCGATGCCGAAGAGCCTTTGGAGGGCTGGTCGGAAAACTTCAATTGCTACTTTGAGCCTGAAGTGGAAAGTGAAGAAATCAAGGCCCACACTCTGACGGTTCGGTATGGGAAATAAAACAGTTGGGGTATGGTGAAGTAAACCGTTTTGGGAGGTTCTCATGCACGCAGAGCTCTATCTTGAAAAAAACAGGAAACTTTCCGTCATTCTGGCGGTAATCGGCGGAATTCTGTTGCCCTTTTCCTTTATAAACATGATTTTTAACAAGGGAAGCTTTCAGATTTTCTTTTCTTTTGACAGTGCGCTCTTGGCTTTTTCCGGCTTTTTGCTTTCATACTTTTATTTTCAACCGGAAGAAAAGATTCACCGGCTGGCTTATCCGCATTTGGCTCTTCTGGCAGTCCTTTTCCTGCGATTCGGTTCTGTCACTATTTTTGGTCGTGAGATTCCCTTTGACCGTTACATTTTTTATGCCGTTTTCATGCTGGCCGCCTGCGGATATTCCTTTCTGCTGTTTTTTATTGCCGAGGGCAAACTGCGCAGCCGCATCCCGCTGTTTGTGTGGTCGGCGCTGATGCTGTCCTTTACGGCGGTCAGTCTGATCCAGAAAATCGTGCCCTTCTATGCCTACACAGACATCACAGAAGGTGAACTTCACTTTGGTCTTTCCTTCCTCGTCGTCTTTCTGCTTTACAATCTGACCGGAATTTTGGTAGCTTCTTTTTTGAAGGACGACTTGGTGAAAGAGGAACGAAGAAAGAAGAAAGAAAGCCAAAAAGCAAGAAAATAACCGGTTCCACAGGGACCCGGTTTCCAAAATCAAGAAGTCAAAAAGCCTGAACACCGCTTAAAGGAGGTTCAGGCTTTTTTATACAGGCATCTTACAGGAGAAATTTGAAAATCAGCCACACGACCACCACGGACACAGCGGCACAAAGACTGCCGAGAATCAGTTGGGAAAGGGTGTGCCGTTTCAGATACAGGGAGGAAAAGACCACCAATCCTGCAATGCATAAGCAGGGGATGAGAAACAGCGGACTGCACAAAAGCACGGTCAAAAGCATCGGCCCGAAAATACCGCAGGCATGGCCGCTGGCTTTAATACGGAAAACCTTGTTGACGACGGTCAGAACGACCACCGAAGCGAAATAGGAAAAATAGGCGGTCAGCAGAACCGTTCCTTTCTGTGCGCACAATCCGTAGATCACTCCGCCGGTATAGCCGACAATCGAGCATAAAAAGGCCGCTTTCCGTTCAAAATCTCTTCCCTTCTTGTGAAGAGTCGGCACAAAAAAGCAAATGGGGTACCCAAGAATCGGGATTATACCTTCAAAGAGAGCGAGCAACAGATAGTCGGGAAAAGAAATCTCCTCGAGTTCCAAAAACAGGACCGTTGCCAAAAGGACAGCCAAAATAGAGGGAGCGGTCAGGATCCGCACAATATAAGCAAATCGCTCCAGATGTTCATTTTTCTTTGTTTGTACCATACCTTAAGACTCCTTTTCTCTTTTACTCCAAGGACAAAACCACTTCAAAGCCGTCCGGTTCCACCGTGAAGCGCCTGCCCGTCACCTGACGGAACAGCGAGCAGGACTCCATCGGAGCTTCAAAACCTCTCTCTTCTTCCGAACGGTTCACCGCTACCGTTAAGGTCTGTCTGTCGTCAAAACGGCGAAAAACAAACAATCCGTTTTCACAGGAACACCCTTCATAGTAAGCGTCGGCAAGCAGGAGTAGAGAACGGCGAAGCTTTGTGACCTTCCGATAGAAAGCAAGAACCTCCTCATCCTCCTGTCCCCACTTATAAGTCTGTCGGTTAAAGGGATCCCGGTATCCCTCCATACCGATTTCATCGCCGTAGTAAATGCAGGGAATTCCGGGCAAAAACATCTGAAGAATCACAGCGAGCTTCAAAAGCCTTTTGGCATTTCTCCGCTCCTCTTCCGAAAGGCGGGCGGCGGATAACACTGCATTGTCCTCGTTCCCTTGGGGAGAGCCGGCTAAGACCGTCAGGATTCGTTCGGTATCGTGGGTCGACAGCAGATTCATCTGCATATCCGACACGGCCTTCGGATAGTGGCTGTACAGAATCCGCATGGTGAAAAACAGGAATTCCGCATCTCTCTCGGAAAGAAACGCAATGATCGCATTTTTTAACGGATAGTTCATCACCGAGGTCAGTTGTCCTCCGGTAAAATAATGCCTTCTTTGGGAATAGGCAATCTTGTTGGAGGCGTCCTCCCACACTTCGCCGAAAACAGGAGCGCAGGGATCGTTCTGCGCTACCCTTTGGCGGATGGCATCCAGCATTTCATCTGACAATTCGTCTGCCACATCCAGTCGCCAGCCGGCAACACCCATTTTCATGTACTTTTCAAGAATACCGTCTTTCCCGGCAATGAAATTTCGATAGCTTTCGTTCCGGAAGTTTACCTTCGGCAGAATTTTTATTCCCCACCAGCAATCATAGGAATCGGGAAACTCCTTGAAGGTGTACCAGTCAAAATAGGGGGAGGTCTTGCTTTGATAGGCACCTACAGAGGGATAGCGGCCTTCCTTGTTGAAATAAAGGCTGTCCGCACCGGTATGATTGAACACTCCGTCCAGAATGACCTCGATTCCATAATCCCTGCAGACTTCCAGCAGGTACCGAAGGCCCTCCTCCCCGCCGAGCAACTCATCCACCTGACTGTAGTCTCCGGTGTCGTAGCGATGGTTGGAGGCCGCCTTGAAAATGGGATTCAGATAGAGCATGGTCACCCCAAGGCTTTCAAGATACTCCAGCTTGGATGCCACTCCGTACAGATCTCCCCCAAAGAAATGGTTGTTTTTCACCGGGTCTCCCGGCTTTTCGGCATATTCCCGGATGTTGGCATACCAATCCTCTTCAAGCACCGCCCCTTCCTTCGTAAAAGACCGGTCGCTTTTGCAAAAGCGGTCGGGAAAGATCTGGTAGAGAATTCCCCCTTCCTTTCCGGTCGGACGGTTGGTTCCCTGTTGATATACCGAAAGCTGAAACCGACTGCAGTCCTTGGCAGAGTCAGAAATGTACATTCCGAAACCGAATTCGTTCTGGGAAAGGACCCGGTTATCCAGAAAGAAGAGATAGTAAAACAATCCCCGCTGTTCACTCTCCGGGCAGATGCGGGCGGTGTCTATCGGAAAATCAAACCGATTGCCGATTTTCGTGCCCTGAATGTACAGTTCCTCCCCGTCCTCGTCCCGGACCAACTGCATGACGGCATTCTGCGCAAGAGCAAAATCGCCGAAAACCAGGGAAAAATTCAGGTTTTCTCCATACTCAAAGGAAGAAAACAGCCGTGCTTCCTTGGTGCGGGAGGCCTGCAGCTCCACCCGCACCTGATTGTCCTTCAAAAGCTCTGCCATCATTTCACGGCCTTTAATTTCCAGATTCGGTCCGCATACTCTCCAATGCTCCGATCGGCGGCAAAATAGCCTGCACCGGCGATGTTGTGCAGGGACATTCTGTTCCACTTGAGCGTATCCTTGTAGTCGGCCAACGCCCGATCGTGGGTCGTGCAATAATCGTCAAAGTCGGCAAGGCACATATAGGGGTCGGCTATTCCCTGAGTCATCAGCAGATAGGATGCCATTTCCTTGAAGGAAACACCGTTAAAGCCTTCGCTCAACCGGCCAATGGTGCGGCGAAGGGCCGGACTGTTGTTGTAGTAGTCGGAGGCACAGTAGCCCTTTTTCCACAATTCATCCACTTCGTTGTTCCGAAGACCGAAAATATAAATATTGTCCTCACCCACCGCCTGGGTCATTTCCACGTTGGCTCCGTCATAGGTACCAACGGTCAGAGCGCCGTTGATCATCTGCTTCATATTGCCGGTGCCGCTGGCTTCCTTCCCTGCCAAAGAAATCTGCTCGCTGATTTCGGAAGCCGGAATGAGGATCTCGGCCATGGAAACATTATAGTCATCCATAAAAATCACCCTTAATTTTTCGGCAATTTTCGGGTTCTTTTCGATTTCCCTGCTGATATTCCAGATGAGCGTAATGATCTTTTTGGCCATGTAATATCCGGGAGCCGCCTTGGCACCGAAAATGAAGGTCTGAGGCTGCATCTCCAAATCCGGATTTTCCAAGAGCTGATCGTACAGATAAATGATCCGCAGGCAGTTCAAAAGCTGCCTTTTATATTCGTGCATTCTTTTGATCTGTACATCGAACAGGGAATCCGGATCCGGCAGGATGCCGGTTCGTTCCCTGCAATACTCGGAAAAACGAACCTTGTTTTCTCTTTTGATAGCGGCCAAACGCTGTAAAACCTGTTTGTCCTCTTCGTATTTCAGAAAATCCTTCAGATTTTCAGGCTGTTTCCGGTAGGAGACCCCGATCGTTTCATCCAAAAGTGACGCAAGTCCCGGATTGGAGAAGCAAAGCCAGCGCCTATGGGCGATTCCGTTAGTCACATTGGTGAATTTTCCGGGTGTGTAGGTATAGAAATCCCGGAAAACGGTATTCTTGAGGATTTCGGAATGCAGTTCCGAAACGCCGTTGACCGTATGAGAGGCCACCACAGACAGATTGGCCATCCGTACGCTGTGGTTGCAAACGATGGACATTCTGGAAATCCGATCCCAGTCGCCGGGGTAAGCATTCCACAGATCCGCACAAAAACGGCGGTTGATCTCACAGATAATGCTGTGAATACGGGGCAGACGCAGGGCAAACAGATCCTCGTTCCAGCATTCCAAGGCCTCCGGCAAAACGGTGTGGTTGGTGTAGGTGACGGTTTGGGTCACCACATTCCATGCCTCCTCCCAGGAATAGGAATAGATGTCCATCAGAATTCTCATCAATTCGGGAACCACCAGGGCGGGATGGGTATCATTGATGTGGAGAGCCACCTTCTCGGAGAAGTTGGACAAGGTTCCATAGCGCCGCAGATGATCGGAAATAATGTTCTGCAAGGAAGCGGACACCAAAAAATACTGTTGGGTCAGGCGCAGGATTTTTCCTTCCGTATGGTTATCTGCCGGGTAAAGAACCTTTGAAATTACCTCCGCATTGGAGGATTCCTGAATAGCCTTTACATATTCTCCCTGAGAAAACAGTCCCATATTGAAGGTTCTGGTGTCCTTGGCTCTGTAAAGCCGCAAAGTGTTGACCGCTTTGCAATCATAGCCGGAGATCAGAAGGTCATAGGGGATCGCCTGTACCTCCTCATAGTCGGTGTGAATAATTTCACAGTGATCGTTTGTCCATTTCTCCTGGATCTTTCCGCCGAAGCGGACAGTGACCGCTTTATCGTTGCGGGGAATCAGCGAAGGACTTTCCGAAGGCAGCCAGATGTCCGGCAATTCCACCTGCTCGCCGTCCACGATCTTCTGCTTGAACATACCGTAGTCGTAGAGAATGCAGCATCCGGTAGCCGGATAGTCTCCGGTAGTCAAAGCGTCCATAAAGCAGGCCGCCAGACGCCCCAAGCCTCCGTTGCCCAAGCCCGGGTCTGCTTCCAGCTCGCAAACCTCCTCAAAGGTCAGTCCTCTTTTGGAAAGAAGCTCACGGACTTCTGTTTCCATCCCCAGATTCAGGATGTTGTTCTTCAACTGTCTGCCAATCAGAAATTCGATGCAGAGATAGTACACTCTCTTTGCCTGTTCTTTCCGGATGTGTTCCTTGAACTTGGCTCTTTTCTGAGAAAGAATATCCCGAACCACCAGCTGAAGGGCACCGAAATACTGTTCCTTACCGGCTTCCTCCATAGTGACATTATAGTAGCGGGCCAACTTTCCGGATAGGGCTGAAATGAAATCCTTTTCGCTGACTGCTTCTTTTATGGTTGTAGCTGTTTGTTTATTCATGTTTGATTTCTATTCGCTTTCCTAAAAAATTATAAAATGGAATTGTAAAGCTCCAGATAGCTTTGGGCGGAACGCTGCCAGGAGAAATCGGAATCCATGGCGTTGTAGGTGATCTTTTTCCAGTTTCTCTGGTTTTCGTAGAGTCCCAGCGCCCTATCCACGGCGTTCAGCATATCATAGGCGTCGTAGCTTTTGAAGGTCACTCCGTTGCCGGTTCCTGTTTCGGGATTGAAGGCGTGGATGGTGTCGTACAGTCCCCCTACCTCCCGGACCACCGGGACCGTGCCGTAGCGGCAAGCCATCATCTGGGCAAGACCGCAGGGTTCGCTCTTGGAAGGCATGAGAAAAATATCGGCGCCGGCGTAAATCGTCTTGGCAATCGCCTTGTTGTACGCCAGCATCACCCGGCACTTCTGAGGGTATTTCTTGGACATATTGTCAAAAAACTGTTCCAATTCCGCTTCTCCCGTGCCTAACAGCACGAATTGAAGATCCCTTTGCAGCAGGTCCTCCATCACATAGCGCACCAAATCAAAGCCCTTGTGGGAAGCAAGCCTGGAAATCATGGCAACGAGGGGGGGATGAGGCGATTCGGGCAGTCCGAAAAGCCGTTGTACTTCCAATTTGCATAGTTGCTTGTTCTTCATGTTGGTTTTGGAGTAGTTTGCCGGAATGTCCTTGTTCTTTTTCGGGTCATATTCCGCATAATCAATGCCGTTCACAATGCCGCAGAGCTTGTAGGAGCAATCCCGCACGGCATAGTGCAGACCGCTTGCGAAGTATTCCATCCGGATTTCTTCGGAATAGCGCTGTGAAACCGTAGTGATCTTGTCCGCACAGACCATGGCGCCCTTTGTCAGGTTGATACAGCCGTTGTAGGTCACATCCGCCTGAGCTTCCGGCCCCAGATCAAAGACATCGCCTAAGATTTCCAGACCGTACATTCCCTGATATTCAATGTTGTGAATCGTGTAGATGGCCTTTGTTCCCGGAAAATGATATTTGTACTTCAGGTAGATCACGCTCAAAGCGGCCTGCCAGTCGTTTGCATGGAGAATGTCCGGAATAAAATTCTGCCTTGCAGTCATTTCCATAGCCGCTTTGCAGAAGTAGGCGTACCGCTCGCCGTCATCATAGTTCCCGTAGAGCACATTTCTCTTGAAATAGTACTCGTTGTCCAGAAAATAAAAAGTGACTCCCTGATTTTTCAACATATAGACACCGCAATACTGATTCCGCCAGGATAAGCCCACATAGAATTCGTCCACTTTGGTCATCTGCTTCCGGTATTCCTCTTTGATGGTTCCGTAAAGCGGGATCACCACACGCACATCTGCCTGAGGGTCTGCCGCCGCAATGGATTTGGGCAAAGAGCCGATCACATCGCCCAAGCCGCCGGTGCCGGCATAAGGATTGGCTTCCGATGCAACAAAAAGTATCTTTTTCTCTTCCTTACTCATTTTTCCAACCATTCTTTTCTCTGTATTTTTCGTTTACACCATTTTGCTCTTGCCGATGCAGAAAGGCATGGTACTGTAGCCCGAAAGGTTCCGGTAATCCCGGATGACCACATTCTTGTCGGTGATCACACAGTTCAGGGTCACATTGTTTCCGGTGTAGGTATCCTGAAAGAGGATAGAATTTTCAATCACCGTGTTCTTTCCGACCTTTACGCCCCGGAACAGAATGGAATTCTTCACGGTTCCCTCAATGACGCAGCCGTCTGCAATCAGGGAATTCTTCACCACGGCTCCTTCATTGTATTTGGTGGGGGTGGAATTTCGCACTTTGGTGATGATCGGACGGTTTTTTACCTTGAAGATGGAATTGCGTGCTTCGCCGTTGCCCAAAAGCCCCATGGAGCTGGCGTAATAGTCCTGCAAAGAGGTAAAGCAGGCATAATAGCCTTCGTAACGGTAAATCATGTATTTCGCAAAACCGAGATTTCTGCAAAGAAAGTCTCTGGACATACTGGTCAGGTTCCGGGCAAGTCCTTCATGCACCATACTCTGTAGGTATCTGCGGGAGATCACCCAGATGTTGATGTTTACATCATAGCTTCCCGACATTCTGGAGGGACGAACCCAAACCTCCGTCACCCGGCCGTTTTCATCCGACTGAAGCAGAACGGCCCGCTCCGCCCGCTCCGGCGTCACATTCATGCGTTTCACGGCAATGGTGATGTCCGCACCGGTGCGCTCATGCTGCGCAATCATATCGTTCAGGTTGATGTTGCAGATGCCGTCGCAGTCGGCCAAAACCACATAATCACTGGTCATGTTGAAGATGGCATTGGAAATGCTTTTCAGGGCTTCCAGTCTGGAATTGAACCGGGCAATGCCGTTTCCGGCAAAAGCGCTGATGTAGGGCGTCATGATTTTCAGTCCGCCCGAACGGCGGGCCAGATCCCAGTCCTTCCCGGACCCCAGATGGTCGGTCAACGACTGGTAGTTCCGCTGTGTCACCACATACACATTGTTGATGCCGGAATTGACCATGTTGGAAAGGGGGAAGTCGATCAGCCGATACCGGCATCCGAAGGGCAGAGATGCCATGGTGCGTTCTTTGGTCAGTTCGGGAATTACATCGTCATGAAGATTGGAAAAAATAATGCCGTCAATCATCTTCGTACTTCTCCTTTTCAAGTTCCTTTTCGGTCTGAGGATAGAGCATTGCTCCGCCCTTTACCACCTCTCCAGGGTTTATGGAGACATCTGCTCCCACCACGGCAATTTTTCCGCCTTTATTCTTCTCTTCGCCGACCACTGCCCCGGTGCCGACCACCACATCGTGATCGAGCATGGAATAATTGATGACAGCCCCGCCTAAGATTTTGCTGTCCGAAAAGATCACACTGTCCCGGACTACCGCTCCGGGCGCTACATAAACACCCGAGAACAAGACCGAATTAAAGACCTTGCCGTAGATTTCACATCCTTCGGTCACCAGCGAATTGGTCACTTCCGCTTCTTCGCCGATATATTGCGGCTGACGGGCGCCGTTTCTTGAAAAAATCTTATGGCGCCGGTCGTGCAGGTTGAATACCGGCTCGGAGCCGAGCAGATCCATATTGGCCTCCCAAAGGCTGTCGATCGTGCCCACATCCTTCCAATACCCGTCGAAGCGGTAAGCATACATATTCGCTCCCGAATTCAGCATGGCGGGAATGATGTTTTTGCCGAAATCATTTTCCGAATCCTTATTTGCCGCATCGGCAATCAGGAATTTCTCTAAAATCCTCCGATTAAAGATGTAGATGCCCATGGAGGCCAGGGTGGACTTGGGATTCTTGGGTTTTTCCGCAAATTCGGTGATCCTTCCGTTCTCGTCGGTATACATGATACCGAAGCGGGAGGCTTCGGACAGCGGAACTCTGAAAACGGCGATGGTGCAGTCTGCGTTGTGCTTTTTGTGGAAATCCAGCATCAGAGAATAATCCATATTGTAAATATGGTCGCCGGACAGAATCAGCACATAATCCGGATCGTAGCGGTTGATGAAGTTCAGGTTCTGATAAATGGCGTTGGCGGTGCCTTTATACCAGTCCGCACCGTCCTTTGCCTGATAGGGCGGTAGCACCATCACTCCCCCGGAGGTCCGGTCCAAGTCCCAGGGCTGACCGTTGCCGATGTATTCGTTCAGCACCAACGGCTGGTACTGCGTCAGAACACCTACGGTATCGATGCCCGAATTCACGCAGTTGGAAAGGGGAAAATCGATGATCCGGTATTTTCCGCCGAAGGGGACGGCCGGTTTGGCGGTTGTTTCGGTTAAAGCGTACAGCCTGCTTCCCTGTCCCCCTGCCAATAGCATTGCCACACATTCTTTTTTGCTAAACATATCCTTCCTCCGTTCTATTTCACGCCTTCTACGATCAGTCCGGAAAGGGCCGAAAGATTCAGGCGTATATAAGTCTTGTCATTTTTTTTGAAGGTCTTTCTCAAACCGCCCGTCTCCGTTTTTCCGCCATACTTTTTTTTGTCGGAGGTAAAGACGATTTTATAGGTGTCAAAGTCCTTTGGAACTTCCAGCCAGTAATTTTTCCGGTCACTGCCCGAAAAGTTCAGTACCACATGAAGGGCTTTTCCCGAAAGGTCCTTTCTCGTGTAGCTGATCAGATTCCAGCCTGCTAAATCGGCATTGATCCACTGAAAGCCGTTCCAGCTGTAGTCATCCTCAAAAAGCTGGGGATGGTTCCGGTAAAATCGGTTCAACTCTGTCGAATATTTCCGCAAGCCGTCATGGTTGGGATACCGGAGAAGGAACCATTCCAACGGATTCTTATAATCCCACTCCCGGAACTGTCCGAATTCACACCCCATAAAGGTGAGCTTTTTTCCGGGAAAGGTCATCTGAAAGAGGAAAAACAACCGGATTCCGGAAAATTTCTGCTCATAGCTGCCGAACATTTTGTCGATCAGGGACTTTTTGCCATGCACCACCTCGTCGTGGGATACCGGAAGCACATAGTGCTCGCTGAAGGCGTACATCATGGGAAAGGTCAATGCGGAGTGCAGATCTTCCCTGCCCACCGGATCGCAGGCCACATAACGAAACATATCGTTTGCCCAGCCCATGTTCCATTTCATGGAAAAGCCAAGTCCTCCCTCCTCTACCCTTCCTGTGACCTTTGGAAAGGCCGTGGATTCTTCGGCAATGGTCAGCACATCGGGAAATTCCCGGTGTATGGCGGTGTTCAGCCTTTTGAAAAACTCAATCGACTCTAAATTTTCTTTCCCGCCGTAGATATTCGGCGTCCAGTATCCGGGCATACGGTCATAGTCTAAATAGAGCATGGAGGCCACAGCATCGATCCGCAAGCCGTCCACATGATAGGTCCTCAACCAGTACAGAGCGCTGGAAATAAGGAAACACCGGACTTCGTTTCTTGCCACATCAAAGCATCTGGTTCCCCAGGAGGGTTGCTCCATACGCTGAATATCGCTGTATTCATATAGGGGAGCCCCGTCAAATTCGTAAAGACCGTGCTCGTCCTTGGGAAAATGGGCCGGAACCCAGTCCAAAATAACGCCGATGCCTCTTTTGTGCAGTTCGTCTACAAAGTATTTGAAATCATCGGGCGAACCGAAGCGGGAGGTAGGGGCGAAATATCCGCAGACCTGATAGCCCCAGGAGCCGTCGTAGGGGTACTCGGTAATGGGTAGCAATTCCACATGGGTATAGCCTGTCCGCTGTACATAGTCACCCAGTTTTTTGGCCAATTCTCTGTAGTTCAGGTAGTGCTCCCCGTCCTCATTGCTCATGCCGTCCTTCGTCATGAAGGAGGCTAAGTGTACCTCATAAATGTTCAGCGGAGCCGGATAGTAGTGCCCGCTTTCGGCGATCTTTCGCCTCTTTTCAAGATATTTTTCATCTTTGAAGGTATAATTGCTCCTGGTATAGAGAATAGAAGCGTTCTTTTGCAAGGTCTCGCTGTAGAATGCGTAGGGGTCGCTCTTGAACTTTACGCCCGCCGCCGAAACAACTCTGAATTTGTAACGCATTCCTTCGGGGCTTTTTGCTTCCGAAAGGGTTGTCTCCCATATTCCTTCATCGGAAAGCTTTTGCATCTCCCGTCCGGTTTCCCAGCCGAGGGTGTCGCACACCAGATATACGCCTTGAGCCCTGGGCGCCCATACCCGGAATACCACCCCTCCGTCCTTCAGGCGGTGAGCGCCTAAATAGTCATAGGCGGTAAAATTCTCCCCTTTGTGGAAGAGATAGCGCGGAAGGTCGCCCTGTTTTTCCACTTCCTTCATATTGCTCACTCCTTTTGTTGAAACACTTCTGCTGTAGAGGTTCGCTTCATTGAAAGATACCTATGCGGTCTGTCCCTTCAGATTGTAGTAATAAGCGGCGGCAAGCTCAATGACCAGGCCGTAGCTGGCACTGCCGTTTTCGTCACCGTTGATCTTGATATAGGCATCGTTGGCCGTATTGCTGATCTTATAAATCAGACCGCTCTGATTTTCAGCGGTTTTCTTGCTCGACACGCCGATGTCGATCCGTGCCCGTTCGTCCGCTTTTCTTAAAACACTGTAATATTCGGCGGTGTTCTCCTCTTCTTTCAGCGCCTTATACAAGGGATTGAGCATATATTCAAACATATTCAGATAACCGCAATAGTTGATATAAGGATCATCGCTTTCCAGACAAACCAGAAATGCTATGAAATTGGCCTCGTCCTCCTTGGAAAGCCCTCTCTGGTGGGCCATTTCGTGGGCGCAGGTGAATACCAGATTGTAGTCGTTGTAGTCCACATTCACATTGGATTCGCCGGTATAGTAGGTATACATCCCCAAAAGCCCCGCTTTGGACATCATATCGCTGTTCATCACCGGCTTGACCCTTGAAGAGAATCCCATGATAAAATCATATTTTTCGGAAATCTGCTTGTAGGCGATGTTCAGCTTCTCATTCAGTTCGTCAAAATCATAGGGCATCACCGAGGAAGAGTCGTTCATAAACTGCACCTGCGGCAGACACTTGTTCAGCTCCTCAGCCAGCCAGGAGGCAACCTCCTCCAGCTGTTTGGTGGTCAGCTCCTTCCGATCCAAATTCAGCTTTGTTTCCAAGGCGGAGCCGTGATAGCCTGTGCCCAAAGTAAAGACAAACAAACTGTAAAACAGGGAAACAATGGCAAAGGCACCGCAGAAAAAGCGGGTCAGAAGCGTATAGTGTTCCTTTCTCGCATGATATATGGAGAAAACAACGATGAAAATAAGGAGCAGAGGTACCAAACAAATCAGCAGTTCTGCGAGGGAAACCGGAAGAAATCCGGTGAGCTTGGCAAGAAGAAAACGGGCGGTTCCGGCAATGTAAATATTGAAAAAATCAGCAAAGGCAGGAATGAAAATACAGAGAAGGTGAAGGATCAGGGAAAAAATCGCCAATCCGTAGAATACGATGGCCGGTATGGAACAGTTCCGCCGGACGGTTGACCATATTTTCTTGAAAAATGCCTTCATAGTTCTTCCCTTTCCCATACAAATCCGTTTTTCATCAGCAGCTGTTCCATATCCTTCGGAAGAGGTGCCTTGATTTTCATTTTTTCACCGCTTGCAGGGTGAGTAAATCCGAGACTGTAAGCGTGCAGAGCCTGTCGGTCAATTTCCTCGGAGAAGGCTCCGTAAAGCGTATCTCCCACAATCGGATGGCCAAGAAAGGAGAAGTGGACGCGCAACTGATGGGTTCTTCCGGTATGGGGAATGGCTATAACCAAAGTTTTTCCGTTTTTACGCATACAAACCCGGTATTCGGTCAGCGCCCGGCTGCCCTCACTGTCATGGGCCACCCGGCGGAGCATCAGGCTTTCCTCGGCTCTTACAATATTCCGGTCAATAAAACCCCTATCCTGCTCCAAGGTTCCTTCGAGAAGCGCCAGATACTGCTTGTCCATCTGCCGCTCTGCCACCTGTTTGGACAGCAAGGAAGCGGCATACCGGTTTTTGGCCACCAGTATAACACCGCTGGTGTCCCGGTCCAGACGGTTGATTCCCCGGAAAACAAAGGGTCTGTTTTTCAGGCGAAAGTATTCCGCCAGAGCGTTGGCCAAGGTGTCGTCGTAGTGATTCAGCGACGGATGTGTGGGCATAAAGGGTGGTTTGTTGACGCAAAGAAGAGTCTCGTCCTCGTAAAGGATCTCCAACGGACACGCAAATGGAACCAAGGGTTTGTGCTCTTCCCGATCCTCCAAAAGCAGGGAAAGCCGATCCCCTTCCTGCAACAGAGCGGTGACAAAAACCCGCTCCCCGTTTAAAAGAATTCCCCGCTCCTGCCTTTTCAGCGCCGTCACCTGTCCGTGAGAAAGGCGCAAGGTGTTGTATAAAAACTGCTTGACACTCTTTTTGCTGTCTTCCTGGCCGATTTCAAATTCCATGGATGCCTCAGTTTTCATACAAGTCGTTCACAAAGAGAATTTCGTCCGGAAAATGGTATTTCAGCACCTGCCTTGCCACCTTGGCCGCATAACTGTCATCGTAGGGCTGGCGCAGGTTGTATTCCAATTCGGCAATCTCTTCCTGCAAATCCTGCATCTGGCCGGTCAGCACTTCCTTTTGTTTGTCCAGATTGTTCATCCGGATCTGCAAATCAATAATCGTCACAAGGCAGAAAACAATGAACAACGCCACTGCGATCCGTACAAGAAGATTGATTTCTCCCTTCATGGAATTTCCTCCTTTTTCTTTCCTTGTTTTTATTTACCGAAAAGCAGCTCATCCAACATCCGAACATTTTCACTTGCCGCTTTTTCAAGCAACCGGTCGGTTTGCTTATCCAGTTCCTTTAGTTTTCTCAACCGAACCTTGGCTTTTACTTTTTCAACCTGTATCCCTATGACTTTGCGCACAGGTGCAATCAAAGCCCTATAGAGCGCTCGTAAAATCCGCTTTTCAAGTTGATAGGCCTTCTGCCTTAAGGCCAGGGGGCCAAGCAATCCAAGCAATTCGGCCATAAGAGCCACAAGCCGTACCTGTCCTCTGTTGGCACTGTAGATCATCAGGATATTCAGGAATGCCGCCGTAAGACAGAAAAGAAGGTCGGGAAGAATCAAGCCGATGCGGTAAAAGAGTTTTCTTCTCCTTCCGGCGATTCTTTGGAACGCAAGACGGAAAAAACCGGATAGAAGATAGGAAAAACCAATGAATCCTCCAAGGAAAAAGGCACGCAACAGATACAGCACCAGTTCCTTTTTGCTGACCAGAAACATCAACTTTTTCTCCCGAACAGGCCGCCTTTTTTCTTCTCTGAAGAGGAGATATAGTAAATTCCGTCGATCTTTCCCTGCAACAGCAGGCGACCGCTTTCCAAAGACAATTCCTTCACACGCAAATCGTTCCCGTCTATATTCAGGTCTCCCAGTTCTGTGCGCACCAGAAGATTGGTATCCTCAAAACCCAGAATATCCAAAACGCCGGACAGAGAAAGCGCTTCCCGATTCTCTAAGTGCAGTTCCTGATTTTTACTGATTTCACCGTTCATTTCTTTACCTCCGCAGAATGTCATTCTTTTCTACACTATGCGGAAATACCAAGGAATATGAGCCGGAAATCACTCCTGAGAGATCACTTCATAAAGCTCCGCTGCTCCGTCCTTCAGAACATGCTCCTTCACATCCTTCACCAGAAAAACCAACTTTTTCTGTCCGAAGGAAACCGTTACTTCGTCGCCCACCTTCACTTCATAAGAGGCCTTCACCGGACGGCCGTTCACGCTGATGTGCTGGGCATCGCAGGCATCGTTGGCAACGGTACGCCGCTTGATGATGCGGGAGACCTTCAGAAATTTGTCAATTCTCATCCGTTTTCTTCCCTTCTGTAGCTTTTGATCGAATATAATCTTCATTGAACCGGTAGCCCAGCTCCTCCAAATCCACACCCGAAGCCTCTGCGTCAAGACAAAGTGCTTCGTACCGCTTGCGCAGTTCCTCTTTGTCGGTGCGTTCTCCCGAGGTCTGCCTTCCTGCCTGTACCGCTTTCTTTATAAGCTTCTGACTGCGCATCAAGGAAGGCAGTGTGCGCGCCACCCGATCAAGAGAGCTTTCCAGATTTGTTTCGTCTTTTTCGGCTTGTTTGATTTGCTCCCAACGGAAATAGGCGCTTTCTGCTTTTAACTCCTCGCTATAATTTTCATCCGAGAAAATATGGGGATGACGCCGCACCATTTTGCGGCAAATGCCGTCAATCACCCTTTCCATGGTGAACGCTCCCTCATCCTGAGCAATCTGTGCATGGAAAACCACCTGCAAAAGAATGTCCCCCAGCTCTTCGCAAAGAAGCTCGTCATCTTTCCGGTCAATACCTTCAATTGCCTCGTAGCATTCTTCAATCAGGTTTTTCCGAATACTTTCATGAGTTTGCGCCCGATCCCAAGGACATCCTTCCTCGGAGCGCAAAAGCTCCATCAGGGCCACTAGGTCCTTGAAATCATAGTGCTCTTTCATCAGTTTGCTTGCTTGTTCCGTCATTTTTCACTCCGTTTTTTTCTGCCAACGATTTTTTTCAACATTCCCGACAGTCTGCTTCCGATGGGCAGAAGCGAAAGCGCCTCTTCATCCACGCATCCAGTGAGAAGTGCGGAAATCAGATAGACCGTCCCTCCCGACAGCACCGGAAGCAACACCTGCCAAATCCGCCCGGTACCCTGCACCAACCAAAGCGTCGCCTTGGCGGCCAATCCGCAGAGCGTGCCGCAAAGCAAGGGAAAAAAGAACACCGAAGAAAAGGAAATCTGCAGCAGTCTCTCCTTTTCAGCAAAGCAGAAGATCAGCAGGGCCGCCGCACTGTAGCAGATAAAGGTGCCGATGGGCGCACCGGTCATGCCGTATTTCCCAATGAGAATATAGCTGGAAATCTGCTTGAAAACCACGCCGACAGCAATGGCGATCATGGGTTTATTCCGTTCTCCGCTGGCCTGCAAAAGGCCGCTTCCGGCAGTAAACAGGGCCACAAAAAGGATCGAAGGCGCCAAGAGGGTCAGGTAAGGTGCGGCGGTTACGGCGGCATCCTCCTGAAACAGAAGGCACAGGATGGGCTCTGCCAGAACCGCCAGCCCGGAAACGCAGGGAGCAGAAATCAGCATCGTCAGTTTCAGTGCCGATCCGATCAGCTTTTTGGTTTTCAAAGAATTCCTCTCTGCTAAAGCCGAAGTCAGGTGGGGAATCAGGGCTGCGGCAATGGGCGCAATCAGCACCGGAGGCAAATTGAACAGCGGAATGGCCAAACCGCTGTAATTTCCGTACATCCGGTTGGCTTCTTCCGGCGTGAATCCGGTCGATTGAAGACGGCGCATCACCATTCCAAGGTCCAGAACCGAAGAAATACTCAACACCACCGAAGATGCACTGACCGGAAGAACCACCGAAAAGAGCTTTTTGCAAATACCCTTTGGGGCTTTCCACCCGGGCTGTTTCCTAAAAAGTTCCTTTTCTCTTGAAAGTCTGAGGATCAGATATACGAGAGAAATAAAACTGCCCACCGTAATTCCGAAGAGCGCATAGGAAGCCGTTTCATAGGGTTCTTTTCCCTTTTGCACTGCATAATAAGCGAAAAGAATACCCAACGCCGTTTTGAAAACCGCCTCTACCACCTGGGAAACAGCGGTAGGAAGCATATTTTTTTCGCCCTGAAAATAGCCCCGAATGGCCCCCGCAAGACAGACAAACAAAAGGGTAAAGCCCATGACCTTGAGGCAGGAACTTGCTGGTTCGTTGCCCACCAGCCGGGCGATCTGATGGGGAAACAGCATCAGGAGAAGGCAAACTCCAAGTCCCAAAAGACCGAAGGACCAAAGAGCCGAGCGCAGATACCGCCGCTTCAAAAACGGATCCCCGGTACCGGAAATCAGAATGGACATACCTAAGGGCAGTCCGGAGGTCGTGAGGACATAGAAGAATGTGTAGATCACATAAGCCGAATTAAAATACCCCATGCCGTCTTCACCGATGATGGACACCAAGGGAATTTTAAACAGCAATCCGCAGATTTTTACTGCTGCACCCGAAATAGTCAACAGCAGGATACCGATAAAGAAATTCTTCTTTCCTCTCAAAAAACCACCCTCCGCCTAAATGAATTCGTGGTAAACCGAATGATCCGGCAGAAGTGTATCGTCCATCTGCGGGAAGTGTTCAAAGCGCCTTAAAATCTCTCCGGCTTTTTCGGCATACCGATCGGTAGCTTTCAATATCCCCAAAACATTTTTCAGTGGTTCTTTCAACATCATCGGTTCGTAAACCATGGTGGAGCTGATGGTAAAATCGGCCAGTCCCTTGTAGGGATATATGGATTTTTCTTCATTCTCCACAACCTGTTTCCACAAATCAAAGGTATTTTCGGCCGAGGAGTTTCTTCTTGAAAAATCCCGCACCAGCCGTCGGCAGAGCCTCAGCTCCCTTCCGTCGAAGTCCCCGTAGGGGGTGGACAGAATGTCGATCGCGTCAATAAAAACATAGAAGGGCGAATGTTTTTCGATCAATGCCCGCACAGCCGGATACATTGCCTGAATTCCCTCTAAGAGAAGCAGATCCTGTTCTCTCATACGGTAAGGTCTGTAGCCCACACGCTCGCCGACAGTAAAATCAAAAATCGGCAGCCGGGCCGCCAAATCCTTAAATATCCGGTCAAAGCAAAGTCCTAAATAGTCCACATCAATTGCATCTACGGACTCATAGTCGGTCTTGACACCTTTGGCTTCACACTCGGCCACCAGGACCCAATGATCCTTATAGAAATCATCGATGGAAAGGGTGACCACCCGCCGCCCGGCCTTTTCACACTCGGCAATGATCTTCTTGGCTGTGGTGGTCTTTCCGGCACAGCTGGGACCGCAAAGGGAAACCACCTTTAAGTCCTTTTTGGAAAGCATGGTTCTGGTCAGATCTCCCAGTTGCCGCTCAAAGCGTTCTTCGCCCATCTGTATCAAATTTTTCTTGGCAGCCAAGTCAAACTTCTCCGGCAAATCCAATCTGACCATAGAGTATTTCATCCTTTCTGTATCGTGTTTCTCCCGGTTTTTTCACATCCTGTCCGTTTACTGAAATTGAAGGATATTCTCGAAAATCTGCTTCCGTTCAGGACTGTCCAAGGCCATATCCAGGTATTCATAGGGATACTTGGGCATATAGAAGCGCCTGATCCTTTTTTCCTCTGCGGAAACAAGCTTGGTCACAGCCCCCGCCCCGCAGGCGTAGATGTCCTGGGTTTCTGCCATAATCAGACAGTTGTATATTCCGTCGTAGCCCTCCAAAGAAAAGCCCACATTCTCCAAATTTCCAACCGTATTCTTCTGCCTGTACAGGTAGTAGGGATGATATCCTTCCTCCGCCGCCACAAGCTGGGCATAGTCCACGCATTTCACCGCTTCCAGACTGTTTCTGGAGGTCACATTCACCCCGCTGTGCAGAATGTCCGACGCTTTCTTGACAAAAAATGTATGCACCGTGATGTTTTCCGGGTGAAGCTCGGCGATCTGATCCACTGTTTTGGAAAAGCTCGAAAAACTATCACCGGGCAGACCAGCAATAATGTCGGTGTTGATTGCCGGAATTCCGGATTTTCGCGCCTGATAGTAGGCTCTGAAGAAATCGTCCGAGGAATGCTTTCGGCCGATGCCCCTTAGGATGTCATCGTTTAAGGTCTGGGGATTGATCGAAACTCTGGTCACGCCGTATTCCTTGGCAATTTCCAGCTTTTCCGGGGTGATGGTGTCCGGGCGTCCGCCTTCCAAAGTGTATTCATCCAAGGCTGAGACCTCAATTTGGGTGGAAATAAAGGACAGCAAATCCCTTAACTGTGCTTCGTTAAGAGTTGTAGGGGTGCCGCCGCCGATATAAACCGTTGAAATTCTCTGCCCTTTTTGTCGGATCACCTCCACGGTTTGTGAAATGTCTGTTTTCAGGCGCAGAAGATAATCCGGAATCAGAGAAAGCAAACGGGGGGTTGCATAGGAAATAAAGGAGCAATAGGCGCATCTTGTAGGACAAAAGGGGATGGAAATATACAGACTGCAGGTATCCTTCCCGTATTTTTGCAGAATCTTCTCTTCATTCAGCGCCACATTCGTAATCAGCTGAGCCTTTTTGGGCGTAAGCAGGTAATCGCTCACCAAAGCCCTGCGCACCGCCATTTTGCTTCCCAATTGCTCATAGAGCCTCATGGCCACCTTCCCGGGGCGAATGCCGACGAGAATTCCCCAGGGAGGATTGTATTTGCTCATCCGGCTTCCGGCTTCGTAAAAAGCGCCTCCCACGGCCATTTGCGCAATATTCCGATCTTTGTAGAGCGGATTGTCTGCCACAAAAACGGTGCTTTCCTCCTGCTTTTCGAGAACCGTTAAAATCACCTTTGCTCTGTAGCCCTTTTCCAAACGATCCAATTTCACATAAGCCTTCGGCGTTTCGTCGGTTTCTTCTTCGCTTTCGGAAAATTTTTCACAGGGAAAAAACATCAGGCACAGATTCTGTACATAGCTTTGATTGATGTCTCCGTCGATTTTCAGTTTCATTTTCAGTTTCTTTTCTTCTGTTATTTTGCTTTCTTTTTGAGTTTTTCGCTGTCCATCACAATGGTAACCGGCCCGTCGCAGCACGCTTCGATCTGCATATCTGCACCGAAGACCCCGTTGCCCACGCCGTTCGGTACCAAAATACGCATCCGTTCGGAAAAATATTCATAAAGCCTATTGGCTTTTTCGGGCTCGGCGGCAGAAAAGAAGTCCGGACGATTCCCATGCACATAATTGGCACAGAGGGTAAATTGAGAAACCACCAGAACGCTTCCGCCCACATCCAGGATGGATTTGTTCATTTTTCCCTGTTCGTCTGCGAATACCCGCAATTTTGCTATTTTTTCCGCCAGCAGATCGGCATCTTCCTCTCCGTCTCCTTCAAAAACACCGAGAAGGATCAAAAAACCCCGGTTGCAACTGCCGCTGACCCTTCCGTTGACCGATACCTCTGCCCTACTTACGCGCTGTAAAACTGCCTGCATCTCTTTTTCTGCCCTTCCGGCGGGCATCCTTTCTTTTTCTTGTTCTGTCTAGATGTGACCTCTCGTTACCGAATATACGCTTTTCACCGATTTCAATCTGGAAAGAATCGACTCAAAGTGAGATACATCCTTGCATCCCACCACAATATTGATCAGAATATCGTCATTTCCCTTTGCCTGTGTGGAAATCTGATGAAGCGCAATGCGCATATCCGCCAAAGCCATCGTGATATCTGCAATCAGCGTCATCCGGTTTTCAGCCAGAATCTGAATGCAGGCCTCAAACATACCGGTTTCGGTAACCGGGTTGTCCTCCCAGTGTGCCGTTACGAATCGGTCGGTCAGTTCGGGCTTTTTCAGATTGGTTGCCACATTCGGACAGTCCCGTTTGTGCACCGAAATGCCGAAGCCCTTGGTGACAAACCCGATAATCTTGTCTCCCGGCAGCGGATTGCAGCATTTTGCGAATTTCACTGCGCACCCCTCGTTTCCGTCTACAATTACCCCGCCGTTCTTGGACTTTCTCGGCTTTACATTGACTTCCTCGGCGGTAACCGGAAGATTGATCTCCTGATTCTGCATGAGACGCTCGTACTCATCGTGCAGTTTAATGGAAATTTTCTGAATAATCAGTCCCCCGTAGCCGATCATGGCGTACAGGTCATCTACCGTCTGCATACCGATGCGGGAGCTTACATTTGCGAGAATCTCATTTTTGATGCTTTCCGGACAATCCTTGCCGTAGCGCCTGAATTCCCGGTCAATTTCCACCTTTCCCATGGCAATGTTTTCGGGACGCTTTTCCTTTTTGTACCACTGGCGTATTTTGTTCCGTGCCTCAGCGGTTTTCACCATTTTCAGCCAGTCCCGGCTGGGTCCCTTGGAGGAAGAGGAGGTAAGGATCTCCACGATCTGTCCGTTTTCCAGCTCGGTATCAATGGGGGCTATGGCTCCGTTGATTTTGGCGCCCACCATTTTGTTGCCCACAGCCGAATGGATGGCATAGGCAAAATCGATAATATTGGCGCCGACCGGAAGAGAGATTACATCTCCTTTGGGTGTGAACACGAAAATATCGTCGTGAAAAAGATCGATTTTCAAAGACCTGAGGAATTCGTCCGGGTCCTTGACATCTTCGTCTCCCTCGACAATTTTGGAGATCCACTCCAGCTTCTTGTCAATATCCTCTTTGCTTTCTGTTGCTCCGGACTTGTATTTCCAGTGAGCGGCAATACCGTATTCCGCAATCTGATGCATCTCCTTAGTCCGGATCTGCACCTCAAAGGGAATGCCGTCCCGACCGATGACCGTGGTATGCAAAGACCGGTACATATTGGGCTTGGGGGTGGAAATATAATCCTTGAACCGACCGGGAATCGACTTGAACATATCATGGATAATGCCTAAAATGGTATAACAGTCCAATTCGGTTTCGGTGATGATGCGCAAAGCATAAAAATCGTAGATCTCATCAAAACTCTTACCGTGCTCATACATCTTTTTGTAGATGCTGTAAACCGATTTGACCCGTCCTTCCAGGGTGAAACTGAAATTCAGGTCGTTGAGCTTATCGGAAATTTGTTGGCTTGCTTTCTGTAAAAAGTTGATATTCTGTCCATAACGCCGATCGATGTCGTTTTTTACCTCGTTGTATCCGATGGGATCCAAATAAGAAAGCGACAGATTCTCCAGCTCCTGCTTGATCTTTTGCATACCGAGCCGGTGCGCCAAGGGAGCATACACCTGCATGGTTTCAAGCGCCGTGATGCGGCGCTTGTTTTCGGGTTTGGCGTAAAGAGTGCGCATATTATGAAGACGGTCGCAGAGCTTGATGAAGATGACCCGCACATCCTTGGACATGGCCAAGAACATCTTCCGTAAATTCTCCACTTCCTGCTCTTCTTTGTCGGCAAAGGGAATCTGGGTAAGCTTCGTTAAACCGTCCACCAGCATGGAGACCGTGGCTCCGAATTTCTGCTTTATAATCTGCAGATCGACCTTTTCCGAGCAGTCCTCAACCGTGTCGTGCAGGAGTGCGGCGCAGATGGAATCGGTGTCCAGCCCTAACCCCGCTACAATTTCCGCAACTGCGATGGGATGGGAAATATAGGGCTCGCCGCTGACCCGGAATTGTCCCTCATGAAGCTCTGCCGCAAACTCATAGGCGGCAGTAATTTTGGAAAGGTCGTAGTTTTTTTCCGATTCTTTCAGAATCTGAATCAGTCCAGATATTTCAGTTTGCATAACTTTTTCCTTCAGTGTTTATTCTGTACGGCCCTCTGGCTCCGAAGAATCCTTTTTTCAAGACGATTCTCAGCCTTTCAGACGGCGGAGAAGCGCCGATTGCTCCAAATCCGTTTTTTGGGTATTCCTGGGCAGAGAGAATTCCACGACCCGCCAGTCTTCCTCTGCATAACGGAAGATCAGCAATCCGGTTTCTCTGAAAACTTCGAGGGCAATGCGCAGAATGGTAGGATTCTCAATGCCGGTATTGGAAAGAATCCAGTCTAAAGACAGGGCGTTCCTTTTCTGTCCGTTCTGCTGTACAAGAAAGCGATATAAGCGGGTAAAATCCAAACGGTCCGGAACACAGCTTTGAGCAGACTTGCCATCTTCCCGACAAAAAGCGAGAAATTCTTCCTTTTCCGCTTCTCTCTTTTTCTTGGAAGACGCCGCAAGGTCCGCATTCTTTATAAGCAGCTGAACACTGCCTTGACCCTTGTATTCGTTCACAGACAGGTTGAAAAGCAGGTCCAGCTTCTCTCCTTCGCTGTAGGGCAGGAGTGCTGTGGGCTGTCCGAAAAGTAATGCCGCAAAGCGCAACCCCTCTCTTTCCAGAATCAGTTTGGTGTGTTTTCCTTCCGAAAGGGGCTGAATTCCGTAAATTTCTGCGTCCCGTAAAAGAAAGACCGGGGCTTCATTTCCGTTGCCGCAGGGTTCCAAAGCCGAAAGCGCAGAGGCAAGCCGGAGGGTCATTTCCGCCGGTTTCAGTTCCAGCTCCGCCTTAAAAACCTTTTCGGTGCCAACGGTCTTTCCGGCTTTTAAAGCATTTAAAGCAAGCCGGAGCGTCGGAAGCAGTTCCCGCTTCACCGAAAGCCCTGCCGCAAGCTCATGTCCGCCGTAACGCAAAAGCAGCCCTTCATTTTCTTTGAGAAGCTCCACCAAATTACAGCCTTCAGGACTTCTGCCGGAGCCCTTTCCCTCTTCTCCTTCCAGACTGACCAGAATCGTGGGCTTTCCGTACCGTTCGGCGATTCTGGAGGCGACGATCCCGATCACCCCCTGATGCCAGCCCTCCTTCCAAAGTAACAGAATCCGGTCGTTTTTGTAGGATTCATCGCTGTGAAGAAGCTCTTCAGCCTCTTTATAGATTTTTGCTTCCTCAAGCTGTCTTTGCAGGTTGCAGGAGCAAAGAAACTGACCAAGTGCCTCCCCTTCCAAGGGCGATTCGGTCTGCAACAGACGCAGAGCGCTCTCAGCGCTTCCCATTCTGCCTGCGGCGTTGATTCTTGGGGCAAGCATGTAGCCGACCGTTGTAACCGTGCAGGCACTTTTCATCCTTTTTTCCCCCTGGGCCAACCGGAGCAAAGCCGAAAGACCCGGATGAACCCCTGTATCAAGAAGCTTTAACCCCTCTTTCACATAGATCCGGTTTTCCTTGGTCAAAGGCATCACATCGGCAACGGTGCCCAAAGTCAGAAAATCGCCATATTGGGACAGAAGCCGTTCGTTTACGGTTTTTTCGTCCTCGTCTGTGAGCCGACATTCCAAAGCGGAAATCAGCTTGTAGGCTACACCCACTCCGGCTAACCCCTTAAAGGGATAGCTGCAGTCGGGGCGCATGGGATTCACCACGGCGCAGCATTCCGGAAGGGTCGATTTGCATTCATGATGATCGGTGACCACCACATCCAGACCCAGTGAAGACGCCTTTGAAAGCTCTTTGCAGGCAGTGATTCCGGTATCCACCGTCAGAATCAGCTGGATGCCCCGGTCTTTTGCCTCTGAAAGGGCCTCTTCACGGATTCCGTAGCCCTCTGAAAATCGGTCTGGAATCCGGCAGTCGGCCGTCACTCCTTTACTTTTCAGATAGGACCACAACAGCGCCGTAGCCGTGATTCCGTCGGCATCATAATCGCCATAGATGAGAATTTTCTCTTTTCCTTCAAGCGCCGGAAGAATGCGCGCAACCGCCTTGTCCATATCCTTAAGCAGAAAGGGGGAAGGCAACTCGCCGACGGAAGGATAGAGAAAGGCTGTGATTTCTTCCTTGGTCCGATAGCCTCTGTTTAAAAGAAGGGCGGACAGGGGAAGCGGGAAATTCCATTCCTCTGCAATCTTGCGAACCTCCTCCGAATCGAGCAGTTCTCTTGAAATACCGGTTTCACAAATCATCTTTACAACCGTCTGCCTTTTCAAGAATTCGGGAAATCCGTTTGGTGCATCGGCTTGCCGCCTTTTTATCCAAGGTCAGCCGAAGAAAGAGATAGAAAACCGCAAGAACCGCAAGTCCTGCCGCAGAGGGTAGCCAAAAGCCTGTACTGACTGTATAGATCAGATAAAATGCGGCTCCGGCAGGGAAAAAAGGAAGAACAAAAATTGCAAAAACATAGAGAAATACTCTGCCTGCGGAGCAACTGACCATGACTTTATCCCCTTTTTCGGCCTGACAGTCGTTATGAGCCCGGATAATTTTCCCGTCGGCTACGGACACAAAGGCATAGTGTTCATCTTTATCCTGTACAATTCCGATGGAAGCCATATTCTTGAACCTTTCGTTTATTTTGTGCTTGGTCTGTACCTTCCGATGATTTTGTAAGCGGTCCGAATGCCGTCGATCCCGGCGCTGGTAATACCTCCGGCGTAGCCGGCACCCTCTCCGCAGGGGTAGAGATTCGGGTATCCGAGAGCGGTATATTCTTCGCTTCGCAAAATCCGAAGCGGTGCGGAGGTCCTCGTTTCCACACCGGTCAACAAGGCGTCACTGTCCTTAAAGCAGGAAATTCTGGAGGCAAATTTCCGCAAACCGGTTTCCAAAAGCTCTGTAACAAAGCCGGGCAGAACCGTGTGCAGATCGGAGGGAGTGCAGTTTGTACCGTTGCGGAAGGTGGGCAAAATTCTTTTCGGTTCTGTTCCCTTTTTTCCGTTTAAGAAGTCCCCCACGGTCTGAATGGGCGCCTTATATCCGCCGCCGGCCGCCGAAAATGCTTTGCGCTCCAGTTCCTCCTGAAAGGCAATTGCCTTCATGGGGTCATCCCCGTAGTCCTTTTTCAAAACCGAAACGGCAATGGCGGAATTGGCATTTCTTCCGTCCCGTAAGTAATCGCTCATCCCGTTTACCACCAAGCCGCCTTTTTCCGAGGAAGCGCAAATTACTTTGCCGCCGGGACACATACAGAAGCTGTAGACACCTCGCTCCCCTTCCCTGTAGGAAAGGGTGTATTCCCCATGCCCCAGAAGAGAAATGTCCGCATCTCCGTAGAGCGACCGATCCAAATCCCTTTGCAGATGCTCGATCCGTGCGCCCACCGAAAAATCCTTGGGCACAAGCAGACAGTCTGTTTTTTCATGGAGCATTTTATAGGTATCTCTGGCGCTGTGCCCGATTGCCAGAATCAGAGCGCCGCAGGAGAATTCTCCCCGGTTCGTGTGCACGGAAGTGATTGTTCCGGAAGCATCTGCAGAAAATCCGGTCATCTTGGTGCCGAACAGGATCCTGCCGCCCAACTCTTCAATCCGTTTTTCAAAGCCGACCACTACCCGTTTTAATCGGTCGGTTCCGATGTGGGGCTTGGCCAAGGTCAGAATGCTCTCCGGCGCTCCGAAATCCGCCAACCGTTCAAGGACGGCACTCCCCAAGGGGTCGTTGATTCTGGTCACCAGTTTTCCGTCGGAAAAGGTTCCGGCGCCCCCCGCACCGAACTGCACATTGCAGTCTTCAAGAAGAGTGCCTGTTTCAAAAAATTCGTTCACCTTTTGGTGCCGGAACTCGATGTCTTCTCCCCGTTCCAAGACCAAAGGCCTGTACCCGGCTTCCGCCAGAGTCAGTGCGGCAAACATGCCGCAGGGACCGAACCCCACCACAATTACCTGTCCGCCAAGCTCCTCGTTTCCGCATTCCGGTGTCTTGGGGGAAGGAAGAAGAACCGTGCCGTCAATTTTTTCAAGCCGACGCTTTTCCGGAATTTTCGGCAGATCGGCCACGATCGAATAGACAAACCGGATATTTTCCTTTTTCCGGGCATCTACCGAACGCTTGTAAACCGAAAAGTTTTCTCCCTTCAGGCCTACGCTTTTCAGTTTCTTATCTGCAAGAAGAAAGGCCTCTCTTTCCTCTTCTCTGTAAGGCAGGGCGATATTCCGCAATACGACCTGTATACTGTTTTCTTTTTTCAAAAGTTATTCCCCTGAAGGTTCCTTCATCGGTTCTTCCTGTTCCGGCTCCAGTTTCACCATCACATTGAGCGGCTCCTTGATTGTTACAAAACGGGAAATTTCACCCATTATTCCCACCTCCAAAGAGACGCTGTGCGTACCTTCGGTGAGGGCGCTCAGCTGAAGCACGCAAAGCAGGTTTTCCTTGGAAATATCTTTTCCTGCCTCTGTGTAAAGAACGCAGATCTTCAAAGGCGCATCCAGAATGGTTGCATGGTATCCTTTGGGCAGAATCATGCGGATGTCGGATTCTGAAAGCTCAAGCTCCTTTTCCAGGACACCGCTTTCCGCTTTTACGGTAATCCGTATCGTTTCCACGGTCTGGTGATACTCATCCTCCAAAGCGATGCGTCCGCTGTCAAAATCGCCGTTGTACAACGCCTTCACAAGCGCCTCGGCTGTAAACTCGTAAACCGTCCCCTCTTCCACTGCCATCTTTCCGGAAGAAAACTCTTCTTCATTCAGGCAAAGAGCATCCGGCAGTATTTCCACCAGCTCACTGGCTCCGGTAAACCGGACGCTTTTTTGAGACAGGGTATACTTCGTCGTGTCGCCTTCTGCTGTTTTCAGCGTTAACTGAATGTTTTTGACCCGGTTCACCTTAATGTGCAGGGAAAGGGTCTCCGGTTCAAAACTAAGGGACTGACTGTCTATCTGATCGCCGTAAGAATCATAAGCCACCGGCAGAACATTGGCATAAAAATCCTTGGTCAGGTCTTTCAGACCGGATACCTCCAGAGCAATGTAGTCGATTTCTTCCAAAGTCTCTTTGTCTGCGCTGACCACCAGATTCTGCTCTTCAATGCTTTCACCGAAAATATAGCATCCGTTTCCGTAGGAGTAGGCTGTTTTATTGATTCGGATTTCGCTTGTGGGCACGATCTTGGTTTCCTTGCGGCTGATCCGGACGGTCACTTTTTTTTCGTTGCACTGGACTCCTTCCGGAAGCTGAATATTCAGGGAAACCACATAGTCTCCGGCTCTGACCTCGTCATCTTCAAAAATATAGCCTTTGTTTCCCTCTTCCGTATCTTTTTTGAAAATGCTGACAGAGGCGGTCACCAAAGAAGGAGTTTTTATAATTTTTTTGATTGTCTCGCTGTTTCCGCGTAAAACCAAGTCCACAGTCTGAGGCTCCACAAGCGAAACGGTATATCCGCTGCCCAACAGCTTTTCCTTGCCGGTCAGCTGGATCGGAATATCGGTACAGGTATTATTTGCGGCGATCACATACATCCACAGGGCCATAGCGGCCACTACCGAAAGAATCAGCGGGACGATCAAGGACCAACGGCTCTTCTTGTTCCGGATTTCGCCGGAAAAGCCCTCTTCGGTCAATTCCCCTTCTTCATAGTTCTTTACTGTATGGTTCATGCTTCCTCCTCTTTCCCGGCCGTTGCTGTCTCCAAAGCCTTTTCCTCCGGTTTTTTGATTTTTCTCCGGTCTTTCTTTTTGCCTTTTCCTGATTTTTCATTTTCGGCGTTGCCGATGAGGAGTGCGACCAGCAAGCGTTTTAAAGAAACATAATCCAGATTCCTGCGCAATTTTCCCTCCAAGGCCACTGAAATGGTTCCGGTTTGCTCCGAAACCACAATGACCACTGCATCGCTGACCTCACTGACGCCTACCGCTGCATGGTGTCTGGTTCCCAGCTCCCGGAAGTCGTCGTTGGAAGAGAGAGGCAGAAAACAGCCGGCGGCATACAGACGGTCGTTCCGGATGACCAAAGCACCGTCGTGCAAAGGCGAATTCTTAAAAAACACATTTTCAATCATCGGGGCGGAGGGATCCGCATTGATCACCGTGCCGCTGTTGATATGTTCTCCCAATTTTGTTTTCCGTTCAAAAACAATCAGGGCCCCGGTCTTTTCCTTGGCCATCTGACAGCAGGCTTCGCACACGCTGTCCACCAACTGATTCCTTTTCTGGGCGGAGTTTTTCTCGCCGATCATCTTCAAGCTCCGCAAGGGCTCCGAACCCACCTTCTCCAACGCCGAGCGCAATTCCGGCTGAAACAGAATAATGATCGCCAGCACGCCCACTTCAAAAAAATTACCCAGCAGGAAATTGATCGTGCCCAAGCCGCAGATCTCCGACAAGACCTGTACTGCAACCAGCAGGACCACGCCCACGATCAGTTTTCCGGCACGACGATCCCGTATAAACCGGAATGCATAGAAAAGAATGATCGTAACCAAAGCAATATCTATAAAATCTCTCCAGCTAATGGATGAAATCAGCACCCACGCCTCATTAAAAAACAGTTTGACTGTTTCCATATGAACCCTTGCCCTCCAATGATGGTCCTCTGCACCAGAATATATCTCTAACCATTTTATATTATATCATGAATCCGGCGGTTTTTCAAATGTTTTTTCGATTTTCAGGAAAATATTTTTACAAAATAGACCAATGGTTCCTTGCAATTTTCAGGCAAATGTGCTACACTGTTCAGGCGGTCATCAGCACCCGGCTTTTCTTTTGGAAAGGAGAGTATATGAGCAAAAAAACTTTTTCCGCCGTGATCTTAGCCGGCGGCTCCTCCACCCGCATGGGCGGAATATCCAAACAGCAGGCGCTTCTTGCAGGAATTCCCGTGGCTATCCGGAGTATGCTTGCCTTTGAAAATTGCTCTTTCTGCAAAGAAATTCTGGTGGTTTCCAAAGAAAGTGAATGCTCGCTCTATCCGGAATATGCCGCAAAGTACGGTATAAAGAAATTCAGCCGGGCGATTCGGGGCGGAGAGACCCGGCAGGAATCCGCTTTTCTCGGCATGAATGGGGTGGACCCGGATACGGCCTATATCGCCTTTCATGATGCCGCTCGGTGTCTGGTAACACCGAAAGAAATCGAAGCGGTGTTTCTTTGCGCCTGCAGATATAGGTGTGCTACAGCCTGCACGGAGGTGACGGATACCGTAAAGCTGGTGGACCGTCACGGAAAAACGCAAACAGAGGGTCAGCCCCAGCGGGCACAGCTCCGTGCCATGCAGACCCCTCAGATATTCTATGCGGATCTGTACAGAGCGGCTGCCTACACCGCACAAAGAGACGGCTTTACCGCCACCGACGATTGCTCCCTGCTGGAACACGCCGGATTCGGCACAAAATGCGTTCCCTGCAGTCGCACCAATCTGAAAATCACCACTCCCGAAGACCTGGTTCTCGCCGAAGCCCTTTTGCGCTCCGAACGGGACTGAGAACCGAGAAAGGAAGAATCCATGACCAACCTTCGTATCGGACACGGCTACGATGTCCACCGCTTTGCCAAAGACCGGGATTGTATTCTCGGCGGTGTCCGGATTCCCTACGAAATGGGACTTTTGGGGCACTCGGATGCCGATGTGCTTTTGCACGCCGTGATGGACGCTCTTCTGGGCGCTGCGGCTTTAGGAGACATCGGCGGGCATTTTCCGGACACCGATGAACGCTATACCGGAGCAGACAGCCTTGTGCTGATCGGGAAAGTCCGGCAGATTCTTGCCGAAAACGGATATTTTCCGGTCAATGTGGATGCAACCGTTCTTGCTCAACAGCCCAAGCTTGCGCCGCATATTCCAAAAATGCGGGAGAACATTTCCCGGGCGCTGGAGCTTCCCTTAGACTGTGTTTCGGTCAAGGCCACCACTGAAGAAGGGTTGGGCTTTACCGGAGCATTGGAAGGCATAGCCGCTCACGCCGTTTGCATTGTGGAAAAAAGGAACTGAATAATAAATCCAGAGGATAAGCAGATGAAAATTATTGCCCCTTCGATTCTTTCCTGCGATTTTTCAAATTTAGGAACTGAAATTGCACGCACCCATCAAACCAAGGCCGAATACATTCATATTGATGTGATGGACGGATGCTTTGTGCCCAACCTGACCATCGGACCCTGCGTGATTTCCTCGTTGCGGAAATACAGCACCAAGGTTTTCGATGTTCACCTGATGATTGAAGAGCCGATCCGATATATCTCCGCATACCGCAATGCGGGAGCGGATGTTTTAACGGTTCATGCAGAGGCCTGCTCGGATTTGAAAGCCACTCTTCTTGCCATCCGGGAAAGCGGAGCAAAGGTGGGGCTGTCCATCAAGCCCAAAACGGACCCCAAGACCATTCTTCCCTTTCTGTCACTTTGCGATATGCTGTTGGTCATGACCGTGGAGCCGGGCTTCGGCGGGCAGGCTTTTATTCCGGATGCCGTCGAAAATGTCCGGTTTTTGAAGGAGAAACTCCGGAAAAGCGGGCTTTCGGTTCCCATTGAGGTGGACGGCGGCATTACCACTGAGACTATCGGAACGGCGGCAAAGGCAGGAGCGGATATCTTTGTGGCCGGTTCGGCCGTTTATAAAAAGCCGGACATTGGAAAGGCTATATCCGAACTTCTGGAGGTGGCGGAAAGAAGCTGATTTTCCCCGGATTCTTTAAAGAAAAGTATATTGCCAAAAGCGTTAAAAAAGAGCTGGCTCCGTGTATATCGGATTCAGCTCTTTTTCTTTTTCTATTTTATTTTTTATCCTCCGGGGCAGACAATCGGTCTTCGCCCCGTTTTTTGGCGTTCGGCAATTCTCCCGCCGGCAGAAGGAAGCGGAACAAGCAATACTTTCCTTCCTCGCTTTCGGCTTCGATGGTATCGCCGTGAGCCTGTATGATCGCTTTCACAATGAAAAGTCCAAGGCCAACCCCGGTTTTGTCCATTCCGCGACTTTTATCCGCTTTGTAAAACCGGTCAAAGACATGCGGCAGATCCTCCTTGCTGATGCCGTTGCCTTCATTATAGACCTCGACAAGAATCTTTTTGCTGTCGTCTTTCCGAACGGTAACTCTCAGAATTCCCTTCTCATAAGAGAATTTCACGGCATTGTCGATCAGATTGTAAAGCACCTGATGAATGGCATCGGCGTCGGCGCTTACGGCAACACGCTCTTCTGTGCAATTGAATTCAACCAGAAGCTTCTTATCGTCGATCTGCTTCTCAAAGGAGAAAAGAATCATCATGGCCATTTCGCAGATGTCAAAGTCCGTCATGTTGAACTTCCGGGCTCCGGCTTCAATTCTGGTTACTTCCAGAAGTGTGCGCACCAAACGGGACAGGCGTTTTACCTCTGTACCGATGATATTCAGGTAGTGATCCCGGTCCTCCGGCTTGATGGTGCCGTCAAGAATTCCGTCAATAAAGCCAGAAATGGAGGTCATGGGTGTGCGCAGATCGTGTGAAATATTGGCCAGGAAGGTGTTTCTCTGCTCCTCCAAATCACTCAGTGCCTGTGCCATATCGTTGAACGAGTCGGCTAAGTCTGCAATTTCATCCTGCCCTCGCACCGTCACCCGGGCGCTGAAGTCACCCAAAGCAAAGCGCTTGGCCGCCTTGCTCATTTCCCGCAGCGGACGGATCATCCCGTTGCTGATCAGCATACAGCCCGCAAAGCCCAAAAGCCAGACAACCACCGCCGATAAGGCCATAGCCTGCACCAGCTTGCCGATCATAATTTTGTCCGCATTGGAAAGATTGTAGGCAAAGACCCGGTAGTCGTTTTCCATGCCGGAAAGAGGGAAAGTACAGATGTAGCTTTCCTTGCTCATGATTCCTTCAATACAGACCTTTTCCTTGCTAACGCCGTCAATCGGTTCATAGCCATCCGGAAAAAGACCGCCCTCTAAGTTCTGATCTGTGGAAATGGCCACTCTGTTCTGATCGTCGAGAATCAGTACACAAACATCGGAAATCTTCGCCATGCCATCCAGAACTGCCAGAATATCCGATTCCTTTTCGGTATAGAATACCTTATAGGAGTCCTTGTCCAGAATGTCGGGCAGATTCCCCGAGGCCCTGTGGCTTTCCACATAGCTCTGATACAGCAGATCCAAGGTGGTTTTGCCGGAATATGCCGCAGATTTCACACGGTCCTTCATCTCGTTTTCGGCATATTCAAACACATAGCCGTATATGATCGCACCGAAGCAGAGAAAACTCAGGACGAAAATCATGATAAAACTGACAATATATCTGGTGTATACACTTTTGAACATTCTGTGTCCTCCGGAACCTGCTGTTTGAAATCAAAGGGCATTGCACAGTTCCCTCTGCAATGCCCCCGGTCACATTTTTCTTCCTTACTGGAGCAACTCGAACTTATAGCCCACGCCCCAAACGGTCTTCAGTACCCACTTGTCGGAAACGCCTTCCAGTTTCTCGCGCAGTCTCTTGATGTGAACATCCACCGTTCTTGAATCGCCTGCGAAATCATACCCCCAGACCTTGTCCAACAGCTGGTCTCTCGTGAACACTCTGTTGTAGTTGGAGGCCAAATAATGAATCAGGTCCAGTTCTTTGGGCGGAATATCCACACTCTTGCCCTTCAGCTTCAAAGTATACTCATCCATGTTGATCTCGATGTTGTCAAATTTGATCACATCGTTGCTTTGTTCTCTCTCTCTGCTGTTTGCACGGCGCAGAACCGCACGGATTCTTGCCGACAGCTCCTTCATATCGAAAGGCTTCACCACAAAGTCATCAGCACCCAGCTCCAAGCCCAGAACCTTGTCAAACACCTCGCCCTTAGCCGTAATCATAATAACCGGTTTGGAAGAACACTCCCGAATCTGTCTGCAAACCTCCCAACCGTCTTTTTTGGGCAACATAATGTCCAGAAGTACCAAATCAGGATCGCAACTCTTGAACAAGGTGATGCCTTCCACACCGTCGTTTGCGACCTTCACCTCGTAACCTTCATTTTCCAGATAAACACGCAACAACTCGCAAATATTGGTATCATCATCAATCACAAGTATTCTTTTTTCCGCCATTTTATCCTCAATCCTTTCCTGATTATCTCCGTACCAACAGAGTATATAGCACACACTTTCATCATACATTATTTTTGTCGGTTTGTCAACACATTTTACCCATTTTGCAGGTATTTTTTTGAATTTTTTCCGTTGATGATCTGTTTTTTTAACCGAAGTACTTGAAAAAAAAACAAACATGATATACAATCAGGTAAGAAGGCGGACGGCGAAAGGAGAGAATTATGCCCTATACATTTTCAGGAGGCGTAAAGGTTCCTTTTCGGAAGGATGTTGTAAACTGCGCTGTGGAGCGGCTGAAAGCGCCTGCGGAAATCAGGGTGCCCCTGCGGCAGTGCGGTGAAGAGGAATGTTTCCCCACCGTCCGGATCGGTGAACGGGTGAACAAGGGTCAGGAAATCGGAAAATGCAAGGACGGCACAGGCTGTCCGGTTCACAGCGGAATCTCGGGCACCGTTCGTGACATTGTTTCTGTATCGTTGCCCGACCGGAGAGAATCCGGAGCAATCGTTATTGAAAACGATTATGAAGACCGGCTGGATCCATCGGTTTATCCCTTTGGCAGATCCATAAAGGAAACCACTCCGGAGCAGATCCTTGAAACGGCCCGGTTAAAGGGGATCTGCGGAAACGGAAGGGAGCCTCTTCCCCTTTATCGGAGAATTCAGTGTTCTCTCGGAAAAGCACGGCGGGTCATTGTGAACTGTACCGAATGCGAACCCTTTCTTTCAGCCAATCGCCGTCTGGTTCTGGAGCAGCCTGAAAAGATTATAGGGGGAGCACAGATCCTGCTGAAGGCCCTGGGCGTCCGGTGCGGGCATCTTGCGGTGGAGGATTGTTTTTCTGAGGGAATGAAAGCCCTTTTAAAATCCGACTTTGATCCGGATATGTTCCGGATATGCCTTGTTAAGAGCAAATACCCACAAAGCGATCCCAGGTTGCTTGTTGCGGCCCTTTTCGGAAGGGAGATTCTTTCAAGCTCTTCCCTCGCAGATTCCGGTTATGCTGTCTTTGATGCGGTGGAATGTGCGGCGCTGTACGATGCTTTTGTTTCGGGAATGCCTATGGTGGAGCGAATCGTCACGGTCGGCGGAGACGGTGTGGCGGAGCCTGCAAATCTTTCCTGTCCTATCGGCACTCCCCTGGAAAATCTTTTACTCTGCTGCGGTCTTTCCGAGAACTGTACGCTTCTGCTCGCCGGAGGATCTTTTTCGGGCGTTGAAGTTCCGAATGCAGGTGTCCCTTTGGTAAAGAATATTCCGGCGGTTCTGGCTTTCAATGAAGCGCCCGAAAGAGGGCGCTCCGGCACCGACTGTATCCGTTGCGGGCGTTGCGTTTCGGCTTGTCCGATGAAACTGCTTCCGCTTGAGCTCTACCGAGCCGCTTGTAAAGAAAATCTTCCGGCTGCCGAAAGGTATTTGGCGGATTGCTGTTCCGGCTGCGGCTGCTGCTCCTTCGTATGCCCGGCGGGTTTAGATCTGACGGATAAAATTCTGAAAATTCAGGGAATGCTTGCCGAAGATCGGAAGAAAAAGCAGTCATCAAACGGCCAGTTGGCATCCTCCGATCAGAATACGCCCGAATCTTTCCCGAAGGCTCCGGAAAATGCTGAAAATGATTTTGCAAAAGATTCTTCGGAAAATACAAAGGAAGCCCCCACGGTCCCTGCAAATTTACAGTCAACTCTGCAATCGCCGTCATCGGATTTTTCGGTGTCCTCCGAAAAATTCACAAAAGAAGAAGAGGAGGGGCACGCATGATGCAGACTTGTTTTCAGTATCCCCTTCGGCACACCGGAAAAAGCCTCTTTTCTCTGAGGGCTGATTGGCTGATTGCGCTGGCTCCCTTGCTTTTATGGGGCGTCTTCGTTTTCGGACTTCGTACCTTGACGGTTGCTGTTCTTTCGGTTGGAAGCTGTTATATTCTGGAGTTTCTCTTCCGGCTCATTCTGAAAAAGCCTCTTTCCGGGGACCTTTTCTCTCCGGCGGTCACCGGACTTCTGCTCTCCCTGACGCTTCCCTACACCGTTCCCTTCTGGACGGTGCCTGTGGGCGCTTTGATTGCTGTGAGCCTTTCAAAGTCGGCACTTTTTCTCGGAAGGTGCCCCCTTCATCCGGCGCTTTGCGGAGGTGTGGTGGTGCAGTTGGCTTTTCCCAATGCAGGCGTTCCTTCGGAATTTGAGAAGCTCGGCCTCTTTCAAAGTCCCGATTCCTCGTTTTTTTCCGGGAATGCACCCCTTTATTCGCTTCTTTCTTACGACCCCTCCTCAAGACCGGATTACGACTCGGTTCTGAATTCCTTTTTGGGGTTGGAAACCGGTGTGATCGGAGAGGTTTCGGTGCTCTTGCTTTTGCTCTGTGCCCTTTGGCTGTTCTTCCGCAAAGCAATCGATTGGCGCATTCCTGTCGGGTTTGTGTTTACCGTGGCAGTCGTCACCTATCTGTTTCCTGCCGAAGGTTTTGCACGGATGGAATTGCCCTATGCGCTGGCTCACCTCTGCACCGGCGGAGTGGCCTTCGGCGCTCTGTTGTTGGCACCGGACCCTACTGCTTCCCCGCTGACGCCCGGCTTAAGGTGGTGTTATGGTATCGGTTGCGGCGCCATGACCGTGCTTTTACGCTATATTCTCAGGTCGGAAGGGGTATACTTGTCCATTCTCGCAATGGATCTGTTGTTCTTCTTTCTGGAACGCTCACGCCTGATGGTTCCTTCTCCCTTCGGAGGAAAAAGAGCACGAAATAACAATTGAGGGGCACCTCTGAAAATATTTCGGGTGGGATCCGTCATCCGGAAGAGTTTTTGAAAGTATGATCAAAATGTATTCGCTTGAATGTTGGAGGACAAATATATGTTGGAATTGTATTTTACACAGATCGACACTGTAAATCTGACCCGGGGGCAGATTTCCAATGCAGAAAGCCGGATGGGCAAGGAACTGCTTGCCTACACCCTGAAGGCTTTTCACGGCATCGGGGTCCTTCCGCCGATTGATATTTCGGAAAGCGGAAAACCGTTTTTCGCAGACCATTCCTTTGAATTCAATATTTCTCACAGCCACGGAAGAGTGGTTCTTGCCCTTTCTGACAAGCCTGTGGGCGTGGATATTGAGCACAGCGGCAGAGCCATACCGGAATTGGTGCGCAGACGCTTTTTTAAAGACGGTGAGGCAACGGTGGAGGACTGGACAAGATTCGAAAGCTACAGCAAGCTGTCCGGCGAAGGAATCTACAGTGCGGTCTATCCTCCCGTAGAGAAGGATGTGTTCTTCAAGTCCTACACGATCTCCGACAATTATGTGGTCAGCGTCTGCACACATACCGATTCTTTTCCGCTGAAAATTGTTAAGATCGATCTCTGATACCGGAACGCTTACTTACATACATACCTGAAAACGGGGGGCTGTAAAAAACTCGATTTTTACAGCCCCTCAAAAATTCTCTGTATGTCCGGGCAACAGCCGCTGAACATACTTTGAATTATTCCGTGATACTCTTATTTTTTACATCCGCACCCCGGAGCGCTTCCGTTCGATGCCGAAGGCGGGAAGGCGGGAGGACAGAACTGAGATATGGGAAAGGCCATCTTGGCAAACACGGCACAGGGATCTTCATCGTCTGCCATCAGGCATTCTTTATCGGGAATGCAGTATTCTTCCGCCGAAAGTACAAACTGACCGGGACGCTCGATCCGGATCACCGAGAAGAAGCCCAGCGTCACATACAAATGCTTGTTCAATCCCGGATGATCGGTCAGATTTCCGTTGATGCAGCAGCAGACATTTTTGGGCAGTTCCTCAACACAGCAGCAACAGTTGCAGCAGGTGCAATTGCACTTCTCCTTGGCCTTACAGGAGAGAGCCATGGGGTCTACCATCTCCACCACTACGGTGGGCTTGTTGCTTCCTTCCTCAAAATCACAGGGCTCCTTGCAGAAGCCTTCCTCCAAAGGTGTGCTCTTGAAGATGCGCACGAAGCCTTCGCCGCCATAGAGAACCACCTTTTTTTCAGTAACGGCCACGCCCTCAAACTCCTGGGTCTTTCCGGGGCAGAGGCAGGCTTCAAAGATCAGTCTGGTATAAATACGCAGGGTGACCTGAAAAAATCCTCTGTTGAAAGGAACCGGGTCTGCCTGCACATTCACGCAGATCACTTCGGTGTTCTTTACCTTGATATTTCCTGTTTTTTCGATAACATCCTGTCCGAATTCCGTCAGATATACCCTTACATCCTCAAAGCAGTCCTTATCCCGGCAGCTGTCTAAAATCTGCATGGAATCGACACACACATTGTCCTTGCGGGCAGGCTTTGCCCCAAAGCAATTTGTTCTGTTATCTATCATTTCAAATTATTCCCTTCTTGAATTTCATACGGTGCCCATGCACCTCGATATCATTCTATGCACCGCGGGAAATCTTGACAAAGAGGCCTTTCCGCCGGTATTCCGGCAGAAAGGCCTCTTGGATGCTTGTATTCAGGTATAAAAGGCGTTTGGAAACACCCGGATCCGGAATCGGCTTAGGCGAAATAGGAAATGGTTTCCGGCAGCGCTTCTTTTTCTACAGAACCGGTCATGATGACCCGCACATCGTGCTGTTCTGCCAGCTTGACGGTTTTCAGAACAAATTCCTCAAACTGCTTCAGATCATTCTGGCAGATTTTCAAGGCATGGTCGATGAAAATGTCCTTGGCATCATGGTCGCTGGCAATGATTCCGGCTACAAATCCGAAGAGCATTTCTCCGTCGGAAACACCGTATTCATCGGTGTTGACCAAGCGCGCCTGATATTTGATCTCGTGCATCAGCTTCGTTCCCTTTTCAAGACACACTACCGTGCCGTTGGAAGTGTCGACAGCCGTATTGGCCAGCTGAATCAGCGACTTGGTTTTTCCGGAGCCCTTCAGACCAACAATAAGTTTAACCATACAATTTGCCCTCCGTAGATGGTTTTATTTTATCTCATTATACAGAATATTCTCGGGATTTTCAAGTACCTTTGTCAAAAAACAAGGAGGATTTCAGATTTTTTTTGAAAGCTGCTCTCTTAGGACATCGAATTCCTCGCCCGGCTTGCCCAACAGTGCAAACATATTCTTTTTATATGCTTCCACTCCCGGCTGATCGAAGGGGTTTACCCCCAGAATATAGCCGGACACCGCACAGGCAAGCTCAAAGAAATAGACCAGATATCCGAAATCATACGCACTGCGGCTGTCCAATTCCAACACCACATTCGGCACGCCCCCCTCGGTATGAGCCAGAGCCGTGGCCACAAAGGCAGTCCGGTTCACCTCATGCAATTCCTTATCCGAGAGGAAGTTCAATCCATCGGCATTGGCCGGATCATGGGGAATCTTTATTCCGTAACCCGGATTCAAAAGGTCCAGAACCGTCTCAAAGAGCAAGGGAGTGCCCTCTTGAATAAACTGTCCCAAGGAGTGCAGATCGGTGGTGAAACAAACAGAAGCCGGGAACAGACCCTTTTTCTCTTTTCCTTCACTCTCGCCGTACAATTGCTTCCACCATTCGGCGGTCATGGACAGTGAGGGCTCATAGCTTGCAAGAACCTCCGTCTTCTTGCCTTTGGAAAGCAGAATGTTCCGAATGGCCGCATAACGCACACAATCGTTTTTCTCAAAGGTTTTTTCGTTGGAATAGAGGGCTCTTGAATCCTTGGCACCTTTCACCAGCTCCTCAATATCTATTCCGGCGCAGGCGATGGGCAGCAGTCCCACAGCCGAAAGCACGGAGAATCTTCCGCCCACATCGTCGGGCACCACAAAGGTTTCATAGCCTTTTTCCGTTGAAAGCTCCTTCAATTTTCCTCTTTTCCGGTCAGTGGTCACAAAGATACGCCGGGAGGCTTCTTTCTCCCCGTATTTCTTTTCCATCCACTCTCTGAAAATCCGGAAGGCAACAGCCGGTTCGGTGGTCGTGCCCGACTTGGAAATCACATTCAGACAAACATCCTTGCCTTCAATCAGGGCAAGAGTTTCGCAGACCGTGGCCGCACTCAGGTCCTTTCCCACAAAATAAATGGCAGGGGTCGCCTTGCGCAACTCGTTGTAGTTCTGCCCCTTGCAGAATTCAATGGCCGCTCTGGCGCCCAAATAGGATCCGCCAATTCCGATGACCAGCAGGATGTCACAGCTCTTTTTGATCTTTTCGGCCGCCAGCTTGATTCTTTCAAACTCTTCCTTGTCCGGCACATCGGGCAGTTTTCTCCACCCTAAAAAATCGTTTCCCTTTCCGTTTCCCTCCAAAACCGTTTCAAGCGCCGTTAGAGCCCGAGCCTTCACCGAAGAATAATCCTCATCGGAAATAAAATTTTTCAAATACCGATCGTTCAACCGTACAGACATTTTTTGACCTTCCTTATACTTCAATTACCGCCATTATACCTTGATCTTCCTGCTTTTTCAAGGGCTTTCTCAAAATAAAGTGGACAAAGAAAACATTTTTTTGAACAAATCCCATTTGCTCAAACGGTCCACGGACTCCTTGGCACAAATTTCTTTTGAGCCCAATTCCGTACCGTCCAGCTTGTAGACTATTTTTCCCAAAATCTGGCCTTTTTCCACCGGTGCTTTCAGATTCTCAGGAAGTTCGGTGAGAATTTCCACCTTTTTGTCCTGCCCTTTTTCAAGGACAAAGGATTGGGGCGTGCAGTCCAAAAGCACGGAATCCTTTTTTCCGCCTAAGACCGGCAAGGTCTCTTGCGTAAGGGAAGGAGTGTTGTAAACTTCATAGCGGGCAAAGCCATAGTCCAAAAGTTTAGCAGCTGTGGCATTTCGCTCATCCCGCGTGGGAGAACCCATAACCACGGCGATCAGCTGCATTCCGTCTCTCTTGGCCGTTGCCGAAATGCAGAAGCCGGCCTTGGAGGTGGAACCGGTTTTCAAGCCGTTTGCTCCGTTGTAAAAGCGGATGAGACGGTTGGTGTTGGTCAGACCGAAGGCACCATTGCGCACGGTATCCATCCATATAGTAGTATAATCAAAGATTTTTTCGTGCTTCAAAAGCTCTTTGGACATGATTGCAATATCTCGTGCCGAGGTCAGGTGGGTGGTTGTGGTATCATCCAACCCGTTGGTATTTTCAAAATGACTGTGGCTCATGCCCAATTCCGCGGCTCGGCGGTTCATATCCGAAACAAAGCTCTCCAAAGATCCCGAAACGGCCTCTGCCAAGGCCGCCGCCGCATCGTTTGCCGAAGCGATCACCACGCATTTCAGCAGTTCGTCAACGGTCATTTGCTCTCCCTGCTCCAGATACACCTGCGAACCGCCCATCTTGGCCGCCTGTTCGCTGACCGTGATCGGATCCTCAAAGCGGAGTTTTCCCTCCTCAATTGCCTCAAAAACCAAAAGCAGAGTCATGATTTTGGTGACGGAGGCCGGGGGCAGACTCTCGTCCGCATTCAGTTCATAGAGCACCTTGCCGGTGGAGTCCTCCACCAGAATCAGACTTTTGGCTTGGGTTTCAATTCCGTCGCCCCAAGACATCAGGGGAAGCACACCAAGGGTCAGCAAGGCAAGCAACAGAGCCAGTATTTTTCTCATTTTCACCATATTCTTTCTTCCTTTCTTCAGTTACCGGATTTTCCTTTTTGCCCGTTCATTTCAAAAAAATGGCCACAAAAATATACCGCAAAAAAATCAGACTTACAAACAGTCCGAATATTTGTGCGATTATCAGAACCGCCGACAGCCGGAATGCTTCCCACAAAGCAAACACCTGCAAAACCACAACCCACAAAAGCATAAACAGTGCAAAAATAAAGGACATGGCTTTGACAAAGGCAATATAGAAGAAGAGCGTGAAAAGCAACGCAAAGCAGCAGAGCAGCACTCCGCGTCGCCGGCTTTTGCAATCTGCGGTTCCAAACCAGAATATCCCTGCGCAAAATGCGCATCCGCCACTCCACAAAAGAAACCAGAGAGCGAGAAAAAAAGCGGAGGGGAGCCTTTGCCGATGTAAAGTGAGCAGATATAGCTGATCGCTTCCGCAGGCCAAGATGCATAACAGCGCTGCAAGCGCACCGAAGCCGAAGCAAAGCAATATGCCGGGCTTTTTCAAGAGCCGACTTTCCCTTTTCCACCTTTCAAAGAAATCCAAGAACGATCACCTCTTTTCAAAGAGTTCTGATGAAACTATATGAAAAAAGAAGACGGCAAAGAACCTCTTTTCCGTCTTCTTTTCGCAATTTCAGGTGCTTATTTCCGGTCTTTTCTTCGTTTGCTTTTCTCTGTGGGCGTTGCGGCTACAGGTGCACTTGCCAAAGGCAGCTCTGACGATTGGCTGTGTTTTGTGCAGAAAGAATCAAAGGGATTCTGCGGATCAAATCCGCCGTAAGTGCCGTCGCCCTTAGCATAGAATACCGCTTTTTCGTCACTTCGGTAGGCATACACCGACTTACCGTTGTAGGTATACCGGTCCTTTGCCGAATCCACCACCGTAATGACCCGCTTTTTCAGGTATTCTTCGGGACAGGCTTCGCTTGCCAAATGGTTTCCCGCTGTGCAGAAGGTCACCTCCACATGGCAGGTGCAGGACTCCGTAGGCATATTGTCGGCTGTAAAATAGCCGGTTGCCGTCATATTCTGGGTGTTGGAGGTGCCGTAGCGGTAGACCTTTTTGCATTTTTCGGTGGCCAGTTTTCCGCAGGTCTGGCAGAATTGCAGAGTCAGAACGCCCGGATCGATCACATCGCTGTAAATTTTCGGAATGGCGTTGCCCTGACGGTCGGTCTGATAATCAAATCCGTCTTCCCCATCCGGCGTAAAGACCAGTTCCTCGTGCAATTTGGTCATGGCATAATCCCAGATTTTCATGGCCGGATTTCCTGAAAAGCCTCCCAAAGACTGGGCCCGCTCGTATCCAAACCAGACCCCTCCCAGATAATAAGGGGTGTACCCTACGAACCATTTATCGTTGTTCTTGGTCGTGGTACCGGTTTTGCCGGCGGTAAACACATAGTTCTTCAACTTGATCGAAGAGCCTGTACCGTTTACCACCACATTGTTCATCATTTTGGTCATGATGGAGGCGTTTTCCCTGCTGAGGCATTCCTCGGTGAGCAACGCATTGTCCACCACCGTGTTTCCCTTGGAATCCAGAATTTTCAGGACCGTGCGGGGCTGACAGTAAACACCTTCATTGGTGAAGGTGGTAAAGCCTCCCGCCAGCTCTCTTACCGAAACACCCTCGGTCATACCGCCCAGCGCTAAAGCCGGTAAGCTCAGATCGTTGTACACGCTTCCGTTGATGACCTTATTCCGATAGAGGGTTGTGATGTGCATTTTTTCGGTCAGGAAATTAAAGGAATTTTCAATGCCCAGCCGGTCTAAGATTTTCACTGCCATGGTGTTGACGGAATTGGTAATTCCGGTGATGACCGGCGTCAGTCCTCTGTAGACTGCCGGGGAGTTTTTCGGCCAACCGTTTCCTTCATCATCGTAGCTGTAGGGTGAATCGTCAAAAACCGTTGCATAATTGATAATTCCGCTCTCTAAGGCCGGACCGTAGACCGACAGCGGTTTCATGGCAGAGCCGGTCTGACGGTGTGCCTGCGTTGCAAAATTGAACAGTCTGGATTTGTATTTTTCGCCTCTTCCGCCGACCAGACCCAGAATGTTTCCGTTCTTGGTGTCCAGCACCACAATGGCGGACTGGGGCTTGACCATGCCGGGGCTGGCACCGATGATCTCATCAATGATGTCGGTGTCGGTAAATACCTCCTCCAGCACCTGCTGCACTTTGGGGTCCATGGCTGTCACAATGCGGAAGCCGCCGGTATAGAGCATCTGCTCACCCACATTGTAGTTCACCTCATAGCGTTCCATCAGCAGTTCGATGGCGTCCTCGATCACGGCGTCCACATACCAGGAGTTTACGCCGGTGGCAGAACCGGACGATTCCCCCGGATCGTTATCGGGATCCTCCGACTCCTCCGGGTCATAAATGGTCAATTCGGCATTGTAGGCAGAATCGAATTCGGCTTTTGTGATTTTTCCCTGCTCCAGCATATTCTCCAGAATGCCGTTTCGTCTGATGATGTTGTTTTCCGGATGGAGCTTGGGGTCCCACTTGGAAGGATTCTGGGTGATGGAGGCAATCGCCGCACACTCCAACAGGTTCAGTTCCTTCACAGGCTTGCCGAAGTAGGTATAGGAGGCCGACTGGACTCCGTAACAGCCCTGAGAGAGATAAATGGTGTTCAGATACATTTCCAGAATCTGCTCTTTGCTGTAATTCTTCTCCAGATTCAGGGCCTGAAAGATCTCGCCGATCTTCCGCTGGGGAGTGTTGTCGTTATTTCCGGTTGCATTTTTAATCAACTGCTGGGTCAAAGTGGAGCCTCCTCCGGCGCTGTTGCCGAGGGCATAATAGACCGTTGCCTTGATCGTGCGCAGCCAGTCCACGCCGTTATGGTCATAGAACCGCTTGTCCTCTGTGGAAATATAGGCGTCAATCAGATTCTGGGGAATGTCTTCATAGTCCACATACACCCGGTTCTCCGACATATAGAGCTTCTGATCCTCCAGTTCGCTCAGGTTGCCCATCCCGTCATCCACAAAAATCTGAGAAGTCCGCTTCTGCTCTGAGGCCAGTATCTCAAATTCGTCGATACTGGAATCCACATAGCCGGAAAGATACACCGCAAAGGCCGTGCCCACAATCAGTGCGCACAGTCCGCCAATCAGAAGAACGGTCAGAAGAATACTTCCGAGAGCCGTAAAGACCCTTCCGATGCCTCTTGCTAAGAATTTTGCCGCCTCTCCGGTTTCCTGTACCAAGTTCACTTTTTTCCCGGCTTTACCCGACTTTTCGTTTGAGGACGGTTCTTCGACGGATCTATCAGACCTGCTCCTTTTGGGTTTATTTTTCATCTTCACTGAAGCCTTTTCTTCGGCAGGATGATCTTTTTTTATAGACTTTTTTTCTTTTTCGGTTTCCATGCCCATTCCACATCCCCTTTCCAAACGAAAGTATCTTTGTTTTTATTTGTACACAATATTTTCTTCCCCGCCGATTTCCCGCATGACCTCCAGCAGATAGGGACTGAGCGCAACCTTTTGTCCGCTGTCCACATACCTTTTCTCTTTCGGAAGATAGAAAACCAAAGGAGTGGTTCCCTCAAAGATTTCCGACAGCGCAGTCAGCCGCTTGTTGATCTTCTCATCGTCCGAAAGCCGGATATACAGCTTCTTCGGCTTGGGGGCAGTCGACTGCCCCGGAGTTTTCGTCGGTACTTCTGCCCTGCTCTTAGCTCTTTCGTCCGCAAGCAGAGAGCGGTCCTCTCCCTTTTCTCCCGGTTCCGCAGCCGTTTCAACGGCCGGCTTCGGGCTCTGGGGCTCCAGCTCCTTGGAAAGATGTTCAAACTGACTGTCGGGCAACAACGGCATCAGGTCAGACACGGTGATCTTCGGCTCTTCCTCTTCCTTTGCCGAGAGCTTGCCCTTCAGGTATACCGGCCGACCGTTTTCCAGATAGTCGGAAATCCGATCCAGCACCTTTTCAAAAATGAGAGCGTCCATACTTCCGTGAGCGTCCTCCAACCGAAGCAGACAGAAACGGTTTCCCGCCTTGGAAGTCTTTACCGAAAAAGAGGAGATCATACCGCAAACCGCCACTGCGTCTCCGTCCCTGTACCTTCTTGCCGGATCCCCCTCATCTTCAAAGGAAGCAAGAATTTCTGCGATCCCGTCGGGCTTCAATGCGTCCATGTTCCGGCTGTAGTCAAAGAGAGGGTGGCCGGAAAGCCACATTCCGGTCAGCTCCTTTTCGGTTTTCAGCCGTTGCTTCAGGGAGTACTCCGGTATATCGGGATAGACAAAGGCGGCCTTGGCCTGCTCCCCTGAAGAGGCCCCGCCGGTCGCAGAAAACAGATCGATCTGCCCTTCGGCGCTCCGTCTTTGTTCCTCTGCCACATAGGAAAGGAGTTCCTCCATTCCCTCGGTCATCCGGCTTCTGAAAACGCCGAGAGAGTCAAAGGCACCGGCACCGATCAAAGCGGACAATTGGGACTTATTCAGTCCCTTGCGGAGCATTCTTCTGACAAAGTCCTCCAAGGAGGAGAAGGGACCTTCCTTTTTTCTCACATCCAGAACGGCTTGCACAAAGCCATCTCCCACATTCTTAATTCCGAGAAGTCCGAAGCAAACGCCCTTTTCGGTGGCGGTAAAGCCCTTTTCGCTTTCATTGATGTCCGGCGGGAGTATCGGAATTTTTTTCTTTTCCAAGTAGGAGATATACTCTGCCGTCTTTTTTTCGTCTCCGCAGACCGAGGTCAGAAGCGCTGCCATATATTCCTCGGGATAATAGGCCTTCAGATACACCGTTCGGTAGGCAAGCACCGCATAGGCAGCGGCGTGGCTTTTATTGAATGCATAGCTTGCAAAGGAAACCATGGAATCAAACAGCTCGTTGGCGTCCTCTTCCTTTACAAAGTTCTTTTTTGCGCCCTCTATGAATCCGGTCCGCTCCCTTTCCAACTCTTCGGAATGCTTTTTGGCCATGGCTCTGCGGACCACATCGGCTCTGCCGAAGGAATATCCGGCGATCTTCCGGAAGATCTGCATGACCTGCTCCTGGTACACGATCACGCCGGAAGTGCTGTCTAAGATTTCCTTCAGCCTGTCGATTTTATATTCCGGAGCTTTTCCGCTGTTCCGTGCCGCAAGCAATATCGGAATGGACTCCATGGGACCGGGTCGGTACAGAGCGATCGCCATCATCAGGTCCTCTATATTTTGGGGCTTCATTTGCACAAGGAGACGCTTCATTCCGGCCGATTCCAGCTGAAAAAGCCCTTCGGTTTCGCCTTCGCACACCAAATTCATGGCTTTTTCATCGTCGGGAGGAATCTTTTCCACCGAGAATTCCGGTTCCTTCCTGCGCACCATGCAACAGGCGTTTTCAATCACGGTCAGGTACCGTAAGGCTAAAAAATCGAATTTCAGCAGTCCCAGCTCCGCCACGGTATTCATGTCGTACTGGGTCAGCACCGCACCGGAGGAGGTTGCCAACGGCAGGTAATCCGAAACCGGCCGTTCGGTAATCACCACACCGGCCGCATGGGTGGTGATGTGCCGGGGCATCCCTTCCACTGCCAAGGCGGTGTCTAAAAGCTGACGCACAGACAAGCGCTCCCTGTAAAGCTCTGCAAGCTGTTTGCCCTTCAATGCTTCACCAATGGTCATATCGGGCTTGTGGGGAATCAGCTTGGCCACCGCATCGGTCTCCCCATAGGAAATGCCAAGGACTCTGCCCACATCCCGCACCGCTGCCCTGGCTCCCAGGGTTCCGAAGGCCGCAATCTGGGACACATGATCCTTGCCGTACTTTTCCGAAACATAGGCAATAACCTCATCCCGCCGGTCATAGCAAAAATCCACATCAAAATCGGGCATGCTCACCCGTTCCGGGTTGAGAAACCGCTCAAAAAGCAGATCGTAGTGGATAGAATCGATCTCGGTGATTCCGACAAGATAGGCCACCAGGCTTCCCGCTCCCGAGCCTCTGCCGGGACCGACCGGTATGCCCATATTCTTAGCATGATTCACAAAATCCCAGACAATCAGATAATAATCGCAATAGCCCATCTTTTCGATCATCATCAACTCATAGATCATCCGGAATTTATAATCCTCAAAAGTATGGTTTTCCAAACAAAGCAGACCCTTTTCCGCTTTCTCCTTCAGTCCGTTCTCGGCAAGCTCCTTCAGGAAAGCCGAGGAAGTAACCCCTTCGGGCAACGGATAGGTGGGCAGATGTCTTTCTGAAAAATCAAAGTCAAACCGGCACCGTTCCGCAATGCGGCCGGTGTTTTCCAAGGCCTTTGGATGTTCCTTGAACAAACTGGCCATTTCTTCGGGAGATTTCAGATAATACTCATCGCTTTCAAAGCCGAAGGGGCGTCCTTCCTCCAGCGTCCTTCCGGTCTGGATACAGAGAAGCACCGCCTGCACATCGGCATCCTTGCGACGGATATAGTGCACATCGTTTGTGGCGACCAGAGGCAATCCAGTTCTTTCGGAAATTCGGCAAAGACCCTTTTCGATCTTCTTTTCCTCTTCGGTAAAATGATTCTGAATTTCAAGAAAAAAATGATCCGTCCCGAAAAGTGCGCCGTACCGCCGAGCTTCCCGCTCCGCACCTTCCTCGTCATCCATAAGAATCAACTGGGGAATTCTTCCCGCCACGCACCCCGAAAGGGCAATCAGGCCTTCGTGATAGAGGGAAAAAAGCTCGTCATCCACCCTGGGCTTGGAATAAAAGCCTTCGGTATATCCGGCGGACACCAGCTTGCACAGATTCCGATACCCGGTTTCGTTTTCACACAACAGGGTCAGATGATTGTAGCGGTCGTCCTTGTTTTTCTCAAATCGGCTGCCCGGTGCCACATAGACTTCGCAACCGATGATCGGTTTTACGCCGGCCTTCCGACACTCCTTGTAAAAGGTGACCGCTCCGAACATATTTCCGTGATCGGTCAGTGCCAAAGCGGTAAAGCCCAGGTCTTTGGCGGCCTTGGGCAGAAGGGAGAGCCGACAGGCGCCGTCCAGCATACTGTATTCGCTGTGCAGATGCAGATGTACAAATTCCATTGGCTCCCTCCTTTTTAAACTTAAAAAAACTTGTAAACCGGAGAAACTACGGCCTGTCCTTTTTTTCGTTCAGCTTCTCTGCCCGTTCGCAGATCTTCCGCAACCGATGATTTACCCCGGATTTGGTGATGGGCGGACAGTGCAATTCCGCCAATTCGGCCAAGGATGCTTCCGGATTCTCCTTGCGCAGGGCGGCCGTTGTTTTCAGATCCTCCGAAAGCAGTGAAAAGACTCCGGAATCCTCCAGCATCCGGATGGCCCGTATGCACTCCTGAGCCTTTCCGGTCATCTTGTTGATGTTGGCGGCGTCGCAATTGGAACGCCGGTTCTGGTTGTTACGGATGTCCTTGTAGATTTTGGCATTCATTATGGAAATCGCAGCCTGAGAAGCACCGATGGAGGTAAGAAAATCCTCTATGTTTTCGCTTTCCTTGATATAGACCACAAAGCTAGTCTTCCGCTCGGTATATTTCGGAGAAAATCCGGCGCTTTCCAAAAGCTCCAAAACGGTGTTCGCTAAGTGCCGGTCTTCAAAAATCAGCTCCAGGCGATATTCGGCCATTGGGTCGGTCAGGGTGCCGGCGGTGAGAAAAGTGCCCCGCATAAAATGCCGGAAGCATTCATCGCACCGGATCATCTCCGGGCTGACCGCCCCCTCGCAATCCTCGGGCAAAGCGCATTCCTCAAAGATCCTCTGCAGATCATTCTTTGCCGAAACGGTCAGCTTATAACTGCTGATTTTTCCGTCCCCCGCCTTTTTTTCGCTGATATACAGGTTTCCCTTTACGCCGAATACCTCCTTCAGAAGATAGAGGATCAACTGACTGGTCCGCTCATTCTCGGTAATCAGCTTGATCTTATCCTTCGTGAAGAGATTTCCCGAAAGGAGCATCCCGTATAACAATGCCCTCTTACAGCATTTTCTCTTGCAGGGCAATGCGCAAAGATCATTCTTGGTATCTTGGCAGAAAGACAAAGCACATTCCCTCCCTTCCAAAATTCTTCAAATCAGAAATAGATCAGTTCCCGTTCAATGCGGATGCCGTTCCGGCGGTAAATTTCCTCTTCTATGATCGAAACCAATTTCTGAACATCGGCCGCCGTGGCAGAGCCAAGATTTACAATGAACCCTGCATGCTTGGGTGAAACCTGCGCTCCCCCGACGGTAAGACCCTTTAGGCCTGCCTCTTCAATGAGCTTTGCTGTGAAGTAGCCGGGATACCGCTTGAACACGCTTCCTGCACTGGGATATTCCAACGGCTGCTTGCTCTTCCGCCGCTGCATATAGTCCTCCATTCTGGCCCGTATCTCCTGCGGGTCGTCCTTTTTCAAGGAGAACTCTGCCGAAAGTATGACTCTGTTCCCGTCATTATAAACCGAATGCCGGTAGGAAAAGCAGTGATCTTTGCCTTTATATTCACCGAAAGTCCGGCTCTTGGGGTCATAAAACCGGCTTTTGCTCACCACTTCCTCTAAGGAATGATCGTATGCGCCGGCGTTCATAAATACGCCGCCCCCCACACTTCCGGGTATACCGTAGGCAAATTCCAGACCGGACAGGCCTGCCTTCCAGGCCTTCACCGAAAGAGCCGTCAGGTTTTCTCCCGCATCAGCCAAAAGAGTTTCTCCCTCTTGAGACACCTGGTTCATGTCGGTGGTGAAAAGAATCACTCCTCGGTAGCCCTCATCGGGAAACAATACATTGGTGCAGGCACCCATCACCCGCAGATTCTTTTCATACTGCAAAGAAAGGGTGTATGCCCGGCAAAAGCCTTCCGGATTCCGTGGATAGAGGGCAAAGTCCGCTTCCCCGCCGATCCGGCAGGAGGAACAAGAAGAAAGAGGCTTGTTCTTTTCAAAGGTCAGAAATCCTTCTCTTGCCAATTCGCTCAATTCTTCTTTAAATGTTTTCACGATCGTTCTCCTTTCGAACTCTGCCCTTTTTCGGAAATATGCTCTGTATCTCTTTTACGCAGGAGAGAGTTCTCTGCTATTTTTATGCGAGAACAAACCGGTTAAATACCTTTTTGCCCTTCCGGATCACTACGCCGGAGGAAAGCTCCTCTTGGGTCACAACAGCGTCAAACCGCTCCACACGGTTTTCGCCCAACAGTACACCGCCCTGCTGTATGAGCCGCTTTGCCTCCCCCTTGGAGGGAGCCATCTTGCCTAAGACCATCAATTCGGTCACTAAGATCCTTCCCTCGCTTAAAGCACCGGAGGGCACTTGGATGGTGGGCATATTTTCGGCGTTCGCCGCACCTGAGAATATGGCTCTTGCCGTCTCTTTGGCTTTGGTTGCTTCCTCTTCGCCGTGCACCAGTGCAGTCAACTCGTAGGCTAAAATCTCTTTTTCCTCATTGATCCGACTGCTCTCCCACTTTTCCATTTCCTCGATCTGCTCAATCGGCAGGAAGGTCAGCATCTTCATGCACTTGATTACATCGGCATCGTCAATGTTCCGCCAATACTGGAAGAATTCATAGGGAGAGGTCTTGGCAGGATCCAGCCACACAGCGCCTTTCTGGGTCTTTCCCATCTTCTTCCCTTCGGAATTGAGCAGAAGGGTGATGGTCATGGCGTGGGCATCCTTGCCCAGCTTCTTCCGGATCAGCTCTGTACCGCCCAGCATATTCGACCACTGGTCATCCCCTCCGAACTGCATATTGCAGCCGTACTTCTGATAAAGCATATAAAAGTCATAGGATTGCATGATCATATAGTTGAATTCCAGGAAGGAGAGGCCCTTTTCCATTCTCTGCTTATAGCACTCGGCCCGAAGCATGTTGTTGACCGAGAAGCAGGGGCCTACTTCTCTCAAAAATTGAATATAGTTCAGGTTCAAAAGCCAGTCGGCGTTATTGACCATCAGCGCTTTTCCCTCGGAAAAGTCGATAAAGCGGCTCATCTGCTTTTTGAAGCAGTCGCAGTTGTGCTGAATGGTTTCTTCACTCATGACCTGCCGCAGATCGCTTCTTCCCGAAGGGTCTCCGATCATTCCCGTGCCGCCGCCGATCAGGGCAATGGGTCGGTTTCCCGCCATCTGCAAACGCTTCATCAGGCACAGAGCCATAAAATGTCCCACATGAAGGCTGTCCGCCGTTGGGTCAAAACCGATGTAGAACACGGCCTTTCCCTCGTTCACCATGTTGCGGATTTCTTCCTCGTTGGTCACCTGTGCAATCAGTCCTCTTTTGACCAAATCTTCGTATACCTTTACCATCTTTTTTCCTTTCAAGTCCTAAGACCAATGTAATCCTTTGTTTTGTCGCTTTTTCAGCATTTTTGCCCTTCGGCAAGCAGTTCCCTTGCGCCCGCCCGGACGGTGTCGCTTGTGTGAATGCCGCCCATGATTCTTGCCAGCTCTTCGATCCGGTCTGCTTCGCCCAGTTCTTCCACAGCCGTCCGGTTTCGGCCATCCACTTCGTATTTGGAAATTTTGAAATGGTGATGTCCGCAAGCGGCCACCTGCGCCGAATGGGTCACACAGAACACCTGGGTGTAGGCGGAAATTTCGCGGAGCTTCATGCCGATCTTCTGGGAGGTTTTCCCCGAAATTCCCGTATCGATCTCATCAAAGATCAGAGAAGGTGTGGATTCCTTGTCTGCAAATGCCACCTTCAGAGCCAGCATGATTCTGGAAAGCTCTCCGCCGGAAGCAATATCGGCTATAGGTTTCGGCGGCTCGCCCGGATTGGAAGAGATCAGAAAAGAAATATCGTCCATGCCATTGGGCGTCAGCTTCGGCACTCCGTTCTCGGTGTATTCCTTTTCCGATTGAACAAGAAACACGACTTTTTCCAGGTCCAGATACCGGAGCTGGTCGTTCACCGCCTTTTCCAATTGTTGGGCCGCTTTTTTTCGGCAGTTGCTCAGCACTTCCCCTTTTTCTCTTGAAAGAAGCACCGCCTTTTCCAACCGTTCTTTTAAAAGCCTCAGCTCCTCTTCCCTGCCGGAAAGCTCTATTAACTGGTTCTTTGCTTCGGCTTCATAGGCTAAAATCTCCTCGATGGTCGACCCGTACTTTTTTTTCAGGGCTTTGACCAGATCCAGTCGGTCTTCGAGCCGATTTAATTCTTCAGCCGGGTTTCCGTCTGCAATGCTTGCCACCTCGCCTGCGCTTTTTGCGATCTCTTCCATTTCCAGCCGGAAACCGGTCAGTCGGGAGATGTATTCTTCGCTTTCGGGAAGCACCTCCGACAGCTGCTCCAAAGCCGTCTGCGCAATCTCCAGAAGGTCGTATGCCGAGCCGCCCTTTTCGTTTTTATACAGTGCCCTGTATACGATTTTGGCTTGCTTGCGCAGCTTCTCTCCGTCCCGCAGGATCTTTTTTCTCTGCTCCAGAAGCTCCTCTTCGTCGGGCTTCAGGTTCGCTGCGGCAATCTCTTTTACTGCGGTTTTGTACTTCTTGGTCCGCTCGATCCGGAACCGTTCCTCTTTCAGCAATTCTTCCAGCCTGCTTTTCAGCCGGACCGATTCGCTGTAGGCCTCCCTGTAAGCCGAAAAGGCTTCTTCGCATCGGCCGTACCGGTCAAGGAGCACCCGATGGGTATCCTCGCTCAAAAGAAGCTGTGTGTCGTGCTGTCCGTGAATTCCGATCAGGATCTGACCCGCCGCCTTCAGGGTGGATAAGGGCACGGCTCTGCCGTTGATTTTGCAGGTGTTCCGTCCCTCTGCGGTCAGCGTGCGCAAAAGAAGAAGCTCCCCGTTTTCATCGGGCGCGATGCCGGATTCATTCAACAAAGCACGGCTCCGGTCGTCGATTTCCGAAAAAAGTCCCTCCACAGTGGCCTTTTCTTCCCCCGTTCGGATGGAATCCCGGTCGGTGCGGGCGCCCAAAAGCATACGGACCGAACCGAGAATGATGGATTTTCCGGCTCCCGTTTCGCCGGTCAGCACCGTAAATCCCTTTGAAAAATCCAGATTGAGTGTCTTTATAACCGCCACATTTTCAATGTGCAGTGAAGTCAGCATGGCTTTAACGCTCCTGAATGATTCTTTCGATTTTCTTTTCGATCAAGTCGCTGGCAACCTCGTCGGAAACGGCGATGAAAATGGTATCGTCTCCGGCAATGGTTCCCAGAATGCAGTTGATCTGCATGGCGTCCACAGCAGCGGCCGCCGCCATGGCCATGCCGGCGTATGTGCGCACCACCACGATCGGTCCGGCATTCCGGACGGAAATCACCGTCTCTCTTAAAACATTGTCAAACTTCGCCGAGGACTTTCCGTCCTCTCCCACCGACTGCACATACTTATAGTGTCCGTTCTCGGTGGCCATTTTGATAAGACGCAGTTCCTTAATGTCTCTGGAGACCGTTGCCTGTGTTGCCTTGAATCCGCTGGCTTTCAGGCGGACGATCAGTTCCTCCTGGGTCTCCACATCGTGCTCGGAAACGATGGTGAGTATCTGCTTTTGCCTTCCGTTTTTCATTTCAAAATACCTGTGCCTTATGCTCCTTTCCTTGGAATTCATCCTATTTCGCTCAGCTTCTTATGCAGAGTTGCACAAAAAGAGCTTTGATTCATTCGGATAAAGCGCACCTTTTCCCTGCCTGCCGTGACCGTCAGCTCTTCTCCGTAAAGAAGGACTCCGGGCTTTTCTCCGTCGCAGGAATAGGAAAGGCGTCGCTCTCTTCTGCTGATATTCCGCAGCGTCAGCTTTTTTTCGGGGGCAAAAATGATGGGCTTGGCGGAGAGAGAATGGGGACAGACCGGCGTAAAACAGAGACAGGACAGCGCCGGGTCTACCACACTGCCTCCTGCCGAAAGCGAGTAGGCGGTGGAACCGGTGGGCGTGGCCACCAGCACGCCGTCGCAACGGTAGATGCCTACGCTTTCTCCGTCCGAAAGCACCTCGATCTCCACAACGCCTGCGATCCCCTCCCGCATCAGAACCACATCGTTGAGGGCCGCAGAAATTTCATCGTTCCTCTGCACCTGCAGCATCATCCGCTCCTCGGTATAAAAAGAGCGGGCAACCAGTCTCTCTGCCTCTTCCGCCGTGAATTCCTCTCCGTCTGCAAGATAGCCCAAATGCCCCCGGTTGATTCCTCGGACGGGCGTGTTCCGGTGGGCACAATTCTTGGCATTGTGCATGATAAAGCCGTCTCCGCCCAAAACCAGCGCCGCATCTGCCCGGTATATTTCCTTTCCGGCAATCTGTTTCAGAAAAGGCAGATCCAGCATCCCCTTGAGACACTGAACCTGAGCGCCGGCCTCAAAAAGCAGTTTGGCTGCCGCCTCAGCCGCCTCTTTGTTTCCCTTTTCAAAAGGAGAATACAAAAGTGTGACCGTCATGGAGTCCTCCTCATTTATCGTAAAAAATCACTGCCTTCAGACGATGCTCATCACAAACACAGGGAGAATCCTTGCGGAACAGCGCCAAATACTCCCGGTTTCCGTCTCCTCCTTCAATCGGAGAAACACAAAAATCAGAAAGATACAGCCGACTTTTCATTCCTTCCGAAATCAATTCCTGCATCACCCTCCAATGCACCTGCCGATCCTTCACCAGCCCCCCCTTGCCCACAGCCTCTCTGCCCGCTTCAAACTGAGGCTTCACCAGAGAAATAAAGGGCATACCGGGGGACAATACTCCGGACACAGCCGGATAGATCAACCGCTGGGAAATAAAGGAAAGATCGGAAACCACCGCATCCACCGGCTCCTCGAAATCTTTTTTTTCCAGGTTTCGGGCGTTATAATGCTCCAGAACTGCCACACGGGCATCGGAGCGCATGGAGGCCGCCAGCTGACCGAAGCCTACATCCAGCGCATAAACCTTTTTGGCGCCGTGCTGCAACAGGCAATCGGTAAAGCCTCCGGTGGAGGCGCCCAGATCCAGACACACCAATCCTGCGGGATCGAAAGAAAAGCGCTTAATGGCCTCCTCCAGTTTTAGTCCCCCTCGGCTCACATAGCGCAGTCCGCCCTCTTGAACCTCCACAGCCTTTCCGTCGGTTTCAAAGGACGGCTTCCGGACGGTTTTCCCCTCCACCCGCACCAAGCCCTCTTTGATCAGACAGGAGGCCCGTTGCCGGGAGGAGGCGTAACCGGAAGTATATAAATATACATCCAGTCTCATTTTTTTCGTTCCAAAGAACTTTTGGCAAAACGCATGAGATAGGCGCTTCCCGGATAGCACTCAAGAGCCTTTGCCGCCCTTTCGGTAAGCTGTTTGGCAAGGGTATAAGCGCTTTCCAATCCCAACAGCGAAGCGTAGGTGGTTTTCTGATTCCTCATATCGCTCTTTACATTTTTTCCGAACTGCTCTTCGGAAGCGGTCACATCCAGAATGTCATCCACAATCTGAAAAGCCGCCCCGAAGCATCTTGCGTAGAGCATGGCCGCTTCCATTTGTTTTTCATCGGCTCCGGCGGCAATACATCCCAGTCCGCAGGCGGCCTCCAGAAGCGCTCCCGTCTTTTTTTCATTGATACGGTCTAAATCTTTTGCCTGTATGCTCTTGTTTTCATTTTCAAGGTCCTCCTCCTGACCGCCGCACATCCCGGTTTCCCCGGCTTTTTCGGCGAGAAGGACAACGGCTTTGGCGTTCTGTTCGGCACTCAGGCACTCATTTCCCGCCGCCAAACGAAAGGCAAAGGTTTGCAGGGCGTCTCCGGCCAGCATAGCCATGGCTTCGCCGTAAGCTTTATGATTGGTCGGCCGACCCCTTCGCAGATCATCGTTGTCCATACAGGGCAGGTCGTCATGAATCAGCGAATAGGTGTGGATGGCCTCCACGGCGGCGGCATAGGCAAGGGCCTCCTCTTCCGACCCGCCGAACAGCCTGCAGAATTCAAAGGTCAGATGGGGGCGTATCCGCTTTCCCGGTGCCAAAAGCGAATAGCGCATGCTCCGGATCAGTTCCCCGTTTTCCGGCCGATCCGGAATTCGGTTTTCAAAGAACTGCTGTATCATTTCCGCATGGCACAGAAGTCTTTCCCTGTCCTGTGCCCGGATTTCATCATTGCCGCACATAAGTCCCCCAAAATTTTTATGTATAATTTTACATATACATTATACAGTCAAAATGAATAAAAGTCAACAGCAGAAAAGAGAATTCCTGCTTTTTTCGGAATAAAAATTCTTTTTGACGAGGGAGGACGAAAAGCTCTCCGGAATTTTCCGTGTCGCTTGTTCCCTTTGAAAGTCTTTCCCGTTCCCGCGAATACAAACCCAATGGACGGAAAAAAGCTCCTATGGCCGCTCTGCACGCTGCACAAGTCCGTTAAAAACGGA
>DPGD01000051.1 GCA_003522145.1 Clostridiales bacterium | reverse complement strand
TGTTGCCCGTCCGCAGATAAAGTTTTCGGATCGACCCCTTTTTCAAAAGGGGTCGCCGGGTTGCAGGGCGGGGCCCTGCGAAAAGTGCCAAAGCAGGGGTGGCGCTCGGTGTCCATAGATTGGTTCCCGAAAATCTACGGCTCCGGCATTCCGGATTCTTCGCCCTTACATTGAAAGTATGTTGTCTTTCCGCAAAAAAGTTTTCGGATTGACCCCTTTTTCAAAAGGGGGTGCCGAGTTGCAGGGCGGGGCCCTGCAAGGAACACTGGGCGTAGGGCGGGGGCCCTGCAAAAAGTATAAAAACAGGGGGTGATGCAAGGCTCTACCTTTTACGCAAATCCTTAAAAAAGGCCGAAAGCAGGGCGGCCGATTCCTCCCGAAGCAAGCCCTTTTCCACCGCTGTTTTATGATTGAGGGGCAGGGAATTCAGGTCAAAGACCGAGCCATAGGCACCGGCTTTCGGATCCGAAGCGCCATAGACAACTTTGGGAATTCGGGCATTGAAGATAGCGCCGGCGCACATAGGGCAGGGCTCCATCGTCACATAGAGCGTCGCTTTATGGAGACGCCAACCGCCGAGAGTTTTGCAGGCCTGTTCGATTGCTTCCATTTCGGCATGACAGAGAGCGCATTTTCCTTTTTCCCGCCGGTTCCGGCCTTTGCCCACAATTCTGCCGTCCTCCCAGACCACCACAGCGCCAACCGGCACTTCGCCGTCCGAATAAGCCTCCTTGGCCAAGCCAAGGGCCTCTTCCATATAGGCTTTATCCTTGTTTTCTTCGTTCATTGTTATGGCCATAGCTTTCGCTTGGCGAAAGCTTCCTTTCATGCGGAATTGGGGTTGGTTTTGCGGAGCGAAATTGCCATCGCTCCGATGGCGAAAGCCACAAAACGCGTTTGAAAGATTTATCTTTCAAACTTTCTTCTTTCATCGAAAATTTCCGCATTTTTACAAAAGGGGATGACTTCTTCCTCGGTGAAAAATTCAGTTGGAGGAACTCTGTTTTTCACGGCATTTTTTCTCTTGTCACAGCCTTCAGCATAGCTTTCAGCCCGGTATAGCGCATGGGCCGGCGACTGGTATCCACCATCCGTTGCACTGCCTGCTCGCACCCCACCAGAATCACCATTTTCTGAGCTCTGGTCACGGCGGTATAGAGCAGTTCTCTGGTTAAGAGCAGGGGAGCGTAGGTATAGACCGGCAGAATGACCACCGGATATTCACTTCCCTGGCTCTTGTGCACGGTGATTGCATAGGCGTGCTCCAGTTCCTCCAATGCGGAAAATTCATAAAACGCCTTTCTGCCGTCAAAGTCCACCTCCACCTTCTGTTCATGGTAAGAGATGCGCAAAACCGTTCCGATGTCTCCGTTAAAAACACCGGTACCTTCAAAACTTCCTTTTTTCCAGGGAATATCGTAGTTGTTTTTGATCTGCATCACCCGGTCGCCCTCGCGGAAGGTTCTGCCTTTATGCTTCATCTGGATTTTTTGGGACGAAGGAGGATTCAGTGCCGCCTGCAGACCCACATTCAGACTTTCGGTGCCGGCCACTCCTTTTCGGGAGGGAGTGATTACCTGTATCTTGGAAAGAATCTCCCGGCCATAGCTTTTGGGCAGGCGGGTGTGCCAAAGGGACACCACCGTAGGTGCGATCTCCTCCTCGTTGTCCCGACGGACAAAAAAGAAGTCGTTGTCTTTGTCGTCCAGAGTGGGGTATTCACCGCTGTTGATGGCATGGGCATTGGTGACGATCCGGCTTTCTTTTGCCTGCCGGAAGATTTCCTTAAGCTGAACCGTCGTCACCGCCTCGCTTTCGATGAAATCGTTCAGCACATTGCCGGCGCCCACCGAAGGAAGCTGATCCGCATCCCCGATGAGAATCAGCCGGGCGCCCGGCTTGACGGCCTTCAGAAAGGACGCCATCAGAAGAGTGTCCACCATGGAGGTTTCGTCCAGAATGAACACATCCTCCTTCAATCGATTGTCCTCGTCCCGGCCGAATCTCGTTTCCTTTCCGCCGAATTCCGCCTCCAACAACCGATGAATGGTCTTGGCTTCCTCTCCGGTGGCTTCCGACATTCTTTTGGCGGCTCTGCCGGTGGGAGCGGCCAATGCCACTTTGTAGCCCAACTGCCCGAAAATCCGTATCAACGCCCGGATCACCGTGGTTTTACCGGTGCCGGGACCGCCGGTCAGAATCATCACGCCCGAGGTCACGGCCAGAAGAATCGCCTTTTTCTGCATGGTGGCATAGATCAATCCGCTTTCCGCCTCGATCAGCGCCACCTCTCTTGAAATGTCGGTGACCGGCGCCTGAAACGCACATTTTTCCAACTGTTGCACCTTGCAGGCAATATATTTTTCCGCCTCAAAATAGCGGGTCAGATATATGCACTGCCGCTTTCCGCTTTTGGGCGCCCGCAGTTTGCCCAGGGCAATCAGTTTGTCGATGGCCTCTTCGGTTTCCTCCTCCCCGACGGAAAGAAGCTGAGCCACCGTGGGCACCAGCTTGTCCCGGGGCAAAAAAGTATGTCCGCTGCTGTTGGCGTGGAATTGCAACACATAAAGCACCGCCGCTTCGATCCGACAGGGGGCGTTTTCCTCCACACCCAGCTCCTTGGCAACGCCGTCTGCCCGCTCGAAGCCTATGCCGTCGATCTCCTCACACAACACATAGGGATTGCGCCGGATCACTTCCTCCGCCGCACATCCCCATTTTTTATAAATTGCCACCGCCAATGCCGAACCGAAAAACCGGGAAGCAAACAGCAAGGTACTGCGCATTCCGAACTGGGCGGCAAACTGTTCGCCGATCTCTTTTGCTTTTTTTGCTGAAATTCCGTTGATTCTTGAGAGAAACTCGGGATTTTTTTCCAATACCTCAAAGGTGTCCTCTCCGAAAACATCCACAATTTTTTTGGCTGTGGCAGGGCCGATTCCTTTCACCGCACCCGACATCAGATAGCGTAACATTCCTTCTTTGCCTTCGGGCATCTGTTTTTCATAGTATTCAATATGCAACTGTCTGCCGTAATTGGGGTGAATCTCCCACTTTCCCATAACCGACAGCATTTCGCCCTCTGCCGCAAAGGGAAGCTCTCCCACTACCGTTACCGGTTCCTTGAGTCCTTCTGCCTCCAGAATCAGTACGGTATAGCCGTTTTCATCGTTATGAAAGACCACTTCCTCAATGGTGCCCTTTAGTTTTTCCAGTTCTTCCTCCGGTTGTACCCTGTCCATCCCGGTTCCTCCTTTCCTTCTTTTTTCCTTGGTTGAAAGCGCTTTTTTTCCGGAATATCCCTCCGCTTTTTTACGGTCAAAAGGTCAGAAACCCCGACTGAACCCCCTTTTTGCGATCAGTCGGCGGTCTTGTCTGTTTGCCGATCCTCCTGTTTTTCCGGTTTACCGGACTCTTCCTCCGGTTTTTTTTCCGGTTCCTCTCCGTCCTTTTCCTCTTTTTCCTCTTTTTCCGGAAGGTCCGTCTCTTTGGCCTCTTCGGTCAGATAGGCCTCTTTTTCCGCTTTTTTGCAGGCGGCATAGACCTTCTCCGTGAGAATAGCCATAAAAACATAAAATAAAAACACCACTCCGGCGGCAACCAATGCTTCCAAAAGCAACACCACGATCTCCTCCTTCCGCCCAATGGGCACACTGCGCTTTTTACCAGTGTATGTGGAGAAAAAGATTCGGGAAGCAAGTTCCAAGGGCATAGCGCCGACAGAACAAGGGCCCTGCTCCGTTGCGCCCAGCCGGGCGAGGTTCTTCTCTTACCCTGCCGGTCAACGCCAATCCGAAGAGATCCGAATTGGCCGATCGTTTCGGAAAGCAGGATCGATATTGACTCTTGGAATTTCGGATTCTTTTTTCAAAAGCATTGGTGGGGCACGGAAAAATCCTATGCCCCGCCAAAAAAGTTCTTCACCGGCACAGCTTCTGCAAAGCAGGAACCAGGTCTGTTTCTTCAAATTTTACTTTCAGGTCCTCTCTGCCCATCTGTCCGTAAGCGGCAAGCTCCTTATAAATCGGCTTGCGCAGATCAAACCGGGCAATGATCGCCGCAGGGCGCAGATCCACCAGAGAACATACCGCTTCGGAAATCTCCTTCTCCGGCACCCTTCCGGTACCGAAGGTGTCGATCCGCACGGAAACCGGCTTTGCCACCCCAATGGCGTACGCCAACTGAACCTCGCACTTCTTGGCCAATCCTGCCGCCACCACATTTTTTGCAATATACCGGGCGGCGTATGCGGCAGAACGGTCTACCTTTGTGGGGTCCTTTCCGGAAAAGGCGCCGCCGCCGTGGCGGGAATAGCCACCGTAGGTATCCACAATGATTTTTCTGCCGGTAAGACCCGAATCGCCCTGGGGGCCGCCCACCGTAAATCTGCCGGTGGGATTTACATAAATTTTCGTGTTTTCATCCAACAGCGCCACCGGAACCGTGGCTTGGATCACTTCCTTGGTGATATCTTCCCGGATTTGTTCCAGAGCCACCGCCGGGTCGTGCTGAGAGGAAACCACCACCGTGTCCACCCGCACCGGAACATCTCCGTCATACTCCACCGTTACCTGGGTCTTGCCATCGGGACGCAGGTAGGGCAATTTTCCGCTTTTCCGCACTTCGGTCAGTTTTTTTGCCATTTTGTGCGCAAGAGAAATGGGCAGGGGCATATACTCCGGAGTTTCATCGCAGGCAAATCCAAACATCATTCCCTGATCCCCTGCGCCTGTGTCCAAATCGTCCGAAATCTCTCCCTCCTTTTTTTCCAGACAGCGGTCTACCCCCAATGCAATATCGGGCGACTGCTCGTGGATCGCCGTGATTACCGCACAGGTGTCGCAGTCAAAGCCGAATTTCGCCCGATCATAGCCGATCTCTCTGACGGTGTCCCGCACGATCTTCTGTACATCCAGGCTGGCCTTGGTGGTGATCTCGCCCATCACATAGACAATTCCTGTGGTCGCCGTGGTCTCGCAGGCAACTCTGGATAGAGGGTCCTGCCGCAGCAGCTCGTCCAAGATCGCATCGGAAATTTTATCGCAAATTTTGTCGGGATGCCCTTCGGTCACCGACTCGGATGTAAACAGTTTTCTTTCCATTTGTTTTCCTCTTTTCCCGGAAGGATCCCACAAAAAAAGCCTCGGTTTCCCGAGGAACAAGGCACTTCTCATCTCTCGGGAATTAGCACCTTACGGTCTTCCCGCAGGTTGCCGGGCTTCACAGGGCCAGTCCCTCCGCCACTCTTGATAAGATTGATTTGCGAAATCAGTATAGCACAGTTTTCTCTGCTTTGCAAGGACTTTTTACAAAATTTTCAGACGCACGCCGGCCGATTTCCGGTCTGCGCCCGCTTTTGGGTCCTTTCTTCCCAAGGCAGACGCAGACGGCAGAAAAACATATTCTGAAAAAGGAGGAGCGGAGCAGAATCTTCCGGGAGAAAACCGGAAAAAAGGCAGGGCTCACAGGCTCACAGAGCTACCTTCCGGAATTTTCCGCCGGAAAGCAAATACAGCCGGGGGGCACGCTCCTTCAAGAGCAGTTCTCTTGCAAAATCGTAACCTACGCCAAAATGCTCCGGACGGTGGCAGTCCCCGGTCAGGATGAGCGGCACCCCGTTTTCGCAGAGAATATGCAGAAGTGCAGGCGCAGGGTAGGGATATTCCTTTCCGGCTCTGGCCATGACCCCGGTATTGATTTCAAAAAACAGGTGGGGCCGTTTCTCTAAAATGCGCTCCAAAGCCTCTTTGGCGATGTCCAGATAAGCGGAGTCCCGCTCATCGAACAGGTTGCTTCCCCTGTTGTATTTGGTAATCAGGTCAAAGTGCGCCACAATGTCCACTTCGGGGCGCAACGCCGATTGAACCACTGCAGAATAGTAGTCCCTGCACAATTCCCAAAAATCCCCGCCGTAAAGTCGGTGTACCACATCTAAAAGCAGGTCCTTGGTGTAATCCACAGAAAAAAGCTCTCCGTTCTTTACCAAGGAATGAACCGCACCGATCACATAGTCAAAGGGCGGATGCTTTTGTTCGGAGCTTTCGGAGCAAAGGAAAGGAAGCCGGGGAGTATCGGCATCCCATTCGATGCCGCAGTAGATCTCCATTTTGTTTTTATACAGCTCTTTCAGCCGGGCGATTTCGTCAAAATAGGCGGGGTAGGCTTCCTCCCTCATAGCCCAGTCGTTTTCATAGGGCAGAGGGGAATGGGAGGAAAAGCCAAGAGAAACAACGCCGAAATCCGCCGCCTTTTCCGCCATTTGCGCCATGGTGGCTTTGCCGTCGCAGAATTGAGAATGGGTGTGCAAACAGGAAGGATAGAACATTGTGGAGCCTTTCTTTCAATATTCTTTTTTCATACAAAGAAAATTCAAAAACGGAAAAGCAACTTCCTCTTGAACCCTGGAAGAGAAAATGCTATACTGAGTCTTAGGTTCTTCGATTTTTTGCTTTTTACGAAATATCAGGTGATACATTTATGGAAAAAAATAAATCGTTTTTAGGCTGTGCCATGCTTTTTTTGGCCGCCTTTCTTTGGGGAACCACCACGGTGGTACAGAGTATGGCCGCAGCGGCAGACCTTCCGTCCTTTACCTATCTGGCTGCCCGGTCTTTTGTGGGTGCAATCGCTCTTTGGGCGGTGGTTCTTCTGCGGCAGGTGCTCGGAAGGCGCTCCTCCAAAGGAGCTTCCGTCCTTCCCCAAAGCCCTTCCGAACGGAAAACGGCGCTGAAAGGCGGCATACTCTGCGGCGCTGTTCTGACGGGAGCCGCCTACCTGCAACAGCAGGGAATCGTTTTCGGCGCTTCTGCCGGAGAGGTGGGCTTTTTGACCTCGTTGTATATGCTTTTCGTGCCGCTGTTTTCCTTCCTTCTTTACCGTCGGAAGGTGTCTGCAAATGTGCTTTTCGGGGCGGTTTTCATGCTGGTCGGTCTGTATTTTCTCTGCATTATGGACACCGACCGGTCGTCCTTCAATTTCGGACATCTCTTTGAAATCGGCTGTGCGGTGGCGTTTGCCTTTCACATTCTGGCGGTAGAGCGCTATCGGACCATTGACGGAATGCTGCTTTCCTCCATTCAATTCACGGTCTGCGGCTTGATTTCCACGGTCTGCGCTCTGATTTTTGAGCAGCCCTCGTTTTCGGCTCTTCTTGAAAACTGGTTTCCCATCTGTTTTGCCGGTATCTGTTCCTCCGCAATCGGCTTCACCCTGCAAATTTACGGGCAGAAATACGCCCCAGCCACCATCGCCACAATCCTCATGAGTATGGAGTCGGTCATTGCCCTGCTTGCGGAGTGGCTGTGCAATGTGACCGGTTTGTTTGTGGGGAAAAATCCGGTGGAGATGACTGCCTTTAAGGTGATCGGCTGTATTCTGGCCTTTGCCGGTATTCTGATGTCCCAACTGAAGTTCTTCTCCCGAAAAGAGAAATAGCATCGGTTTTTTCAAAAAAATTACCTGAAAATCAAAGAAAAACAGTCAGATTCTTCTGGCTTTTTTCTTTTGAAATTCGGAAGAATTTCAAAAATCTTCCACTTGAGAAAAAGAAGTTTTCCACAGATTTTTGGGCACAATTTTCTCAAAACGGGTCGGAGATCCTTGGCTTTTCAACACTCTTCACAGGGTTTTCCACAGGAATCCGGCAAAAATTGTGAACAAATCTGGAACCAACCACGATGTAGAATAATTATACGAAAAGGACAAGACCACCGTTTAACCGTCAAAAGTATTTCCGGTCCAATTTTCGCAACCGGATGGCTTCTGCCACATGGGCGGCAGACACCTTTTCGCTCCCCGCCAAATCGGCAATGGTCCGTGCCACCCGCAAAATCCGGTCGTGCCCTCTTGCCGAAAGGCCCAAGGAGTTGTAGGCATCCCGCAAAAGCTCCTCTGCCTCCTTTTCCAACAGACAGAAGCGACCCACATCTCTTGGGGAAAGCTCCGCATTGCAATGGGCAGGCTGGGAGACCTTTTCAAAGCGTTCCTTTGCAAAGGCTCTGGCACGGTTGACTCTGCACCGCACGCTTTCAGAGGATTCCCGTTCTTCTGCGGCGGAAAAATCCTCAAAGCTCAGGGCCGGCACCTCCACCTGCAGGTCGATCCGATCTAAAAGCGGCCCGCTGATTCTGGCCATATACTTCTGAATGTCTTCCTTCCGGCAGGTACACTTTTTTTGTGGATTTCCGTAATTTCCGCACCGACAGGGGTTCATGGCGCAGACCATCATAAACCGGGTGGGAAAGGTGCAGTGACCCAGCGCACGGGTGATGGTGATCTCCCCGTCCTCAAGGGGCTGTCTTAAAATTTCGGTGACCTGTTTGGGAAATTCGGGAAGCTCATCCAGAAACAACACGCCATTGTGGGCCAAAGAGACCTCTCCCGGCTTCGGGACGGCACCTCCCCCTGCCAAGGCAACGGCCGACATGGTGTGGTGAGGCGCCCGGAAGGGGCGGGTGGGCAGAAGCGCCACGCCGTCGGGCAATACTCCGGCGCAGGAATAAATTTTTGTGCTCTCCAAGGCCTCTTCAAAGGTCATTTCAGGCAAAATTCCCGGCAGACACTTGGCAAGCATACTCTTTCCGGTACCCGGAGGGCCGATCAGCAACAGGTTGTGTCCCCCGGCGGCGGCAATTTCCAGGGCCCGCTTTGCAAACTGCTGACCCTTCACATCAGACAGATCCACCGAGGCCTTTCCGGCTACGGAAAGGTAGTTTTTCCGGTCAAAAGTCACCGGGTTGAGGGGCATTTTGCCCTCTAAATGGTCAAACAGCGCCGAGAGATTGGACACCCCGTAAACGGTAACGCCTTCCACCACCGAGGCTTCTGCTCCATTTTCCTTGGGAACAAAAACCGTGGTGATCCCCGCTTCCCGCGCCGCCAGCACCATACACAACACTCCGTTTACCGGACGGATCCACCCTAAAAGTGACAGCTCTCCGATAAAGCAAAACCTGGATATGTCAGAAGAAACCTGGCCGTCGGCGGACAAAACCGCCATCAAAAGGGCAAGATCGTAGGAAGAGCCGGCTTTTTTCTTATCCGCCGGAGCCATATTCACGGTAATCCGGGCACAGGCAGGGAAGATTTTTCCGGAAGAAAGAATGGCGTTGCGCACCCGTTCTTTGGCTTCCTTCACGGCGTTATCCGGCAATCCCACCACATCAAACCCGCCGTTCCGTTCTTCCAAAACCTCCTCCAAAGCACACTCCACACTGACCGGAAAACCGTTGACCCCTTCAATCCCTGCGGTGTATACTGTTGAAATCATTGTCGTCTCCTCTTTTCTTGAGATTCTGTCCTTTTTTCGCCGCAAAAGACCCGCATATAAAGCTTCCGGCGCAGAATCCTGCGCCGGAAATCCGGTTATTGCGAAATGTCCAGCGCCTGATTGTAGAGCTTCTTGAAGTCCGCCGCTTTTTTCGTGCAGTACTGCCGCATCTCCTGAATTTCGTTGATGCTGTATTTATCCAGCTCTCCCTCTTTCAGTTTACCCTTATACATATGGTCTAAGGTCAGCGCAAACTCAATATTCATGGCATCAATATCCTCTCCGTGCATACAAATGACGATATTGGATTTCCCTGCCAACAGCTGATCCACCGCTTCAATGCCCATACGAGACGCAACGACCCGGTCCCGCAAAGAAGGGGAACCGCCCCGCACCACATGGCCTAAACGGGTGAACCGGGACTCCACGCCCGTCCGCTCCTGAATTTTTTCAGTCAGTTCCTCGGCATAGCCCTTACAGCCCTCTGCCACCATAATGATGTAATGCCGCTTTCCTCTCTTTTTTCCGATGAGGATCTCTTCATACATCCGCTCCTCATCAAAGGGCAGCTCGTTGACCACGATCTGCGCCGCTCCGGTGGCAAGTCCCACATTCAGGGCAATATACCCGGAGTTCCGGCCCATGATCTCCACCACATTGCACCGGAAGTGGGATTCGCAGGTGTCCCGCAGACGGTCCACCATCTGAATGGCCGTGTTCATGGCGGTGTCATAGCCGATGGTGTAGTCTGTGGACGCAATATCATTGTCTATGGTGCCCGGAATGCCCACGCAGGGAATGCCTCTGCGGGTCAGATCGGTGGCGCCCCGGAAGGTTCCGTCGCCGCCGATGGTGATGATTCCCTCAATATTGTTCTGCTTGCAGGTATCGATGGCCAGCGCCATTCCGGCCTCGGTTTTGAATTCCTCGCTTCTTGCCGAATAGAGAATGGTTCCGCCGTGGTTGATGATGTTGGACACATCCCGCATATCAAACAGTCGGACATTTCCTTCCATCAGGCCTTTATAGCCTTCATAGATGGCCACAACCTCCACATCGTGATCTCTGGCTTCTCTCACCACGGCTCTCACTGCCGCATTCATGCCGGGGGCATCGCCGCCGGAGGTCAAAACACCGATTCTTTTGAACTTCTTTGCCATAGGTTTTACCTCAAACTTTCTTTTCATTAGATTTCGGGAAAAGAAATTTCTTCAATCTTTTATAGAGAATCCTGCCGTCTAAAAGCAGGAACAGTCCGACAAAAATCACCTGCAGGGGAATCCACAGAAAAGGGGACAGCCGGTCCGAGAAGGTCATCAACAGAATCTGCAAGAAGAGCAGAACACAGTTCTCTCCCAACAAAAAGGAGTGCAGGTTGAAGCGCACATAGTGTTTGGCCGTAAGCGCCCGGATCAGGAACACGGCAAAATAGCTGATCAAGGTGGCAACGGCGGCACCCATAGCGCCCATGCCCGCCATCTTTACCGAGCCGATACGCTCGGGAATCAACAGGAGGTTCAGAACAATGTTCAGCGCCGCCCCCACAAGGGAGGTCCACATGGAGAAGGTGCTCTTCATGCGCACCGTGTACACGCTGCCCATAAAAGTCACCAAAGAGCTGAACACGGTGGCGCCCGTCAGAATCGGAATATATTCCCAGGCGGGTCGGTAGCTCTTGGCCATCATCAGAGCGGTCAGAACCTTGGAAAACGCCACCAGAAAGGCAGCCATCAGAAAAAGCAGACCGAAATAGGTGGAAAACACCTTGGAAAAGAAGCGGGAGCGTTCCTTTTCGTCATTCTCCTTCACCGAGGAATAGCTCCAGGCCTGAGAAAAAATGGAACAAAGGAGTGTGACCAGGGTGGGAATTTTGTATGCCGCCGAATAGTAATCGGCCACATTGGGATCCGCCACAAACAACCGCACCATGTACCGGTCCGAAACGGCGGTGATCCACCAGGAAACAGCCATGGGAATGAGGGGGGCGCTGTAGCGGATCATGACCGAATACACTTCTTTTTCAATTTTCCGCGGAGGAACCAGATCCCGCCAAAGCCGCTCCTTGAGAAACACCAGAAGGAAGGTGGCAAAGTCCGCTAACGCCACCGAAAGCACATATTCCTCCACTCCGAAATGTCCGGTGGCATAAAAAACAATGTTGAGCACCGCCACCAGAACCGTATTGACCACTCCCTGCAGGGAGAAGAAGAAAAAGTGATCCTTGGTGCGTATATACTGAGTTACCAGAGAGTGCAGACAGGACGCAAGCACATAAAGCCCGATCAGAAATATATACCGGGAAAAGGAAATGCCGTATCCCTTCAGAATCAGATAGGCGACGAGAAGGAGCGGCACCAGCAGCACAAAGCCTCCGCCGAAAATCAGGAAGCCGGCGGTGAATACCTTCTTCTTCAGGGAGCGGTTCCCCTCCATTGCCAGCCGGAACAGCCCTTCGGTCAATCCCAGCGCCGCAAAAGGGATCAGCAATTTCGCCGTCTGGGTCACTAAATCCGCCGTGTTATAATCTCCGTCACTCAACGCTGCGGTATACAGCCGCATGAGGAGGAAGGGCAACAGCTTGGAGCCGAAAGTGCCCAGAGTGATCAGACCCGTGTTTTGCAAAAGCTTCTTGTACCGGTTCACGCTTTCCCCTTCTCCCCCCAGTATATCATTGGATTGTATTATAACATAGTTTTTCCGAAGGTTCAATATCTAAAAGTAAATTTTCTACAAAAGCTGTGGAAAACTGTGGAAAGGGCGTTGGGACAATCGTCTTTGCCCAACGCCCTGTATGCCGTGATTCATCCGAGATTCAACAACTGTTTCTTCAGATTGCTCCACCTGCCGGTGGTCCAGTTTATCAGAAAATCAATGTGTTCGGTATAGGTTGTCAGATTGGTCGAAACCTGTGCCGAAACATATCCGTGGTACTGTCTTCCGTACATATTCCAGAAGTAGGCGTTCTTGTCTGCCGCCGCTCCCAGCTCTGTTTTCTTGGCATCCAGCTCTGCAAGCATCGTATTGAACGAGGAATCCAGTTCCGCCATTCTCTCCCAAACCAGCGTGCGGAACCAGCCTCTGGTGATGAGAGAGGCAAACCAAGTACAGTTCTGGCTTCCTTGTGAAATCAGTCCGTCGTTGGAAATGGCGGAGCCGTAGGTTCCGAATCCGAAGTCAAAATCCCAGGGAGCGGTGAAGAAGAGTTTTCCGCCCACATCCTTTTGCAGGTAGAAGCTGGCCCTTCCGGCATCCACATCCTTGGAAAGCTCCTCCAGAATGTACATATCCACTAAGGACGGCAGATCCACCAATTCTTCAATCGCCGCTCGATCTCCGCTCATGATCGCATCGTGGCAACGCTGAATATACTCCTGAATAAACGCCTTGTCCGCCGCTTCGTCGGTGACATCGCTCTTGATGCAGAATTCCGGGCGCTCGTTTCCGGTGCCGCCGTAGCCGTCAATATAGAAATACGGATCGGTATCGCTGTCGCCTCTGAAGTCGATCTCCACCAGATACCCCTTGTCGGGAACACTGAGAGAATCGTCCACATCTGCTCTTCCGGTGGCCACCTCCACCTGTTCGCAGACCATATACATTCCTCTGTATTCGTTGTTCACATACAGCTGAATCCAGGTGCACTCCGGCACATAGGGAACGCTTCCCATCTTGTTCGCCAGATTCCAGACCATCCAGTTCCGCAAGCCCGAAAGGTCAAATTTATTGGATTGCAGTACCCAGTCCTTGTTTTTCTTTTCGCCCATGCCGAAGAGCTTCTGCTTCTCGGTGAATTTCAGACGGTAGGAATTCTTACTGTTGTAATCGGTCTGTGCCGCCGTGCCGTTCCAGGAGGAATTTCCCCGTCCCTTCATCCGGGCGGTTGCGGAAAGATTATAGGTGCTTGAATCCGCATCCCGGATGGCCACAAAGGTACCCACATACTCCTTACTCAACACCGGCTCGCCGGTTTCGGTATAGATAAACATATTGGCGATTCCTGTTTTTTCCGCCTCCGGACCGAAGCAGGCTTTGACCGTCAGATCCGCCGCCAGACTGCTGTCCGTTCGTTGGGCGGTAAGCACCCCGTCGTTCCAGCCAAGGAAAAGATAGCCCTCTTGCGGCACCGCCGTGACGGTCTGTGCATTTTCGCCTTCTTTCACAAACTGATTGACCGCACCCGAAACGCTTCCGCCGCCGGAGGTAAGATAATTCACCCACAGTTTTCCGCCGGGACGGATGGAGCCGGAGGGCAGGGCGGTGGGATTATAGTACTTACTGGAAGAAAAAGCCTCCGCCGCAGTCATTTCACAGACCCCTTTGACCACCGCAGTTCCGGTGGCCTTTTCCACAATCGCCACTTCCACGGAATAGCTCCTTCCGGCAGTGGGACAGAAGCCGCAGTCGATGCCATCACCCTGCAGGAAGAAGTCCACCCATTGCCCTTTGCTCTTTACCGGCGGAACCGATATACCGGAATAGGTATAGCCGGTGGTCAGATCGGTAAAACGCAGGTATCCTTCGTAATCCTCATAACTTTTGCCTGCCGAAATCAGCGCCCGCAATTCGTTCAGATAGGGAGAAAAGAGCAATTCACCGGTGGATTTCACCCGCAATCCGCCGCCGTAACCGCCTGTATTGGCTATGGATGTGGCTCCTTCCAGATTCAGCGTATCGAAAAGATCTGTCTCTTCCTCCACCATCACCAGACACCCCGACAGCACGACTGCACCCGTATGCAACCATTGCAGCGCCGTGCCGGAATAGTGGATTTCCTCCAGGCTGTCACAGGAGGTCAGCGCCTTTGCAAGCACCGTAGAGATGCTTTCAGGGATCGTGATCTCCGTCACTCCGCTGTTCACTCTGAAAACGCCCCGATCCAGTGCGGTTACCGGAATTCCATTATAAGAGGAGGGCAGAACCGGGGTCTTGGAGGAAATATTGCCCAAGCCCACCACGGTATAGGCGTTGCCCTCTTCATTCAGCTTCAACTGGAAGGTTTCCTTGCCCGAAAGAAGGTCCAACAGCGCCGCTGTGTCGGAAATGCTGATTGCTCCGTCAAAGTCCAGGTCTGCCGTATCCGTGTCAAAAGCCGTTCCACTGCCGAACCCGTCTAAAAGTGCGGCCACATCGGAAACATTTCTGGTTTTGTCCCCATTCAGATCTGCAAAAACCGTTTGCTCCGATTCCAGAATCGTAAAATCCGCTCCGCTGTAAGCCGTGTTGTACCTGCATACCGAAGCAACTGCCAGAAATTCTTCTTTGCTTTGGTCGGTCAGGGTGACGGATCTCAGTGTAGTCTGATAAACTGTACTCTGCCCCATTTCCAAAAGCGGCGCTCTGAACACCACAGACTCCACCGTACCGCAATAGGCAAAGGCATCCATTCCCAGACTGGTCACATCCCTGCCGAAGGTAATCCTGCTTAAGTTCGGACAGGTTGAGAAGGCGTTCTTCCCCACCGCCGTGATGCCGTCGCCCACCACCACTTCGGTGATGCTGTCCCTGAAAGAGTGCCAGGGATAGTCGGCAAGAGCGGCCGTTTCGGTGCCCATCATGCCGCTGCCGGTAACGGTCAGCAGTCCCTCTTCAAATGTATATTGATAGCTGTCTTCTGCATAAATATCAAAAGAAAAGCCCAAAAACACCGGAATCACCGTACAAATGCTCAAAAAAAGACACAGTATTCTTTTCATCATTTACACCCTCCGTTTTTATACGCTCTGTTCACTGCGGCCTTTTCTTTATGCCGATTCCAGTGTATCACAATCAAAAGGCAAAGTCAAGAAAGAACTCCGGTTCTTCTTTCTGCTCCCGAACGAGGCGGCTACTTCAAAGCACTCGTCTCCACAATAAACAGAAGAATCGGCGCAAGTCCACCCTGTGCCGACTCCATTCATTTCACTTCTTTCAAAGGAACTTTCTCAAAATCCGGGAAAGCAATCTCTTCTTCCGTCCCGTAATCAAAAAACCGCTCAAAATAGGTATATTCAACCCGCAGAGACGGATCCTGCTTCATGGTTCCGGCGAAAGTCACCGTGTACTCCGTGAATCGCCCCTCTTCTTCGTCCAGAAGCGCACTGACTGTCAGATCCGAATAGGTCAGGTCAACTCCTCCGCCGAAAAGCGCCAGATTCATCATTTGGATAAAGGCTCCCTCCAAGCGGTATACCCGATCGGCATTGAAAGTCAGATCGATCCGGGCGCTCTTTCCGTCACTGATCGCATAAAATCGGTTGGGCATCTGTTCGCTGATGGCATACAGTCCGATATGCGACAAATAATCCCCGGCAAAGGCGACCTTATAATCGTTTTCTTCCCCTTCGTAGTCATAAACACTGATTCCGTCCCGTAAATAGCATTCGTAAAGCGGTGTGTTTTTTTCCCAGTCCACCTCTCCGGGCATCGGACTGTTTATGAAACCTCGGACAGACAGCCGGAAGGCCGGTTCTTCCTGATCGTTGCGGTACAGCCCCCTGGTCATCTGCAAATAGGAGCCGTAGCTCCCGGCCTCCTCCCCCGTTTTTTTCAAAACGGCGTATGCCCGGCTTTCTCCTGAAAAATTTTCTTCCTGGTAACTGGCTATCCCCAGATTAAACAGCTCTACCGCCCGCTCGGACACCACCTGATCCTCTCTTTCCGGCTCCGTTCCGCAGGAAGCAAACAGAAAAAGCGTCAGTACCGCCAGATACAGCGAAAGTTGCTTTATCCTATGTTTGTTTCTCCTCATATTCCCTCCAAAGCATTCTTACTTTTTGTCGCTTTTTACCGCCGGATTGGATAAAAATGCAATTGCCCGCTCCACCGAATCCTTGGAATTTCCCCAAGGCTCTTCCTCATATCGGTAATCAAATTTTTTGCAAAACCAGCTCACATCGCCGCAAAGCTCTTCAAAATAGCGGAAGGTGGGCGCTGAAATCTGTTTGTAGAAAAGCGCATAGTCCTTTTTGTTCAGATTCCCCTTGGCGTTGCGCAGATATTCTTCAAAATGTGACAGACAGAAATATGGCTGATTTTCTGCCTTCTTGCGGAAGGCCGGCTCTTTTTCCCAGAGAAGCACGGCGTTCTCCATCACTTTTCCGAAGGAAAAATCAATGCGCGAACAAAGATAACAGTCCTTCTCCAGACTCCGGATCCTCTCCGTTGCGGATGCCCCCGGACTCTTGAAAAGGTCCGCCGCTCCTCCCTTCATCTCTTTTCGTATCTCATTTAAATGGCTTTCCAAAATCAGCGCCAGCCCCAGCCGATTCCCCTTTTGTAGCAGCTTGTCGTAATGCCGACGGCAGAAGCCCTGACGGTTGGTCTTGATCCGCACATCCGGCTCCATCATGGACCCGCCTAAAATCAGCTCTAACTCGTCTCCTTCAAATTTCTCGTATAACCTGCAAAACGGACACCCGGCTCCCTCTTCTGCCGATTTGTCAAACGCTTCGTTAATGGGTATGGTGTAAATCGTCTCAAACATGACCCTTTCTCCCCTTCTCTCGCTCTTCCGCTCTATTGTAGCACGGAATCAACCGTTTGTCAAACCCCTTCCGTTTCTCCTGGCTTCGCTCCCATCCTTTCACCCGGCACTCTTTGCAGTGCTCCCCGCCCTTTGTCCTGTTTTTATGCTTTTCGCAGGGCACCCCGCTCTACAACCCAGCGTTCCTTGCAGGGCTCCTACCCCCTGCAACCCGGTTCTCTTCGCAGGGCTCCGCCTGCGCCCAGCGTTCCTTGCAGGGCCCCGCCCTGCACCCCGGCGCCCCCTTTTGAAAAAGGGGGCGATCCGAAAACTTTATCTGCGGACGGGCAACATACTTTTTATGGAAGGGCAAAGAATCCGGAACGCCGGAGCCGTAGATTTTCGGGAACCAATCTATGGATACTAGTCGCCGTCCCCTCTGTGGGTGTTTTGTGCTCTCGTGCATGGTGGGAGGCATCCTTCCGAAAGCCCTTGGGTTTTCGACGATGCCTCCCGCCTGCACGACCTGAAAAGGCCAA
>DPGD01000029.1:9195-11390 GCA_003522145.1 Clostridiales bacterium | reverse complement strand
GGTCGCCGGGTTGCAGGGCGGGGCCCTGCAAGAAACACTGGGCGCAGGCGGAGGCCTTGCGAGAAGCATTGGGCGTAGGGCGAGGCCCTGAAAAGGACAGCGCAGGGACAGAAACACCGCAAAAAAGCAACAGATTCCCATAAAAGGGGTACTCTTTTTTAAAAAAGCCCTTGCCGATTACAGAAAACCGTGCTATAATAATACGGATTTTCAGGAAGGGGGGAGAGGCATACGGTAAAGTATTTCTGGCCGGACTGGTATTTTGAAGACTTTCAGCATATACCCGAGGGCTTTTTCAAGGAAAACGGGATCCGGTATCTGATTTGTGATATTGACAACACATTGATTCCCTATTCTGACTCTCTGCCCACCCCGCCTGTACGGAAATTCCTCACCAATTTGGAAAAAGAGGGCGTAAAGGTGACCTTTGCTTCCAACAACGGAGAAAGGCGGGTCATGACTTTTGCAAAGGATGCGGGGCATCCGGCGGTTTTCAACGCTTTAAAGCCCTTTGGCTGGGGGGTAAAAAAAGCCATGAAGAAAATTGAAGCGCCTGCAAAGGAATGTGCCATGTTGGGGGACCAGCTTCTGACCGACTGTTTAGCCGCACGCCATGTAGAAATGCGGATGATTCTGGTCAAGCCCATAAAGGACAAGGATTCCCTGCTTTTCAGGATCAAGAGAGCCTATGAGCGTCACATTCTGAAAAGATACCTGAAGCATTTTGAAATCAACGATCCAGACCCGGACGGCATAAAAGCGCCCAAGGAGGCCGGGTATCCCCACATCAAAGAAACGGAATAGGAGAACCAAATGGGAGCACATTTCGGGCCAGCCGGCAACAGTCTTTCCTTTTTTGAAAAAGGCTTCAAGCACAGTTATGAGGCTCCGGCCTATGTAAAGAGCATGGGTTTGGACGCTTACGAATATTCGGCCGGCAACGGCATCACCGGCGGGGAAGGCGTTTTCCGCCGCATCGGAGAAGAGGCAAGGGCTGAGGGGGTGCAGCTTTCTCTGCACACGCCGTATTTCATTTCTCTTTCGGGAACCGACCCGGAAAAGCGATTAAAGAGCCTTTCCTACATCGAAAAAAGTCTGTGGGCATCTGAACTGATGGGAGCAGACATCATCGTAATTCACTGCGGGTCAGCGGCAAAGATTTCAAGGGAAGAGGCCATGAAGCTTTCAGCGGACACGCTTTACAGAGCTTTGGAAAAATTCCCCGACACTCCGGTGCGCTTTGGCGTGGAAACCATGGGCAAGGTGAACCAATTGGGCACTCTTGAGGAAGTGGTGGAGCTTTGCAGGATGGACAAGCGGCTCTGGCCGGTGGTGGATTTCGGACATCTGAACGCCCGGAACAAAGGCGGCTACTTTTTGACAACCGACGATTACAGACGCGTTTTTGATACCGTTGCCACCAGACTTGACGATCAACGGGCGGTGAATATGCACTGTCATTTCTCCAAAATTGAATATACCGATGCAGGAGAGAAAAAACATCTTACCTTTTCGGACCGGACCTTTGGTCCCGACTACCTGCCTCTTTGTGCATGCCTGGCAAGAGAAAACCTCTCTCCGCGCATTATTTGTGAATCCGACGGAACCATGGCGGAGGATGCCCTTGAAATGAAAAGAGCCTACAGATCATTTCTCAAAGAAGAAGGAGAGGAAGACCTATGAAACTGAAAATTCTGGTAATCAACGGCCCCAACCTGAACCTGTTGGGGGAGCGGGACCCCAAGCACTACGGCACCCAGTCCTTAAACGCCATTGAGGACCGGATGGAAGAGCGGGCAGACGAATACGGCTGGGAAATGGAATTTCACCGGACAAACCATGAAGGGGAGATCATTGATCTGCTCCATGGCGCACGGCTGGATTGCGATGCTGTGATTCTCAATGCCGGAGCCTACAGCCACTATTCTTACGCCATCCGGGATGCCATTGAAGCCATTTCCATACCGGTCATTGAAGTACATTTATCCAACATCTACGCCCGCGACTCCTTCCGGCACACCTCGGTCATTTCGCCGGTGTGCAGAGGAAGCATCTCGGGCTTCGGGGCGGCTTCCTATGTGCTGGCCATGGAAGCGCTTCTTGAAATCATGGAATAAGAAGAAAAAATACAGAAATACAGAAACGGGCGGTAGAACCCACTGAAAGAAGGTCGAAAGTTTGAAAGATAAATCTTT
>DPGD01000029.1:0-8955 GCA_003522145.1 Clostridiales bacterium | reverse complement strand
TCCGCAAAACCAGCCCCAATTCCGCAAGAAAGGAAGCTTTCGCCAAGCGAAAGCTATGGTCATAAAAATGAATACGCATCTGCAAAAAGCCGTCAACGCACTGCCGGAAAACATGGACGCCCTGTTGGTGACCAACACCCGGAACCAGCGTTGGCTTACCGATTTCAATTTTGAAGACGGTTTCATTCTGGTTACCCGCAAGGAATCCTATCTGCTGACCGACAGTCGGTACATTGAAGCGGCAGAAAACGAAACCAAAGGCATCACCGTTCTGCAAATGACCGGAAAACGCAGTGAAATGTTCAAAAAGCTGCTGGATGCCAACGGAGCAAAATCCGTGGGCTTTGAGGACAACTGGGTTTCCGTTTCCCAATATGAGAATTATAAGAAGATTTTTGAGGGATACGCTCTTGTGCCAGCGGGAAAACTTTTAGAGAACCTGCGGGAACTGAAGGACGAAGAGGAAATTGAGCGCATCATCCTGGCCCAGCGCATTGCCGAAAAGGCCTTTGACCACATTTTAGGCTTTATCTCTCCCGAAAGAACCGAACAGGAAGTAGCCCTGGAGCTGGAATTCTTCATGCGCAGTCTGGGCGCCGAAAGCACCTCTTTTCCCACCATCGCCGTATCCGGCTCCGCTTCGGCTTTGCCTCACGGAGTGCCCCGCCCGGTAAAGCTGGAAAAAGGATTCTTCACCATGGACTACGGTTGCATTTATAAGGGCTATTGCTCGGATATGACCAGAACCGTGGTTATCGGCAAAGCCGATGAAGATATGAAATTGCTTTACAACACCGTTCTCAAAGCCCAGACAGAGGCAGAGGCGGCCATCCGGGAAGGAATCACCGGTGCAGAGCTGGACAAGATTGCAAGAGACATCATCGACAGCACCAAATACAAGGGGTGCTTCGGGCATTCGCTTGGGCACGGAGTCGGAATGTATATCCATGAAGCGCCCGGCGTTTCGGGCGGAAACCAGAACGGATTGCAAAAAGGGCATGTCATCACCATCGAGCCGGGTATCTATGTGAAGGGCACCTACGGCTGCCGGATCGAGGATATGGCGGCTCTGCGGGAAACAGGCGTGGAAATCCTGACCAGATGCCCGAAAGAGCTGATCGAACTGTAATTTTCCCTCTTTTTTCGGTCAATTTTCAAAAAAATCCGTTTTTTTAAAAAATAGGTATTGAAAAAATGCCGAAAGTGTTATACAATAGATTGAATATTAAATAATCATCTTTTTGGAGGATCAAATTATATGGTAGTAGCCGGCGATTTTAAGAACGGTATCACCTTTGAGTGCGAAGGCAGTGTATTGCAGGTTATCGAATTCCAGCATGTAAAGCCCGGCAAGGGGGCGGCGTTCGTGCGCACCAAGCTGAAAAATGTGATCACGGGTGCCGTGACCGAGCGTACCTTCAGCCCCACGGACAAGTTTGAAAACGCTTATGTGGAACGCAAGGATATGCAGTATTCCTATGATGACGGAGATCTCTATCACTTCTTGGACACCGAAACCTGGGAGGAGACTTTGGTGGCTCATTCCCTGGTGGGCGACAACTTCAAGTTCGTCAAGGAGGAAATGATGTGCAAGATCGTTTCCTACAAGGGCAATGTCTTTGCCGTGGAGCCTCCTACCTTTGTGGAGTTGGAGGTTACCGCCACAGACCCCGGATTTGCCGGAAATACGGCTACCAACACCTTGAAGCCCGCCACACTGGAAACCGGCGCCGTAATCAAAGTGCCGCTCTTTATCAATGTGGGTGAGAAATTGAAAATCGACACCAGAACCGGAGAGTATCTGTCCAGAGCTCAGGGCTAAGGTGCGTTTTCCAAAAACAGTAAGGAGATGAAAATCATGACGCTGACCGAAAAAACCGCATACCTGAAGGGTATGATGGAAGGCATGAAATTTAACGCTGCCTCCGATGAGGGCAGGTTGCTTGCCAAGATCGTGGAGATTTTGGACGATATGGCATTGGAAGTGGACGATCTGGAGAACCAGGTGGATGCCATTGATGACTTTACCGATGAGTTGGCCGAGTACGCTGAGCAGATCGATGATGATCTGACCGATTTGGAGGACCTTGTTCTCGACGAAGAAGAGGAAGACGACTGGGATGACGAGGACGATTACGACGAGGACGAAGAAGAGGAAGACGACTACGACGAGGATGAAGACGACGAGGACTACGACGGCTACGAAACCGAATGCCCCGTCTGCGGAAAGACCGTCTATTTTACCGATGAGGATGACCCGGAGGATGTGGTCTGTCCCTCCTGCGGCGAGCATTTCTCCTGCGTCTGCGACGGAAATTGCAGTGACTGCGGAGATCCCTGCCCTGCCAGAGATGAGGAAAAGGAGTAAGGCTCCGGTTCTTGGGAAGCTCTGCATGAATCCTTGAAAAAGGATCGCACACCGAACGAAATAGCCCAAAAGACAGACTGGCTTTGTGGCCATGCTGTCTTTTGCTTTTATGCGGCGAGACCGCCCCAACGGCCTCGGTTTTGGAAGCGTTTGAACAGCCTGAACGCAAAAAAAGAGGTGTAAAAAACTTGTCCGAGCTTTTTATACACCTCCCGACAACAGCCACAACCCCACCTGAATTTCGGAAAAAAACGAAAGCAAAGCCGACCAAAGGTTTCCTGCAAAATACCGGACTTCCTACCGTCATTTTTGATGCGATCTTGGTCGGCTTTGCCCTTTATTTTGCAGAAATTTCGGTGGATGTAGCGGCAAAATGACGGCTGAAAGCCGCCAAGACCCATGTGGCCGGGGATGTTAAAAAATTTCGAAAGAATTTTTTAACATCCCCCTTGTTCGCATATACAGCAGTCAGTGGTCCTCATCCTTATCTGCCTCCGCTTTGGTCCGGTGAACCGTCCCGAAGGGATGCTGCGGCGGAGCGTAAATGGAATAGATCTTCAGCGGCGTTCTGCCTGCATTCATAATGTTGTGCCAGGTTCCTGCCGGAACGATCACGGCATAGTTGCTGTTTACCCTCTGTCGGTAGCTCAGGGAATGTTCGGTTTTGCCCATCATTACGAAAGCGCACCCGCTTTCAATCCGTAAAAACTGATCCAGATGGGGATGCACTTCAAGTCCGATCTCGCCTCCTGCGGGAATGCTCACCAGCGTCACCTGAAGATGCTCCCCCGTCCACAGTGCCGTCCGGAAATTCGGATTGACCTTGGTGAGACGGTCGATATTGACGATCAGCGGTTCGCCGCCATAATCTCTTCGTTCCTGCCTGTTTTCATACATGAAAATCACCCCTCATATACTTGCCTTAATAACAGTATATAAGGGGCAAAGCTTTCGGTTCTGTTTTTCTTCGGTTTTATTTTCTGCCGATCAACTCTTCCACCGTAACGAACACATACCCCTTTTTGAGAAGCTCCGGCAGGAGTGTGCGCAGTGCGGCAGGTGTCTGACTGTTTCCCGACACATAGTCATGCATCAGGATGATCTCCCCGCCCTTCACATTTCGGCGCACATTGGAGAGTATACTTTCAAGAGCCGGACAGCGCCAGTCGCCGGTATCCACCGACCAAAGGATAATATCACAACCGTTCTCATGGGCCACCTTCAGAACCTTCCGGTCGCAAACGCCCTCCGGAGGACGGAAAAGGACCGGACAGACGCCGAACTTTTCAAGTGTCTGCCTGTTTTGGGCAAATTCTTTGCGCAGCTGTTCTTCGTTCAGATTTTTCAGATGTCTGTGGGAAAAGGTATGACTGCCCACACTGTGTCCTTCGGCGACTGTCCTTTTAAGCGGCTCCGGATAGTATTCCGCATTCTGCCCAATGACAAAAAAGGTTGCTTTCACCTTGTATTCCTTCAGAATATCCAGAATTTCATCTGTATAGCAAGGATGAGGACCGTCGTCAAAGGTCAGGGCAATTTTCCGGCTTTCTGCAGGGCCGGAAGCATACACATGGTTTTCCTCGTCATTGAAATAGCAGCTCCGGTCCTCTGAAAAACCGGACAAACCGAAGGAAAGTCCAAGTGCTGCCGAAAGCAACAGTGCCAGAAGGCGTTTCATTTCCGCAGCTCCTCCAGACTTCCGAAGCGATAGCCGTCCTGTTCCCAGGCGGTGAGCAGGCGGTCCATGATTTTGGCGTTGGTGGCCGAGGTGGGATGAAGCAGAATCACCATGCCCGGATGGGTATGGGCCAGAATTTGGGCAATCGCCCTTTCCGGGTCCGGCTGACGGTTATTGTCCCAGTCGGCGTAGGCATAGCTCCAGAAAACGGTTGTGTAGCCCTCTTCCTCCGCATAGCGCAGATTCTGCTTGGAAAACCGTCCCTCCGGCGGACGATAAAAGGGAGCCATCTCCCTTCCCGTACAGTCGGCGTAGACCTTTTCCAAGGCCGAAAGCTGCTTGCAGAACAGGGTTTTGTCGGTGATTCTGGACATATCCGGATGCTTGGCCGTATGATTGCAGACCAAATGCCCTTCCTCCGCCATCCGACGGACCAAAGGGGTATTGCACTTGACCAAATGCTCCAGGACAAAAAATGCTCCCTGGGCGTTGTGCTTCTTCAGGGCGTCCAGAATCTTTTCCACATTTCCGTTTTCGTATCCGGCGTCAAAGGTCAGATACAGCACCTTTTCACTGGTACCCTTGTTGAGATATACGCAGTCATAATCCTCCAAAAAAGACAAATTGGCATCCAGCTCCGGCTGTCGGTGACTGTCGTTTTTCTGGAAATACCAATTGTAGGGGGTGGTTTCCGTCGGTTCGGCTCCTGCCGGCAAAGCAAACAGCAGAAGCAGAGCCATTGTCCACCCGACTATTCTTTTGAGCTTCCTTGCTCGTTCCGTTCCTTTCATGAATGAACGCTTCCTTTCCTGTGAACCGGAGATTTTTCAGAACGGGAATCCTCTTTTCTCCGGCTGTATACCGCACCAAAGCATTCGGGAAATGTCAGTTCTTGTTCCTTCCAAAAATGCCTTTGGCGCATCTTTCTTTCCGATTTTCAGTGAGCGCTTGCGCATGCTGATATTCTTTGTATTTTCACGCAAACTATAGCTGTTATTTTTTTCTTCGAGCCTTGTAATAATCGCCAAAAAATCCGACAAAAACTTATCGAAAACAACGAAAATTTACACCTTTTGACGAAATCACAAAAAAGCGATTGAATGTTTGAGCAAAACATGATATACTACAAAATATAAGTGCCCGGCAACCACCGGTTTTGAGGTGTCCCATGAAAAATCGTTTTTCTCTTTTCCTGATCCTGCTTCTTATCGGAGCAACCCTACTCTCCTCCTGTGCGCAAACCGTTACCACCGTCATCGGTTCGGAAAAGACCTCCTCAGAGGCTCCCTCCAAAACCGATTCCTCCACCCCCTCTTCTGACACCACAGCCCAGCCCTCCGAGGGCAGCACTTCTTCGCCGGACACACGGACGCCCGTTCCCACAGAATCCGCCTCTTCCGAGTCCTCACCGGATGTACCCGCCCCCGTAGCGGTGAAAAGCGTTTCTCTGGATCGGTCCTCCTATTCTCTGACGGTCGGCAACAGTTTCACTTTGAACGCCACCGTTTTGCCTGTAAACGCTTCCAACAAAGCAGTGACATGGAAAACCTCCAATTCCAAAGTCGCCACCGTGACCGACGGCAAGGTCGTAGCCGTCGGTGCCGGCAGTGCCGCAATTTCCGTTGTAACCGAGGACGGGAACAAAAAGGCAAGCTGTATTGTCAAAGTGGAAAATGATGTGGATCCTATCGTCAGCGTAGACCTGAGCGGCGCCCAGAAGATTTTGGACTTAGGCTGTTTTGGCTCCGGTCTGCGTGTAAAATCCACCGGAGAGATTCTCTTCTCCCCCAATATGCACGATTTCTTGAGCTTGGTAAGTACCGAAGCAGATTATGAGCTCTATAAGACCTATCTGCGGTTTACCTATATTTCCGAAAATGATGCGGGAAACAATGTGACCTATCCTTCCCTGTTGCTGTCCCCCCAAAAAAGCAAGGGCAGTTGGGTGGATTATTTCCTGCAAGGGGATGGAATTGACTGCGGCTTCTGTCCGACGGCCGACGCCACCTACCGTATTGAAGTGATCGTCGTCAAGACCTCCGCACCGACCAAGGGCATTCTCTACGGAACCTACCAGATTACCGCCGCTGCCGACTTGGAAAACAGCAAGTATTATGACCCTACGCCTATTGACCCCAACCGTGAGCCGGGCCAATTCTACATTTACTATGCGGCTTCCGCCCACGGAAGCATTGAAGGAGAGGTCCGGCAGCTTTTGGAAGCCGGTGCCGGCAGTACCTCCGTCACCGCAGTGCCCGAAGAGGGCTATATATTCTCCCGTTGGAGCGACGGCGTAACCAGTGCGACCAGAAGCGGGGACACGGTGACGAGGGATACCAAAATAACGGCCTACTTTACCGTTGACAACGCCGCCTCCAAAATTCCCGCACTGTACATCACGACCGAAAGCGGCAAGCCGGTTCTTTCCAAGGAATATGCAAACGCCACCTTGACCATCACCGGTGCCGAGAATTCTGCCTTCAACATTGAGAATGTCGCCACCCAGATCCGTGGCAGAGGAAACTCCTCCTGGAACGGCGGAGCGCCTCAGACCGCCTACGACAGCAAGAACTCCTACAGACTCCATTTTGAGAAAAAGATTCAGCTCTTGGGAATCGGTAACAGCAAGAACAAGGACTGGGTTCTTCAGTCCAACAAATTCGACATTTCTCACCTGCGCAATTACCTTGTCTGGACCTTTGCAGCCAGCATGGGCACCCTTCCCTATGTGCCGGAATGCGCCTGGGTACAGCTTTATGTAAACAACGAATACAGGGGTATGTACATGATCTGTGAGCTGGTTGAGGTTGCCAATGACCGTATAGAGATTGACGAAAATTCTACCAGTGAAGATAAAGCATTCCTGATTGAATTTGATTTCCGCGGGAATTACGACGACGAACCCTACTTCTATCTGGACAATTACGGCCCTCGGCCCAATGAAAATCTGCACGGCGCAGTAGAGGTCTGCATTAAGAGCAAGGTCAACAACGATGCCGAAATTGAATTCATCAAGAAGTATATGGAGGCCTGCAATGCCGCCATTCAAAGCGGCAACCGGGCAAAAATTGACACTTACATCGACATTCCCTCTCTCATTGATATGTACATCATTGAGGAATTGACCAAGGACTGCGATGTGGGCAGAGCCAGCTTCTATGTACAGCGGAATGTGGGCGGAAAGCTCTATTTCACCGCTCCCTGGGACTTTGACTTCGGTTTCGGTACCTACGGTACGGCTTTAAGCTCCTATGGCATCGTTTCTGAAGGAAGCTCCGGATGCCCCTGGTATGCTGTTCTTATAGAACAGAGTTGGTTCCGGAAAGAGGTTCGGGAACGGATGAACGAGCTGCAGAGTGCTTTTGAAAAAACTCTGGAAGCCGTCAAGAAGAAGGGCGCAGAGCTGTCGGTGGATGCGGACATCAGCGCTTATTTCTGGAATCTTTACGGTGAGAGCTACCATCCCTATGTCAGCCGTCAGGTCTCGGCCGATCTTTACAGCTACGACGAACATCTGGAATTCCTTGTGAACTGGGCAACCGACCGCTGGATGTTCATGACGGAGTATTTTGCGGAATAATCGGCCTCTGCAATAAACATTTTCAAGGCGGTACAGCGCATAGACCCTTTGCTGTACCGCTTTGATTATTTTTGTAAACAATTGTTTCAAGAAAAAGCATTTAATACAATCGGATTTTATGCTAAAATGAGAAAAATATCTGAAGTATTTTGCAATAGAGGGGATTCGCTATGAACAAGAAACTGAAGGTGGGCATTATCGGCTGCGGCGGTATCGCCAACAGCAAGCACATGCCCGGACTGAAAAGTGTGGAAGAAGCAGAAATGGTGGCATTCTGCGACCTGGAAATCGAAAGAGCCGAAAAGGCAAAGGCCGAATACGGCACGCCGGACGCCAAGGTCTATAAGGATTATAAGGAGCTTTTAAAAGACGACAGCATTGATGTGGTCCATGTCTGCACCCCCAACCGTTCCCACAGCTTCATTTCCATCGACGCTCTGCGTGCGGGAAAGCATGTCATGGTGGAAAAGCCCATGGCGAAAACAGCCGCCGAAGCAGAGGAAATGGTGAGAGTGGCCAAAGAGACCGGAAAAAAGCTGACCATAGGCTACCAGAATCGTTGCCGCCCGGAAAGTCAGTATCTGAAACAGCAAATCATGAACAAAGGGCTTTTAGGCGAGGTGTATTATGCCAAAGCCCTGGCTCTGCGCCGCAGAGCCACACCTACCTGGGGCGTGTTCTTAAACGAATATGAGCAGGGCGGCGGACCGCTGATTGACATCGGCACCCATGCGCTGGACTTAACCTTGTATATGATGAACAACTACCAGCCGAAAATGGTTTTGGGCACCACCTACAAGAAATTGACCAACCCGGATTGCGGCAACTGCTGGGGAAAATGGGATCCCGATATGCACACTGTCGAGGATTCCGCCTTCGGCTTCATCGTCATGAAAAACGGCGCTACCATCAATCTGGAGTCCTCCTGGGCACTGAACATCTTAGACCCTATCGAAGCCTCCACGATCCTTTGCGGTACCAAGGCAGGTGCGCAGATTAAAAACAAGGAGCTGATCCTGAACTACGACCAGGACGGCGAATTGAAGGAAGACCATCCCATCAAGGATTACGAAGGAACCTTGAAGCAAAACGCCGGCGAAGCCGAAGCAAAGCAGTGGATCCACGCCATTCTCACCGACACCGATCCCTGTGTTCTTCCCGAACAGGCCTGCGTGGTCTCGGAAATTCTGGAGGCGATCTACAAATCGGCCAAAACCGGTGCACCGGTGTATTTTGACTGAGCCGGTTCAACCGCCTTTTCAGACCAAAACTGTTTTTCCAAAATTTAAAACGACCCAACCGGGTATTGAACTGCCCCAAATTGTACGG
>DPGD01000028.1 GCA_003522145.1 Clostridiales bacterium | reverse complement strand
CATCATTGACAAATGTACAAAATCCAAAAATGCAAAATTTTATATTATAATGCAAATAGGGGATGTTAAAAACATCGAGTTTTTTAACAGCCCCCTCATTCCAAGGAAAACAAAATCCGGGATCAAGCGTATTTCCGCCCTCTACCGTTCATATTCCGAATGGTCTGTGCCCGCCGAAAGAAAGGGCGGATACATCATGATGGCAGAATTGGAAACCACAAATTCCTCCCGCAAAAAACGACCCTCCCGGTCTAAAACACGGCGGTAAAGCTGATTGTGCCGACTGTAACCGCCCCAAAGCTCTGCCCGCATCTCGTGATTCTTCTCCACGATTTCATAGATGTATTCCGGCTTTTTTACCGAACGCCACTGCCCCTCCAGATCGGTTTCTCCCACGAAAACATGCAGCTGATAGGGCTCCTTGGTATCGTTCCGGATCATCAGATCCAAATGGGGATAATAGCAGGTGGCACCGCTGGCAAAAGGCTGGGTGCGCCCCGAATCGGGGAACACATCGTATCCGTGCCGATAGCGCTCTACCACCGTCAGAGGGGTGTGCAGGGTCATCCAGTAAATCAGATTGGTCATCTGACAAAGCCCCCCGCCGATTCCCCGTCCGACGGTGCCGTTTTTCAAAACCATTCCCTCCTTATATTCTTTTTTCGCCGAGGTTTTGCCCACAAGATACCAGAAGCTGAAGGTCTGCCCGGGATAAAGGATCACACGATCGATCTTTTCCGCCGCAAGCCGGAGATTCACCACCTTGTTGTATTGCAATTCCATATCCACATCCTTCAGCTTCCGCAGAAGGGGCGTATGGTGAGAAAACTGCACCTCCGGCAGAAGCTCTGCCGGCCTTTGGGCGGCAAACTGCCGGCGCATCCGGCACCACAAAAGTTTTCTTTTGGTCTTGTAGTAGAACATTCCGCATTTTGCCCGCAAAAGGGAGCGCTTTTTTGGCTTTTCCATAGAAGTTTTCCTTTCAGAATACTAAATTTGTCAGAAGCATCCGGAAATTCCGGAGGAATTCATTCTTATAGACGGCATTTCTTTCAGAAAATCAACGATTTTTTCCATATATGGAAAATTCCAGAAATCATACCGAATGCCCGGAGTAAAAAAACGACTGCCCGGAGCTTGAAAGTCCGGGCAGTATTCCTTTGAAGAAGAGAAAGAACCGTGTTCCATAAACGGAAACGACTTGCCCAACACTGTACAAAAACCGACAGGCTTATGCATTGCCCTCCTTATCGGTCTTGCACCGTTCCCCTTAGGAAGCCGGGAGGAGGTTCTGTTTCACACATTGAAGAGCAGATCCTTATAGGTGGGCATAGGCCACAGATCGGCAGGAGTGACCTTTTCGGCCGTGTCCACCACGGTGCGCAATTCCTCCATACGGGGCAACAGCGTATCCCTGCAAAAATCCGCAGAAGCGCCCACATCCCCCATGGTTTTCAGGGAAGCACAGGCATCTGAAAGGTTCTTTGTAGCTTGGTAAAGCGCCTCTACCGAATCCACTGCGGCAACGGCGGCGGCTTGGAGAGAGCCGGTCTGCACACCGATACCCTGCACTTCGGAAAGCTGTCTGCACAATTCGGCGGCTCCCCGATTCAGAGCCGGGGCAAACTGAACTCTTGCCATATCCAGCATGGTCAGTGCCTCGATAGACAGCACCGAAACATAATTCTGCAGCATAATGGCACATCTGGAGCGTAGCTCGGTTTCGGAGAAAATGCCGGTTTTGGAGAAGAGCGCCATATTCTTTTCCTTCACTAACAGAGGAATGGCATCTGCGGCTGTGGGCAGATTGCAAAGACCGCGCTTTTCTGCCTCCTTCACCCATTCCTCAGAATAGTTGTTGCCGTTAAAGATGATCCTCTTGTGCTCTCTGTATGCATCCCGGACGATCCGTCTGGCGGCGGCGCTCACCTCTTTTTTGCCCTCCAGCCGATCGGCAAAGCCCGAAAGCACCTCTGCCAAGGCGGTGTTCAGCACGGTGTTGGTGTCGGAAATGGACTGCGCAGAGCCTGGCATCCGGAATTCAAACTTGTTTCCGGTAAAGGCAAAAGGTGAAGTCCGGTTCCGGTCCGTGGTGTCCTTTTTGAAGTCGGGCAACACATGCACGCCGGTTTGCATATGGGTGCGCTTGGCGCCAAAGTATTTCTTTCCGCTTTCCACGCAATCCAAAATTCCGGTCAATTCATCGCCCAGATACATGGAAACAATTGCGGGAGGAGCTTCGTTGCCGCCCAAACGGCAGTCGTTGGAAGGGGAAGCCACCGAAATGCGCAGCAGATCCTGATAATTGTCCACCGCTGTGATGACAGCCGCCAAAAACAGCAGGAACACCGTATTTTCAAAGGGATCGTCTCCGGGCTTGAACAGATTCAGACCGGTGTTCGTTTCGATGGACCAGTTGTTGTGCTTGCCCGAACCATTCACGCCCCGGAAGGGTTTTTCGTGCAGCAGGCAGACCAGTCCGTGACGGTCGGCCACCTTCTTCATGATCTCCATGGTCAGCTGGTTCTGGTCGCAGGCGTTGTTGGCAACGGTAAAGACCGGCGCCAATTCATGCTGGGAGGGTGCCACCTCGTTGTGCTCGGTGCTGGCATAGATGCCCAGTTCCCACAGCTCCTCGTTCAGTTCTTCCATGAAGGCCTTGACCCTGGGCTTGATGACGCCGAAATAGTGATCGTCCAACTCCTGCCCTTTGGGAGAAGGTGCGCCGAAAAGCGTTCTGCCGCAAATGCGCAAATCTTCCCGCTGTGCATAGGTTTTCTTGTCCACAAGGAAATACTCCTGCTCTGCGCCCACGCAGGCATGAACCCCGGTCACATCCTTGTAGCCCAGCAGATTCATCACTCTGGTTGCCTGCACCGAAAGTGCTTCCACCGAGCGAAGAAGCGGGGTCTTTTTGTCTAAAACCTCTCCCCCGTAGGAGCAGAAGGCCGTGGGAATGCAGAGGGTCTTGTCTTTGATGAACGCATAGGAGGTCGGGTCCCAGGCCGTGTAGCCTCTGGCTTCAAAGGTGGCCCGCAATCCGCCGGAGGGGAAAGACGAAGCGTCGGGTTCGCCTTTGATCAGGCGCTTTCCCGAAAACTCCTCGATGATACTGCCGTCCTTCTGGGGGGACAGAAAGCTGTCATGCTTCTCTGCCGTGATTCCGGTCAGCGGCTGGAACCAGTGGGTGTAGTGGGTTGCCCCCTTCTCAATCGCCCAATCCTTCATGGCATTCGCCACGGCGTTGGCTAAGGTGATGTCCAGATCCTTTCCTTCGGAAATCGTCTGCTTCAGCGAACGGTAGATGTCTTTCGGCAGTTTTTCATGCATCACCGCATCGTTAAAAACCATAGCGCCAAAGTTTTCAGAGAGCTTTCCCATTTTTCTATACTTCCTTTCGGTTTATTTCTCCGATGTAACGGATAAAACAAAGATTTTTTCAATTTTTTCAGCAAAAAACCTGTTTTTTCGTTTTTTTACTGAAAATATGGGTTGATTATAACGCCACATTCCGCTCTTGTCAAGTGGTTTTTCAATAAAATATCTAAAAAAAACAAAAAAATCTCAAAAAAATCAATTTTTTGAGATTTTTTGAATTCCGAAAACAGATAAAGCGTTCTTTTTTGTCTGAAAAATCAGTTTTTCAAGAGAAATTTCTTTAATTTCGGCCAATTTTTTCGCCGTCTCGATCATATAGCCCGAATGATTCATCCTTCCTCGGTAGGGCACCGGAGGAAGATAGGGACAGTCGGTTTCCAAAAGCATCCGGTCAAGGGGAACCAGCCGGGCTGTTTCCACCGTCTGAACAGCGTTTTTATAGGTCAGCACCCCCGAAAAGGAAATATACCGTTCTCCCTTCTGCAAATACTGCCGCGCCATTTCGGGCGAGCCGGAATAGGAGTGCAGAACCGTAGGCACATTTGAAAATTCCGAAAGCAGTTCAAAGGTGTCCCCGTGTGCATCCCGGGCGTGGATCACCGCCGGAAGCCCCAATTCCCCTGCCAGCTCCATCTGGGCCCGGAAGAACGCCTTCTGCACTTCCTTTAGCGGATTCTCTTCCCAGTGATAATCCAAGCCGATTTCTCCGACGGCCACAACCTTCCCATGTCTGCAAAGAGTGCGCAGGATCCGCAGTGCTTCCTCAACGCTCCCTTCCCTGTCGCAATTTTCGGGATGAACGCCCACTGCTCCGTAGCACCCCGGAAAGCGATCGCAGAACTCTAAGACCGCAAGAGAATCCGCTGTGGAGGTTGCAGCGTTGAGCACATACTCCACCTGCTCTTCAAACAACCGGGAAAGCAGGCCCTCTGCTCCCTCCGGAATCTCCTTGTACTTCTCATCAAAATAATGAGCATGGGTATCAAACATTTTTTCCATAATGGCATCCTCTGCCTGTTTTATTTCCGCCCCTTCGGGCTTTGGTCACAGAAACCAAGCCCCTAAAATTTGTGTCCGGGCTTTCCGAAGGATCTGTGCATTTATGATACCGTGTCGCATCAGAGCGAACCCTTGGCCTTCATAAAACTACGGATCTCCCAAAGAAATTCCCATAAAAGCCCAGCCCGCCCCAACCGGGACAGAACTCTTTATTTTCCCACACAGAATCTGGAAAAGATTTCCGAAACAATATCCTCCCGCACACTTCTTCCGTCGATCTCACCTAAGCGCTCCATGGCGATCTCCAGGTCCAAAGCCGCAAGGTCCTGGGTTTGTCCCATCTCCAACGCCTCCAGCGCCCGATCCACCGCCGCCAGTGCCTCTTCGGCGGCCGCCGCCTGCCGGGCGTTGGTCAGCAGTCCCTTTTCGGAAGTATTGAGCCTGTCGGTTTCAAAGAGCTCCTCCAGGTACCGGGGCAACTCCCGGGGCATTCCCTCCTCCTTGGCCGAAAAGGCAAAGGTTTTGTAGGGCGCAAGGAGGGTGCGTTCAAACCGGGCGGGCAGATCGCTTTTGTTCAGCAGTGCGATCACCGGGGCTCTTTGCTCCCCCAAAAGCCCTAAAAGCTGCCGATCCTCTCCGCTGGCCTCTTCACTGCCGTCAAAAACCGCCAGAATCAATTCCGCTTCCTTCAGTTTTTCAAGACTCCGTTTCACGCCCAGCCGTTCCACATCGTTGGTCGTGCCATGAATACCCGCCGTGTCGCACAGGTGTAAAAGCACCCTGCCTACAAAAACATTTTCCTCCACCGTATCCCGGGTGGTGCCCGCCACCGGCGAAACGATGGCCCGGTCCTTGCCCAAAATTCCGTTCAGAAGCGAGGATTTTCCGGTGTTGGGGCGCCCAACAATGACGGTTTTCAAGCCTTCCATCACGGCGTGTCCCTGCCGATACCCGGCCGTGAGGTTTTCTAACTTCTTCCGGATATTCAAAAGTTCTGCCCCCAATTCCTTTGGAGAAAGATCGGTCAGATCCTCGTCCGGATAGTCCGTGAAGGCGTACATGGATGCCAGCAGCCGGCACAGCGCCTCATAAATTTCCTGCACCCGGCGCCCCAAGGCTCCTGTGCTGTTTTCTCCCGCAATGCGCAATTGCACTTCACTTTCGGCGTTGATCAAATCGATCACCGCTTCTGCCTCAGAAAGAGTGATTTTTCCGTTCAGAAACGCTCTTTTGGAAAACTCGCCCGCTCCGGCAGGAACCGCTCCGCACAAAAGCGCACTTTCCAAGACCTTTTCGGTCAACAGCACGCCTCCGTGACAGCAGATCTCCGCCACATTCTCTCCGGTGAAGGAGCGGGGAGCCTTATACAAAGTCAGGACCCCGTCATCTAAGAACTCCTTTTTATAAAGAATTTTGCCGTATGTGGCCTGCCTGTCGGGAAGCTCTCCCACCGTTCTGCCGCTTTGAGGCCGAAACATGGCCTCCGCCACCGCAAGGGCCTCCGGCCCGGATATGCGAATCATTCCGACCCCGCCCTTTCCGTAGGGCGTGGAAATCGCTGCCACGGTATCTCCCCAAAAATTCATGGGCGCTTCCATTTCCTGCATCTCTCTTTCTTCCTTCAGGGAGCATCCTTGTTTCAGAATTTCTTTTCGGTTTTCGCCGAAAATTCTGTTTATGTTTCTCCCGGTTCATTATAGCGCATTCCCCTCTTTTTTTCAAGCGCTTTCTTCATTGGGCAAAACGAACTTCCCTTTCAGGGAATATTGGTTGATCTTCCGGTCAAAAACAGGAGAACGGGTTGCAAAACAACCCGTTCTCTCTGCATTTTCAAATTTATATCGCTGCAAATTTCTCGTTGGGAGAAGAATTTTTGATCAGAGTATCCAACAGCTGTGCGAACTGCTCCTTGTAAAAATCCTTTTCCAGATTCAGCTTGGCCAGCCGTGCCCGTATATTCTCAAAGGAGGCATTTCCCTTATAAGCGCTGTCCCGCAAAAGTGCGGAGCATTCCACCACCGCCGTGGCGAAAAGGAAATCCTCATCGGGGTTCTCCGTATAAAGCTCCTGCTCCAGAGTGAAGCTCTTTTCCTTGCTCTTGGTCTCTCCCGGCTCCTTCCAACGAATGGCAAGCTCGGCAAAAGGCAGTTCGGCAGATTCCTCGGTGCGCTCCCGCAGCTTCAGCTCATAGAATACGGTGACGCAGTGTCCTGCGCCCAGTTCGCCCGCATCCTTCTGGTCGTCTTTGAAATCCTCTTCGGAAAGAATTCTGTTTTCATAGCCCACCAGACGGTACTGCGCCACCACCTCCGGACGGAAGGTCAGCTGCAGTTTCACATCGTCCGCCACCGGATAAAGGTTTGCAAAAAGGTCTTCGCCGAAAATCTTTTCGGCTTCCGCATCGCTGTCCACATAATGGTATACTCCATTTCCGTTGTCGGCAATGCTCTCCATCATATCGTCCCGGTAGTTGCCCTCGCCGAAGCCCAGCACCGACAGGTACACCCCCGATTTTTTCTTTTCGGAAACCAATTCCCGGACTTCCTCCACCGAAGAGGCCCCCACATTCAGGTCTCCGTCAGAGGCCAGGAATATCCGGTTGTTTCCGTCGGGAATATAATGGGCTTCCACCAACCGATAGGCCATTTTCAGTCCGGCCTCCCCGTTTGTGGAGCCGCCGGCCGACAGCCCGTTTACCGCCTGCAGAATCCTTTCGCTCTTGCTTCCGCTGCAACCGTCCAGAACCACCTCTTCCTTTCCGGAATAGGTGACAATCGACACGGTGTCATCGCCGTCCAACCGTCCCACCAGATAGGAGAAGGCCTTTTTCAGCAACGGCAATTTATCCTCTGACATCATGGAACCGGATACATCAATGAGAAACACCAGATTGTTCTTCTTGGAGGATTCGGTCTTTTGGGTGGCAAGGGTCAGCATCAGAAGCGTTGTATCATTATAGGGCGAAGGTGCAACCGTTGCCTTTATCCCAAAGATTCCCTCGGTGGGTTCGGGGCAGGTATAGGAAAAATAATTGACCATTTCTTCGGTCCGCAAACAGCCGCCGGCGGTCGCCTTCAATTCCTCAAGAGTATATCCCTTCTGCACCAGGCGCCGGAACAGGGAATAAGAAGCGGTGTCCACATCGGTGGAAAAGGTTGAAACCGGATGAACGGCTGCATCCACAAAAGAATTTTCCAATATCTTTCGGGGTCCTTCGTCGTCCCCCGCCGCTTCCGAAGCCTCGGGCTTGGCTTCAACTTCCTCAGCCGGAGCATCCGGCGCAAAATTCATTTGATCCTCCGCACCGTCTGGACCGGCAATTTCCCCTTTTGGGGCATACGCCCCGCAGGAGGAAAGCAGTGTGGCAAGAAGAGCCAGGAATGCACCAAGTACGAGTATTCTTTTTTTCATCATTCATCTCCTTCTTCAAACAATTCACCGAACAGATTCTGAAGAGCTTGATTCGGCACCACTTCGTCCCGGTAATCAAACAATGAAAAATGCAGATTTCCTTCCGATTTTTTCAGGCAGGGCGTGAACACCGTTCCGTTTCCGGAAAGCACCCAGAGCTTTTGATTCCGAACCTCTCCCTCTTCCGGCGGAATCTCCCCCTCCGGGTTCTCCATTTCCCGGGAAATGGTTTCAAACTGACTTTTGCTCAGAACGACCGCCTCGTAAACTTCGCTGCCCTCTTTCTGTCGGACCAGCATGGGTTCTCCCGAAAAAAGGCGTCCTTCCACTTCCTCTTCCGAAAGAATCTCGGGCGAACGGTCATTTGGTGAGGAACGGTCAAGAAAATCTTTGTACCAGGTCCGGAAAGCCGGAACACCTACCAAGACCACCAGAGACACCGCCAGCGCCGCCGCCAGAACCGCCAGAGATCTTCGGAACCTCTGCAAATTTCTGCGGCGGATACCGTAAAGCCTTGCTTCCTCCAGCCGCTCTTCCGACACACCGGAAAGCTCCTCAAAAAGGAAAAATGCTTTTTCTTCTTTTTTCACAGCAATTCCTCCTTTTCAAGAAGAGCTTTCAGCTGTCCCCTCGCCCGGAACAACAGGGTTTTCACCTTTCCTTGGGTAAAGCCCAGCTCGAAGGCGATCCTCTGCACCGGCTCCGCATAGAAATACCGCCGCAGGAACACCGCCCGGCTCTCTGCCGGCAAAGTGCCGAGAAACCGATCAATGGCCTCCCGCAAACACCCGGCCTCCAGCGCACTCTCCACCGTTTCCGAGGAAGGAATGCACTCCTCCAGTTCTTCCAGAACCAAAGAAGTCTCCGGACGCTTTCCGGCGTTGCGCTTTCGCAGAAGATTCAAGGAAAGATAGCGGACGATCTTGGAAAGATAGGCACCGAGAAACGAGGGTCTGTCGGGCGGAATCCGGTTCCATGCGGTCAGATAGGTGTCGTTCTCGCACTCTTCGGAATCCTCTCTGTTCCACAAAAGCGCTTGAGAAAGACCCAAAAGCATCCTGCCGTATTTCACTTTGGAGGCTCCCAACGCCTCTTCGTTCCGCAGAAGGTATAGTTCCACGATTTTTTCATCTTCCATGGTTTGGAACCCTTTCTTGCTCTTCATCCTGTAAGTGTCTGTTTTTTCCGATAGGTTTCAGCTTTTTTTCATTTTTTTGGATTCATAGAGTTTTTTTCACAATTTTTTCTCGGAAAAAACAGGGGGCCGCCGAAAACCGGAACAATCCGATCCCAGGCGATCCCCCGAATATCGACAAACGCATCTTTAAAATGCCCGTTATGGCTTCTTTTTCCTTTCGGTATCCTTCTGACTCATTCCTTTTTTCTTTGACCAAAGCACGATGCCCATCACCAGAAGAATTCCGCAAATCACACCGATTCCAATCCACACAAAGACCAAAGCCGCAGAGCTTCCCTCTTCCAAAGAATCCGATTCCGCTCTGGAAGCAGGGGAAACCTCTGGCGGAATGGATGTTTTGTCGGTCCCTGTGAAGGAAGGCGTAGGTTCCGGTGTCGGCGTGGGCACAACCGGCGAATTTTTGGGCGTTCGCCCCACCGAAAAGGATGCCACTGTTGCCGTTTCGCTGTCACCCTGCTGAATCGTCAACGAAACAGTACACCGGGCATCGGCGGGCAATTCCTCCAACGCCGCTTTCAGGGACAGTGCATACCGTCCCCCGGCCTTTTCGGTAAACGGCACCGTCAGCGTCGTTTCCTTTCCGCCTGCCCTCAGAGTGACACAGGCCCGGTCGCCTTCCCTCACTTTTCCGGTCAGCCCGAAGCTCAGTTCTCCCGTTTGAAAATCCAATTGTACATTTTCTGCCTTTTGCTCTCCCGGCAAACGATCCTCTTTCAGCTCTCCCTTTCTGAAGACCTTGGTCTCGCCTTCAAAAAGTACCATATCTCCTTTTTTCACCACCAAGGAAAGGGAATACTTCTTGCCCTCGGTTTCGGGCCTGAAAAAGTCTCCGGTCCGGAATACCAGTGCCAGTCTGCCCAAAGCCTCTGTCGGCACCACCTCTTTCGTGATGCCATCGATCGTCAGAATGTATGTCAGACCCTCTTCTTTAAAAAGCGTTCTCTCAAGACTTTCATCCTGTCCATCCTCCAATTTGAGCATCAACAGAGTCTCTGCCTTTCCGTTTTTCTGCCGAAGGACAAAGCCTTCCTGGCAGGGCAACAGCCTGAAAGTCTTTTCCGGAGGAAGGGACGGATCAGATGCGCCCCCTTCGACCTCTTTGGCACCCAAGTGCTCAAAGGCCTCTCCCTTCACCGGGCAGAGATCGTGAACGGAAAATCCGCCGTTGTTCTCCCTCATTGCCTGCAAGCCCTTTTCAACGGTTGGGGAGGTTTGATCTGCCAGAAGGGAAAGCGCTTGGGAAAATGCTTTTTTCGTACCGTTGGATGCGGTGAGCGCATTTCCGTTTTGATCCTTCACCTCATAGAACGCGTTCAGATATACGCTGCCCTTATCTGTAGAGCAAAACACTTTTCCTGCCGTTCCGCCCACATAAACATTGAAGATCGTTCCGTAGTTGGAATAACACAGTCCGTGCGCAAGAGCGCTCTCGGTTTCCAAAGCAATCACACTGTTGGCGATCACTGAACCGGTTTGCAATGTACGAAAAGGCTGGGCGCTTCCGGGAGAGGAAATCCGTCCCTTCAGAACCAGATTGGTAAACACCCCGTACACATACGGAAAAATCGAAGTCTGATCGTTTCCTTTCAGATCCACGGTCAGCGTGTAGCCGTCGCCATCATAGTTTCCGCCGAAATATCGCTTGGAATTTCCGTTTGCCGGAGTCCCGGCATAGCCTTCAACTCCGGTCATATCAATATCCGCCGTTTGACGGTAGAACCTGCCTTCACCGTATATTTCCGAAGAGGAAACCGAAGCGTTGAACAGATCCGTCAGTTTCTTGAAGTCCTCGGGCGTGGAAATCAGATAGGGATCTTCGTGACTGCCCGTGCCCTCAAAATCCTGCTCCTTCGCACTGCTTTTTACAAGAATCCGAACCTTTGCCGGTTTTACAGTGCCGTAAAGGATCTCTACTTCCGTCTGTCCTTCTTTCAACGAGCAGGTCTGCCGCACCGTCCAGCCGTCCACCTTCCGGCGACTCCCGTCTGCCAGTTCTGCCGTTACCTCCATTCCGAAAGGATCAAAAAACTCTCCCGGCTTATATTCGGTTTTAAAAGGCTGCGCCGTTACTTCCACAGACCGTGCCTCTTCCCGCAGTTCGCTGTAGGATGAAATCAAAAAGGATGCCTTGGGGATGATCTCTTTGGTGGAGAGATTGTATCCGATGTAGGTGATATAATCCTCATAAATATAGACCAAATATCCCTCGCTGCCGTAAGTCTCTGTGGTTTTGCCGTTGCTGTTGTAGCTGATGCTGTTGCCCACATAACACCGGGGCTGGGCAGTAGAACTGTTGTGAATCATCCGGCAGGCCGTGCCGTTCTCGTCAGAATAGTTCTGCCAGTCATAAAGAGACAGATGGGTGTGCCCCGACATGAGAATAACTTCCTTGTATTCTGTCAGCAGTTGCTTAAAGCGCAAATTGTTTTGATACTTATCGGTAAACAGGATCGGCTGCACATAGGTGCCGTCATATTTATCCCCCGGTCCGAAATTGTGAATCAGAGAGTGCTCCACCAGAAAAATATTGGTATCTGTCCCGCTGTAAGTACAGAGCAAATCCTCCAACCAATCCAACTGGGCATCAGAAAAATTGTCTTCATCCGGAGTGGCGGCCACAGATGAAAGCTCCTGCGCCATAAAAATGAATAAATTGTCTTTCTGACCCGGCTTTCCCTCTTTCAAAAGGTAAAAATAGGGGGAATCTGCATACGGTCGGCATTCGTCCTCTCCCATGGTGTTTATCAAAAACAGCCGGTTTCCCTGAGAATCATGGTTTCCCCTTGCTTCATAAATCTGCTCTTTCGGATATCCCGAAGCTGCTATGGCATCGTTGTAGCGCTTATAGTTGAGCGCTTCCCCGTTCTCGGTAATATCTCCGGAAACAACCACCATTTCCATCTTCTTTTCCCCGAAAAACTTCAACGCCGCCGTCCACTTGGCAGAAGCGCCAAAGCCATTGTCATCATAGTTCATGTGTACATCCGATACCGAGGCAAAGCTCCCCTGCACTTCTCCCGGCTCCAGACGCTTTTCCTCCGGAATATCCCACACCGCAAAAGCCGCAGACAGCGCCGTGTCTTTCACTTGTTTCCCGGACGAATGAAACACTGCAACCTTTGTCGCTTGAGACGGAATCAATGTCCCTGCCGGCATTTTTACGGTTATCTTTGCCGAAACCTTCTCCAGTGCTATCGCTTCATAGCCGGAAAGCGCCCCCTCTTCGTCAGCAAAGCAAAAGGCATAGTACCCGCTCTTTGGAGCACCCTCTCCGGGGGTCAGCGTGATCGTCCCCTCTCCATAGCCGGGTTCCTCCCGATGAATACCGGAAAACTCGTAAACCAGTAGATCGGTCTCTCCGTTTACCGGAAAAACACCACCCGCAGGAAACAACAAAATGACCGAAAAAATCAAGGAAAAAATGCGTACCAATCTCTTTTTCATCTTCATTCCTCCTATACGCCCAGCTTCCAACACTGTACGGATGAACAATTATAACAAATTGCAGAGAAAAAAGTCAAGTCCTTTTGCGGAAACTCCGTATTTCCGTCTCACTCCTACTTTTGGCCGCCTTGTTCCTTATAAAAAGATTTATAATTTTCGTGGGACGCTGTCCCACTCCCTG
>DPGD01000025.1 GCA_003522145.1 Clostridiales bacterium | reverse complement strand
TCAGCCTTCTTTAATAAAAGGTTACGACCTTCCGGAAGGGTCCCTCCGGCATCTGCCGGCCGACGCAACCGGCTGTTCCGGGCGCAGCAGCGGCTTCCTCCCGCTTTATTTCTTCTTTTTCTTCTTCAGGAGCACGAATGTGGCAACAGCCGCATCGATCAGAAGGAAAGCAGAAGCGCCGATTACCACGGCGGTCACCGGGAATCCCTCCGATTCCTGCGGTTCTTCCATGCTGCCGGAACCGTCTTTCCGAGAAGAACTGTCACCGTCCGGGCTGGCCGAAGCTCCGCCGGGCGTTTCTGCCGGTGTTTCGGTAGGCGTTTCGGTCGGAGTTTCGCTGGGTGTTTCAGTGGGCGTTTCGGTCGGAGTTTCGCTCGGTGACTCACTTGGTGTCTCGCTGGGTGTCTCACTGGGTGTCTCGCTGGGCGTTTCGCTCGGTGTCACCGGCGCCACATCGCGGTTTTCGCTGTAGGAGCAGACGGTACATTGGCGTGTTTCCATATCCGGGTACTCGTCGCTCGCCGTCCACTCGGTGAAGCGATGCTGTTCCAAAACCTCTTCCCCGCATTCGGCACAGGTCTTTTTATGGTACACGGAATCCGCTTCCGTCCAGGGGCAAAAGCTGTGCTCCTCTTTTTCAAAGGGATCCTCGGATTCTCCGGAAAGTCCCTTTTCTCCGATCAGTTCCAACTCTGCAAGCTTGGTCCCGCCTGTCAAAGTGATGCGGTAGACTGCATAGCTTCCCCGAAGCCCTTCGGGAACCGAAAAAGGAAGAATCGACTTGTTGAACAGGAATGTCACATTTGTTTCTTCTATCAGCGTTTTCCAGTCCGTCCCGTTTGCGGATGCCTCCAGCCGAAGCCCCTTCGGTGCTGTTTGGACCGTATCGCAGGCAACCGTCAGAAGTGACACCCTGGAAAGCTCCTTTCCGGTCACCACAACCGTTTGTCCGTCTGTGATTGCCGCATTGGTGCCGCTGTTTCCGTCAAACAGCTTGGACGCAGAAGCAATCTCCGTAAACACCTGGGTATTTGCCGTGATTTCAGAAGAGGAGGTATATGCCTTTTCTGTTACGGTTGCTCCGTCAAGCACATCGTTTTTCGCCTTGGATAGTTCGGTCACTGTGGAAAGCGAAGCCGGCTTTGCGCCGTCGCCGGAGCCGAAGGAGGAGGGTGTTGAACCCATATTGAACACAATGGTACAACCGTTGGTCAGGTCTTCATGACGGAGCACCATGCTGTTGTACGGCTGTCCGTTCACCGTGGCCGATTGAATATACACATTCTCGCCGGAATTGTTCTGCGCAATGATGACAATATCTTTGCCGTTATCCAGATGCACGGTGACCTTATCGTAAAGCGGCGAGCCGATCACATACTCTCCGGAAGCCAGACAATACGGGTAGAAGCCCAGAGCATTGAAGACATACCAGGCTGACATCTCGCCGTTGTCCTCATCGCCGGGGTAGCCCTGGCCGATTTCGGAACCCACATAGACATGGCGCAACACCTCCCTGGTGTATTCCTGTACCCGATAGGGCTCGCTGGAAAAGGCGTAGGTATAGATCACATGATGGGCCGGCTGGTTGTTATGCTCATACTGACCCATTTTGACTTCCTTGAACTCGCATATTTCGTGCCCGATGCCGGTGACTACCTTCTTCATGCTTTCCATGCTGTCGTCAAACAGCTCGTTCAGCTTGGCCGCCAGCGCTTCTCTGCCGCCGTAAAGGTTCACAAGGCCCTCCCCGTCAAAGACCGCCGGGAATGCGTTGACCCAACCCACCGATTCGGTGTAGTCGCCCTTGGGACCGCCCCACTGTGCCGGGTCATAGTTCTTGGCCGTCGCCGAAAAAACGCCGTCCTTTGATTTTCCCATGAAGAATCCGGCTTCCGCATTGTACAGTCCCCCATATTTGAGACAGCGGTTGAGATAGTATTCCGCCTGGCTCTCAAGACCCATCTTTTCCGCCATTCTGTAAAGGCCGTAATCGTTGATATAGCCCTCGATGGAAGAGGAATAGCCCTCTCCCGTGGAGTTGGGAACATATCCCAGGAACGGTGCGATATTGTTGTCGGGTCTGCCGCCGTTCGTCAGGCTGGAGGACACCGCAGAGGCGTTTTCCACCATGGATTCCCAGGCCTTTTCATAGTTGAAATCAATGCCCTTGAGGAAGGCGTCGGCAAAGATAATATCGCTGGAGGTCCCCACCATACAGTTTACCGCTCCGGGACAGATCCAACGGGGGATCCAGCCGGAATCGATATAGTGCTGCACAATGCCGTTTAACAGTTCTCCGTCTTTCTCCGAAGTAAAGAGCGCATAACCCGCCCATGTGGTTCTGTAGGTATCCCAGAAACCGTTGTTGGTATAGAGAATGCCCTTTGTCTTTGCCCCGTTCTTGTAAGGAGAAGCATACACCCACACCGGGTTCTCGTTGGTTCCTTCGTTTTCGGAATACAGATTCGGATAGGCATACATTCTGTAAAGGCAGGAATAGAAGGTCTGCAATTGCGTAAAGCTGGCGCCCTCAATTTCAAATCTGCCGCAAAGCGCATCCCAGGCGCCCTGTGCTGCCGCAAAAACACCCTTGAAATCTTTGCTTCCGATCTCCAGCGCCATACTGTGCTCTGCCTGCTCATAGCTGAGGAAGGAGGTGGCAATTTTCATGGTCACAACAGTCGTTCCCTTTTCAAAGGAAACCAGTCCCTGCTTGGTGCCCACAGTCTTCGCCTTTGCCCAGGCGCTGTCGAACCTGCCCACCACATACATCTTTCCTCCGCCGGCGGAAGTGTGGTTGGTCTGGGCCTTAAAGGATTGGCCATCCTCTCCGAAGGTCAGCGTTCCCGTTCCCCACAGACTGTCGAAAATCACATTCGCATTCTCTGCGTCCGCCGGGAAGGTGAAGCGGATATATGCGGCGTGGGAGGTGGGAACCACTTCGATTTTCACCCCTGAAGCCGCCGTTCCCTCATTCAGCGTCACGCTGTAGTAGTGGGCGTGTGCAACTTCGTTTTCGTGCGTAAATTTGGCCTTCCGGGCATCGGAGGAGATCATCGCCGCCGTCACGCTGCCGCTTCCATCAACACTGGTATTCGCCATGAACTGCCAGGTTCCGTAGGAGGAAAGCCAGTAAGAGGGAGCATGCGTCACCGTGATCGAATCCAGAGGATTGTTCTCCCCGTTGACCTGATAGTTGTAGCAGGCGGTATTCTTGGACGGGTTGGTCACGGGTGAATAGAAATTGAATCCGTTCGGAACCGTGACTGCGGGAGTGCAAAGGCCTCTTGAAAAGGCGCTGTCGTTGTTGGTGCCGCGAAGAATGTTGATGTAGCCCGAAAGGTGCTCGCAGACCACCGGCTCTTTGTTCTCGATCTTCACATCGTCAAAGAAGGTGATGAACTTGGAGGCATCCTCCGCCTGCTCCATGGAGAAATACACATCGATCCGGTCAATGGTCTTGCCCGATGCCACATCGCCGATACAGCTTTCAATGTAATTCCACTGCTCGGTCACAAGGCACTCTCCGGCCACCTGACCCGCCGGGCTCATCACCGACCCATGCTGATCCAGTGCATTCATTCCGGAAAGCACCGTGCCGTCCGTGAAATGGAGGTCGATCATCACTCTGCAGGAGGTATACTCATAGTCGTAGGTCTTGATGTTGAACAGGCCCGGGAATATGAGATAGCTGAAGGTAGTATAGCGGGTCACCGGTATAGTCAGTCCCTCAAAAAGGGTGACTCTGGCATAGGTTCCCTCTGTTTGATTCTGTTCCCCGTATACTGCAAGACAGCTGTTTCCCGTCCAGGAGCCCGGCTTTCCCGTGTCGGTCTGGGTCGGGCCGAAATCCTTCTTTGCCGTCATGCCCGGCACAGGCTCGGGCATTTCCGCAGAGGTCATCAGAATAAAATCGGAAAGCTGGGTATAGGTGGGGTTTCCGGCGTTTTCTTTGACCTCCAGCTTATAATACAGATAGGAAACGGGTGTCGCCAGTCGGAAAATCTTTGTTTCGTATCTTCCCGAAAAGACCATGTCCGTCTTTTCGTCAATGACCGTCCAGCTTTCTCCGTCATTGGAGCCATACACCGTCCAGTTTTTCGGATCCCTGTTCGCCCAGTCGTTGGCCGAGGTCATCGAATACGCCGTCACCGTATCCGCCCGGTTCACCCGGAAGGACACCCAGAAGCTCTTTGCGGAAAAGACGGCTTTGGTGGCTTCCTGCCCGTCAAAAAGATTCTTTTTGCCTTCTGCCTGCGAAATCTCCGCCGTGCCCTTCACCGCGCTTTCCACAACCGAAAAAGGACTGTTGGGGTCGATTTCTTCCGTTGAACCCGAGCCGCTGTCTTCCTCCGTGGTGTAAAGCGTCAGCTCGGCCATCTGCACGATGGTCAGCCCCACGGCATCTTTCCCGTGGTTGTCGGTAATCTCGAGCTTATACCAGAGATAGGAAGCAGGCTGGGAAATCCGGTATTCGTTGGCGGTAAAACGGCCGGCAAAGTCCTCGCCGGTACGGCGATCCAGCTCGACCCACGAGTTTCCGTCGTTAGAGCCGCTGAGAATCCAGTCTTTCGGGTCTCGGGGCTCATGGTCATTGGCCGAGGTGATGGCATACCGTTTGATGACCGCCGCTTTGTTCAGCGCAAAGGTTATCTTTGCCTGATTGCTTCTCGTCAGATATTTGGTGCTGACATCACCGTCAAAAAGGCAGGAAAACCCCTGTGTGGCGCTGTCCGGCGTCGTTCCGGTCAGCGTGGAAAAGTCCACGGAAACCTCGTCCCCCCCTTCATCTCCTTCAGAATAATACAATTCCAGAGAAGAAAACTGAAGCATCCCCGCTCCGCAGTTTTCTTTCACCTCCAGTTTGTACCATTCGTAGGAAAGTGTATTGTCAAAATAAAATTTCTTGGTCTGGAATCGGCCGGTAAAGGTTTCCCCTTTTCTTTCGTCCAGCACCGTCCAGTCGGATCCGTTCCGGGAACCGTAAAGCACCCAGCTCTTCGGGTCTCTTCCCGGTTCGTCGTTTGCACTCGCCAGCTCGTATGTATTGACCACCGAAGGCTCCTTGAGAGCAAACCAGATGGCGCCGGAAGGGTGATTGGTCAGAAACTTGGTGGAGGTTTTTCCGTCGAAAAGGTTGAATTTGTTCTCGCTGCCCAGATAGTCCTCCACGCCCTGAACACTGTCAAGCCGGACCTCAAAGCCCTTTCCCTTGATGCCGTATGCCGTTTGAATCACGCCGGATTCTCCCTGGCTCTTGCCCACGATCTCTTCTTCGCCTTTTTCAAAAGATGTTTGAAACAACATTTCCTCCTCCGTATCCGAAGCAAAGGAAAAAACGCCCGAAAGGGCTGTCATCGTCGGGAAAAGCACCATGACCCCGGTCATCAGCATTGCAACTATGCCCCTCGTTTTTTTGCTCATTTCTGTTTTCCTCTCTCCTGAGCCCTGCTTGTTTCTCTGCGATTGCAGATCCTTTGCATGACCATTATTTGTAAACTCAGTTTACTTACTTCAGTATACCAAGAAAAGTACCGATTGTCAATTGTGCAAACCGACAATATTTCTTTATCAATTCCATGCAAAATCACAAATGTCGGATTTTCTGCCGTTTGTATAGGCGGCGATTCTAAAAAACCGCCGCCTATACAATCACTGTAATCTTTAATTTTTGAAATCAGAGTGCCGGAACCAGGATGCTTTCGGCATAAACTTCGCTGCAGATCTCCACAGGCGTGCCGTCTGCGCCCTTGACCGTGCCCACAGCCTGAACTTCCACATCATACGCACCCGCAGGCACGCCGCAGACCGAAAGGCCGAACAGATATCTGCCTTCTACAAAATCGATACCCAGCACAGTGGCGATGTCGGCACTGGTAGTCGCATAACCGGAGATCGTCTCATATACCGACCGGACACCGATCTCCTTTTGCTTTACAATATCGTCGCCCAGCTTGAAGGTCATCACAAGTGAAAGCGTTTCATAGTCCAGATCTTCCGCCGTAATACATCCAAGTCCGGTAACTATATTCCTTCCCGCCTTCACTCCGACCTTTACATCCGTAACCACCGACAGAAGGTTTTTCACGGTCACATTTTCCTTTCCCGCAAGGGAAGAAGCCACCGTATCCATACCGTCCGTGCGCTTATGACAGTAAACAGTCAAGGCTCCCAGCGAATCAAATGCAACGGCATCGGATGCGCTGAGCAGGGTGTTTTTGAGAATCAGACTCCGCAACACCGAGCTTTCGAGAACTCCTGCAACACTTTCCACGCCGGAGGGAACATATATATCCGCTCCTTCGGAGGGAGAGGAGGCAAAGAGTGAAATTTCGGACAAAGCCAGGTAACTGCCCGACCGGACAGCCGTCACCTCCAGCTTATACCACTTATAAGCCACAGAATTCTCAAACGTGAACACATGCCCGCAGAAAAGATCATTCGTACCCCAGGCTGCTCCCGTCTGCTCATCCAGAACCACCCAGCTTTCTCCGTCGTTAGAGGCCGAAAGGGTGAAGTCCGAAGGCGTTCTTTCGCTATGATCGTTGGCGCTGAACAGAATATAGCGATTCACAGCTGCGGCATTCGTCAAAGCAAAGGTTACCGTTGCGGAAGTGCCGGCCACTAAATACCGGCTGCTTTCCAGCTGACCGTCAAAGAGGGACGAAGCGGGATTGGAGCCATAAGGTTCTGTAGCCGTGACCGTTGAATCCTGTACAAACACCTGTCTGTCCGTGACAGCCGGACTGTCGCTGATCGAAACCGAAAACTCGGCAAGGCCTGTATAGGTATTTCCGCCGTTATCGGAAATCTCCAGTTTGAACCACTTGTATTCAACTGTATTTTCAAAAGTATAGGAGGCAGCCCCGGAAATGGCCACAGCGCCCTCTCCCGAACGCCGGTCCAGCTCCACCCAGTCTGTACCGTCCACAGACCCGTAGAAGGTCCATGCGGTCGGGTATCTCGACGCCCAGTCGGTCGTGCAGGTCATTGTATAGGTATTGATTGCCCTTGCGGCGGTCAAAGCAAAGATCACTTCTGCCGACGAACTCTTGGTCAGATATTTTGTACTTATATTGCCGTCGAACAGCTTCTCCGCCGACTCGCTCGTGCTGTTCGCTTCGGTAGCCTGAATCGTGGCCGTATCCACCAGAATTCTCGTATCTTCTTGGGAATCTTCCACAGCGACCGAGAGCTCGGCCAGCTGGAGAATGTCCAATCCGAAGTCATCCACGCCGTTGTTGCCCGTGATATCCAGCTTGAACCAGAGATATTCCGTAGTATTCTCGAAATAGTAAACCATCTCAAAGTTTCTTTGCGCAAAGCTCTCACCGGAACGGCTGTCTAACTCCGTCCAGTTTGCCCCGTCGTTGGAGCCGTAGAAGGTCCAAGCAGAAGGATCCCTTGCCGGCTGGTCGTCGCCGGAGGTCAGCTTATAGCAATTGATCGCCGTTGCCTTGTTCAGCGAGAACCAAACCGCGGCCGTCTTGTCCATGACCAGATACTTGGTGCTAAGAATGCCGTCAAACAGTTTGTCGATCGAATGACTTCCGTTTCCTTCGGTTCCCTCTGCCGTAGAGGAATCGATATAAATCCGGTTATCCTCTTCCGGTTCGGAAATCGCAACCGACAGCTCGGCAAGAGCCAGAATATCGTAGCCATACGGATCGATGCCCTGATTCTCGGTAATTGAAAGCTTATAGTACATATAGGAAGTTTCATTTTCAAAATAATAGGTATTCGTCCACCATCTCATTGCGAAGGTTTCCTCGCTGCGGCTGTCCAACTCCGTCCAGCTTTCCCCGTCGTTGGAGCCGTAGAAAACCCATGCGGCAGGGTCTCTGGCCGACTGATCCGCAGATGTAAGGGAATACGCATTGATCGGCTGGGCGGAAGAAAACTTCGCCACAACATATGCCGTGTCATTCATGGTGCAATATTTACTTTCAAGGTCGCCGTCAAACAGCTTATCCAATCCTTCTCCGCTGTTCCCGGCTGTGCCGTCCACAGCCGTTAAAGCGAATTCGCCTTCTGCAAACACTGCCCATGTGGCAACAGAGGACAGCATGACCAGAATTGCGAGTAAAACGGAAACGCCATTCTGAAATCTTTTCATTTTTCAGTTCTCCTTCTCTAATTTGTAAACTTCGTTTACTTTTAGAGTATAGCACGCTTTTTTTGGGGTGTCAATCATTAAAATAGACAATTTTTTCTCCCAAAAACAGTAATAGTGCACAAGGAAAATTCAGGGGCTTCTTCATCATTTGTTCAAAAATACATGGTATAATCGTCGTAAGTCAGCGAAAGAGGACGCATTCGGTCACAAATGCCGCCGGTTTTCCGGTGTTTTCCTTACTTTCACAAAAACACAGCTTTGAAAGGATTCATGATTATGAGCGAACGCACCGGATACAACAGCGTCCGAACCAAAAACAGAAACCGCGGAATTGTATTGCGTCTTATTGCGGGCAAGCAGCTTTCCAGAGCAGACATTACCAAAAAAATCGGCCTGACCAAGATGGCAATCACCAAAATCGTGGGGGAGCTGATCGAGGACGGGTATATCGTTGAAGGAAAAGGCGAAAGTGCTCCGGGCGTTGGCCGGGCACCGACCTTTCTTGAAATCTCCGCTCAATCGCCTGTTTCCCTGGGCCTTTATATCTCCAGAAACGAGCTGGCGGTCATTGTCTGCTCCTTCAGGCTGGACCGTCTGTTTTCCGAAAGCATTCCCCTGAAAAACGAATCCAAAAGCTCTCTTGAAGAAAAAATCTTCAGCCTTTGCGACAAGGCTCTCCGATTCACCGCCGAAGCGTTTCCCGAAAGAAAATTTCTCGGCATCGGCGTATCCGCTGTCGGCCCTTTGAATCCCTCCACCGGCGTGATCTTGGACCCGACAAACTTTTACGGCATCACCGATTATCCTGTGGCAGAACTGCTGATGAACCGATACCATCTTCCGGTTTATCTTGAAAATGATATGAACGCCGCCGCAATTGCCGAGCATTTTTACGGTATCGGGAGGGTGACGGACAGCTTCATGTATGTGGGCATTACCAATGGAATCGGAGCCGGCATTATTCTCGACGGGCATCCCTGTAAGCTGGGCTGCAAATCCGTGGGTGAAATCGGTCACATGAGCATCCAATGCGAAGGACCGGTCTGCAACTGCGGAAACCGGGGGTGTCTGGAGGTTTATGCCAACATTCCCGTGATCACCGCACGCCTTGAAAAAGCGCTGGGACATCCGGTTCTGCCCAAGGACTTTGCCCGCTATGCCGAAATTCCGGCGGCGAAAACCGTGTTCACCGACATCACCGAAAAGTTGGCCGTGGCCTTGGTCAATACGGTAAATATGCTGGATCTGCAAAGCATCGTCATCGGCCATGAGGGTATCTACCTGCCCGACAGCATCCTTTCCATGCTGGAAACTCTCCTCAACAGCCGAATCCTTTCAAAGGGCTACAAAACCGTTTCCGTTCTCCGCTCCTCCTTTGGCGCGGACGCCCCGCTCCTCGGCGGTGCCTGCCTGATTTTCGACCGGATATTCACCGGAGAGCAAACGGTCTGAAGCGCCAACCGAAATCCGAAAAAAGAGCGGAGCCGGAAAAGGCAGCGCTTTCCCGAAAACACCCATCGGCAAGAGAGCTCCCCGCTTCGCTTTTTCCCTCTTTGCACAGAACTTCAAAAGCCAAGCCTTCCGCCCTGAAAGCGGTTGGCTTGGCTTTTTGCTTCAAATACCCATTTCCCGTTGCTCAATACAATTTCGCCCCGGCGGGAATATGGTCGTCCACCATCAGCAAATGGAGCTTCTCTTCTCCCTTTTCCTCATGAACGGCGGAAATCAGCATTCCGCAGGAATCAATGCCCATCATGGGACGGGGCGGCAGATTGGTGATGGCGATGCAGGTTTTGCCCACCAATTCCTCCGGCTCATAGAAGGCATGGATGCCCGACAGGATGATCCGATCCGTGCCCGTTCCGTCATCCAGTGTGAACTTCAACAGCTTCTTGGACTTGGGCACTGCCTCGCAGGCAAGGACCTTTACCGCACGGAAATCCGATCTGCTGAAGGTTTCAAAATCCACATACTCCTTGAACAACGGCTCGATCTCCACATTGGAAAAATCAATTTTTTCTGCCGCCGGCGCCGGAACCACGGTTTCGGCACAAGCCGTCTCTGCCCCGGAGCTTCCCTTTGCAGGCTCCTGTGCGGCTCCGGCTGTGGGCCGTCCCTCGCTGTCGGCAGGCTTCATGGTGGGGAAGAGCAACACGTCCCGAATGGAAGCGCTGTCGGTCAGAAGCATCACCAGACGGTCAATGCCGAAGCCCAAGCCTCCGGTGGGCGCAAGACCGTATTCCAATGCGGTCACATAGTCGTAGTCCACCTGAGCCGTGGTGTTGGGATCTTCCTTTCTCTTATTGGCTACCTGCCGCTCAAACCGCTCCTTCTGATCGATCGGGTCGTTCAGCTCGGAAAAAGCGTTTCCGAATTCGGTGGCATTGATAAAATACTCAAACCGCTCGGTAAAGGCCGGATTGGAGGGCTTTTTCTTGGCAAGGGGACTGTTTTCCACCGGATAATCGTAAATGATCGTGGGCTGGATCAGCTGTTCCTCCACATAGGCATCGAAGAATTCCGCCAAAACCGTACCCTTGGTGGCATCCGCCGGAACCTCCACATGCTTGGCCTTGGCGGCCGCACGGGCATCTTCGTCGGTCTTCCAGTCATCGTAATCCACGCCGGCATATTTTCTCACCGACTCCACCATGGTCATCTTCTCCCAATGACCCATATCAATGGTCTTTCCCTGGTAGGTAATAACCGTACTTCCGCAGATCTTCTCCGCCAGCATGGTGTTCATTTCAATGACCAGGTCCATCATCCCTTTATAATCGGTGTATGCCTGATACAATTCAATGGTCGTAAACTCCGGATTGTGCTTTGTATCCATGCCCTCGTTCCGGAAGATTCTGCCCACCTCATACACCCGGTCAAAGCCGCCGACGATCAGTCTCTTCAGATACAGCTCTGTTTCAATGCGCAGATACATATCCATATCCAGCGTGTTATGATGGGTCTTGAAGGGACGGGCCGAAGCGCCGATCTCAAAAGGAGTGAGAATCGGCGTATCCACCTCTAAAAAGCCCTTGCTGTCCAGGTAGGACCGGATCTCTCTCAGAATCCGGGAGCGCTTCACAAAGGTGTCCTTCACCTCCGGGTTCATGATCAGGTCCACATACCGCTGTCTGTAGCGCAGGTCCTGATTGGTCAGCCCGTGGAATTTTTCGGGCAGCGGCAATAAGGATTTGGAGAGCAGGGTGAGGGATGTTGCATGGATGGAGATCTCTCCTGTCTGGGTGCGGAAAACAAAGCCTTCCACGCCCAGAATGTCTCCGATGTCCCATTTCTTAAAGCCCTGATTGTAGGCCTCTTCCCCCACATCATCCCGCTTCACATAGATCTGAATCTCCCCGGAATGGTCCATAATGTGGGCAAAGGAGGCCTTGCCCATGATCCGACGGCTCATCATTCTGCCGGCAATGTGCACGGTCTTCTCCTCCCCGTCGGTAAACTGAGCCTTCACCTCCTGCGCATAGGCATCCACCGGATAGGAGGTAAGCTCAAAGGGGTTTTGGCCGGCCTCCACCAATGCGCTCAGCTTGTCTCTGCGGATCTGCAACAGTTCCGAAAGCTCCTTCTCCTCGCCTGCCGATGTCAGCACTTGATTCTCTGCCATTTCTGCTAGTTCCTTTCTTTTTCAGACGCTCTTACTTGGAGATTTCCAGAATTTCCAATTCCATCACGCCGGCAGGCGCTTCCACATGCACCACTCGGCCCACCTTCTCTCCGATGATGGCTTTGCCTATAGGCGACTGGTCGGAAATCTTGCCCAGCGATGCATTCGCTTCGGTGGAGCCCACCAGATAATACTCCACTTCCTTGTTTCTCGTTTTGTTGAAAATTCTCACCTTGGTGCCCACATTGACCTGATCCGTATTGCCGCTTTCGTCAATCAGATCCACATTCTTGAGCATTTCTTCCAGCTCGACGATCCGGGACTCGATCTTGCCCTGTTCTTCTCTGGCCTCGTCGTATTCGCTGTTTTCCGAAAGGTCGCCGAAGCCCTTCGCAATCTTGATGGCTTCCTTGATCTCCTGCCGTTTGGTGGTACGCAGGAAGTCGAGCTCTGCCATCAGATTGATCAAGCCCTCCAAAGTCACTCTCACCGGCTGGGCGGTTCTGGTCTGGTTGGCCGCTTCTCTCTGGAATGTTCCGTCAATCAATTCCTCCAGCACCGCAATGCGGGACTCGTTCTTCGCATACTCGTCGTGGGCCTCCTTCTGTTCGGCGTCGCTCAATTTTTTTGCAACCTCGATGCCCTCCTGAAGCTCTGCCCGTTTGGATCCTTTCAGATACTCCGCTTCCTGATTTAGCTTCTCGATTGCGTCCTTGGTCAACTGCACATTTGCCATGATCGTTTCTCCATTCTATTATTCAATTTCTGTTCTTACAATCCTTTATTCCCAAAACCGGGATTTTCAACCGGAAAAACCGGAAGATTTTCAGCCTTCAAGCAATTTTTCTGCCGCCGAATAGGTCGGATCCTGCCCGTAGGGCACCAGATAGATGTTCACGCCGCTGTCATCCGTTTCCAAATCGGGCACAAGGCCCACTCCGTCAAAGCTCTTGCCGGAAGGCGGCAGGAAAGCAGAAGAGGTCAGCTTCACCGCCGAGCCGTCTTTTAAGAGAACCGACTCCTGAGCTACACCCTTGCCGTAGGTGGTCTTTCCCACCAGCTTTGCCCCGACGCAGTCTCTCAAGGCCGCCGCAAACAGTTCCGCCGCACTGGCGGTTCCCCGGTTGGTCAATACCGCCATGGGCAGATCGACCTCGTGCTCATCCGAACAGGTATATTGGGTCACATTGTTCCTTTTGTCGGTCAGGGAAACCACGACCCGCTCTTCGCCCTCTGCGTCCGTATCGGGCAACAGATAGTCCAGCATCTTATGCACCGCCGTAAGGGTTCCTCCGCCGTTGGAGCGCACATCCAGAATCAGCGCCTTTGCGCCCGCCTCTGTCAAAGCGTCCACGGCCCGCTTGAATTCCTGCACGCCGCTGTTGCGAAAGCTCAGGATCCGGATATACCCGATTTGTCCCTCCCGCAATTCAAAATGAACCGAGGACACGGTAATTTCTTCCTTCTGTAAAAGTATATCGTGCTCCACGCCTTCCCGTTTTACCGTAAAGGTACACTGCTCGCCCTGGGCAATGCTTTCCGCCGCCTTGTCGTAGCCCACCTGGGAAAGCGCCTGCCCGTTGACCCGGAGAATTTCCTCTCCCGCCCGGAATCCGGCTTTTTCCGCCGGGCTGTCCTTTTCCACATAGGTAGTCACCATACCGCCGGTGGCATTTTTGGTGATGGTGATGCCATAGCCTTTACTTTGGCCGGAGGTGCTGTTCAAGAGGCTGGTGTACTCCTCTGCCGTATAGTATGCGGCATACCGATCGCCTATAAGGGAAACAAAGGCCTTTAACAGTTCCCTTTCCAGTTCCTCCTCATCAGCCTCGGTCAGTTCTTTCTCTGTGTACAGCTCATAGACCGCCTGAAATTTCGCCGCCAGGTTCTTATAGCTCTTGCCGTCGGCGTTGACCAGCTCCAACTGTTGGGAAAGCTCCGCGTACTGCCTTTCCTGCTTCTCTTTGGGAAGCAGGTACATATATCGGTAGCAGAACTGCATGGTCAGCAGAACAGCCGCCAGAAGGCAGGCCCCGCCTACAAGCAAAAATCTTCCGAGAGTGTATTGCTTCTTCATCGGATCTCCTTCCCGTCGGATCACACTCCGGTCACATACTCCTTTATGTTCACCGGCGTGCCGTTCAATTCCAGAATGAATTCGTACCCAAAGGGGTCGGTCACCACGCCGTTTTTCCGCACCTCAAAGTGAAGGTGGGGGCCTGTGGAAGCTCCCGTGGAGCCCACCGTGCCGATCACCTGCCCTTGGGTGACTTTGTCGCCTTCCTTTACAGCCACCGATTCCAAATGTGCGTAAAGCGTGCTGATGCTTCCGCCGTAGCGCTCGTTCGCATTATGACTGATGACGATGTAGGTTCCGTAACTGACGGTTCCCCGATCCACCACACAGGCGATCACCGTGCCGTCCATGGCGGCATAGACCGGATTGTTGAAGATGTCTCCGCTGTTGGGTCCGGCCAGATCCACGCCCGAATGGAATTTATAGGTGCCGCTGATGGGGTGATACCGGTAGCCGAAGGGACTGGTTACTCTCCGGTTCAGGGGATACTCCAAAGGCCAGAGCAGGGTTTGCTTGGCCAAGCGCTCCCGCTCCTTTTGCCGCTCCAGCTCCTCCAGCCGCTCTAACTCCTTCTGCCGTTCGATCTCTAACTGTCTTTCCCGCTCCCGGATCAGCTCGGTCAGTTCTTTCTGCACCTCTTCGGTGGTTTCGGTCAATTCTAAGATCCGGTTTTCGGTTTCCAGAATTTCCGCGGCCAGTTCGGTCAGATCCCTTTCGGTGTCGGCAATCTTCTCTTCCGCCTGTCTGCCTAACTCCACCAGCTTTTCGTAGCGCAGGTTCTGATCCTGCAGGCCCTGCTCCAGCTTTGCTTTCTCGGCATCGATCTTTTCAAATTTCTCATCCATCTTTTCAAGCAGCTTCTGCTTGTATTCCGACAGATCCTTTGCTCGTTCCAGCCCCGAAAGAAACTCCTCCAGGCTCCGGGAATCGAAGATCAACTCCAGGGTTGTGGTGTCCCGGTTCTCGCGCAGTGCCCGCAAGGTCCGCAAATAGTCCTTGTGTAGCTCCTCCCGCTCTGCGGTCAGCAGAGCATTGTCGCTCACATTCTTCCTTATGGCTTCCTCCAAAGCCGTCTTTCTTTCTTGCGCCTCTTCAATTTCTTTATAGTATTCCTTCAACAGAGCGCCGTAGTTGGTCAGAGCCATCTGCATTGTGGACAGGTCTCTGTTCATTTCAGACAGATGCTCCTTCTGCCGGTCGATGGCTTCCTCCACTTCCTTCAGGTTCTGCCGCAGATTTTCGATGTCCTCTTCGGAAACCGTGACTTCTCCGTAGCTTTGCTCCGGCACATACCGGTTTATTCCCAAAAGCATGAGAAGGCACAGTCCCACGCAACAAGCCGCTTTGCCTATACGCCCGCTCCTTTTTCCCTGCATTTGATGGTTCACTCCGCCGCGCACAACCATTTCTCCGTACACTTCCGTTCTTTCCTCAAAAATTTTGTTGCTTTTCACAAATTCCTCATGCCTTCAGATATCTTCCCAGCGAAATTGCGCTTCCCAAAAGCCCTGCGCCCACGCCGACCGCCAGAAACAGCAGCCCGAGAGGCCCTGTAAAATGGGAGGCCGGCAGAAAGGAAACCAACCCGAAAAGATTCTTTCCTGCGCCGGAGCTCAGAAGAGAATAAAGATACTGCTGCAAGCCAAAGGCAATCAGCGAGGAAAAGAGCCCGATGAGCACGCCCTCCGTTAAAAAGGGGGTCGTGATAAAAAATCCGGTGGCGCCCACATAGCGCATGACCTCGATTTCCTTCCGGCGATTCGCCAACGCCAGTCGGACTGTGGTCACAATCACAAAAATCGATACGACCAGCAACAGCGCCACCATGCCGAGAAACACTCTGCTGACCGCCGTTTTTACATTATTGACCTTCAAGGCCAGGTCGTTTCTCGAAGCCACCGAATCCACGCCGTCAATGGCCCCCAGCTGTTCCTCCAGTTCCGCCACCCGGTCTCCGTTTTTGTATTCCACCTCCAAGGAAGCTCTGTAGGGATTCTCCCCCTCCTCCAGCCATTTGAACAAATCCTCGTTTTCTTCGCCCAATTTGTTCATTTCATCTTCCAATGCCTCTTCCTTGGTAATCAGCCGCACCGAGGCGGCATTTTCCAGCTGTTGGGCCTGCTCCTTGATTTCTCTGATCCGGCTGTCCGTGCAATCTTCATTTATATACACCAAAATCCGGTTCAGTCCGCCCACGCTCTCCAGATTGTAATTGATATTCTCGTTTAAAGCATAAAATGTTCCGGTGACCAACAGACAGGCTACCAGCACCAGCATCGAGGCAATGGCCGTGCCGCAATTCCTTTTCAGATTCTTAAAGGCCTGCCCGAGGAAATAGAAAGGACTGTATCCCATGCTGTCAGCCCTCCTTTCCCGTGTTCTTGCCGAAGCTTCCCTTGGTGTCGCCGACCACGCGCCCTTTTGAAATGGTCACAACCCGTTCGTCAAATTCCTCCACCAGATGCTTTTCGTGGGTCACTACGACCACCGTCTTGTCCATTCTGTGGATCTTAATCAGCATCTCCAGAATCTCCCGGCTCCTCTCCGGGTCAATGTTTCCCGTCGGCTCGTCGGCAATGATATATTCCGGGTTGTTGGCAAGAGCTCTTGCCAACGCCACCCTCTGCTGTTCCCCGCCCGAAAGAGCAGCGGGAAAACGGTCTCTCTTGTTCTCTAACCCCACCACCGAAAGAATCAGCGGCACCTTTCTTGCAATGCTCCTCCGGCTTTCGCCGACAGCACGCATGGCAAACGCCACATTTTCGTAAACCGTCATCCGGGGAAACAGCCGAAAATCCTGAAAAACGACTCCGATCTTCCTTCGGTAGTACGGCAGACGAAAAAAGCCCAGCTTTCCCAAATTCCTTCCGTCCACCAACACCTTCCCCGAAGTCGGTTTTTCCTCCCGCAAAAGGAGCTTGGTCAAGGTCGTCTTCCCTGCGCCCGAATCCCCCATGATGAAAACGAATTCCCCTTTTTCAATGGTCAGATCCAGACCTTCAAGGGCAGGCGCCGCATGGCCGTCGTATATTTTGGTAACATTTCTGAATTCGATCATTCCCAGCCCGCTCTTTCTTCCTTACTCCGTTTCCGAAGAACCCTCCTGCCGTCCTTGGCAAAACCCGGCGGTTCCTCTCTCCCGAACTTACCTGTAGGTCATCGGAGAAGCCTTGGCCGCAAGGTACTTCTTCACCATCAACGCCACCTTGAAGGTGATGGCGTGGTCAAACTCCCGAAGATCCAGTCCTGTCAGCTTGCGGATCTTTTCCAGTCGGTACACCAGGGTGTTCCGGTGTACAAAAAGCTTCCGGGAGGTTTCTGATACATTCAGATTGTTCTCGAAGAAGCGCTGAATCGTGGACAGCGTTTCCCGGTCCAGACTTTCCAAGGAGCCTTTTTTGAAGACCTCCTGCAAAAACATTTCGCAGAGAGTGGTGGGCAACTGATAGATCAGTCTTCCGATGCCCAGATTCTCATAACTGTTTACATTCCGCTCGTTTTCAAAGATTTTCCCAACCTCCAGCGCCACCTGAGCTTCCTTGTAGGAGCGGGCCAGGTCTTTGATGTTTTCCACAACCGTCCCTATACCGATGGACACCTGCGTGAAGAACTCTGCCTCCAGCGTGCTTGCCAGGTCCTTTGCGGTCTGCTCCAGATCCTTGGTTTCCACCTCTTCCGGCAACTCCCGCACCAGCACCACATCGTTTTCGCCCACGCTGATGACGCTGTCCTTGTTCTTATCCGGGAAGAAGGACAGCACCGTGTCGAAGGGAATCACTTCCCCCTTGTTCTGGAATTTGATGAGAAACACCACCCGCTGAACCTCGGTGTTGAAGCGCAGCTCCTTGCTCTTGATATAAATATCCCCCGGCAGAATGTTGTCCAGAATGATGTTCTTGATGAGCGAATTCTTGTCATACTTCTCGTCGTACATTCCCTTCAGGTTGCTTAAGGAAACGGCAATCACCGCCGACAGCTTTTCCGCCATCTTATCTTCGCCCTCCACAAAAACGGCATACTCCACCCTGGAGCCGCTTCCGATCGGGCGGTAGTTGTATCCACCCACCACCACGCCTTCCGAAGCATAGGCAATCTCCTCCCGCAGGGTCGCCCGTACTTCGCCAATTTTGACCAATTCACTGCAAGCGACCACAACTCCGTTTTCATCGATCACGCCGATGATCCGGTTGACGGCATCCTTCATTTGATAAATCAGTCCTTGAAAGAGTCTGTTTGACATGATGGTAACCATACCTTTCTTTGTTTCCTTTTTCGGGATGTGTGCAAATTGTACAAGAACTTTTCTCTCTGCCTCTTGTCAATATCCTCTATATTTTACATCGTTTTTTGTGATTTTTCAATAGCCGATTTATAAATTCTTCTAAAAAATCGAAAAAAATTTAGTGCTTTTGCTCATTTTGGGGAAACAGATGCCTCCAAACCACATAAAAAAGAAGAAAAACTGCACAATAACCGGAGCCCTCCCCGGAAAAACCTCTGCTTTTCACATTAATTCATAAGCGCAAGCCGCCCCCGAAAGTACGAACAGCGGCGCCGTCTCGCACCGTAAAATCCGTTTGCCCAGACTCACCGGCAAAAATCCCGCTCGTTCAGCGGCTTCCGCTTCCTTCCCGTCAAAGCCGCCCTCCGCTCCTACAAAAAAGACCAGCCCCCTCGGATGGGGATTCTCCTGAAAGGCCTGCGCAAGCGTCCTTCCTTCCTCCCGCTCGTAGCAAAACAGCTTCAGCGCCTCTTCTTTCTCAAATTGCGCCAAAAGAGCCCCGAAGGACCGGATCTCCCCGATCTGCGGGATTCTTCCCCTCCCGCATTGCTCGGCCGCTCCTTTGGCAATCTTCTGCCAGCGCTCCCGCTTCTTTTCCTTGCCCCTCTCGTCAGGCTTGACAACGGTGTATGCCGATGTGAAGGGCAAAATCTCGCTGACCCCCAGCTCCACCGCCTTCTGCACAATCAAATCCATCTTGTCACCCTTCGGCAACGCCATGCAGAGCGTGATCGGAAAAGGAGGCTCGCTTTCCACCGAACCCGCACTAAGAACCCTCAGCCTTACCTCCGCCCCTCTTGCCTCTTCGATCTCACAGGTGTATTCGGTGTTGAAAAAATCGCAGACCGTGATTTTTTCTCCGGCCTTCATGCGCAAAACAGTGGCTATGTGCCGGGCGTCCTCTCCCTCTAAAACCACCGGTTCTCCCGGCGTCGCAGAATGATTGATGAAAAATCGGGGCATGTGTACTCCTTTCAAAAACAAACACGATCTCTAACGCCCTTTGCAGGGCTTCCCACCCTGTATCCCGACACCCTTTGCAGGACTCCGCCCTGCACCCGGCGACCCCTTTTGAAAAAGGGGTCGATCCGAAAACTTTTTCTGCGGGCGGGCAACATACTTTCAATGGAAGGGCAAAGAACCCGGAATGCCGGAGCCGTTGATTTTTGGGTGCCGGTCTATGGGTACCGTGCGCCGTCCCCTCTGTGGGTGTTTTGTGCTCTCGTGCATGGTGGGAGGCATCTTCCGAAAGCCCTTGGGTTTTCGGCGACGCCTCCCACCTGCACGACCTGAA
>DPGD01000013.1 GCA_003522145.1 Clostridiales bacterium | reverse complement strand
TCGGTGTTTTTCACGCTGTACCGGACCGGCCCGTTTACGCCCACCGCCGAGCTGTACATGCAAATCTGATAGGTGAGCTCTTCGCCGGTAATCAGATTCAGCGCTCCCGAAAGCTTTCTGACACCGTTCAGGGCTTCCCCGGTATAGGGCTCCAGAATCCATTGGGAGGTGGTCCCTGCGCTGTCTGCCGTGTATACCGCCTCTCCGTTGGTGGCGCTTGCCGGCGCTGTCAGGTAGCTGTTTGCTGACGGCATTCCGTTTTTCAGAGTATAGTAGCTTCCGTCTTTGGATATCGCCCACAGCTGATTTCCCGTCAGCTCCGCCCAGCTGTCATTGACCGACATTGTGCTGATCGTTGCATTGCGACTGCCGCTGAGCGCTGTCTCCAAGCCCAACGCCGAATTGGTCATCGGGCGGATCGTATAATAGTTCAGCTTGGTGTTTGTGTCGTAGGTTTGCACAAAGGTGATCTTGAACAACTGATTTCTCTTGTTTGCTTCTGTTGCTGTGCTCCACTGCTGCACTCTTGTTCCTGCGGTCGCTCCGCCGTTATCCACATCCAGGTACAAACCGTTGGCAGCGTTCTTGATTTTGTATACGCCGCTTACGATCTCCGGCTCTGTATAGGTAATGATATAATATGCGCGATACAGACTTCCGGCTTCACAGGATTTCAGTATTACCGAACTGTTTGTACCTCCCTCATATTTCAGCGCAATTCCGTAATTCGGTGAAGTCCCTTCGTACCATGCTTCTGCCGCAGAGGTGACATCAAAAGAGACGGTTTTGGGGGAATTGGCATAAGCTCCCCGTGATCCTGAAAAGGGACCCGCGGAAAGGCGCGTGGAAGAGATATAGGTATTGGTGCTCGGACTTGCCATATTCCATGTTAATCCACTCGTTCCCGATTCACTCCAGGAATGCAAAACCTGGTAGGCTCCTGCAGTGAGGCTCCCATCGGTTACTTTATCGTAATAGTAATAGTATACATACAGCTTTGCCGCATGAAACTCGCATCCGTCGGGCAGGGTGGGCATTTCCTGTTTTAAAAAGGAGATTTTGCCGGAACTGATCCACAGCTCACTGGAGGTCCCATAGTTGGTCGTCGGTGCGGCAGAACTGATATAAGTGTCATATAAGATCGTTTTCTTGATCGTCGGGTCTATAACAACCGGAAATGCCCGATCATCGGAATTTATCCACTTTTTCTCAGCAACAACACGGAGGATATAAGCGCCCTTTGCTCCTGACAACTCGTAGGATGCATCATAGGATACTTCGCCATTAGCATCATACATATAAGGGGCAGGAATCCAATATTCTTCCGTACCCGTCGAAGAGTCGGATAATACAATCTCTCCGGTTGGCTTTAATTCCGGTGTCAGATTTACGACAGCCAAGGCAAAGGAGTAGGTATACTCATTTTGTGCATCGTTTACAATGATATTTTCCTTGATGTCATTCCCTGAAAGCAGGTATTCAACATCCACAGAAGAAAATACATCTGCATACCTGACCGTGGTCGTATTTGATGCCTCTGCTGCATCCTTTATGCTTAAGGTGCGATCACTGTCAATTTTATTCTCCTTGTGATTCTGTATTTCGACAGCAGATGCCGCTTTTAATTTTTCAGCTGTCTGGGTGAACACGGGAGCCAGAGCGATGACATAGCCGTTTTCACGAAGTGTAATCAATGCTTTGGAGGAGTGGGAATATGCAGAAATCGTCGTCCTGCCGTCTGCCGTTGCGTATAGGTCTGCACGGTCTTTTGCAGGATAAAGCCGGTTGTCTATATCCTGCCATACGCCGTTTTCATCCTTTCTGTGAACGGCGTTTCCGTATGCCACTGCCTGAAATCTGCCATGTCCCAAATCAAAGTGTTTCACATTTTCTTCCCGTCTGGATACCACTTCACTGAGTACAAGCTCTTCCTGTGTTTCGTCGTTGGGACTCGCTCCGTATTCTTCAACATCCATATCAGAACTGCCCTCGGTGATTCCAATCGCAGATTGGGTGCTTTCTTTGCCATAACCGGAGATCGGCACAGAAGAAATCAGAAAAACAATTGTGAATAATAGTGCTGCTATTCGAAGTTGTCTGAATTTGTTCATTTTTAGTTTTTCTCCTTTCGTACTTCCCATTTCTATTGTTTTTGTCGATTTTCCTGACTTATTGCATCGAATCCATCCCCTTTCTTGTTTTATTATACAACAGATCGGAATTTTTGTAAATAAAAAAATTGAAATTTAGGAAAAAAATCCAATCAAACGGCAAGAAATTACCGCACTTTGGAAAAGCTCGGTTTTCCGCTCATTTTGTACTCTGTTTCATGCTCCGCTTTTGCTTCCTTTGGAACCTTTTACTCTTATAGACGGACAATTTCTTCAAGTGTCAACACAAAATAAAAAGTTTTTAAAAAACAAAAAGAGCCTGCCGCACAAACCGGTGCAACAGACCCTGCAGATTCCGCAGATATATCCAAAGGTTCAGAAGGGCAAAACGCCAAGCCCCTCCAAAAGAATTTTGACGCCGAGAAGAATGAGGATTAGTCCCCCCGCAAATTCGGCCTTGGACTTGTATTTGGTACCGAATACATTGCCGATCTTCAACCCCACTCCGGAAAGAAGGAAGGTGATACAGCCGATGATCCCCACCGCCGCCCAAACCGGCATGCGCAGGTCTGACAAAGCAAAGGTAATGCCGATTGCCAGAGCGTCTATACTGGTGGCAATGGCCATGAGCAGCATGGTCCTTACGCCGAAGGAAGAATTATACTCGTCCACCTCTTTGCTAAACGACTCCCGAATCATATTTCCGCCGATCAGAAGGAGCAACACGAAGGCGATCCAGTGGTCAACCGCTGTGATGTATTTTTGAAAGGTACTGCCCAGCAGATACCCGATAAAGGGCATCAGTGCCTGAAAGCTGCCGAACCAAAGTCCAACACTCAGATAATGCCGGGGCTTCAGCTTCCCTGCCGACAGCCCTTTGCACACCGAAACCGCAAAAGCATCGGCAGACAGGCCTAAGGCAATCAGTAAAATCTCAACAAATCCCATAGTCTTTCTCCTGAATAGAAGTCTTTGCAGTATAGCATATATGAAGGGCCTTGTCAAGCAGAAAACAGCATCCGTTCGTAAAATCTGACTACTTTTCAAAGGAATCGTTCCGAAGCTCTTTTTTGAGACCGCCTTTTGTTTCCTTTTCTGCAAAGCCTTCCAAACAAAGGAAAAGCACCGTCCCGATTGGGAAACAGTGCTTTTGCTTCATTATATGCCGCCCTACAGCGCACCTGTAAAAACGGTATCAGCCCCTTGTTCGTCTTCAATTGTCTTATCAGCTTATTGGTGTTACTTTATTTATATCCATGTTATGCCTTTTCACTTCTGCACAACAAACAGATACCTGATACCAAACCAAAGGAAGGAGCATCCAGCCCCAGGCGATACAGCCAAAAGTCTGCTCGTGTTACGAAATAATAAGAATGCTCGAAAGATCATCTGTATAAACAATTATTCTGATTGCCGCATAATCAGTATTGATCAGTCCCAAATAACACCCATCAGTCTCATATAAGCCTACCGAATATTTATCAAAATTGCATTTGCAAACAGGTGTCCTGTCCATAGACTGCTCTTGTCTGCCGTAAGAGTAAATAAATCGATATCTGACCCCCTTGATAGAATAAACCAAATCCAGTTCATGTCTATCAGAATAATAGGTTCCACCGAATTGATCAATTTTCGTTCCAAAATAATGTGCATCGGGAATAAAACTTTTGTTCGTGAGGGAAATCATTTTTGACAGTTCGTCCTCAGAAATGAGAGTTGCTTCAGGATGCTTCATAAAGAACTCTTTTTCCTCATCAAACGAAGAATCATTCAATGAACCAAACTCATTCAGTTGATCAAGACTCTGAAAAACAACTACAGCGGGCGCTTCATACTGTTCTTTATTTTCATGCTCCTGTTCATTGTTCTTTGATCCGCTGTCATCTTCTTGATCTTGTTCATAGGAACCAGCGATCATGGACTTGTTCTCTTCCGTGTTTATACTTGACGAAATGCTATTACATGCGGATAAAAAGACGACTGAGAATACCAATAATAAGATTATAATTCTCTTCATAATTCTCCTCCGTTTAGTGGTGATCAGCCAAGTGGCCGGCAATCGTACCAATACAATCACTACAATACAAATTATCGTTCGTTAACGATGAAATATCATACCTATACGACATAATACAGCCTATTCGGGTACTTCCCATACCTTTATAGCACACATCACAATCTTCATTACTGCATTTCGTTGCAGTTCCTTTTATTCCATAACAATAATGATCCGGAGCGTATAACTGATGAGACGACTCATGCATCAGAGTAAAAATGCTTTCCTGGGCAATTTTATCGTCTGTTTTATTGTCGTATAACAAGGTAGTTGAGTTATATGTTGTGGTCATTTTGGGTGTTAATACAATTGAATGTCTATAATATTTTGAATTTGAGGATGGATTGTTATTCCGAAAGGAATTCTTCGTTTGCAGAAACCGTCAGCATATACTTTGCTCCGGCTTCCACCATTGTTACCGTCATGGTTCCTTCATTCGGTTTCCCTATCGCATCATACAGGATTACATCTCCGAGGTAGAACAGTGGTTCTGCTTTATGATCGTGCCTTCATCTGTGCCAAGTGCTGTCGAAGGCATGATCATACATGACAGTAGCATACTTACTGTTAGAATGAGTGCTGTAAATTTAGAATATGATCTCATTTTCATTGCTTCCCTCCATATATGCTTGAAATGGTTTTGTATATATAGTCTATTCTGTGGCGTATAGCTACCGATTGTAACTATACGCCGAGGAAAACAATTTGCAGTCGATGCCTTCCTTTCGGCGAGAAAGGGGCTCTCAGGTGCGGCTTTTTCATTTTGACCATTGCTCCTTTAGTTGAGGTGTCCGCTTTTCAAACGAATTGTAACATATTATTCCATAACTGTCAACAAAAATCAACGGACTTTCTTGAAATAATTCAAAAAACGGAATAGGGGCAACACGAAAAGGGCGCAAAGGAGGTGACTTTTTGTCCGCAAGAAATATGAAAAGAAGCATCCTATCGGAAAACCGAAAAACAGCATACGTTCGTAAAATCGGAAGGAGCACCCTGCCCTGAGTGCTCCTTCCTTTCTGTTCTTTGAAAAATTCCTCTGCCAGCGGATGCAGTCAGACTTCGGTCTCGCCGTTGTACACCAGCTCTGCCCCTCCGGTAAGGGTCAGTTGCTCCTCCGTATAGTGCACAATGAGATCGCCGCCCCGCATTTTCACCGTGATGTCCTCTCCCCTGTTGCAGTATCCGTTTTCAACGGCGGCGACCACTGCGGCACAAGCACCGGTTCCGCAGGCGAAGGTTTCTCCGTTTCCTCTTTCGTACACCCGCATTTTAATCATATTCGGATGGACCACGCGGACGAATTCGGTGTTGATCCGCTCCGGAAATTCCGGTGCGTTCTCAAAGAGCGGTCCGACCTTTTCCAAATCCACTCCGTCCACATTGTCGCAAAAAATAACACAATGGGGATTTCCTACCGAAACGCAGGTGATCTTATACTCTTTTCCCCCCACAGTCAGCGGGTAGCCTACGATTCTCTCAGCATCGATCGTTGTCGGGATATCCTCCTTCAAAAGGCTTGCCTGTCCCATATCCACGCTGACCGAAGTGACCTTGGAATTGCGTGTATATACCTGAAGAGACTTTACGCCACTTGCCGTTTCGACACGGATCCTCTCCTTTCGCACGATCCGGTTATCAAAGAGATATTTTCCCACGCACCGGATGCAGTTTCCTGCCATTTGTCCTTCGCTTCCGTCCCGGTTGAAAATCCGCATCCTTGCATCGGCAATGTCCGAATGCTCCATCAGCACAATGCCGTCTCCGCCGATGCCGTAATGCCTGTCGCAAAGACCGATGCAAAGCGACTCCGGGCAAATCAGGGAGTTGTCGAAGTTTTCCAAGAAGATATAATCGTCTCCTGTTCCCTGCATTTTGGCAAAAGAGAGCCTTCTCGGTTCGGAGCGCATATGGTTCAGATCCACCAGCTCCGTGTTGCTCTGGTTGTAGCGGCTGGCGATCACATCGGCAAGGGCATTGGCCGTATCCAGAGAGGTCAGGCATGCAACCGAGTGCTGAAGCGCTTTGCGGTGAAGGGCGATATAGTCCTCCAGGGTGGAGTCAAACAGCGCTCCCGTATAAACGATATAGCTGATTTTTCCCTTTTCAATCAGCTCGTAGGAATCGCTTCCCTCGTTGATCCCCGTGACAGTTTTTACCTTGATGCCCAGCCCTTCTATGGCTTTGGCGGTATCGCTCGTGGCATAGATGGTCAATCCGATGTCGTCCAACTTTTTGGCCAAGGACACGACCTCCTGGAGGTCATGGTCCTCAACGCTTATGAACACGCCCACATCGTTTGATGCATGGGGCGCCTTCAATTTGAAGCCGGCCGAGATGAGACCCTTGAAAATGGCCTCCCGCAGATTGGTGCCGATGCCCAGCACCTCTCCGGTGGACTTCATTTCCGGGCCGAGATAGGAGTTGGCGTCGGTCAGCTTTTCAAAGGAAAACACCGGCACCTTCACGGCATAATAGGGCGGAACCCGATACAGCCCCGTGCCGTACCCCAAGGACCGCAGCTCTTCTCCCAGCATGACCCGTGTGGCTAAATCCACCATGGGTACTCCCGTCACCTTGCTGATATACGGCACGGTTCTGGAGGCTCTCGGATTCACTTCGATGACATACAGCTCATTTCGAAAGATCAGATACTGGATGTTCACCAATCCCTTGGTTCCTAAAGACAGAGCCAGCTTTTCGGAGGATTCTATAACATTGTTCAGCATTTTGTCCTGAAGGTTGTAGGGCGGATAGACCGCTATGGAATCTCCGCTGTGAACCCCTGCCCGCTCAATGTGCTCCATCACTCCGGGAATCAGCACATCCTTTCCGTCGGAGATCACATCCACCTCCAATTCAATGCCCATCATGTATTTGTCCACCAGCACGGGATTTTCGATTCCCGTGGACAGAATGCGGCTCATATAGGCTTTGGTCTCCACATCGTTGTACACGATTGACATATTCTGCCCGCCGATCACATAGGAGGGCCGCAGCAGCACGGGATACCCGATGGTATTTGCCGCCTTCAGTGCTTCCTCTGTGGTCATCACACTGGTTCCCAAGGGCCGCTTGATGGAGAATTTCTCCAGCAACCGGTCAAACTTCTCCCGGTCCTCGGCGGTGTCTATGCCCTCGGCAGAGGTTCCGAGAATCCGGATGCCGTTCTTATCCAAGAACTTTGTCAGCTTGATGGCGGTCTGCCCTCCGAAGGCCACAACCACGCCCACCGGCTTTTCCACCTTGATGACATTCATCACATCCTCGGGAGTCAAAGGCTCAAAATACAGTCTGTCCGCCGTGTCGTAGTCGGTGGAAACCGTTTCCGGGTTGTTGTTGAGAATGACCACATCGTACCCCAGCCGCTTGAGCGCCCAGACGCAGTGGACCGAAGAATAGTCGAATTCGATTCCCTGTCCGATCCGTATGGGACCGGAGCCGATAACAAGTATGGTTTCTTTTCCGCTTCTCCTGAAGGATCGGGCCTCGCACTCCCGGTCGTAGGTGGAATAGAAATAGGGCGTCTCCGCATCGAACTCTGCTCCGCAGGTGTCCACCATTTTATAGGAAGCGTCCATAGAGGGCACTTCCGAAGTGCCGCTGATTCTTTTTAGAGCCTTGTCGGTATACCCGAGGTTTTTCCCTTGTCTGTACTCCTCCGGCCCCATGCCCTTTCCGGCGATCCTGCATTCAAAGTCCGCAAGCTTTTTCAGTTTTGCAAGAAACCATCTGTCAATTTTGGTGATGTGGTGTATCTCCTCCAAGGTATACCCGTTTTTGATCGCCTCGAAAACAGTGAACAGTCTGCGGTCGTCGGGAATTCCAAGCCGCTTTTCCAGCGGCAGACTGCTGATCGGCGCAGCGTTGAGCGTATCCAGCGAGATTTCGGCTCCCCGCACCGCCTTCATCAGCGCCGCCTCAAAACTTGTTGCAATGGCCATTACCTCCCCGGTGGCCCTCATCTGGGTCCCGAGCACCCGGCTGGCCGTGCTGAATTTTTCAAAGGGCCATTTGGGCAGCTTGACCACCACATAGTCCAACGCCGGCTCAAAGCAGGCACAGGTCTTTCCGGTGATGTCGTTGGAAATCTCATCCAGCGTATAGCCCAGCGCGATTTTGGTGGTAATTTTGGCTATGGGGTAGCCGGTAGCCTTGCTGGCGAGAGCCGAAGAACGGGAAACTCTGGGATTTACCTCAATAACCGCATATTCAAAGCTGTCCGGGTCAAGGGCGAACTGACAGTTGCAACCGCCCACGATTCCAAGAGCCGAAATAATTTCCAAGGACGCACTGCGGAGCATCTGGTACTCCTTGTCCGAAAGCGTCAGCGCCGGTGCCACCACAATGGAATCGCCTGTATGAATGCCCACGGGATCGAAATTCTCCATACTGCACACTGCGATCACATTGCCCGCAGAATCCCGCATGGTTTCAAATTCGATCTCCTTCCAGCCGTAGATGTATTTTTCAACAAGAATCTGTCGGATCGGCGAAGCATCCAGGCCGGTCTGGGCTACAAGCGCCAGCTCCTCCGGTGTATAGGCCACTCCGCCCCCTCCGCCTCCAAGAGTGAAGGCCGGACGGACGATCACGGGATAGCCGATTGTTTTCCCAACCTCCAGCGCCCTTTCTACATCATGGGCAATGTCGGAGGGAATCACCGGCTGCCCGATCTTGGTCATCGTTTCCTTAAACAGCTCCCGGTCCTCGGCCTTATCAATGGCGTCGGCATCGGTGCCGAGCAGTGTGACCCGGTGCTTTTCAAGAAAGCCCTCGTGCGCCAGCTGCATGGCAATGGTCAGACCCGTCTGCCCCCCAAGCCCTGCAAGAAGGCTGTCCGGCTTTTCCTTTTCGATAATTCTTTTCACCGTTTCCTCGGTCAGAGGCTCCAGATAGATCTCATCGGCCAAGGCGCTGTCGGTCATGATCGTTGCAGGGTTGGAATTGACCAGCACCACATTGACTCCGGCCTCCTTCAGAACACGGCAGGCCTGTGCGCCCGCATAGTCAAATTCTGCCGCCTGTCCGATCACAATGGGACCGGAGCCGATGACCATTACTTTTTTTATATTCTTATTCAGCGGCATTCCCGTTTTCCCCCATCATGGAAATAAATCTGTCAAACAAAAAGGATGTATCCTTGGGACCCGAACAGGCCTCCGGGTGGAACTGCACCGAAAAGGCGTTCATTTCCGGGTAATCGATGCCTTCGCAGGTCCGGTCGTTGGCGTTTACAAAGCGGATCCTGCCGTACCGGATACTTTCGGCATCAACGGCATAGCCGTGATTCTGGCTGGTGATGTAGGTCCCTTGACCCCCAACCTCCTTCACCGGCTGATTGACGCCCCGGTGTCCGTATTTCAGCTTGTAGGTCTTTCCTCCGTTGGCCAGCGCCATTAACTGGTGCCCAAGACAGATTCCGAACATCGGAACCTTCCCCAGCAGTTTTTTCAACTGTTCAATACAGAACACATTCTCCGCCGGGTCTCCCGGGCCGTTGGAAAGCATGATGCCCTCGGGAGACAGAGAAAGAATCTCTTCGGCGGAACAGGAGGCCGGCACAACCGTTACAAAACAGCCTCTTTTGCAAAGCTCCCATATGATGTTCCTTTTGGCACCGTAGTCCACCAGAACCACCTTATGCTTCTGTTCGCCCCACGCTTCGTACAAAACCGGCTCGGATACGGTCACATTCTCCACCGCCTGCACAACGGCATACTTCCGCAGTTCCTCAAGAGACTCCGGCAGCTCTGTGGTGATGTATGCGTTCATCACCCCGTTTTCCCGCAGGATTCTGGTGATCTGACGGGTATCCACGCCGCATATTCCCGGAATGCCGTTTTCCTTCAGGAACTGATCGATACCGTACTGTGTCCGGAAATTGGAGGGTCCGTCGCAGTATTCCCGTACCACATATCCCCGCACCCGGCATTTTCCCTCAAAATCATCCTCGATGATCCCGTAGTTTCCGATCAGCGGGAAGGTCTGAAGCACGATCTGACCATAGTAGCTGGGATCGGTGAGCGTTTCGATATATCCGCACATACCGGTGGAGAATACCAGTTCTCCCATACCTGATACCTCCGCCCCGAACGACCGGCCCTCAAACACCTGACCGTCCTCCAGCACAAGATAGGCTTTTTTCATATCTGCCTCACTGTCCCAGACACTTTACCAGCACCGCCTTCTGACTGTGAAGACGGTTCTCGGCCTCGTCAAAGATCTCGTTTGCATGAGCCTCCAGAACCTCTGCTGTAATTTCCTCGCCCCGGTGCGCCGGCAGGCAGTGCATCACCATGGCATCCTTTGCGGCCACCGCCATCACATCCTTGTTGATCTGGTACCCTTGGAAGATCTTCCGGCGCTTCTCGGCCTCCGATTCCTGCCCCATCGAAGCCCAGACATCGGTATAGAGCACATCGGCTCCCTCCGCCGCCTCAAGCACGCTGTCGGTACAGGTAAACCGGCCGGTCTGCTCTGCCCATTTCATGATTTCCGCATCCGGTGTATAGCCCTTCGGGCAGGCCACTGACACGCTCATGCCCATTTTGATCCCGCCGACGATCAGCGAATTGGTCATGTTGTTTCCGTCGCCTATATAACAGAGCTTGTTTCCGCTGATACCGCCCTTATGCTCCCGAATGGTCATCAGGTCTGCAAGCACCTGACAGGGATGACAATAGTCGGTCAGTCCGTTGATCACGGGAATCTGTCCGCAGGCGGCCAAGTCCTCGACCTCCTTTTGGGAGAAGGTCCGGATCATGATGCCGTCTAAATACCGTGAAAGCACCCGGGCGGTGTCCTCCACCGGCTCTCCCCGACCGATCTGCAGATCGCGGGAGCTGAGGAACAGCCCCATGCCGCCTAAATCATACATGCCCACCTCAAAGGACACTCTGGTTCTGGTGGAGGACTTTTCAAAGATCATTCCCAGAGTCTTGCCCTTGAGAATGTGGTGGGGAATCCCGTTTTTCTTTTCGTATTTCAGCTGATCCGCCGTGTTGAGTATTTCGGTGATCTCCTGTTCGGTCAAATCCATGAGCTTGAGTAAATGCTTCATCCTTCCGCAACCTCCGCTAATATTTTTATTGCTTTTTCAAGCTGCTCCCAGGGAATATTCAGCGCCGGAAGCAACCGGACTTTTTGTTTGGCCTTTATGACCAGTACACCCTTCTGCCGGCATTCTCCGACCACTTCGTCCACAGGACGGGCGCACTCCACGCCCAGCATCAGTCCAAGACCGCTGACACCCAGCACCCCCTTGGATGCCGAAAGAGTTTCCTTGATATACCGGCTCTTTTCCCGCACTTCGGAAAGCAGGGCTTCGTCGATCCGGGAAAGAATATTGAGGGCGCCCGCACAGCACACCGGGTTTCCGCCGAAGGTGGAACCGTTCATGCCCGGCTTAAAAATGTCCGCTACCCGCTGGCCTAAGACCGTGGCACCGATGGGCACCCCCCCGCCTAAGCCCTTGGCCGTCGTGAAAATATCCGGCTTTATGCCGTAGTTCATATAACCGTAGAGCATTCCGCTGCGTCCGTTGCCGATCTGCACTTCGTCGGCAATCAGCAAAAGGTCCTCTTTTTGGGCAAGTGCGGAAAGCTCTGTGAGAAATTCCCTGTCCAGCGCAATGACCCCCCCTTCGCCCTGAACCACTTCAAACATGACCGCACAGCATTTATGCTCGCCCACCAGCCGCTTCACATCCTCCATGTCGTTGGCATAGGCGTGAACAAATCCGGGAGTCAAAGGTGTAAAGTGTTCGTGAAACACCTCCTGGCCGGTAGCCGCAAGAGTAGCAAAAGTTCTGCCGTGAAAACTGTTGCGCAGAGTAATTATGGTGCTGTACCCGGCTCCCTTTTTCCGCTCTCCGTATTCTCTTGCGGCCTTGATGGCACATTCGTTTGCTTCCGCACCCGAATTGCTGAAAAAGACCTTTTTCATTCCGGTGCGCAGGCAGAGCTGTTCCGCCAAAAGGGCGCAGGGTTCATTGTAAAACAGGTTCGATGTGTGCTGTATCTTCAGCAGCTGAGCCTGCACCGCCTCGCTCCATTCCCGGTCGCACACGCCAAAGGCGTTTACGGCGATCCCCGTGCCCAAATCGATATATTCCTGCCCGCCGTCATCATACACAAGGGACCCGGAGCCACGCACAAGGGTCAGCGGAAAGCGGGCATAGGTGTTTGCCACATAGGTTTGATCAATTTTTTGAATGTTCATAATTATTCCCCGTAATAAACATTGTTCCGATTCCTTCATCGGTAAGCGTTTCAATCAGTATAGCGTGAGAGATTCTTCCGTCGATGATAAACACCTTCCGGACCCCCCGGCGTATCGCCTCGATGCAGCAGTTGACCTTGGGGATCATTCCGCCGCTGATGACGCCCTCTCGCATGAGCTTGGGCGCATCGCTGACCGGTATTTCGCTGATCAGCGTGGAGTCATCGTCTTTATTTCTGAGGATCCCCGCTATATCGGTCATGGAGATAAAGCTCTCCGCCTTCAGCTCTCCGGCAATTCTGGCCGCCGCCGTATCTGCGTTGATGTTGTAGGTATTTCCTTCGGAATCACAGCCCACGGTGGACACCACCGGAATGTATCCCTTTTCCAGCACATCCAGTATGGGCGCCACATTGACCTTGGTGATCTCGCCCACATACCCCAGCCTTTCGTCCTGCTTTTCGGCCTGGATCATATGCCCGTCGATGCCGCAAAGTCCTATAGCCTTGCCGCCCTTGTTCTCCAACAGGTTCACAAGATTTTTGTTCACCTTGCCGGCAAGCACCATCTGCACCACATCCACCGTTTCACGGTCGGTCACACGCAGGCCGTTGACAAACTCTGATTTCTTGCCGATCTTGGTGAGAAGCTCGGTAATTTCCGGCCCGCCGCCATGCACCAGCACGACCTTGACGCCGATGAGCGAAAGCAACACGATATCGCCCATCACCGCCTCCTTCAGTTCCTCGTTGATCATGGCATTTCCGCCGTATTTAACCACGAGTATTTTGTTATAGTATTCCTTTATATAGGGAAGCGCCTGTATCAGAATATCCGCCCTCTGAGCATTGGTGATCTGGGAGTTCACAGTGATAATTCCTCCTTTTCGGTATCAGGTTCTGTAATCGCCGTTGATTTTGACATAATCGTAGGTCAGGTCGCACCCCCAGGCAACGGCACAGCCGGTTCCGTCTCCCAGAGAAATCTGAACCGTTATTTCCTTCTCCGAAAGAATCTTCTTTGCTTCGCTTTCGGAGAACTCCACCCCGGCTCCCCCTTTGCAGACCTCCACACAGCCGGCCGCAGAGCAGAAGGACACATCAATTTTATTTACATCCACCTTCGCCCCGCTGTATCCGATGGCGCAGAGTACCCGCCCCCAGTTGGCGTCCGCACCGAACATGGCCGCCTTGAAAAGCGAGGAACAAACCACTGCTTTGGCCGCAATGCGGGCGTTTTCCTCGTCCACAGCTCCGCAGACCCTGCATTCGAGCAGCTTGGTAGCGCCCTCGCCGTCTGCGGCAATCATGCGGCACAAGTAAGAGGTCACGGCGTGCAGGGCCTGGCAGAAGGCATTGTAATCCTCTCCGGCCGAGTCGATAAGGTCGTTGCCCGCCAGTCCGTTGGCAAGCACGGTCACCATATCGTTTGTGGAGGTATCTCCGTCCACGCTGACCATGTTGAAGGAGGTTTTCACATCCTCGCAAAGGGCCGCACGCAACAGAGCCGGTGCGATGGCACAGTCGGTGGTGACAAACACCAGCATTGTGGCCATATTCGGATGAATCATGCCGCTGCCCTTGGCAATTCCGCCGATGCGGCAGAGCTTTCCGCCGGCCTTGAATTCATAAGCTATTTCCTTGAGCTTGGTATCGGTGGTCATAATGCCCTCGCAGGCCGCTTCGCTGTTTTTGCCCAGTCCTGCGACAAGAGCGGGAATGCCCTTTTGGATCGGAGCGATGTCCAGCGGCTGCCCGATCACCCCGGTGGAAGCCACGACCACATCCTTGCCGGAAATATGCAGTTCTTCCCCCAGAAGAGCGCACATCTGCGTTGCAATTTCGATGCCGTTTGCGTTGCAGGTGTTGGCATTTCCGCTGTTGCAGATCACCGCCTGAGCAAAGCCGTCGGAAATGTTCTCCCTGGTCACTGTCAGCGGCGCGCCCTTCACCAGATTGGTGGTGTAAACCGCCGCCGCAGAGGCTCTTTTCTCGCTGTAAATCAGCGCCAGATCCTTTTTGGTTTTGTTTTTTCGGATTCCGCAGTGTATGCCGCTGGCCAGAAAGCCCTTTGCGGCACAGACACCGCCCGCAATTTTCTTCATATCGGTATTTCCTCCCCAATCATTTCCAATCAAATCCAATCAAAGTATAAGACCGGTTTTACGGTCTGCCCCCAGAACGATATTCATGCACTCGATCGCCGCACCGGAAGCGCCCTTGCCCAGATTGTCATACACGGCCACAAGGAGTATCCGCTCCTCATTTCCGAAGACCCCGATCCTCATGGAATCTCTGCCGGACAACTCCTTTGCCGAAAGGAAACCGCTCTCTCCCAGAGTCCCATCATAGGATACAATTTCCCCGCTGTAACAGTTTTTATAAACACGCCGGATGTCCTCTGCGGTGCATCCTTTGGCAAGACTGTTTGCAAACAGCGGTACAGTGACCTCCATGCCGCTGTAAAAATCCGAAACGACCGGACAGAACACCGGGCTGTTCTCAAGGCCCGTAATGCCTTTCATTTCCTTCAGATGCTTGTGATTCTGGCCCAGGGCATACTGCCTGGGAGCATCCAGAAGTGCCTCCCGGCCTTCCGCCTCGTACTCCCCGATCATCTTCTTTCCGCCCCCGCTGTAGCCCGTCAGGGAATGGCAGAAAAGGCGGGCGTCCTTATTCAGAATGCCGGCGCTTACAAGCGGATAGACCAGCGCAATAAAGCCGCCAGCATGGCATCCCGGTACGGCAATTCTGCGGGATTCTGAAATCCTTCCGGCAAATTCCGCAGAGAGCTCCGGAAACCCGTAAGCCCAGCCGGGGGATGTCCGGTGGGCGGTGGAGGTATCGATCACCGTCACCTCCGGATTTTCCAGCATCGCCACCGCTTCCTCGGCGGCGGCATCCGGAAGACACAGAAAGGCAATATCGCAGGAGTTGAGTGCCTCTTTTCTCCTTGCGGGATCCTTTCGCTCCGCATCGGAAAGGGTCTGCAACAGAATGTCGCTTCGCTTCTCCAGTCTTTCGTAAATACGCAACCCTGTCGTTCCGGCCTTCCCGTCAATAAATACCTTTTTGGCCATTGTACTCACTGCTCACTGCCCCCTCTATATAGTTCTCTCTTTTCTCTTTAAATGAAAATCCCTTTTGCCTTTCCCGATCTGTCGGCTCAAGACTGCTTCAAGAAATTTCATGCGAAAATGAATATATATTCTACCAATGTATGCATTGTACACCAATTACTTGTGTTTGTCAATGCATAAAAATTCAATTACACAACTATTTAATCAAAATGTGATGTGTATTATGCACAAAAATGGCGTCTCAGCTCATTTTTCAGCCAGAGCAGAACGGAATAATTATTCATTTCTGCGTGCAGAATGAGGAATCCGTTTTCCCTGTAGAAAAAGACCCGGCCAACAATGAATTATCATTATCAGCCGGGCAATAAGCATACAGTATCACGGGGATAACGGCTCCCCGGAACATTCAAAATCTGTGCAAAGGACCGTTTTCCCGAAGAAAGGAGAACCAAAACGAAAGAATTCCTGTATATTTCAGGTTTTCACCACAAGCTTCTGTGGCAATACGGCGCTGCCGGACAGGGGGAAATTTTCAGCAGTGCTCTCCCATTAAAGCAGTGCAAGAACTTCCCCGGCATTGGTATCCGGCTTTACCTTTTCCAACACTTTCTCTATACAGCCGTTCTCGTCAATGATAAAGGTGGTCCGCACAACCCCGTAGCTGAGCTTTCCATACAGCTTCTTTTCCTGCCAACCCCCGTACGCCTGAATGGCCTCTAAATCCGGGTCGGCCAGCAGAATGAAGGGCAGGCCCTGCTTTTCGGCAAATTTGATGTGGGAGGATACGCTGTCCTTGCTGATACCGATCACCTCCACATTCCTTTTCTGAAATTCTCCGTAAAGTCCCGCAAAGGCACAGGCTTGTCTTGTACAGCCGGGGATATGGTCCTTGGGATAAAAATACAGAACAACCTTCCGTCCCGCAAAATCGGAAAGCGACACCGGCCTCCCGTTTTGGTCGTTCAATTTGAATGCGGGGGCTTTCTCTCCTGCTTTTAACATCGTGATCTCTCCTTTATTTTTTGGGGCACCTCTAAATGTTCAAAGTACCTTCGGCGGCAAGACTGCCGTTGCCGGATATGCCGAGAATTTTTTGAAGTGCTCTTTCTTCAGAATTTACTCCGGTCCGCCATCGTTTTGTCCTCCAAAAGACCTGCGGCGCCGCATTTTTCAGAGGTTTTGAAACCGAAATCGTAAAAATACCGATCCCCTTCCCGCCGGACCGTGACCCCGAAGGTCTGTCGGACCATGTCGTTTTCACAGACCTTGTCAGGCGGGCCGAAACAAACAATACTTCCTTCTTTCATCACGGCGATCCGGTCCGAATAAGCGAAGGCCAGGGGAAGATCGTGCATCACCGCCACCCCCCTTCCCTGTCTCTGCCAGTTGCCGCAGCATATTCATCAGTCCGAGCTGATGTCCGATGTCCAGATAGGTTGTAGGCTCGTCCAGCAGTATATAATCGGTGTCCTGTGCAAGGGCCATGGCCAGATAGGCATTCTGCCGCATGCCGCCCGAAAGAGCGGCCATCGGCTGGGCGGCACTTTCCTTTATTCCTGTGCGCTCCACGGCGGCTTGGGCTATGGCCCTATCCTTTTTGGTGTAGCTTCTCGGATAGGACAGATGGGGAAAACGCCCGTGCAGCACCATCTGCTCCACCGTCATATCGGGCAGGCTTTTTCCCTGGGCAAGATACGCAATGCGCTTGGCAATTTCGGTTCTTTTCATCAAAGAGAGACTCTTGCCGTCTACCGAAAGCTGACCCAAGGTACAGGGAACCAATCCGAGCATGGTTTTTAAAAGCGTGCTTTTACCGCACCCGTTTGTGCCGATCACGCTGGTGAGCGTCCCCTTGCCGAAGGACACCGACAGATTGTGCAGTATTTCCTTTTTTCCGTATCCTGCACAAATATTTTTCATTTCAAGCACGGCTGTGTCCCCCTTTTCCCTTCACAAGAATGAACAGAAAGAAGGGTGCTCCCAGAAAGGCCATCATAATGCCCACGGGAATTTCGTAGGGCGAGAACAACACCCTGGAAAGGGTATCGCACAGCGCCACAAAGCCTGCGCCAAGCAGAGCGCTCAAGGGCAACAGGTGCCTGGAACGGGTCCCGGCGATCCTGCGCACCGCATGGGGCACCAGAAGCCCCACAAAGGACAGCAACCCGCAAACGCTGACTGCCGCACCGGCCAGCAATGCCGCCAAAAGCAGAAACAGCATCCGCATCCAGTTGGTGTTCAGCCCCAGACCCTTTGCGCTTTCGTCTCCGAGAGCCAGCACCTCCAGCTCGTTTGACAGCGTAAACAGGAGCACAAGAACCACAAGCGTCACGGCCAACGCCGGAAGAAGTTTTTGATAGGTAACAGAAGAAAAACTGCCGACCCTGAAATCGTTGCTTAAAACACCTGCGTCCGGAACCAAAGTGATGACTGTGTCCGAAATTGCACCCAACAAGCAGCTCAGCGCAACGCCCATCAAAATCACGGTCCCTCGGGATGCCCCCATTTTCGGGCACCGAAGCTGACCAGCATCGCCGAAAGAAAGGCACCGAGAAACGCAAAGAGCGCCAGCCGCCAGCCGCCGAAAATTCCAAGAGCAGTGCTGACCGTCACCGCAAGCCCCGCTCCTGCATTCACGCCGATGATGCTGGGCGAAGCAAGACGGTTGGCAAGCACCCCCTGAATCACCCCGCCCGAAACGGCCAGAGCCGCTCCGCAGGTAAAAGCCGCCAGAACTCTCGGAAACCGGACATAAAGAAAAATTCTTGCCGCAGGACTTTCAGTGTCGCCGAAAAACAGGATGTCGATCAGCTCCGAAAGTCCAAGCTCGGCAGCACCGCACAAAATGCCGAACAGGCCGGAGAACAGCAACAGCAGAAAGGCGCACAGATAGAGGAATCCCGTCTTGTTTTTATTCCACGGTTTCGCCCGTAAGTGTTTCATAGAGCTTTTCGTATGCCTCTGCCCAGCGTGCGTTCGGCTTTAGATTGAACAGGGTCTTCTCCATCATGAGCAATCTGTTTTCCCGGACAGCCTTCAGCGTCCCCCCAGGCAGGGTTCTCCCTCATCATATTTTCCAAGGAAACCTTGGCCGCCTCGGTGTCGCTTCCCATCGTGACCACAAAAATGCGGTAAGGCTCCTCCCGGATCACCGCTTCCACGCTGAGCGTGTCCAAAAGCCCCGTATCACTGTCTGCAATATTGGTACAGCCCATATCCGCCAGCATTTCCCCCAGGATCGTCCCGGTACTTCCCTTCGCCTTGACAAAAACGGAGGAGGCACGGAGCAGAAGCACCTTGCGTTCTTCCTCCGGAACATTCCGGTTCTGATACCGGGCTTTGATTTCTTCTATCTGCTCCTTGACCCGCAAACCGTTTTGCTCGTAAAGATTCTTTCTGCCGATAATATCGGTGCAGATATTCAGCATATTCAGGTAATCCTCGAAGTTGTCCACATCAAAATACGCCACGGTGATTCCCGCCGATTCCAGCGCATCCTTCATTTTCACATTGCTGGCCGTGGAGGCGCTTGCCAAGACAAAATCGGGGTCGGCAGACAGCAAAAGCTCCAGGTTCGGAGAGTGAGCGCCGCCAAGATTTACAGCCTCTCCCAATTCCAGCTTAAAGTCCTCCCAGGCATCCTCCGCCGAGGCGCAAAGACTCCCCCCGGCACTGAGCCAGACATCGGAAAAGCTCCCGAGCAGTGAGGCGACCCTTTCGGTATTTTGAGAAACGGCAACTTCACGGCCAAGAGCATCGGTAAAGCGGATTTCCCCGCCGCCGTTTTCACGAGCCTTTGCCCCGCAGGCCGAACAACAAAGGGCAAGGCTGACGATCATTGCAAAGTACAGTTTACAAGGGACTACACAGAGTAGGTATCTGACGGGAGGGGTTCC
>DPGD01000016.1 GCA_003522145.1 Clostridiales bacterium | reverse complement strand
TATGGCGTGGTTTTCGATTACAAGAAAAGCGATCCGCTTGTTACAGCGGATCGCTTGACTTGTGTCTTATTTTGGCACAGCCCCGCCTTCATGGCAGGGCTGTGCCTACAAAAGCCGATACAGACCTTATGGCCCGTATCGGCTTTTGATTCAGAATTTATTCGGCACTGCTTGCCAGAATATCCAGCAATGCGGTCAAATCGGAAATGTTTACGGTTTCGTCTCCGTCAACATCCAGACCGTCCTCTCCGCGAGCCGGAACATTCGCATTGTCTGCCAGGTAGTCCAGCAATGCGGTCAAATCGGAAATGCTCACAATACCGTCGCCGTCCAGATCACCGGTTATACTGGGGGGATCGAATCGCTGAATCTTGCCGTCAAAGTAATACTTTCGCTTAATGCAGAACCAAATGTGTATTCCGTTTCACCGTTATACCAGCCAAGGAACACACAGCCCTCTTTGGCAGGCTCCACAGGTGCAACTACCTTACTGCCGTCTGCCACGACCTCCAGTGCGTAACGGCTGTCGCCGTTCATGAATGTCACGGTTTTCTCCTTGATGCAGCTTGTGTTGATACCACCGTAGAAAATACCGCCGTGGATCTCGCCGTAATTGCCCACATACCCCTTAAAAACAGTGGGGGTATTGCTTGTGCAGTAAATCCCGCCAACATAGCTGGGCAAGGATACCTGCCCCGTTACCGTGCCGCCGTTGGCGTAAAGATGGCTTGCGGTACCGTAGCTTCCGCGGGTCAGCGTGATGTTGCCATCCAATACACCTCCTCCGGCAGGGTCGCTGTCGATCAGGGTCAGTATGGACTGAGGAGAGGCAGAGTTATCCGCCAGCGTGATGTTGCCCGTGAGCGTATGACCATTGAAGTCCAGAGTAATGATCTTATCGCTCAGGTTCAGGGTGCTTGAAAGCTTGATGTCATTCACCAGCCAGATGAAGGTACAGCCCGAGGCAAGGGCTTCTTTCAGTCCGTCCTCGTCGGAAATCTCTTCTGCACCGCAGACGCAGGAGCCGTCCGTGAAGGTGTGATCTTTAGTGAAGCTGTCACCGCAGATGGTACAGGTTGCAGTATGCGTGCCGTCGCCGTTGCCGACATAGCCGTAGCTATGACCGGCAGCACGGATCACCCAACGATCCTTCTCGATTTCGGTAGTACCGGCCTCATCGGAGAAGTACTTGCCGCACAGGTGGCAAGCCCAATACGCGGAGTTGCCCTCCTCGGTGCAGGTAGCGGCCTTGGCTTCGATTTTGGTCAAAGTATGGGCGGCCTGGATGACCCAGCTGTCCTTCTCAATTTCGCTTGTGCCGGCTGCATCGGAGAAATACTTGGCGCACAGGTCGCAAGTCCAATACGCAGAGTTGCCATCCTCGGTGCAGGTGGCGGCTTTGGCTTCGATTTTGGTCAGAGTATGACCGGTCGCATCAATCTTACCATCGCCCTTCTTCCAAGCGCTTATGTCAGAAATCTCGTTGAAACCATCGGCATCAGAAAAGTATTTACGGCACTCGTTGCAGTACCAGTAAGCGTTGTAGCCATCCTCGGTGCAGGTAGCTGCCTTGGCCTGGAACATGTACATTCTGTTGTGGAGCGGCATGGTCTTCACTACCGATGCGTCAAGGGCTACCGGCCCGAAGATCCCGCACGCGGCTATTCTCTCATAAACCGTAAGTGTCTCTTTGCTGGTGCCGGTTGCTATGGCATATCCGAGACTGTCCATTTTCCGGATCCGAAGCTGGCCATCAATGGCCTTGCCGCCTCCATTATTGACCAGCTGCACCTCGCCGGAACAGGAAATATTTGCATCGACGAAAACCACCGGGACATTGCCGTTTGCAGTGACGGTAACATTCTTTGCGCCTTTGACGGTCAGTGTGCCGTACACTGCTATGTTCTGGTTGGTGATGCTCACATCGCCGGAGCAAGTGATATTCGCATCACCGAGGATGGCTGGGAAGGTGCTGTTCGTAGTGACCGTGACATTCTTTGCATTGGTTACGGTCAGGCCGACAGCGGTGAAAGACCCACCGCCGTTCAGTACGATGTCCGTACTGCCATTGCCGCTGATCACAGTGGTCACCGGATTAAGCAGGTCGCCAAGGAAGCCATCGATGGTGAGAACATTGGTGTCCGCATTGTAGCTGACTTTGCCGTTCTGGTTGTTGGGCAGCACATTGCTTTTATTGACAGTGGTGACCTGCACGCCGTTGACGATGATGCCGTAATAGGTAATTCCATTTATTGTACCCACGAAGTTTTCGGTATTTCCCATAATGCCGGACGTTTCGATTGTCGCATCACCGTTGCCGGAGAGGATGCTGTTGGTTGTTCCGCCGATGTCGGCGCCGTAAGTGCTGGAAGCAATGACCGTACCGCCGTTGATGGTAACATAGCCAATACCATAACGCCCGCCGCCGATGCCTGCACCGTAAGTGCTGGAGGCATTGACCTTACCGCCGTTGATGGTAACATAGCCATGACCCCTCCCCCCGCCGCCGATGCCGGCGCTGTCGCCTTCAGAAGCGGCAGTGACCGTACCGCCGTTGATAGTAATGGAGCCGCTGCTACAGCCGTTACAGCCGCCTATGCCGGCGTTACCCGAGCTATTATTGACAACCAGTTTGTCGCCGGCTGAAGACTGACCGTAGATGGTCAGCGAGTTGCCCTCGTTTACTTCGATTCTGCCGTGTACGGTCAGTTTGTGGCCACCTGCCAGAATCAGGCGCACATCACCGCCGACCCTAACGGTGACGGGGTTGATCGAAGCGAACAACTCGTTTCCGATGCTTATGTTTTTGTTCACCACATACAAGCCGGTTGTCCATCCGGTGTCTTTGCTGGTCACTTCCTCATAGGTACACACGATCTCCAAGAAGTTGTACTGTTGATCTGTATACGGGTCGCTCGTAGAGTCGGCAAAGGTGCTCGCGGCATTGCTTCGCCACAGATAGGATGAATCTCCGGGCAGACACAGGGTGCCCAAATAGACACTGTCATAGTATTTCGCATTGTTCGACGCCTGCGCCAGCAGGTAGCCGCCCGTCATGGTTAGGCAAATTTGCACAACGATACCGCAACTCATCATGGCTGCGGTGCCGCCGATGGCGGTGACATAGGCATCACCGGAAATGTCTATGTAGCCACCAAAACCCTCGGTTGTTCCACCCTCTCCGACCAAGATGCCGCAACTCTGGGATTCGTCGACGCTGGTGGTTGAGGTTGCGGTGCCGCCGTTGACGGTGAAGCTCCCGTTGACCCTTATACCGCGACTAACGGAACAGTCACCCTCCATGACAGGACTGCCCACCACACTCATTCTGCCCTGCGCACCATCGGTACTCTGGGCATAGACGGTGAGATTTCCCTGGCCCGCAATGCCGTTCTCCACGGACAGATCGCAGTCATCCGACAAGATCAGATACACATCGCCGCTGAAGGTGACACCCTGAGAGATCACCACGGTGCCCTGCACCACATACCAACCCCCGTTCCATGCGGTAGTTGCGGAATCCACCACGGTGGCGCTGGCGCAGACATTCGATATACCGTTTTCGTCAAGATATGTTACATTTGACTGTGTAGCTGCCAGCGCAACCGTTGGCAGAAGCCCCGCCAACGGCAGGCGGTCAGCAACAGGCTCAAAATCCGTTTTTTCATAAAATGTACCCCCAGAAATATTTTTGTATGTACCTTATTCTGTAACAGCATATGCCCTTGCTTTCGGGTTATATTTCCTAACAAAGAGTTCCAGGGTTTCCTTCAGCGTTTCCATCTGGGATTTCAAATAGAACTCATCCTCAAAAAGTGCATAGTGTACGCAGGCTCTGACCAGAATGAAGATCAACGGTGTCAGCTTTTCGTAGGGAATACCCAGCTTGCCCTCCAGGCTTTTGGCGTATTCTGTATACCGTTCATCAACGCCCGCAAAGAATTTCTTTCCGTATTCTCTGTATTTCGGGTGGGTATAGACCTGATACATCAGGCGGTATTTCTTTCCGTGCTTTTCCGCCGTCCAATAGGGTATCTCATCAATGAACCGCCATAGGTCCTCCACATCTGCGGGGGCCTTCGCCATAAAATCGTCTTCCACCTTACTCATACAATACTCTGTCGACTGCACGATCAGGTCATCAAGGTCGGTAAAATAATTGTAAAAAACAGCCACATTGCAGTCGCAGTGCTGCGCCAGCGCACGGATTCCAACTCCGCAGAGCCCGTTTTCGGCAAAACACTCAAAGCTTTTTTCCATCAATTCCTGCTTGCGATGCCTGTACTGTTCTTCGTTTCGAACTCGCATTCCTACACCTCTTTACATTTAAACATAACAAGCGTTCGTTTACATTATATTATAACATCAAGTATTTGTCAATACTGTTTTTCTCCGTTCAATTCCCTATCCTGCAGGTATGAAAGAAAACTTTTCAACCCTCCAGTATCACACCAACCTGTGATTTTCTGTTATACTGTGCGTAAAAGAAAAGGAGGCTGATTTTATTTTGAACAACTATAGAAAAAGAGCGGCGCTCTTCCTTACAAGTCAGGGCATCACGCTGTTCGGCTCGTCGCTTGTGCAGTTTGCAATGATCTGGTATGTTACCATGCAGACTTCCTCCGGCGTTTGGGTATCTGCCATGACGGTTGCGGCTTATCTTCCGCAATTTTTGATCTCGTTCCTTTCGGGTGTGTGGGCGGACAGATATTCCCGCAAAAAACTAATTATCCTATCGGATGCCCTGATCGCCGCAGCCACGCTTTTGCTTGCGGTTCTCTTCCCGCAGATTCCCGGCGGCACGCCGGTACTGCTGTCCTGCGTTGTGATCTCGGCAATCCGCTCTGTCGGGACGGGAATCCAGACCCCCGCTGTGAATGCGGCAATTCCTTGGCTGGTGCCGGAAGATAAGCTGATGAAGTTTAACGGGATCAATTCCACCGTGCAGTCGCTTGTGCAGTTTGCAGCGCCTGCGGCGGCGGGCGCCCTTCTCTCCTGGGGAACGCTGCGTGCCGACCTGATGATCGACATTGCAACGGCTGTTGTCGGCATCGGTATCCTCTCTGCCGTAGCAATTCCCTTTGAGAAAAGAGAACACGCCCCGTCGATGTGGACGGAAATGAAGATCGGCATTCAATATGCGGTAAAAGAAGCCTTTATCGGGCGGCTGCTGCTTGTGTTCGGGCTATTCATCTTCCTGTGCGTTCCCGCCGGGTTTCTGGCGACGCTGTTCGTTAGCCGGTATTACAAAGACACCTATTGGTCTATGACATTGGTGGAGGTCATCGGCTTTATCGGCATGACCGCCGGCGGTATCCTCATCGGCGCATGGGGCGGCTTCAAAAACCGCATGAAAACACTGACGGTCGGTTTGATCGCTTTTGGCACACTGGCCATAGGCATGGGTGCCGTTGACAGCTTTGCCGTTTATCTCCTCCTGATGGCGGTTTACGGCGTGGCGCTGACAATGGTACAGACCGCCTCGACAACGCTTTTGCAGGAACAGTCATCCCCCCAATGCAGGGGCGTGTGTTCGGTCTGTTCGGTGCGATGTATTCCGGCTTTCTGCCGTTGGGGATGGCTGTATTCGGTCCGCTGGCAGATGTTGTTTCCCTGCGACTGCTGATGATCCTGTCCGGCCTGTTGCTCTTGGCCATGGCGGCGATCATCCTGTTGAACAGAAAATTTTATTTTCACAGCGCAAAAAATGCAGAATGATCACATCCTGCGGATTGATTGTGCTATACTTAGTGTACAAAGCGAGGTGATGCTCTTTGACAGTCTACAGGACTGCGGAAGTTGCCCGAAGGATCGGCATACACCCCAACACCGTACGGCTATACGAAGAATTAAAGCTCATTCCCCGGCCCCAACGGCTGGCAAACGGCTATCGGGTGTTTACGGACTTCCATATAGAACAATGTCGGTTGATCCGAACGGCCTTTCAGGTGGAGGTATTGCAAAACGGACTGCGCAGGAAGATCATTCAGGCAGTGAAGGCATCTGCAACAGGTGATTTTGACAGAGCCATATTGCTGATCCAGGAGTATCTAAGGCAAATCAGGCAGGAACAACGCAATGCGGAAGAAGCGATTGCCCTGGTAGGGCATCTCCTATCCCACGGCGCACAGCCGCACACGCAAGGACTTTCACGGAAAGAAGTGTCAGAGGCATTGGATATTTCCATGGACACACTCCGGAATTGGGAAAGAAATGGATTGCTTACCGTCAAGAGAAAAAAACAACGGTTACCGCCTATATACAGATGAGGATATAAAACGGCTGAAGATCATTCGCTCTTTACGGTGCGCCAATTATTCCTTAGAAGCCATTTTGCGGCTCTTACAGCAATTGTCGAAAAATCCCAACACCGATGTCCGGGCCGCCCTGAACAAGCCTAAACGGTCCGAGGCTATTATTTCTGTCTGCGACAGGCTGATCGCTTCCCTGTCTGCGGCGGAACGGAACGCCTATGAAGTACTGGGTATGCTGCAGGATATGAAAATCCGATTTTCATAACCCTGCATTCTGCATTGCGGTTTTCATTGTTGTTCTCAAAAATACACCTGTCCTCTTTCCCGGTTTTCACGCGCTGTTCTAACCTGTTTCCGGTTTTTTGAGAGAAGAATACCGCTTTGCGGTCAAAGCCTTTGGGTCTGTCCGGGTGATGTTTCACTTTGAATCCGAAAAAAACGCTGCGCATCTTCGGTTTTGTTCTGCCATCTGTCACCGGTTGTCAGGTGCCGATTTTTTGAAGCGTCGACTGTTCCTGAAGCATTTTTAGGAATTTCTTATCCGATAGGATTTCATTGGTCAGGTACTCTCCGTCCAAGAAGAGCGCATAGGTTGTAACCGGAGTTGGGGCACTCTGAGCCATATCCCTGTTTTCTATGTGTACCGAACGGAAGGGGATATGATGCTCCTTTGCAATGCTTTCAATAATCGGAACATATTTTGCGGTAAAGGGACATTGATTTGTATAATACAGAATATACCCTTTTTCTTCTACATGGGGATGCTTGGCACAGTCCTTGAAAGACGGCCGATCCTTTCCGTCCTCAAAGGGAAGGTACCAAAGCTGTATGCCGTTGTCCGATTCATCGCATACGGCAAAGCCTTTATGCAAAAGAAATCCGGGGTCGGAAAGAAAGGGCTTCTTTTTCGCAGACGAAAGAATGCAGAGGCCCTTTTTCCCTTTTTGCGTGCTGTCTTCTATGCAACGGTCCAAAAGGTCTGTGGAATATCCGTTCCCTTTGAAAGAACCGGACACCCACAGACAGTCTATATACATATAGCCGTCGGCTTTTATCGGCACCCATGCCTTTTCTGCCGGAATATACTCTATGAAGCATTTGCCCCGTTCCCTGCTCTTCAGAAATACCAGTCCCTCGTCCAGCCTCTCCCGAAGCCATAACTTTTTGGAAGAAACCTGTACATCCTTGTTGTTGGAAATAGCACAGCAGATATGCTCCTTTTCCAGATTCTCCTTTGTGATTCTGACATATTCCATAGTACCGTTCTCCTGTAGTTTCATAAAATATCAAAATGAAAGACCGCGTCATTCAAAACACACTCTTCCTCATTCCCGACCGCTCAACAGTCCTAAAGGCTCACTTCAAAAATCTTCTTCCTTTAATTTAATTTGGCAAAACACATTTTTGTGGCTTTTATACTGAACCTTTGCAAATATCAGAATCAAAGGGCTGACAAAGGATTTTTCGCTGAAAACCGGAGCCTCTGCAAAAAAACCGTGGTTGCAGCAAGGTTCTCTTTTGCCGCAGCCACAGCTGAAAAATTCCATATAGGTTCGCCAAAAGCGTTCGGAACGCTCTCTCATTCCACGCCGTAAGTCAGGTACAGGAGAATTCCGGTCACATCCTTGATGGACACCCACCCGTCACCATTCACATCGCCGTCCGCTCCCTCTCTCAGAGGCTGATCCATACCGGTCAGCAGATTCAGCAACACGGTCACATCCCGTATCGTAGCCTTTGTAGAGCCTTCGGTCAGAACAAATTTCTTGGGAACCTTATCGAAATAGGCAAAATACGGGGTATCCTCAATTACAGGCTGGGGATCAAACTCCGGAAAAGGCTCGCCCCTGGGCCAGGACGGATCGGCATAATACTCCTTCACAAAGCTTCTTAAATCTTCCGTCGTTCCTCCTGTCTGTGCTCTCCAATCGTACCAGCCGATGAAGTTGTAGAAATATTTCTCGTTCGTATACTCCGGTATTTCGGAAGGCGACTTGGCCACCTCCCCCTTTTTACAGTACACGCCAATATATCCGTTCGCCGTTCCCGGTATCCACATGACATAAGGCTCCACATCGATGGCTCCCGAAAAAAGAGGACAAACCGAACCCGCCAGTAAAATCAGAGCAAACACGAAACACACGCTTTTTTTCATCGCTTTTCTCACTCCACTTCGACTACAACGGGAAGATGGTCCGAAACCACCATCTGCGGTACGGAAACGCTCTTCACAGTCAGCTCACGGGAACAGAAAACATAGTCAATTTTCTCTTTGGGTGCATCGGAAGGAAAAGTGAGGTCGTCCCCGCCCGGAAGCTCTCCGCAGTCCGCAAGTCTTTGCCGGATGGGTTCCAACAGCGGATTATCCGGATGCACATTGAAGTCTCCCGCCAGGATCACCGGGTAAACCGCATCGTCTATCAAGCGGCAGACGGTTTTTACACACTGTTCCTGCTCTTCCGGCTGCAAACCGAAATGTATACCAATCACGGTATATCTCTTCTTGTCCGATTCCACCACTGCTCTGAAAGCACACCGATCCTCAAAATAGCCGGGATGATTCCGGGGCACGGTGGGCACCGGAACCGTCTGGGCTTCCAGAATCGGAAAACGGGATAAAAACGCATTGCCGTAAGGTCCTTCATTTTCAAACTCAATGGCAGGCGCAAAATAGAAATGATACCCCAATTTCCCGGCAAGCTCCTCGGCCTGCGCCGTATAAGCCGGATGAGCTCCCGCTCCATACACCTCATTCAGTACCACAACCTCCGCACCGAGCAGAGCAATGGCATCGGCAACTGCCGGAACATCGATCTTCTTGGAAATGTAATTCTTGCAATGCTGAATATTAAAGGTCATGATCCGCATGGCTCTTTTCCTCCTTACCCTGTTCTTCCGCGGGAGACCGCAGGCCGCTTTTTCACCGCAAAAATTCAGTGCAGCTTGACCAAAGAAGCGGCGGCAATGCTCTGCCCCACTCTTCTGGCCATTTCGTCCGGCAACTCCACATTCACGGACAGCCGGGGATAGTCCTCTTTCAGAGTTTCCTTACAGGTACTGACCAGAAGATCTCCTCCCTTGCCGGAAGATACTCTTCCCAGAAGCAGTAAATGCTTGATTTCATAGAAATGCGCATAGGTTCCGATGGCATGTCCCAGATAGGCGCCGATGGATGCAAAGATTTCCAGAGCCTTCTCATCTCCCTCGTTTGCCAGCTTTTGCACGACCTTCAGCTTTTCTGCCGGAGTCAGCTTCTCATCCAAAACAATGCCGGCTCTGGGTGCCAGACGGATCACGGCATCCTGAGAAAGATAGTCGGAGCCCACGCCTTTATCGCCCGACCAGGAGTTGAAGGCGGCATCGGGATTCATATCGATAGGGGCAAAGGCCAGTTCGTTCAGCATTCCGGTAATGTTGCCCGAAGCGTCCACATAGCCCACAGCCTCCGAGGTACCCATGGCAAGGCCCATCACCTGATTGTCCTTCAGATCCATGGCGCCGGCTAAAGCCGAAACATCTCCGTCGTTGGCAACTTCATAAGGAATGTTTTCGCCCACCTGCTTGCAGGCATTCTTGTAAATATCCTTGATCTTGGCTTCAAAGTCCTCCGGAGAAACGGCTAAAAACAGAGAAGCCAGCATGGTCCGGTTGTTCACATAAATTCCGGCAGAGGAAATTCCGATAGCGTCCACTCTGGGCATCTTCTCCGCCGCTTTCTTCATGGCCATCACAATGTTCTTCAGGTGGTAGTCCGGGTCCGTGTTGACCTTGGGAAGCCAGACGATTTCTTCGGAATAAATCACCTTTCCGTCTACAACCGCAGACACCTTCATGTCCGATCCGCCGGCATCAAAGCCGATCCGGCATCCGTCCACATAACCGCCTACAGACTTGGGAGAGGATTTGCTCTCGGGCTTTTCGCTGTAAGGACGGTTGAGAATTTCAAATTCGTTTTCATACACATCCGACATGGTCTTTACATCGAAATTCTGTGTTCCGCCTCTTCTGTAAAGAGACGCCAGCCTTTCAAATACGCCGGTGTTTCCGCAGATAACTACTTTATATCCGCCGGCCGCCCACAGCATGAACTTCAGAACTCTTTCCGCATACCTGCAATCGTCCTCAAAATGCTCCTTGTCGCCATAGATCTTCGTGTCGTATACGCTCACATTTCCGTTTTCCCGGTAAACGGCAATCGCAAAGGGTTCTTTGGCGTTCTTTTCAAAGGACTCCATGTACAGCCCCATAGGAACAAATTCCGGTTCCAGCACCGGTGATTTTTTTGCACTGACTTCGATGTTACCAACTTTCATAGCGTTCTATATCCTTTCTCCCGGTCGGAAAGCCGACCCTTCACACTGGGTTCAGTATACACCATCCTTCTCCCTTTTGCAAGGGTTTTCCCCATTTTTCTTTCACAAAGGAGCTGGTTTTTGTCTGTTACAACGGTAAAAACGATCCCAAGGAAACTTCCTCTGGCGGTGTCATGGTGTTGCAGATGCCTTCTCTGCACCGGAATGTCGGCCCTTCCGATTTGTTTCATCTTTAGTTATATACCGAGATTCTCGCTTTTGCAAGGGTTTTCCCAATTTTCTTTCACAGAAAGTCTTGCATTTTGTCCCTTGGTCTGCTATAATGAGTCCGGATATTTTCAATTGACTGTCAGACACGAGGAGAAAGAATGTATGGCTGAATTTTTAGCACAGAGCGATAAACGAACCTGCTATTGCGGCGAAGTATCGGAAGAGTATTTGGGCAGAGAAATCTGTGTAATGGGCTGGACTCAGCGTCAGCGGGACTTAGGCTCCCTCATCTTTATTGATTTGCGGGACCGGACCGGTATTGTGCAGTTGGCCTTTGACCAGAACAGCGACAGAGCGATTTTTGAAAAGGCATTCGGCGTGCGTGCCGAATATGTACTGGTGGCAAAGGGCGAAGTCCGGCGCCGGGACGAGGGGGCGGTCAACCCCAATCTGGCCACAGGAGCTCTGGAGATCTTCGTAAAGGAACTGAAGATTCTTTCCGCCGCCCAGACCCCGCCCTTCGAGATTTCCGACGCACGGAAGGTCAAGGACGAAACAGCCCTGAAATACCGGTATCTGGACCTGAAGCGCCCGGAGCTTCAGAGAAATATCCGGATGCGCCATGAAATTGCCCGGGTAGCCAGACAGTATTACTATGAAAACGGGTTTTATGAAATCGAAACGCCGATGATGATTAAGTCCACTCCCGAAGGCGCCCGGGACTATCTGATTCCCTCCAGAGTACACAAGGGCTCCTTCTATGCCCTTCCCCAGTCCCCCCAGATTTACAAACAGCTTCTGATGCTTTCGGGCTTTGACCGTTACATTCAGATTGCCCGCTGTTTCCGGGATGAGGACCTGCGTGCCGACCGCCAGCCCGAATTCACCCAGATCGACTTAGAAATGTCCTTTGCCACCCAGGAGGACATTATGGCCATGAATGAGGGCTTCATAAAGAGAGTATTCAAAGAGGTTCTCGGCCTTGAGATCGCTCTGCCCATGCAACGCATGACCTACTCGGATGCCATGAATCTTTACGGCTCCGACAAGCCCGATACCCGCTTCGGCATGGAAATTCAGAATGTTTCCGAAACGGTCAGAGAGCTTCCCGTGCCCATGTTCTCTGCGGCTCTGGAGTTCGGCGGGTCGGTTCGTGCGCTTGTGGCAAAAAACGCCGCCACGGTCCTGAGCAGAAAAGAAATCGACAAATTGACCGAGCACGCCAAGGGCATCGGTGCCAAGGGCCTTGCCTATATCCGTTGGACCGAGGACACCCCCTCCTGCTCCTTCGGAAAATTCCTTGACGAGAATCAATTAAACTCTTTGATTTCCGCTCTCGGCCTGCAGAAGGGCGATGTGGCCCTGTTCTGCGCTGACAAAAACAAGGTGGTTTTGCCTACGCTCGGCGCTATCCGGACGATTCTCGGCAAAAAGCTGGATCTCATCCCCGAAGGAAAATTCAATTTCCTCTGGATCACCGAATTCCCCTTCTTTGAGTGGAATGAGGACACCAATCACTGGGACGCCATGCACCATCCGTTTACCATGCCTTTGGAGGAATGCCTGCCGTATCTGGAGAGCGATCCGGGCAAAGTGCGGGCATTGTGCTACGATATGGTATTGAACGGCACCGAATTGCTTTCCGGGTCCATCCGTATCACAGACTGGCAATTACAGGAACGGATGTTCCGGGCTCTGGGTCTGACCGAAGAGGATATTCAGCGAAAATTCGGATTTCTGGTGGAAGCCTACAAATACGGCGCTCCCCCCCACGGCGGTTCGGGCATGGGATTGGATCGCCTTGCCATGGTGATGTGCGGGGCAGACAGTCTGAGAGATGTGGTGGCATTCCCCAAGGTGCAGAACGCATCCGAGCTGATGTCCCAGTGCCCTTCTCCGGCAGATCCGGCGGATTTAGCCGCTTTGGGCATCACTCTTGTGCAAGAGCAAGAAAAATAATTTTCCATCCGACATTCCGGAAACTGATATCGGGATTGCCGCAACCACTCAAACTTGCGGCAATCCTCTTTTCGTTCAGCTTCCGCTCCCCGCCCCCTGCTTTCTTTGCCGGATTTCCATGCGGCACCGCTTTTTCGTAAAAACGCCGCAAAATTGTAGAAAAGGTCAATTTTTCAGTAGAAAAAGAAGATGTTTTTCTGAAGATTGTTATTGAAATTTTACTTTTTTTATGTTAATATAGGTTCAGCGGAGTATCTGCCGGCAAAAAAGAATCGATCCGGGCGTTGGTGTTGGCTGCGGACGGTTTTTTTGAATCTTGCCGGACGGGAAAAGCCCTGCAAAACAAACATTTCAATAAGGAGAAAACAGTTATGAAAAGAACCATAGCACTCGTGTTGACCCTTTTGCTTATTGCCGCTTTGGGCGTGTTTGCTTCTTCGGCAGACACCGTAGAATTGCTTCCCAAGGAATCCGAGTGGGAATTCCTGACCTATGAAGGCGAAGCCAACGCACTGCCCGAAGAGGAAGAGCCGGAATTATGGCTCAGCAACGGAGAGTACACCGATCTTTCCGGTCAGGCTCCCTTTGCCGCTCCCAGTTGGGCAAAGCCTATTACCAATACCAAGTTTGATTACCAGTACTATGCCGCTTATCTGCGGACCACTTTTACGGTTGAGAATGTTGAATTGCTCAACAAGCTGACCATGTTTGTTATTTACGACGAAAATCCCACCGTTTATATCAACGGTGAAGAGGTTTGGTACGCTGAAGGCTACAAGGACGACAAATACTATGAAATCGATCTGACCGACGCTCTGTCCGTTCTGAAGAACGGCGAGAACACCGTTTGTGTTTCCGTGAGCAATGTGTTCGGCGGCGGTATCTTCGACATGAGCCTCAGCGCCAATGCCGGAGCGGTCGTTCCTGAACCCCCCATTGATGAAGACGGTAACTTTGTGATTCAAGAGGTAACCACTGCCGGGTTCACCAACTTCGGTGCCATCAACGCTCCTGATAATGTGTTGGACGGCGATCAGAACACCGTTACCGGAAGCGGTTTCAATGCTTCCGTTGAGCAGTCTGTGACCCTGAAATTTAAAGAGGCCGGCACCATTGAATCGGTCTTTGTTCAGTGCAAGGACGAAGGAACCACCACCAACGAAGACGGCACCAGAGGCACCTATCACCTCTATGCCCTGAACGGTGACGAGCAGGTGGATCTGGGCGCCCTGAAGGCCGTGACCGGTACTGACGGCGGTGCGACCCTGACCTTGGATACTCCTGTGGCTGCAGACGGTCTGAAGATCGTTATTGAATCCTGGGAGGGCAACTGCTGGGCATGTGTTGCCGATGTGACCGTGAAGGCTTCCGATGTTACTCCCCCTCCTGTGGTGGATACCGGTGACAACACCCTGTTCTTTGTGGTCTTGGGCGTTGTGGCGCTCGCCGGCACTGCCCTCATCGCTGTGAAGGCCAAGAAGGAATTCTGATATTGAAAAGGAAGGTATTGCAAAATACCTTCCTTTTTTGTGCCTTTGAAAATGTTTTTTGAAAAAACTCTTGAAAAACAGGAGAAAATACTGTATAATCGTACATCGGAAAACAAAGTGGAATATTAAAGGAGAATCGTATGAGCACACTTCATATTATCGACCATCCCCTGATTCAGCACAAATTGACTATCATGCGGAAGAAAGACACCAGCACCAAGGATTTCAGAGAATTGTTGGAAGAAATTTCCTGTCTGATGGGCTATGAGATCACCAGAGACCTTCCTTTGGATGATGTGGAAATTGAAACGCCTCTGGAAAAAATGATTGCCAAAGAGGTTTCGGGCAAAAAGCTGGCCATTGTTCCCATCCTTCGTGCAGGCTTGGGAATGGTTGACGGCTTATTGACGCTGGTTCCGGTGGCAAGAGTCGGGCACATCGGACTTTACAGAGATCCGGAAACCCATTTGCCGGTGGAGTACTATTGCAAGCTCCCCCCCGACATTGAGAACCGCATTGTCATTGTGGTAGACCCGATGCTGGCAACCGGCGGCTCGGCATCCGATGCCTTGACCATGCTGAAAGCAAGAGGGTGCAAGACCATCAAGCTGATGTGTCTGGTTTCCGCTCCGGAAGGAATTGCCAAGGTGCAGAGCACTCATCCGGATGTGGACATTTACACCGCATCGGTCGATGAAAAGCTCAACGATCACGCTTACATTCTTCCCGGTCTGGGAGATGCCGGAGACCGTCTGTTCGGCACCCGGTAAAAACAATAAAATAAAAAAGCTGTTGCGGGCCAACCTGCGACAGCTTTTTTGTATGAAAAACAGAAAGCTCACATCCCGAATTTCAGCTCCCGAAGGAAACCGGTTTTCTGAATGGGAATATTCTGAAGAAATATTGTAAAGGCCGTACGCCCTTCGGTTTCTCTCCTTTGCAGCTACCTCAGGATTAGGGCAAGAATCTGTTTTGCCGTTTCAAGGGTGTTGTCCGGGAAAACGAGGCAATACCGGTAGTCCCCTTGGGAAAACCGGGCATAGGCCACATCTTCTCCTCCATAAAAAACCAGATAGCTCCGACCGTTTACCAAAGCAGACTCCTCCGGCTCGGGAAACCGTTCCAAGGAGTATCCGCCCGTTTCCGCATACAAAATAAATTCCCCGTATTCCGTCCGATACCGCATGGCCCTCAGCACCACCTGACTGCCGTTTTGAGGAATATAACTTCTGCTTTCCACAAGATTGACTTTTTCAGGAGAAAATTTCACCGTTTTCTTGCTGACACCGGAGGTCAGATGGTCCTGCACAAAAGCTGCCGATGGCTGTTTTTTCGGGAAGGCTTCCGAATCTTCCTCGCAGCTGTCATCAAATGTACTGTACCGCAGGTTTGTCAGCCCGCCGAATTCCTCAAAACGCAGGGGTGCGTACTGATCCTTCGGCCGGTTCACCACAGCGATTCCTCCGAAAAGCCCGAACACCAGCAATGCGCAGAGGGCCGATGCCAGTCTGAGCATGGATCCACGCCCCCCGAAACGCCTTTTTTTCTCGGCATTTTCTCTGTTCTGTGCCTGTTTATTGCGCAAAAGCTCCTTCGCCGGAAGCATTACCGATTCTCTTGGAGCCGGCGTTTCCTCCACCGCAGACCGAAAAAGTTCGTCCAGTTGGAGGTCTTTTTCCTCACATTTTCCCTTCATCTCATCACCCTCTGTCAATAAAACAATCTTTTTTTCTTCCCCGTCCACAGTCAAAGAAAACTTTTCATCATTTTTTCGGCTTTCAGGATTTCTTTAGACACATAAGATTTGGATTTTCCGATCTCTTGTGCAATTTCCCGCACGGTCATATCCAGAAAATACTTCCTATAAATCATCTCACGAAGTATCGGCGGGTCCAGCTTTTTCATCAGTTGTTCCACCAAAAGTCGGCTCTCGCTTTTCTTCTCCATGCTTTCCTCATCGGAAAAAAATTCGGTTTCGTCAATCGGGTAATACTCTTTTCCTTTATATTTTTTCAGTTCATTTACCGCTGTATTGTGCACAATACGGCACACCCAAGCGCAAGCATTTGTGTTTTTTTCGTATTTGTCTATATTTTCTGTAATTCGGAGAAAGCTTTCCTGAACGGCATCCTCGGCAATTTCCTTGTTTCCGGTTACGCCTTTTGCGATCAAAAGCATCCATTTTCCCATGCACGAATAGAGCAGCTCCACGCCGGTCTCATCCCCTTTTGCAATGCGGGAAAGAGCCTCCTCGGCAACCTTACGAAATTCCAAATTCATGATGTATTTTTTCTTCCTTAAGTTATTTCAGTATCATCGGATGTGTACATTATAATATTATAGAGTAAAAACCAAAAAAAGTCAAGAAAATCTATACTTCCGTGGACAAACAGCCTTGTCCGATTGTTTATATGTAGGAAGATTGTGTAGCGAACGGTATTCAAAAGACGAATAAGGAAAAAGATCATGAAAAAAAGCTCAACTCTCTATAAAATTGTTTTTCTCCTCTGGACTTTATGCGTGGGGCTGCTTGGCTTTGGCACCTATCGGATCATCGTCGGACTGGAGGGGTATTCTCCGGTGGTTCAGGGCTTTATCATTGCACTGCTCTGCCTGAATTCCTGCATTTTAGCGTCCCTTTGGTTCGGCAGTGTGAAGGATTTTGTGTTTTCGGTGGCATATGCCGTCTATGGGAAAAAGCTGTGCCGCCGCTATGAGGAAGTGGAACGGTTCCGGAATATTCCCCTTCCGGAACCAAGGGTTCTGCTTCTCTACTGCACCCGGAACGATTTCAACAATGAAGCTCTGTCCTTGAGCATGAAGCAGAATTACAGGAATTTCGCCACGGTGATCCTGGATGACAGCGACCAGGCTTCCTATATGAAAGAAATCGATGCCTTTGCCTCCTGCCACCGGAACGTGGAGGTCATTCGCAGGACCGATCGGACCGGGTACAAAGCCGGCAATCTGAACAACTATCTTGCCGGGCGGACAGATTATGATTATTTTGTGGTTTTGGACAGCGACGAAGTACTTCCCGGCAACTATATCCCGGAGGTTCTGAAGTATTTCAATTATAATCCCCGTTGCGGCGCCGTGCAGGCCCGCCACTCGGCAAAAAAAGGGGAAAATGTCTTTCAGCGCCTGATGGGATTGTGCGTCGGGAGCAACGGCTCCACCGTGCAGATCATCAAAAATTTCTACGGTGCCAATGCCTTGATCGGCCACGGAATGACCATCAGTCGGCCCTGCTATGAAAAAACAGGAGGATTTCCTTTGGTGGTCGCAGAGGATATTTCTTTTGCGGTGGATATTAAGAACTCCGGCTTCGACATTATCTATGCCCCGGAAATTCATTGCTACGAGGAATTCCCGGTAAACTATGTTTCTCTGAAAAAGCGCCAGTGCAAATGGACCCAGGGAAATGTGGAGTATATGAAAAAGTACGGCAAGGAAATTTCCGATTGCAAAATGGCCTGGTTTGAAAAGCTGGACCTGCGCCTTTCCCATTATTCCCTGCCCATTGTACCGGTGCTCAGCCTGATGCTGGCCGTTTGCACCATCATCCTCGGATTCCTGGGATACCCTGTGATCCGCTACGCTTTCGGCATTTATGCCGTGATGATCCTGTTCCTTTGCTCCCCTATGATTCCCGACTTGTTTGTTTACAACCGTTCCCGAAATATTTTTCTTCTGATTCCCTACTTTTTGCTGAATATTACCACCTACGCTTCCTTGGCGCCCATGATGCTGAAAACCGTTTTCTTAGGTGCCTGCGGCAAAAAAGCGGTGTTCCTGGTGACCCCCAAGCGGTCGGAAAAATTCACTTTGGGCGACGCCTTAAAATACACCTATGACTCTCTGATTTTTGCCCTGGTCGTCGGTGTCCTTTGCTTCTTTGCCTGCGGAAGTCTGCTCCCGGTAATGTTTATCATGGTCGGGTGTCTCTTCGCCCCTGTCATCGTCCTTCTTTCCAATATTCCTGTGAAAAGTCAGAAACACCAAACCGTGAGACTGTCGGATTCAAAAGCAAAAAGAGCAGAGAAAAAAGCAGTTCTCCGGAAAAATTCCGGGAAAACCGCCCCATCCAAAATGGCGGAACGACGGTAAATCTGCCCTTTCGGTCAGGGTATTCACCCGGCAACAAGCCAAAGGGCTGAAATCAAGAATAAAAAGCGCCTGACAAAACGGAGCCGTTGTCGTATACTGATTTTCAGAGGTACCCTTTACAGACAGACATTTGTCGGGTTACTTGTAACAGCAGAACGCTCTGCGGGACTGTAGATTCTACTCTTCCGCAGAGCGTTTTTACTCTCTGCCTTCGGGCAGACGGGATCATGAAAGGAAGGTGGTTTTATGACGGAATGGATTCTGAAGCTCTTTGTCAAGGATTACAAAAACGCCGAGAGGCCCAGCGTCCGGTCGGCTATCGGAAAAACCGCCGGGGGCGTTGCCATTGGAGTCAATGTACTTCTGTCCCTCTTAAAAATCTTAGCCGGCGCTTTTCTTTTGGGCGGATCGGTCTCGGTCATTGCTGACGGCGTCAACAATCTTTCCGATGCCGCTTCGGGACTTATTTCGCTTTTGGGCTTCAAGCTGGCGGAAAAGCCGGCGGATGCCGAGCATCCTTACGGGCACGGGCGTTATGAATACCTTTCGGGGCTGATGGTGGCCCTGTTGATTCTGGTCATCGGTGTGGAGCTGCTCAAAAGCAGTGTTGTGAAAATCTTTTCTCCCGGAAAAACCGGATTTTCGCTGATTGCTCTGTCTATTCTTCTGTTTTCGATTTTAGGAAAGCTCTGGCTGATGTATTTCAACAGAAACCTCAGCCTCCGTATCCATTCGGAAACTCTCCGGGCCACCTCTGCAGACAGCCGGAATGATGTTATCACCACCCTTTCCGTACTCATCGCCGCCCTGATTTCCCGTTTTACCGGCTTTGATCTGGACGGCTATATCGGTGCCGCAGTCGCTCTTTTCATCCTTTACAGCGGCTACGGATTGGTGAAAAGCACCATTGACCCTCTGTTGGGAAAGGCTCCCGATCAGTCCTTTATCGACCACATTGAACAGAAGGTGTTGTCCTATGAGGGGGTTCTTGGTACCCACGACCTGATGGTGCACGATTACGGACCCGGCAGACAGTTCGCCAGCATTCATGTGGAAATTTCCGCAGATATCGACGCTCTGAAGGGTCATGAGCTGATTGACCGGATCGAGCAGGATTTCAAAAAGGAGGGGCTTTCCGTTGTAATTCACTACGACCCCATCTGCAATTCCGACAGCGAACTGGGCGAATTCCGCCTCTGGCTGGAGCAAGAAGTGAAAAAAATCGATCCTTCCCTGTCGATTCACGACATCCGTATGGTTCCCTGCGCTACCCATACCAATCTGATTTTTGATTGTATGGTACCGTCATCCTCCCAAAAAAGCGACCGGCAGGTGAAGGAGGAGCTGACCACAATCATCCGGGACAGCTACCCTGCCTACCTGCCGGTAATTCACATTGACCGAAGCTATCTTTCTACCAAGTAAGCTCTCAGAAAGAGCCTTTCTGCAAAATATGCCTTATCCTTTAAACCACTGGGTCCAGTAATGTCCCTGCTCCACATAGCCCACGCCGATTTCGCTGTAGTTGGCACTTAAAATGTTTTTCCGGTGTCCTTCCGAATTCATCCAGGCATTGACCACCGCCTCAGGAGTGCTGTATCCCATGGCAATGTTCTCGCCGGCGCTTTTGTAGGTGATCCCCATTTGTTTCATCTGGTCAAAGGGGGAGCCGTAGGTCGGGCTTGTATGGGAAAAATAATTGTTTCTCTGCATATCCGCACTCTTTTCTCTGGCACCCAGGGTCAATTCCTCCGAATATGTAAGCGGAGAAAGACCGTATTTTGCTCTTTCCGCATTGACCAGCCGGATGACCTCTTTTTCAAACGCTACCGCAGAATTCTCCGGCTGTTCTTCTTCGGTCTCCTTCTCCGGCTCCTTTACGGCAGGTTCTTTCGTTTCTTCCGTTTTTTCGGAATCGGGCAGAGTCTCTTCCTTTTCGGGTTTCTTTTGTTCTTCTTTTTCTTCTTTGCTTTCTTCTTTGTCTTCCTTCTTTACCTCACTCTCTTCTTTATTCTCTTCTTCCACATCCGGCTCTTCCTCTTTTTCAGTGCAAAAGCCGAGTTTTTCACAGATTGCCCGATACAGTTCTTCAATTCTTTCAAAGGAAATCAGGCTCCAAAAGCTCTTTCTGCTGTTCTCTTCGCAGGAAGCGGCGTTGCTGATCGGAACAGCAATCAGTCCGACAGACAGGCAGATACAAACAACCAGACATACGATTCTTTTCATTTCCTATGTACCTCTTTTCTTTTCGTTTTGTCCTTTCGACAAAAAGAGTATACCAAAGAAAAAGAGAAATTTCAATGCAAAATATATGGCAACTCACCCATATTCCTTCTGAATTAAGCAAGTTTTCTCTTTTTGAAAGGACTTCTCTTTATGAACCGTTTTCAACGGAATGAAATGCTCTTCACTCCTGAAGGTGTTCGCAAGCTGAAAGATAAAAAGGTAACCGTCTTTGGTGTCGGCGGGGTTGGCGGTTATGTGTGCGAAATGCTGGGACGGAGCGGCATAGGGCATTTCGTCCTGGTCGATAAGGATCAGGTGGATGTAACCAACATCAACAGGCAGATCATTGCTCTCAGTTCTACCGTAGGGAAAGACAAGGTGGAAGTGATGAAAGAACGGCTTATAGAGATCAATCCCGAATGTGAAGTCACTTCCGTCAAAGCCTTCTTACTGCCGGAAAACAAGGGCGACTTTGATTTTGAACACAACGACTTTGTGGTGGATGCCATTGATACGGTTTCCGCCAAGATCGTCATTGCCGAAGAGTGTACCCGACTGGGCGTTCCGCTCATTTCCTCCATGGGCACCGGAAACAAGCTCCATCCGGAAATGCTGAAGATTACCGATATTTCCAAAACCAGCTATTGCCCCTTGGCCAGAGTCCTGCGCCGGGAACTGCGCAACAGAGGAATTCACCACCTGCCGGTGCTCTATTCCGAGGAGGAACCGGTGAAGCCGGCCTTTACGCCGGAGGATTCCCATAAACGCTCTTCCACCCCGGCAAGCTCCCCCTTTGTGCCCTCTGCGGCGGGGATCCTGATTGCCTCCTATGTGGTTGCCCGATTGCTGGAACAATAAAAATACGGGAAAAACACCTTTTTGTGTTTGTTCCGTATATTTTTTCTTCTTTCGGAGAAACTTTCCTTCAGAAGGGTAAATAAGCCCTTGGAAAGGAGAAATTTATGAGTCCCAAAGAACTGTTGTATGTGGAAGATGCCTTGAGCCACGCAAAATTTCTGGAAAGTCAATGTATTACCGCCGCCTCTCAGGTAACCGACCCAAAGTTAAAAAACTGCCTGAACCAGATGGCAGAAAAGCACCGTCAGACCTTTTCATCCTTCTACAGTTTGGTATAAGAAAAAAAGGAGAGGAAAAAATATGGACGATAAAACCATCATGGAAAATCTGTTGCTTACCACAAAAGGAGTCTGCGACCTTTATATGCACGGCACCATCGAATCCGCCGGAACCTCCAATGTGCATTCCACCTTCAAAACCGCACTGACCGACGCTCTTTCCATGCAGGGCGATATTTACAAGACCATGACGGATAAAGGCTGGTATCAGGCCCAAAATGCTGAACCCAACAAGCTGACCGAGGTCAAAAACAAGTATTCCTGCACAAATTGCACCTTCCGCTGATTCAAAAGAGCTTCCGAAGACATTCCGGAAGCTCTTTTTGTAATCGAAAACCACGCCA
>DPGD01000057.1:714-34065 GCA_003522145.1 Clostridiales bacterium | reverse complement strand
TGCAGTTTTGCAAGTGCAATTGCCTGCGGCGTTTGCGCTTCATTTTCCTGCAAATTATTCTCTCCAAGCAAGATTCTCAAATCATTTTCGTTTTTATCTTTTGTTGGTACGGTAAACATTGAGAGCCTGACGAACGGTGTCCTCCTCGCCCATAAAAACCACACACTCCATGCCCATCAAAGCGGCGGCGGTTGCCGTGGCCACTCCGTGCTGACCGGCGCCTGTCTCGGCAATCAGACGGGTCTTGCCCATTTTCTTGGCAAGAAGTGCCTGCCCGAGCACATTATTGATCTTATGCGCCCCTGTGTGGTTCAGATCCTCGCGCTTCAAATAGATTTTCGCGCCGCCGAGATCACCTGTCATTTTTTCCGCATAGTAGAGCCTTGACGGTCTGCCTGCATACTCGTTGAACAGTTCGCCAAGCTCTCTGTTGAACCCGGGATCGTTCTTATAATGGTTATACGCTTCTTCCAGCTCGATCACGGCGTTCATCAAGGTCTCCGGGATATACTGCCCGCCGTGAATGCCGAAGCGTCCGTTTGGATTTGTCATATTTTACCTTTCCCCTCTTACTGCGGCAACGAATTCCGCCATTTTAATTTTATCCTTTATCCCCTCCGTTTCAACGCCCGAACTGACATCTACCGCAAAGGGATTTAATTCTTGGAGTGCTTCACGCACATTCTCCGCGTCAAGTCCGCCTGCGAGAAAATACGGTCTGTCCATCTTGGATATTAAATTCCAATCGAACACCGTTCCCGTACCCGCTCCCGAATCAAGAAGAACATAGTCGGCCGTGCTTGCATGTGCTGCTCTTACATCCTGTTCGCTCCCAACACGAAACGCCTTGATGACAGGCTTGCCGGTCAGCGTGCGCAATTTCCGGATATATTCTTCGCCTTCATTGCCGTGCAGCTGTGCCATATCGATGACTCCGCTCTTCAGCAGAGCCTCAACAGTTTTCAGACTCTCATTCACAAAAACGCCCACCGCTTTTATGTCGGAGCATAAAAGTTCTTTGAGCCTCACGGCTTTTTCGGGGGATACATAACGCTTACTTTTCGGGGCAAAAACAAAGCCGATATATTCCGGGTTCAGCTCGTTTGCAACTTCAATATCGCAAGTGCGGGAAAGACCGCAAAGCTTGATCTTCGTCATAGCGTACCTCGAAGCTCTGCGAGCCTGGCTTTCTTATTCGCCGCTACCATCAGAGTCTCTCCGATCAGAACGGCATCCGTTCCGATCTCGCACAGTTTCGCTATATCCGCAGAACTGCTCACGCCGCTTTCGGATACGAACAAAACCTCCTTCGGAATCAAACGGCGGAGCCTTGCACTGTTCCCGGTATCCACCGAAAAATCCTTTAAGTTTCGGTTATTCACACCAATGATCCGCGCTCCGGCTCTGACCGCCGCCTTTACCTCAAATTCATCATGCACTTCCACCAAAGCCGAAAGGCCCAGCTCGTCACAGAGGCAGATAAATCTGCCCATATCCTCCGCTGTCAGGATGGAGCAGATCAGCAGGACCGCTGACGCACCGAGAACTTTGGCTTCGTAGATCATATATTCGTCCACCGTAAAATCCTTGCGCAGGCAAGGAACCGAAACGGTAGCAGCGATCCTTCTGAGATGTTCGTCGCTTCCAAGGAACCATTTCGGCTCTGTCAGAACGGAGATGCAATCAGCGCCGGCCGCTTCGTATGCTGATGAAGGCAACCATTGCAGATGCAATCGGCCTTGCCGGAAACTCTGAGGAAATCGATATACTTGAAAGAAAGATCGATGCCTTGAATAAAGTTATGATGGATATCATCAACAAAAGTGTTGCAGAAGGATCAAGCGTTGAAGATCACGAAGATGAATTCAAGGATAGTTATCTATCAATAGGATCATATTTCGTCCTCCTGGGCAAGTCTCAGCGCCTTCAGCGATGCTTTTGCTTTGTTCAGGCATTCCTCATATTCCTTTTCGGGCACCGAGTCCGCAACGATCCCCGCGCCGCTTCGCACGAACACCTTTCCGTTCTTTTTATAGGCAATACGGATGGCGATACAGGTATCCATATTCTCCGTGAAATCGATATATCCGATAGCGCCGCCGTAGATGCCGCGCTTGTTGTTTTCAAGTTCTCCGATCAACTGGCAGGCTCTGATTTTCGGTGCCCCGGAAAGCGTTCCCGCAGGCAATACCGCCTCAATGGCATCCAGCGCATCATGGCGGTCGTCGATCTCGCCCCGTACGGTAAACCAATGTGCATGACATGAGAATATCTCTCTACGGAATGGAGCTTTTCAACCTGGACCGTACCGAACCTGCTGATCTTCCCGAGATCGTTTCGTCCGAGATCCACGAGCATATTGTGCTCGGCCAGCTCCTTCCTGTCGGCAAGAAGCTCGGCTTCAAGCTCCTTATCCTCCTCTTTTGTCTTTCCTCTCGGTCTTGTTCCCGCAAGCGGGAAGGTATGGAGGACACCGTTTTCCAGCTTGACAAGCGTTTCGGGAGAGGCGCCCGCAACCTCAACATCGGTTCCCGAGAAATAGAACATATAGGGCGACGGATTGATCGTGCGAAGAACCCGATAGGTATTGAAAAGACTCCCTTCAAAGGGGGCGGAAAGCCGATTGGAAAGCACGATCTGGAAGATGTCTCCCTCCCGGATATGGTGCTTTGCACGCTCAACCATACCGCAGAACTGTTCCTTATCAAAGAGCGGCGTTACCTCTCCAAGCAATCTGCCGCCTGCCTCATTCTTCTTTTTGCCGTGCCGAAGAAGCTCGATCAACTTATGGAGCTCCATCACTGCCTTATTGTAGCCCACCTCCACATCGTCGAGGAGCATATTTGCAATGAGGACGATCTTTTGCCTTAAATTGTCGAAGGCGATGACCTTGTCAAAGAGCATCAGGTCAATGTCCTTGAATTCCTCCGTATCCTCCGCATCACATCGGACGGAGGGCTCGCTGTATCCGAGATAATCGTAAGAGAAATAACCGACAAGGCCGCCCGTAAAGGAAGGAAGATAATCGAACCTCGGACTTTTATAATCCGCAAGGAGCTGGCGAAGGTACTCCGAGGGGTTATCGGTTTTTACCCTGAAATTTCCTGCCTTCATTTCCCCGCCGAGACAGGTGATCTCCATCCTGGGATCAAAACCAAGAAAGGTATATCGCCCCATGTTTCGTTTGCCTGTGCGGATTCCAGCATATAGCAATGTGTGGATATGTTTTTCAGTATCTTCATTGTCTCGATCGGTGTTGTGAAGTCCGATAAGATCTCACAGCTCACGGGCAACACATTGTACTTGCCTGTTGCCGCGATTTTCCTGACCTCATCAAGCGTCGGTAAAAAATTCATGGCCGGTACCTCCTGAATAAAAAATACTCCTCTGACATTTCTGCCAAAGGAGTTTGACATCCAAACAAAAACGCCCTTGACAAAAATAGAACCTCTGTCAAGGACGAATAAAATCATTTATCCGCGGTGCCACCTTGATTCACATCCCAATAGGATGTGCGCTTTGCAGGATACCAACATATCCCCGGCAATTAACGCCTGCCTGCAGCGTCGCAGAATACTCGGAAAAAATTCACTTCTCCTTTGACTGCGCCCTCAGCGGTCCATTTGCCAGACAGTTTCTAACCCGACTCTCAGCATCACGGGTTCTCTGTGTAGTCTTGAATGGCGTTATCCCCGCTTCAACAGTTTATGATGCCACATTATATCACTGAATGCCCGCCTTGTCAATGAGTTTTTTAAAAATTTCTCAAATACAGCGTGCATTTTTCGGCCATAGGCCTACATTTTCCGGCTTTCCTTCAGCCTGCAATGACTTTTTGAGACCGGGGCAGTCATTACAGGCTGAATACAAAACGGCGTTTTCGTCCGTTTTATTCTTGGATTTCTCCTGCCCATTTGAAGGCATATTTTGCTATGATAACAGCGATTATTTCATTTATGATCGCCGCCGCAACAATCGTCCCCGATACAATGGAGGCAAGAGAGGGGTCGATTGCAGTTGAGGTTGTAACGGCAATACCCGTAAACACCAAAGATACGCCGGAATGAGGCAACAGTGTAAAACCGAGATACTTTGTAACGGTTGGCTCCGCTTTCGTGAGTTTTCCGCCCAAATATGCACCGCCGATCTTGCCTGCAGCTCTGGATAGGATATAGATCGCCGTGAACAGTCCCGCTCCGGCAATCAGACGGTAATCCAAGGGCATTCCGAGATTGACAATGACGACCACAAGCGCAAAATTCAGCAGCGAATTATAGAGCTGCAAGGTATCGGCAAGCTCCTTTTCGGGCAAAAGATTCGCAGCGGTGGCGCTGAATGCCATACCGATCAACAAGTAGTTCAGACTGAAGGTCCGGAACACAAGCTTGTCGATCATCAGACCGCATAAAGCCGATATGCAGAGAAACAGCATCAGCGATGCAAACCGTATATATCTGTTTTTTGACCGTCTCATCAAAAAGCCGGCGCACAATCCCGTGACAATTCCAATTACAAACGGCAGCAGGATCATACCGACGATGGCAAGCGGTGAAGCGGAGGAGCCGCCCTTCGCTCCGCTCACAATGGAAATAACCGTGAAGAAAACGATCACGCCGATGATATCATCGATGGCCGCAAGGGGAATCAGGGTTTTGGTAACGGGACCCTCTGTACGGTATTCCTGGACGATCGAGAGCAGGCGCCGGAGCGGTGGCAAGCGCAATGCCGCCAAAAATGAACGCCAAATAAACCGGGATTCCGGCAATAAGAAAAGCAACCGAAAAAACGGCGGACACAAACAAAAATGTTCCGATAGACTGAACAAAGGTGATGCCGATAATCTGTTTTCCGGAGCTTGCGATTTTTTTGAAGACGATCTCCCGTCCGATCATAACACCGGCAAAGCACTCAAAAAACCTGATTAAGACTTTATACCACAAGGCATTTGTAATGTCTGAAATCACTACACCCGCAAGATACGGCCCGAATACGATTCCCGCAATCAACCAGCCGAGAATAGACGGAAGCCTGACTTTCGATACCAGCTTTCCGCAGACGAAGGCAACGCAAATAATTGCCAAAACACGAAGAATTCCGATTACCATAATACATCAACCAGCCTTTTTATAACCTTGTCGGGATTGAACCCATCGTTACACAGTTTTTCAAACGCTCCGTCTACAATGATTCGAAGTGTATGCTGATCTGTTTTTTCTTTTCTCAACGATGACGCTATCAGCGACCACAACTCATCGTTTTTGCTTGCGGCGAAGGCAGCGATCGTACCGTTAAGCTTATATTTGTTAAAAATGTCTCTGCGCGTCATTGTTTTGGAGTCAAAATAAAGATCGAGCAGTTCTTTCTTTGATAACGGCGTATTCCTGCCGATCAGTATTCTTGCTTTGTGGACGGTATCGGTGTAGTATTTTTCGTACAGTGCCAAAGCAAGAGCTTCCTTATCCGGAAAAAACTTGTACACGGTTTTCTTTGATATTCTCAAACTGTCCGCTAAAGTGTCAACCGAAAATTTTAAGCCCTCATTTCTCAGGGCTTCAATAGATGCTTCAACAATTTTGTCTCTCATGGAGGAAACGAAATATCCTTTTTTTGTTTCCATTATACCGTGCTTTCTTCCAGTTGTCAATAGGGTGATCTCAAAATATTCAAGGTCTGTTTTTGGCAGCTGCTGTCGGATCTTGAAAAATCTTCAGAGGCTGTGGGCTGGGTATCAAAGCAGACCGAAGCTTTTACGGTCACCGCTTCAGACGGCAATTTTTCAAAAAAACATCTTGACAGGAAGAAAATTCTGTGCTACAATGCAAAATGTAGTATTATGGAGGGAGTGGCCATTGACGGGACAAGGAAGGGTTTTCGGCTCCTTTGACGGTCTGTTTTTCCGCTTCTTTCCTGCGGATCTTCTGCGATTTCTGCAGAACGGTCCGGCTTATTTTACCTGTTCGCACCAATCAAGGAAGCATTTTCGGGATCATACTTGTGTGAATGCGCAAAGTGCGTTGAAAAAGGATTCTCTCCGGTTTATAATTCAACTGTAACCAGCATGTTGTAGGGGCGGGAGATGTAAATTTTTTTTGAACGGCTCTGGGCACTTCTGTCGGGTAGGGTCTTTTTTGCTTCTGTCGGCTATTTCCCAAATACAGAATACGGAGGAAATTCAAAAAATGGTGAAACCGAAGAAACTGGGAACTGTCACCAGGATGAACTTTGCCAAGCTTGAGGATGTGCTGGAAATGCCCGACCTCATCGAGGTACAGAAAAAATCCTACAAATGGTTCTTGGACGAAGGCTTAAGAGAGGTTTTGAACGATGTTTCTCCCATCACCGACTATTCGGGTAATCTGAGCATTGAGCTGGTGGATTACCGTCTGGACGAGAAGCCCAAGTTCTCCGAAGAGGAGTGCAAGGAGCGGGATGTGAACTACGCCGCTCCCTTGCGGGTTACCGTCCGGCTCTACAACAAAAACACCGGAGAAGTAATCGAAAAGGAAATCTTCATGGGCGATTTCCCGATCATGACCCACAACGGTACCTTTATCATCAACGGCGCCGAGAGAGTCATCGTCTCTCAGATCGTCCGTTCGCCCGGTATGTACTACGAATCCGAGATGGACAAGAGCGGCAACAAGCTGTTGGCGGCCACGGTGATTCCCTACAGGGGCGCATGGCTGGAATACGAGACCGATGCCAACAATGTGCTGTATGTGCGGATCGACAAGACCAGAAAGATTCCGGTCACGGTGCTGATCCGGGCATTGGGCGTGGAATCCGATGCCGAAGTGAAGGCCATGTTCGGCGAGGAAGCCCGGATCGTGTCCACTCTTGAAAAGGACGGTATGAACACCCTGGCCGTGGAGACCAAGCATACTCCCGGCGAGGAAGCTCTGAAGGAAATTTATAAAAAGCTCCGTCCCGGCGAACCGCCCACAGTGGAAAGTGCCGTCATGCTCATCAACAATATGTTCTTCGACCCCAAGCGCTACGATCTTGCAAGCGTAGGTCGGTACAAGTTCAACAAAAAGATGGGCGTTGCCGACCGTCTTGTGGGGCAGACCCTGAGCCGCCCTGCGGTTTCGATGATTACCGGAGAGATCGTGTTTGACGCCGGCGAGAGAATGGACTATGCCAAAGCCTTCCAGGCGGAAAAGGCCGGAGTGGAGGAAGCGTGGATCGTTCTCGAAAACGGAGGAGAACTGAAGATCTTTTCCAATAAAACGGTGTATCCTGTATCCATGCTGGGCTACGACCTGTCGGAGGCCGGCATAGGCCCTAAGGAAAAGGTTCCCTTTGAGGCGCTGAGCAAGCTGATTTCCGAAGTCGGCACCGAAAAGGACGCCGTGATCGCCTATGTGAAAGAGCACAAGGCGGATTTCTGGCCCAAGCACATCACGAGAGAGGATATTTTTGCCTCCATCAACTACCTGGTGGGCCTTTACTATGATGTGGGCACCACCGATGATATCGACCATTTGGGCAACCGCCGTCTGCGCTGTGTGGGCGAGCTGCTCCAGAACCAGATGCGCATCGGCTTCTCCAGAATCGACAAGATCGTCAAAGAGCGGATGACCATTCAGGACAGCGAGACGCTGACCCCGGAAGCACTGATTAACATCCGTCCCGTGGTGACAGCCATCCGGGAATTCTTCGGCTCCTCCCAGCTCTCCCAGTTCATGGACCAGAACAACCCCCTTGCAGAGCTGACCCACAAGCGCCGTATTTCGGCATTGGGTCCCGGAGGTTTGTCCAGAGACCGGGCATCCTTTGAAGTCCGTGATGTGCACTATACCCACTACGGAAGAGTTTGTCCCATTGAGACACCGGAAGGACCCAATATCGGTCTGATTTCCTGCCTTTCCACCTATGCCAAAATCAACGACTACGGCTTTATTGAAGCGCCCTACCGTCCGGTGAACAAGGAAACCGGCGAGGTTTCCAACCGTCCGGAGGATGTGGTCTATATGTCGGCCGATGTGGAAGACAACTATGTAATTGCGCAGGCCAACGAGCCGTTGGATGAGAACAACCGGTTTGTCAACAACAAGATCACCGTCCGCTACCGGACCGAGATTCTCCAGGTGGAGAAAAACAAGGTGGACTACATGGATGTGTCCCCCCGGATGGTCGTTTCGGTTGCCACCGCCATGATTCCCTTCCTGGATCACGACGACAACGCCCGTGCCCTGATGGGCTCCAACATGCAGAAGCAGGCAGTGCCCCTGATGGTCACCGAAGCACCCATTGTGGCCACCGGTATGGAATACAAGGCCGGCTACGACTCCGGCGTAGTGGTGATTGCCGAGGAGTCCGGCTATGCCGAGAAGGTCACTTCGGATGAAATCGTCATCCGGACCGATGCCGGCAAGAGAACCAGCTACAAGCTGATCAAATTCAAAAAGAGCAACCAGGGTACCTGCATCAACCAGCGCCCGATCATCAATGAAGGCGACCGGGTGGAGAAAGGTGCCGTGATTGCCGACGGTCCCGCCACCTCCGGAGGAGAAATTTCCTTGGGTAAGAACGCCCTGATCGGCTTCATGACCTGGGAAGGCTACAACTACGAGGACGCCGTCCTTCTGAATGAGCGGCTGGTGCGGGATGATGTTTACACTTCCATTCACATTGAAGAGTACTCTCACGAGGCAAGAGACACCAAGTTGGGCAAAGAGGAAATCACAAGAGAGATCCCCAATGTGGGCGATGACGCTCTGAAGGATTTAGACCAGTTCGGTGTGGTCCGCAAGGGTACTGAAGTCCGGGCCGGAGACATTCTGGTCGGAAAGGTAACGCCCAAGGGAGAAACCGAACAGACTGCCGAAGAAAGACTGCTCCGCGCCATTTTCGGTGAGAAGGTACGGGAAGTCCGGGACACCTCCATGCGTCTGCCGCACGGAGAATCGGGCATTGTGGTGGATGTGCACACCTTCAGCCGAGAGAACGGAGACGAGCTGTCGCCGGGCGTAAACAAGGTGGTGCGGGTCTACATTGCACAAAAGAGAAAGATCTCGGTGGGCGACAAGATGGCCGGCCGTCACGGAAACAAAGGCGTGGTTTCAAGAATTCTTCCTTCCGAGGATATGCCCTTCTTACCTGACGGAACGCCTTTGGATATTGTGTTGAACCCCATGGGCGTGCCTTCCCGTATGAACATCGGTCAGGTGTTGGAGGTACACTTGGGCATGGCGGCAAGAAAGCTGGGTCTGAAGGTCATGACTCCGGTATTCGACGGCGCCGACACCAAGGACCTTGACGAAATGCTGGCTCAAGCCGGCATGAATCCCGACGGCAAGACCGTGGTTTATGACGGCCGTACCGGCGAAGCCTTCGATTCCCCCGTTACTGTGGGCGTCATGTACTATCTGAAGCTTCACCATCTGGTGGATGATAAGATCCATGCCCGGTCTACCGGTCCCTATTCCCTGGTCACGCAGCAGCCCTTGGGCGGTAAAGCCCAGTTCGGTGGCCAGCGTTTCGGCGAAATGGAGGTCTGGGCCTTGGAGGCCTATGGCGCCGCCTACACCCTGCAGGAGATCCTGACGGTCAAGTCGGACGATGTGACCGGCCGTGTGAAGGCGTACGAAGCCATTGTGAAGGGACAGAACATTCCCACTCCCGGTGTACCCGAATCCTTCAAGGTTCTGGTGAAAGAATTGCAGGCTCTGTGTCTGGATGTGAAGGTTTTAGACAAGGAAGGCAACGAGATCGAACTGTCCTCCCTCACCGAAGAAGAACTGCAAACTCCGAACTATGTGTCCGGTGCGGCTTTGGAAGACGCTGTGGAGCCGGGTGAAATGGTTTTGGATGAGAGCGAGCTGGAAGGCTCCTTCCACGAAGCCACAGACGATGAGCTGGCAGAAGCCTATTTCGGCGGTAGCCACACAGAAGATGAAGAATAAGAAAGGGGAAAAGTGAGCTATATGAATATGGATAAGAACATTTTCAATTCGATCAAGATCGGTCTTGCTTCTCCCGAACTGATCAGAAGTTGGTCCCACGGCGAGGTCACCAAGCCGGAAACCATCAACTACCGAACCAACAAGCCCGAACGGGACGGCCTGTTCTGCGAGCGGATTTTCGGGCCCACGAAGGATTGGGAGTGCCTTTGCGGAAAGTATAAAAGAGTCCGGTACAAGGGCAAGATCTGTGAAAAATGCGGTGTGGAGGTCACCACCAAAAAGGTGCGCAGAGAGCGTATGGGTCATGTGGAGCTGGCAGCTCCTGTATCCCACATCTGGTATTTCAAAGCAATTCCCTCCAAAATTGCCCTTTTCTTGGATATTTCGCCCAAGTTCTTGGAGCAGGTGCTCTATTTCGGTTGCTATATCGTCACCGATCCGGGCAACACCCCTCTGCAAAAGAAGCAGCAGTTGACAGACGGCGAATACAAGAAAATGTATGAACTGTACGAGGACGACTTCAAAGTGGGCATCGGTGCAGAGGCCATCAAACAGTTGCTCTCGGAAATTGATGTGGAAAAGCTGTCTGACGAATTAAAGGCCGAACTGAAAACGGCAACCGGACAGAAAAAGTCCAAAATTGTCAAGCGACTGGAAGTGGTGGAAGCATTCCACAAATCGGGAAACCGTCCGGAATGGATGATTCTCGATGTGATTCCGGTAATTCCGCCGGAAATCCGCCCCATGGTTCAGTTGGACGGCGGCCGGTATGCGGCCTCCGACCTGAACGACCTGTACAGAAGGGTCATCAACCGGAATAACCGGTTGAAGAAGCTGCTGGAGCTGCGGGCGCCGGAGCTGATCATCCGCAACGAAAAAAGAATGCTGCAGGAAGCGGTGGACGCTTTAATCGACAACGGCAGACGAGGCAAGCCGGTCACCGGAGGAGCCTCCAACCGTCCGCTGAAATCTCTTTCGGAGATTTTAAGAGGGAAGCAGGGACGGTTCCGTCAGAACCTGTTGGGTAAGCGTGTGGACTATTCCGGCCGTTCGGTAATCGTAGTCGGTCCGGAATTGAAGATCTACCAGTGCGGACTGCCCAGAGAAATGGCTCTGGAGCTGTTCAAGCCCTTTGTGATGAAGCGGCTGGTGGAAACCCAGAAGGCTACCAACATTAAGGATGCCAAAAAGAAGGTCGACAAGATCGACGAATGCGTCTGGGACGCTTTGGAAAATGTAATCAAGGAGCATCCGGTCCTTCTGAACCGGGCACCGACCCTGCACCGTCTGTCCATTCAGGCCTTTGAGCCGGTATTGGTTGACGGCAGAGCCATCAAGCTCCATCCGCTGGTCTGCACCGCCTTCAATGCCGACTTCGACGGCGACCAGATGCCGGTGCATGTGCCCCTTTCGGCAGAAGCCCAGGCAGAGGCCCGGTTCCTCATGCTTTCCGCCAACAACCTGCTGAAGCCTGCAGACGGTAAGGCCGTGGCCGTCCCGTCCCAGGATATGGTGTTGGGTTCCTACTATCTGACCATTGATAAGGCGGGAGAGCCGGGAGAAGGTCACTACTTCATGGACGAAAACGAAGCCATGATGGCCTACCAGAACGGAGAGCTGGGGCTCCATGCGCCGATTAAGATCCGGGTGTCCAAAGAATTGGACGGGCACACCTTTACGGCAATCATTGACGCAACCTTGGGCCGGTTGATTTTCAACGACAACATTCCGCAGGACCTGGGCTTTGCCGAAAGGCCGACTGTGGAAGAGGTTCTTAAGGAGACCGACTGGCAGAAGCAGAAGGAACTGACCAAAAAGCTCTTGGCTCTGGAAGTGGACTTCGTTTGCGGCAAGAAGCAGTTGGGTCAGATCGTGGACCGGACCATCCGGAATCACGATTCCTACACCGCCGCCATGGTTCTGGATCACATCAAGTCCATGGGCTATAAGTATTCCACCAAAGCCTCCATTTCCATCTCCATTGCCGATGTTATGGTTCCGGAGAGCAAGAATGAAATGATCAAGCAGTCGGAAGCCAAAGTGGATGAAGTGCATGAGCACTTCATGATGGGTGAATTGACCGATGACGAGCGTTACTACAATGTGATTCACATCTGGGAGCAAACCACCAAGGATGTGGTAGCCGCATTGCAGGCAAGCTTTGATCGGTATAATCCTATCAAAATGATGGCAGACTCCGGCGCCCGCGGTAATATGACCCAGATGCGGCAGTTGGCCGGTATGAGAGGTCTGATGTCTTCGGTTTCCGGCAGAGGCGTCATGGAAATCCCGATTAAGGGGAACTTCAAGGAAGGACTGAACATCTTGGAGTATTTCATGGCGGCAAGAGGTGCCAGAAAAGCGCTGTCCGACACCGCTTTGCGTACGGCTGACTCGGGATACCTGACCAGAAGACTTGTGGATGTCTCCCAGGATGTAATCATCCGGGAGGAGGATTGCGGCACTACCGACGGCATTGTTGTCTCTGACATCAAGGACGGAAAGGAAACCATCGAACCTCTGAAGGACCGGATCGTGGGCAGATACACCAATGAACCGGTGGTATCTCCCGAAACCGGCGAAGTGCTGGCAGAACGGAATGTGATGATTACCGACGCTTTGGCCGACAGGATCGTGAAGGCCGGCATCACGACCGTCAATGTCCGCACGATCCTCCAGTGCCGCTCCCGCTACGGCGTTTGTGCGCATTGCTATGGCTCTGACCTTTCAACCTCCTGCAAAAAGGTGTCTATCGGCGAATCGGTCGGTATCGTGGCGGCACAGTCTATCGGCGAGCCCGGTACTCAGCTGACCATGAGAAACTTCCACACCGGCGGTGCCGCCGGCTCCGACATCACGCAGGGTCTTCCCCGTGTGGAGGAAGTATTTGAAGCACGGCGCCCCAAAAAAGCGGCAATTATGGCCGAGCACGCCGGCAGAGTTACCATCCAGAACGATAAAAAGACCAAGAATGTGGTTTTGGAGGGCAGCGACGGACAGACCACCACTTATCCCATTCCCTACAACTTTGACCTGTGCGTGCAGGACGGAGACTTTGTGGGACAGGGTGCGGCTCTGACCGAAGGCTATAAGAGCCCTCAGGACATCATCAAGATCAACGGTCTGGATGCCGTCTACGATTATATCATCCGGGAAGTACAGAAGGTGTACCGTCTCCAGTCTGTGGAAATCAATGACCGGCACATTGAGGTCATTGCCAGACAGATGACCAAAAAGGTGAAGATTGAGGAACAGGGCGACACCGATCTGCTCACCGGCACTGTGGTGGATCGGAGCGAATTCAACGAGGCCAATGAGGCTTTGCAGGCCCGGATTGACGCCGGCGAGAGAACTCTTCTGAAGGCCACCTGCTCTCCGGTGCTCCTGGGTATCACCAAGGCTTCGCTGATGACCGAATCCTTCCTCTCTGCGGCTTCCTTCCAGGAAACCACAAAGGTTCTGACAGAAGCGGCCATCCGGGGCAAGGAAGACAAGCTGATGGGCTTGAAAGAAAATGTTATCATCGGCAAGCTGATTCCCGCCGGAACCGGCCTTGAAACCTATCGGAACATCGAAGTGGAAAGCACTGTAGAACGCCCGGTTTATGAGCCTTTGCTGGCACCCGAAAGAGATCGGGACGAAGACGAGGATTTGTCCGACGAAGAACTGAATGTGGAATTGGATGACGAACTCTTGGATGAGGGAGATCAAAGCGAAGAGACTCCCGAAGAAGAGGAACTTTCCGATGAGGAATCGGTTCCGGATGACCTGACAGACGGGGAATTCTCAGACGACGAAAGCGCTTCCGACAAAGCACCTGAAGAAAACAGTTAATACACCAAAAGAGTTGGGCATCACAATGTCCAACTCTTTTTATATACATCCGATAGAACCCCCAAAAAAAAAGGGGGGGTGTAAAAAACCCGGTGAGAGTTTTTTACACCTCCGATGACTGTCCCGGAATTCATCTGAATTTCAACAAAATAAAGTGACTGGCCGATCCACATCCCCTTAAAAATGTCCGTATCCCCACCGATATTTTTGAGGGGCTGTAAAAACTTGTTTTTACAGCCCCTCTGAAAGAACTTTAGCGTTTATCAAAAGCCGGATTCGCGCAAACACCAAACCGTCGGGAAAAAGTCTTCAAATTGCGTCCAGTTCCTCTTGAGAAATCAAAGGAATGTTCCTTTCTTTCAGCAATCCGGCGGCCTTTTCGTTGTCCGTTGCCCGAAGAACCACGCAGGCGCTGCTCTGCTTTACCGGATTGACAAAGGCGTACATATACTCCACATTCACTCCGCCGCCGGACAGCACCTTCAGCACCTCCGACAAGGCTCCGGGTTTATCAGCCAGTTCCACAGCCACAACTTCATTTACCGCTACGATCACCTTTTCTGCTTTCAGAACCGCTTTGGCCTTCTCGCAATCCTGGACAATCATCCGCAACACACCGAAATCCTGGGTATCCGCAATGGAAATTGCCCGCATATTGATGCCGTTTTCCGACAGCAATGCCACCACATCCGAAAGGGCTCCCTGCTTGTTCTCCACAAAAACCGAAAGCTGCTTTACAAACATTTCTCTGCTCCTTTCTTAATCCACCAGTGTACGCCGATCCACTACACGCTTTGCCTTGCCTTCCGAGCGTTCGATGGTGCCGGGGGCCACCAGAGTGACCTTAGCGGCAATGCCCAGAAGCGACTTGAGTTTCTCGGTGATGTCCTTTTCCACCTTGGTGATTTCCGAAACCGTATCGGAAAATTTCTCTTCGCTCAGTTCAACCTGCACTTCCAGGGTGTCCAAAGCGCCCTTCCGATCCACCACAATCCGATAGTTGGGCGACTGATCCATCTGCAACAGCACCGTCTCGATCTGAGAGGGGAACACATTGACGCCCCGAATGATCAACATATCGTCGGTTCTGCCCATGGGCTTGGACATTCTTACAAAGGTTCTGCCGCAAGAGCACTTTTCGTGAGTAATGGTTCCGATATCCTTGGTGCGGAAGCGCAACAGCGGAAAGGCCTCTTTGGTAATGCAGGAAAAGACGATCTCTCCCTTTTCTCCGTCCTTCACGGGTTCACCGGTAGCCGGATCCAGAATTTCAATGATAAAATGGTCTTCGTTCACATGCATGCCCGTCTGCGCCTCGCATTCAAACGCCACGCCCGGGCCCATGATTTCGGTCAAACCGTAAATATCGTATGCCTTGATGTTCAGCGACTTTTCAATATTCCGCCGCATTTCCTCGGTCCAGGGCTCTGCGCCGAAAATACCGGCCCGCAGGGGCAGTTCCTTTGTATCCACGCCCGCTTTTTCGGCATATTCGCCCAAATACATCGCATAAGAGGGTGTGCAGGCCAGAATATCCGACTGAAAATCCTGAAGAATGGTCAACTGCCTTGCAGTATTGCCCGAAGAAACCGGAATGGTGACGCACCCCAGCTTTTCGGAACCGCCGTGAAGCCCTAAGCCCCCGGTGAAAAGGCCGTAGCCATAGGATACATGAACCTTGTCCTTTTTCGTGGCGCCTACAGCCACCAACTGCCGGGCACAGATTTCCGCCCAGCTGTCTAAATCCTTTTCGGTATACCCCACCACGATCTGCTTTCCGGTGGTTCCGCTGGAGGCGTGCAACCGCACCACTTCCTCCATGGGAACGGCAAACATTCCATAGGGATAGGTATCTCGTAAATCCTGTTTGGAAGTAAAGGGCAACTTCCTCAGATCTTCAATGCCATGGATGTCCTCCGGCTTGACACCGGCTTCATCCATGCGCTGACGGTAGAGCGGTACACGCTCGTACACCCGGCGCACCGTATTCACCAACCGCTCGCTCTGCAACCGGTTCAGCTCTTCCCTGCTCGCCGTTTCAATTTCCTTCTGGTAATATGCCATTGGTTGCCTCCTTTATGCTTCACATCCCAGCAGGAATGCTTTTTTATTCATTTCCACAAATTTTGGTGACACCGTCTCCTCAATGGCAGAAATCCATTCTTCCTTGCGGAAAGGAAAATACTTGCTCAATCTGCCCATCAGCACTATATTCACGGCCTTTGTGCTTCCGGCCTTCTCGGCTAAGGTCAGGGCGTCAAATCCGTCGATATACAACCCCTTCCTTCTCAACTCCTCCAGCACATTTTCCGGATAAACCGCCGCACCGGTGATGACCGGCATCGGATCGATCTGCTGGCTGTTCACCACAATTTTTCCGTCCTTCCGGAGCATGGGCGCATGTCTTGCCGCCTCCAGCTTCTCAAAAGAAACAATGTAGTCGGCTTCTCCTTCGGCCACAAGGGGAGAATACACCTTATCGCCGTAGCGCACATAAGTGACCACCGAGCCGCCTCTCTGACTCATTCCGTGGACTTCCGAAACCTTCACATCATAGCCCTGCTTGATGAGGATATGCCCTAAGAGCTTGCTTGCCAGCAGACTTCCCTGTCCGCCCACGCCTACAATCATAATATTTACCGTTTTCATCGCTTCAACCTCGCTCTTCAAATGGCCTTGAAGGGGCAGAGCTGTTGGCAGACCCCGCACCCTACACACTGGGTGGCATCAATGACGGCTTTGCCGTTTTTCATGCTGATGGAGGGACAGCCCAGTTTCATGCAGGACCTGCATCCTCTGCACTTCTCCTCATCCACCTTCAATGCGGGCTTGGCCTTTACATACTTCAACAGCATACAGGGACGGCGGCTGATGATGACCGACGGTTCCTTTGCTGCCAGCTCTTCCTTCAACGCCGTTTCGCAGGCCTGAAGGTCGTAAGGATCCACCACTCGCACCCGCTGAATGCCGATGGCACGGCACAGTTCCTCCAGATTCACCTTTGCGGCCGGATCGCCCTTGATGTTGTAGCCGGTGGTGGGGTTCTGCTGATGGCCGGTCATGCCTGTGATGCTGTTATCCAGAATAATCACGGTGGAATTGGAGGCGTTGTAAGAAATGTTCACCAATCCCGTCATACCCGAATGCATGAATGTGGAATCGCCGATGACACAGACCGTTTTTCCTTCCGTCTCCGGATCTCCGGCTTTGTTGAATCCGTGAATGCCCGAAACCGACGCCCCCATGCACAGGGTGGAATCCAATGCGTTCAGGGGTGCCTGTGCGCCCAGTGTGTAGCAACCAATGTCGCCTAAAACCGTCAGCTTCATCTTGGAAAGCACATAGTATATCCCTCTGTGGGGACATCCGGAGCACATCACCGGAGGACGCATGGGGATAGGACTGTCTGCCGAAACCGAGGGCTCTTCTTCGTTCAGCAACAGCTTTTTTAAGGTCTTCTGGGAAAATTCTCCGATCATCGGGAAAATGCTCTTTCCTTCCGGCTGCAGACCGATCTTTCTGCAGTGATTCTCGATAATAGGGTCCAACTCCTCCACAACGACCAGTCTCTTCACCGAAGAAGCAAATTTCTTTAAGGACTCCACCGGCAAAGGGTTCACCATGCCCAACTTGTAGACCGAAACGCTGTCGCCGAAAACCTCCTTCACATACTGATAGCAGCTTCCGGAGGTCACGATGCCCAGGTCGGCGCCACCCATCTCGACCCGGTTAAAGGGACAGGTGTCGGCGTATGCCGTCAGAGCCTCCATCCGTTGTTCCACCAAGGGATGCTTCTTTTTGGCGTTGCTGGGCATCATGATGTATTTGCCCGGCTGTTTTTCATAGGGAGGCAGCGGCCGCTCCAGCCGTTCGCCGGTTTGCACAATGCTTTGGCAGTGGGCGATTCTGGTGCACATCCGCAACATCACCGGCGTGTCATACTGCTCCGACAGATCAAATGCCATTTTCGCAAACAGATACGCTTCTTCCGAATCCGCCGGCTCCAGCATGGGCACCTTGGAAGCCACGGCGTAGTGTCTGGAATCCTGCTCATTCTGTGAAGAGTGCATGGCCGGGTCATCGGCAACACAGAGCACCAAACCGGCATTCACTCCGGTATAGGACAGGGTAAACAAGGGGTCCGCCGCCACATTCATTCCTACATGCTTCATCGCACAGGCGGCTCTCGCTCCCCGCAGGGAGGCACCGAAGCCCACTTCCACCGCAACCTTTTCGTTGGGCGCCCACTCGCAGTAAATCTCCTCATATTTTGCGGCAAACTCGGTGATCTCCGTAGAAGGCGTTCCCGGATAGGAGGATACCACCTTCACACCCGCCTCGTACAGGCCTCTTGCAACCGCCGCATTGCCAATCAACAGTTCTTTCATTTTCTTTTCCTTTTTCCTTTCGCTTATGACCTTCGTGAAGCCCTGAACGGGCTTCTCTCTGCCTCGCCCTGAAATTCTCAAGCCTTATTCTGAGCATCCACCAGATTGGAAGCACCGAACATTTTCCGCAGCCTGGGTTTTTCAATCTTGCCGGTGGCGTTTCTCGGAACCTTTGCCAAAATGAATTTCTTGGGACGCTTATAGCGGGGCAACTGGTGGCAGAATTCTTCCAAATCCTGCTCGGTGCAGTGATGTCCTTCCTTGATTTCCACGATGGCGGCGGCAATCTCGCCCAGACGGGAATCGGGCAGTCCGATCACCGCCACATCCATCACATCGGGGTGAGAGCTTAAAAAATCCTCGATCTGAACGGGATAGAGATTTTCCCCTCCGGAAATGATCACATCCTTTTTCCGATCCACCAAGAATATAAATCCCTCCTCGTCCTGCATGGCCATATCGCCGGTGTACAACCAACCGTCCTTCAGGACTTCCTTGGTGGCTTTTTCGTCATTGTAGTAACAAACCATCACACCGTCGCCCTTGACGCACAGCTCTCCAACCTCCTGCCCCTTCACCGGGCAGTCCTTTTCGTCCACGATCTTGACCTGCCATCCGTAACCCGGCACACCGATAGCGCCCACCTTTCGGGTGTTTTCCACCCCCAGATGCACACAACCGGGTCCGATGGACTCGGAAAGCCCGTAGTTGGTATCGTATTGCTGATTGGGAAAATAGGTGAGCCAGCGCTTGACCAGACTCTGAGGCACCGGTTGGGCACCGATATGCATCAGCCGCAGCTGATCCAGCTTGTAGTCCTTCAGGTTCAGCTCTCCACTGTCCAACGCAAAGAGCAGGTCCTGGGCCCAGGGCACCAACAGCCAAAGAATGGTACACTGCTCTTTGGAAGCGGTTTCCAGAATGTATTCCGGTTTGGTTCCTTTTAAGAGCACGGCCTTGCCGCCGGTCATGAGCGAACCGAACCAGTGCATCTTGGCACCTGTATGGTACAGGGGCGGAATGCAGAGGAACACATCCTCCGGCGTTTGCCCGTGATGGTTCTGCTCCACCCTGCAGGAGTGCATCAGCGCCTTGTGCCGGTGAAGGATCGCCTTCGGGAAGCCGGTCGTTCCTGAGGAAAAATAGATGGCGGCGTAATCTTCGTCTGTCAAAGGGATGCCCGGCTCCGTGCTGGGCATATCCGATACCATGTCCTTATAGTCCTCGGCAAAAGCCGGAACCGGGTCGTTGCCTACATAGATCATAGGGCACCGCTTCCCCATAGAATCATAGATCTCCTCCAGACGCCCGATAAACTCACTGCCGAAGACCAGCACATCCACTTCGGAAAGCCGGAGACAGTATTCGATCTCGTTGGAGGTAAAACGATAGTTAAAGGGAACGGCCAAAGCACCCGTCTTGAGAATGCCGAAATAAATCGGCAGCCACTCGATGCAATTCATCATCAGAATGCCCACTTTGTCACCCTTTTTGATTCCTCTGCTTAAAAGCAGATGGGCAAAGCGGTTGGCCTTTTCATTGAAAACCTGCCAGGTGATTTCCCGCCGGAAATAGGGAGAAGGAGTGGCAGGAATCAGCTCATAATCCTTGTAGGATCGCTTTCTGGTTTCCTTCTGCTCCGGATTGATCTCCACCAGACAAACCTTGTCCGGGTATTGCTGGCTGTTGTGAATGAGAAAATCGGTAATCGGCATAATTGTCTCCTTTGTATGTGCGCATTCCGGCGCCCGGAATTTTCCGTTATAGTTCTTAAATCTAAAAAGTTTCGCTGTTTATGGCAGAAGTTCAACATTTTGATGGAATCTACCGCCAAAAAAACAATACGGCAACGGCGGTTATCCTTTCTTCTCCATATCGGTCAGCACCGCTTTGGCGCTTGCCGTCACCTGCCGGTCATAGCAGGAGAAGATGGCATCGATCTGCTCTTTGTCCTGCCTTTTGGTGAACAGGCTGATGATCGGAACCAGAATCAAGCCCAGAATCATCGCAAAAGAACCGCTGTGAATCGAAGACTTGAAGAATACCTCGTCCAGGAACGAAACGCCGAAGGAAAAACCTACAAGACTCTTGACCAGCTGTACCACACCGATCGAAACGCCCAGAGCAAAGCTTACATACACCGAGGCCTTGCTGACCTTCTTCATATACAATCCGTAAAGGAAGGGTGCGATAAAGGACCCTGCAAGAACCCCCCAGGAAACACCCATCAGATCGGCAATGAAAGTCACCGCCGTGCCGCTGGTCGAGCGCTCCTGGAAAATGGCGATCAACGCCGAAACCAAGACAAAGAAGGCTACCAACACCCGAATGGAAATCATTTTGCTCTTTTCGGTCATGGGCTTTTTGCTCAGGGGCGCAATCAGGTCCAAGGTCATGGTAGAGCCGGAGGTCAGCACCAACGAAGACAAAGTGGACATGGATGCCGAAAGCACCAGCACCAGAATCACGCCGATCAGAATCGGACCCAACTTTTCAACCATGGAGGGAATCAGATCGTCGTAGCCCACAGCCGGTTTTCCGTTTACGCTCTCGGAAAACAGTCTGGAGAAGCCGCCGATAAAATAGCATCCGCCTGCCACGATCACCGCAAAAGCAGTGGAGATGATCGCTCCCTTGCGTATCGCACCTTCATCCTTGATGGCGTAGAACTTGCCCACCATCTGCGGAAGTCCCCAGGTGCCCAAGGAGGTCAGGATGATTACGAAAAACAGGAAGGAAGGATCGGCTCCGAAGAAAGAGGTATACTGCCAACCAGCCGTTTCCGCCAGCTTTTCCATAGAGGCAGAAAAGCCTCCGTTCTGCTGAAGCACTGCCACGACGACGGCGATGATGCCCCCGATCATGAAAATTCCCTGAATAAAATCGTTGATTGCTGTGGCCATATAGCCGCCCACCAGCACATACACGCAGGTCAGTAAGGACATGATCACCACGCACAGCGTGTAGTCCACCTGCGGGAAGGCCATGGTGAAAAGTCTGGAAAGTCCGTTAAAAAGCGAAGCAGTATAGGGCACCAAAAACACAAAAACGATCATGGCTGAAATCAGCCGCAGAGCCTTGGAATCGTATCTGCTTCCGAAAAATTCCGGCATCGTGCGGGAGCCTAAATGGTTTGTCATCAGACGAGTGCGCCGCCCCAACACCACCCAAGCCAAAAGCGAACCGAGGAAGGCATTGCCCAAGCCGATCCAAGTGGAGGCAATGCCGAAATTCCAACCGAATTTACCGGCATACCCAACGAAAATCACTGCCGAGAAATAGGATGTGCCAAAGGCGAAGGCTGTCAGCCACGCTCCGGCTTTGTTTCCGCCAAGCACAAAACCGTTTACGCTCTTGGCGTGCTTTCGGCAATAAAAGCCCACTGCGAGCATCAAGGCAAAAAACAGTGCTAAAAAAGTTAATTGGATCCACATACTTGCTTTTCCTTTCTTATTTCAGGGCGCCGGAAGTCCATCCAAACAGCTCTTTTCCGCGCTTCACAAAAAAGCCGCATGGATTTGTGCGTCCATGCGGTCTTTGTCCGTTCCTGCGTTTTTACAGAAGTGGGAGCATCGGTCGTATTTTCGCCACAAATCGCCATTACTTTCTCACCGGATAAAGTAAGAGTGCTAGTGATACCAGCAATAGGCGTAGGTATACGAAACCGCATTCTCCATTTCTTCAGACCCTTTATGTCATACAGATTTCTTTTGAAAAATTGCATTCCGAAACAACTGCGTTTATTGTATCATTTCCATCGGCTACTGTCAAGGGTATTTCGACATTTTTCTCAATCTGTTCTAAGTAGATGTGACTCAATTTACCCCAAACAGTAAAATTTCGGTTTTTTCTTCTGAAAATTCTTAGGAAGCATGAAAAACAAAGTCTTTTGAGCAACGGTCGTTCTGATTGGTTTTCCGAAGCAGCGGATTCCGGAATTGGCATTTCGGTAAGTTTTTACATTCTCCTATCGTTCCGGCAAAAGGACGCTCTTCACTCTTTTTTCAGCAACGCAACATACATGGATTCAGGCTGTCAAATAAAGACCGGCTGCTTTTTGAGAAGTGTATTTCCGGCTCTTTTTTCTTGGCAAAAGCTGGCATAAAAGCTTTGGGCCTTCAGATACAAAGCATATTGCTTCTGCAAATCGCCCTTGGGCCATGTTCGGGCCTGTTTGGTCACAATTTGAAGATTTTTGTTTTTCCGTATACCCGAAAGCAATTTTCTGCCCTTCTCGTTGGCACCCAAAAGGACGGTGAACAATGGTTTTTCTCTGAGAATCTCGCCGGGCGTTTGCAAAACGGTGGAAAGCAGCTCCCTTTTCAGGCGGGCATCCGTATCCGCCGGGGTGCGCACAGCCTCCAAAAGCTCCTTCAAATCGGCACAGCCTCCGCTTTTTTTTGAAAATCGGTCTTTTCCTTGGGAAAGACCGAGCACCGTCAGGATAGCCCTTTCTCCCTTTTCCAAGGAGGCTCCGAAATCCTGCTCCCGGAGCTCTTCCCGGATTGCGCTGGCCGAAATACCCGGGAGCATCCGCAGAGCCTGGTAGGAAATGGGTGCTTTCTGCCGATGAATTTCCGAAATATACTGGGTTCCCAAGATTTCATTGGCGCACAATTCCGGCTCTCTGTCGTAAAGTTTTTTATAGCACAGATCGTTCAGTTTCGGAAAAGGCAATCTTTTTTCTTCCTTTCGCAGTTGTGCCAAAGCCTTCCGATATTCGTCAGTGGCACACCGTTCGGCATATAACGCCAGTTCCTGTCCGGTCTTTTCCTCCGAGCCGAAAAACAAAGAATCCACAACACCCAGATCCTTCAAAATGGAAATGGCCCCGGACGCAAAGCACTCTGCCACCGAAGCAGACCAGGGGTAAGGAAGCTCCAGAACCAGATCTGCCCCTGCCGAAAGCGCCGCCTTCGCCCGGTCATATTTATCGTATACCGCCGGCTCGCCCCGCTGCACAAAATCGCCGCTCATCAAAGACAAAATCACACCTTCTTCTCCGATCAGCTGACGAATCTCCCGGATTTGAAACCGGTGTCCTTGGTGCAAAGGATTGTATTCGCAAATCACTGCTCCGACCTTTGCCTTCTTTTTCTCTTCCATAGATTCGGGTTCCCTTCTCAAGTCTCTCCGATTTTTCTTCCCTGTTGCGTTGCAACACCAAATTCAGATATAAAAGGCTGTCGGGAAAAATTCTCATTTCCCGGCAGCCTCCGTATGGATTCATTTATAAAGTACCCGACTCAACCGAATACTCAGTTCTCTTCCTTCCGTTTCTTTGCCACAACCACCGTTACTGCAATGCCGCAGAGCGCTGTCAGGGCAATAACCACAAAGAAGACGGTATCTGCCACACCGGTGACAGGGGGAACTCTCACATATCCGCAGACATTACAGGTCGAATCCCGGTCGTCGTCGTATACATGGTCTTCCTTGGCAGTACTTTGGCCGCAGGCACATTCGGTCCAGTGTCCGTCAGCATCATACTTCGTCTCGAAGTTATGCGCATGATCGAAAAGATCCACATCCCGGCCGGGCATTTCCTCCGTAGCCGTCGTTCCGTCTGCAAACCAACCGATTGTCCCGTATCCTGCAAGCTCGGTTGCATTTTCGGTAATCAAAGACAGATCGGTTCCTTCCGGAAGGAAGGTGGTGTACAGCAGCTGATCGTTCTCGTCATAGAACCGGACACGGTAGAAGCCATTTACATGGAAGGTGAAGTCCAGATCCACCACATGATCCTCATCCGACACATACAGGAACAGGTTGTCAATGGAAGCGAAACGGGAGCTGAGCTTCTCCTGAATTTTTTCCATGGAAACAGTCTCTGTGATTCTCGTCTGGAATGTGCCTTCACCCGTGTACCAGTCTGAAAGGCTCGTGAATGTTCCGTATGTAGCCGATTTCTTCACTGCGCTGACCAATTTGGAACGCAACTCTTCCAGCTTCGCACGGTGGGCGTTCAAAAACTCTTCTGCTTTTTCGGCTCCGCCGATCTCGCCTGCATAAAGCATCTGAATCAACTCATCAAGATCTTCATTTTCGATCTGAGCAACCAGTGCTTCCGCATCCACCGTATACAGACCCAACAATTCCAACTTCCGCTCGGTGGTAAAGCTGTCAGAAGCAAGAATATCACTGTAGAAAGAAGTGGCCTTTTCGCCTACGCTCACCGTCGCCCTAATCAATCCGCTGTCCTCTACAACATAGGTCAGCACACCCACCAATTTGGAGGCATAGGAGTTCAGTTTTGAAGTATCGCCGTCCAGCTCCACCCGGACGCTGAAATCAAAGTCCACATCGGGTCCGGTGGTAGTGAAATGGAAGTCCAACAAAGTGTCGCCTGCGGACATTCCGGCAACCTCCTCAACGGTGGGCAGTGCCTGCAAAAATGCCGTCTGGATGGCATTGTGGTCAAACTCCTCCACAGGCTCGCCCGTGTAGATCACCGTGCCGTTCAATTTCATCTCGCCGACTTCGCCCAACAGCACATTGGTGAGGAAGGAACGCAGCATCCGGTTCACTCTGGTTCCGCCGGCATCAATCAAGAACTGTGCCTTATCCGTTGCCGCCCAAAAATCGGCATCCAGATACCGTGTCAAAACATCCTCCCGATCGCTAAACAGCCGCAACAGCTCCGCATCGGTCAGCACGCCGGCGTTAACCAAATCGACCAACAGCTCCACCACCGATTGCTTGGACTGGGTTCTGATAACATCGTAGAACGCCGTCGGGATCAGTTCAACCAAAGCATCCTTGCTGACCTCTCTGTTGGAAAGAATCTCTCCCAGACGGCCGGCATCTACAGCAAAGGTCAAAACGCCTTCTTCATAGTAGGTATCGGTATAAAGATCGTCGTACACCTGAATACGGCCTTCATCCGCAAATGAAAGAAATGAAGTCATGCCAAGACACAGAAGAACCGACAGAAAGGCTGCCAGAACTTTTGTGAACATTCTGTTTTTCATCGTCTCACTACCATCCTTATTTGAGTTATTTTATGAAGATAAAACTCTACACGATGTCATTGTAGCATAAGCATCTTAAAAATTCAAGTCTTTTTTTCAAAAAATCAATCTTTTTTGTGTTTATGCTTTTTCCGTACAGCGATCACTGCCGCTGTAAGCGCACCGACGATTCCGAAAAGCATGCCCAAAGCCGGCAATACCACTCTGCTGAAGAACCGACTGCTGTCATACGGAGAAGAATAGGTGGTATCCACCTCTCCTTTTGTGCCTGCCTTGAAAACCGCCCGATAGTCCGCATTTTTGGCCACAGCCTCCTCCAAAACGGGAGACCAGCCAGCGAAAACATAGGTCACTCCACCCTTCTCTTCCTTTTCCGGCGTTTCCGGAAGAACGACCTTTTCGCCGTAAGAATACACGCCTCTTGAAAGCTCCGTTCCGTCCTCGTCAAGGAATCGGACCAGATATTTCGCCTGTCGGAAAGCGGCCTGTGCCGTCACATCGCTTTGCGGCATTTCAAACTCAAAGCTTCCGTCCTCCTTCGGCAGAACGGTGATTTCGCCGAATCCGGTCTGTAAGCTCAAAGCCTCAATGACAAAGCCCAGATCCGCCGAAGCACGCCCCGTCACCTTTTCTCCGGGAAACGCCGCCCGAACATCCAGAACGATCCGACCGTTCTCGGCATCCGCCCCGGTCACCGAATACTTCCTTTCGACCCTGTAGGAAGCGTTCTCTTCGAGCCGCAAAGCGATTCCCTCTCCCGTCTGCTCTGTTTCCACCTCGGCGTTCGTGCCGAAAATGCGGATTTCTCCTTCGGTCAGTTCCCCGCAAAGAACCACCGACAGTCCCTTTTTCGGGAAAACGCTTTCCCCTTCCGGGTTCTCCATGTGAAAGGAGAACTGTTCCTGCTCTTTCTTCAGAGCGACCGCCGAAAGATCCTTGGGCAGTTCTTCAACCGATACCTGCAGGGAAAGCCCTTCAAAGCAGAATCGGATAGCCTTTCCCTCTTTTTCCGCCAAAGCAAGCAGCGTGGAAATCCGGTAGCCGTTGCTCATACTGCCTTTCCCAACGGCCAAAATTCCTTCCCGCTCTTCCACCGGGATGCTTTCGCCTGTTGTAAGGTCTGTGGCCAGACTTTCCTTCCGGAACCGGGCAACATACTCTTCGTCTCCGGAAACCGGTTTCAATTCTTCGGACCAGCCCTCAAAACAATAGAAATACCGGCTGTCCCTGTAGTCCGCCACCTCCGGTGCCTGCGGCATCTCGCCCGTGGCATATACGCCGGAAATCTCCCGATCTCCCACCTTGAAGGTGACCACATAATCCACCGATTTTCTTGTATACAGCGCTGTATATTCCCGGTCTCCCTCCACCGCTGTCAGCGCCGGAGTCCATCCCGAAAAGACATATTCATACCCGTTTTCCCTGTAGGAATCCAGCGAAAGACTGCATTGGGGCAGATCTCCGTAGTGCGCCTTGACCGTCTGGCTTCCGGTGTGTGTACGGAAGGTCACCGTATAGTCCACTGCCAGCGCTTCATACGACGCATAAAAATCCGTGTCCCTCTCCAAGACCCCCGGTTGAACCGCATTTCCCTCTTCGTCCACCCATCCGGAAAAACGGTAGGTGAACTGCTTGTCTCCGCTCTTTGAAGGAATGGCTCCCCCGTAGGAGATTTCTTCTCCTTTCGGGATCGTCTGACTGTACAGCAATGTCTTCCGATCCGCATCGAAAAAGCGCGCCGTCGCCGCACCGGAATAGGAAACAGCTTTCGATACCGAGCTGTAAAAGTCAAGCGTACAGCCCTCCTGTACCGCCCGCTTTCCGAGAGTCCCCTGCCTTACTTCCTTTTCCAAGGCCTCTTCTCCCTCGGTAAAGACCGGCATTTTCGGCTCGCTTCCGGTGTAGGTCTCCTTGTCCGCAGGGGTCTTCGGTTCCTCCACCTTTTCCGGTTCCACCGGCTCCACAAGCTCCTCTGTCCAGCTTTTTACCGGCTTTTCCACCTTTTCGGGCGCTGTGGGCTTCACCGGTTTCACCGGCTCCGGAGGCACCGTCTCCGGATAGGTCAGTTCTGCCGGGTCGGCATTGTTCCGGTCGGGAAAGAGCTGAACCTCCTCCGCAACCTGAAAAACGGTATGCTCTCTCAGGTTCCATTCGGCATCAAAGGTGGTCTGGTCATCCAATCCCGTGCTGATTACATACAGCTGAGCGATAAACTGGTAATACCGCTCCAATTTTCCCTTTTTGTTCAGGTAAGAACGAACCGCCGGGTTCTTGCACAGAGAAAACAGACTGCTGTACAGCAGAATGAACTGATCCCGGATTTCCTCATAGTTTTCCTTATAGTACCGGAACTTCTCCCCGTCCGTCCCCTGCGCTTTGTAGCCGTTGGTCAGCCGGATCAGCGCCACCGTGGCGTTTCCGGCATTGTCCACATCGTTTTCGTCCACTCCGCCGTAGCTTAACAGCTGTTCCTTGTTCTGAACCACCGTGTCCACTGTCCCGCCCACCAGGGTTTTGTACATGGACCTTCCCGTGGAGTCCACAATGAACACGCTCTCCATGGCCGTAATGCAGGAAGCACAGGCATTCACTAACGCCTCTGTCTGCACATAGGCTTCATATTGTCTTTTGTACTCCTCGCTCTGTTCTTCGTACTGTGCCCATTCCTTTTCGTAAGCCTCTTCCGCCTGCAAATAGGCTTCATAAAGAGCCAACTTTTCTTCGTAGTCCTGTTTTTCCCGAAGGTACCGGTCGTAGGCCTCTTTTTCCGCAAGATAATTCCTTTGCAGAACCAGATAATCCTCGTAATTCTTCTTGTCCTTCAAATACGCCGCCAGATCTGCGTTGTAGCGTGCCAACCCCTCGTTGTAGCGCTTCAGATCGGTTTCGTATGCCGAACGCCGGTCTGCAACCTGTGTTCCAACCGTATACCCCAGGTCTGAAAGCCCTTGGCCGATTCCGGCATCCAAAGAAAGCTCCGCCTTATACTCCACCCGGGCTTCATACACCTTTCCTTTTTCCAGCGCTGCAAAATGAGCCTCATATTTTCCGTTCTCAAAAGAAACGGTGTTTCCGTTTACCGTTGCGCTCCTGGGAATCCACCAAACAGTTATCCCGTTCTCTGCGGTATAACCATAGCTCTTTGCCTGTACGGTCAGTCCGTCCGTGCTACGCTCCACCGAAATACAGCTTCCCGGAACCCGGTCGCTGACCCGGAATCGGATGCCCTGCTCCTCAAAATACAGCTTTTCGGCCGCCGTTGCCTGTACTCCGAAGGCCTGCAACAGTTCCGTCCCGCTTACCGTCACAGGATCCTGATCTCCGGACAGCGCAAAATTCAGTGCCAGCCCCGCCGTCTGTGCCGTCCATTCTTCATTCTCTCCCGAAACAGAAAGCGGAATGCTGCAAAACACGGCCAGCACCGCCAAAAGCAGTGCCCACACTCTTCTGTGTTTCAACATCATCCCACCCCAATATCTGCCAATCGCCCCAGAGCGGACCTACTCCATGCTCCGGTAAACAATCTCCTGCATATCATCCAATTTCTTTTCCATATCCTTTGCCAAAGCCAACTGGGCTTTTGTGCGCACCAGATTGTGCCCCTCATAACAGGTCTTGAAGTATTTGTCTCCGGTCAGATAGTCATCAAGAAACCGGGCCGCCAGCTCTATCGTGATGCAGAAAGAACCCAAAGCCAGGGTACTCACCTCGTTGGGCGTCAGGTCGCCCTTCAGGCAGGATAGGAACCCCTCTGCAAAGGACTTGAACTGCTCCAGATCCAAAGAGACCTTCCTAATATCCTTTTCATCCTCCGCCGTAGTGTTGGCGGAGAAGCGCACCGCATCTCCGAAATCGTAGGCCACCAGTCCCGGCATGACGGTGTCCAAATCAATAACCGTCAACGGGTCCTTGGTTTCCGGGTCGAACAGCACATTGTTGATCTTGGTATCGTTATGGGTTACCCGCAGGGGCAATTCCCCTTTTTCCAGCAAATCGATCAGACTGCAGGCCTTTTCCCGCACACTCTTTATGTACGAAAGCTCCGCCTGCACCTCTGCAGCCCGGCCGTATTCGTCCTGATCCGCATCGGCAAACAGCTGTTCCAACCGTTTTCTCGTATTGTGGAAGTCCTTGATGGTTTCGTGCAACACCGTTGCGTCAAAATCCTGAAGATCCTTCTGAAAATCGCCGAAGGCTACCCCCGCCAGATACAGGATCTGCACATCGTTGCACACATCAAAGGTGACGGAATCAAAATAGTTGCGCACACGCCAGAAAAATCCGGTGCCCTCTTCAAAATAGTAGTTCTTCCGATCCTTTGTATGATGAAAGTGCAGGGCGTTTATTCCGCCGCGCTTGTGATAAATATGGGTGGTCACCTTGTCGATGTTTTCCATCACCTCGACCGGATTTTTAAACACATAGGTATTGACCTTCTGAAAAAGATAGTCTTTATTACTGCCGTCTTCCCTCTTGTAGGTTACCTTATAGGTCCGATTGATGTTCCCGCCGTTTATCTGTTGGGCCTCTATCATCGTTCCCTCAATGCAGAACTGATCCCCGACCTTCTGTAACTCCTGTAAATTATAGTCCGAATTATTCGCATAAGACATTCCAGCATTTCCTTCCGCCGGAGGCGGTTCCTTTCTTGCTTATTCTTGCTGCGTGTCCTTCTGCAGACAAGCGCCTGTCTCAACCTGTAAGCACATCCGGTTTCCGCCGCTTTGTCCCTGATTCCTCTGTGGAAGTCAGGAACCGAGCCGCTCTCTGACAGATTTTTTTGCAGAAAACCCGCTCTTTCCGTTCCTCTGCACCGGTTTTCACCGTATCCTCATATCGGTATATCTGTCTTTCCGTCCTTTGCCCGTCAGGCCCGTTTCTTCATCCTGTTCATACACCCTGTTCCGCATTTTAACATATTCTTTCGTATTTTGTCAACCACAAATGTAATTTTTATATGCACATTTATTTTTTTCTATCTCGTCATTTTTTGACATCCTCGGCGCATTTCTCTGCCCAGGGCATCTCCGAATATTCAAAATAGCTTCGGCGGTGCGCAGTTATGCGGAAGAACAAGGCTAAAAAACGACGGAATGCATTGTGCAAATGCATTGTATATTTCAGGTATTCAAAGCAAGGTTCTGCGACCACACAGTGTTGCCGTATATGCGGAATCAAAGATCCCTGAATCCGCCAAAAATCCGTTCCTTCCCTGTGCCGGAGACTCTTCCGGAACGCAGAGGAGCCATCGCTTTTTTGGCGACAGCTCCTTTTTTCGTTTTTCCGTTTCTCCGGCCGCTCGGACTTCTGCTTATCCGTCCTCACCCTCTGTGTATTCCGAGGAAAAGAAAGCTGTCCGGCGTTGCCGCCCGTCATTCTTCCAAGCTCCCGGAATTCCGGAGCCGGCAATTCCCTGCAAAAACCGGCCATTTCTTCCGGCAAAGCGCTCAGTCGGGAATAATCAGTCCGTAATCCCCGTCCGCCCGCTTGTATACCACATTCAGATTTCCGGTCTCCACATTGCGGAAGAGGAAGAAATCATGCTCCAGAAGCAACATCTGCAAAACCGCATCCTCCACAGACATGGGTTTGACCGGGAAGGACTTGGTGCGCACCCGGAAGGTCGGCAATTCCTCATCTTCTGCGACCGGCTCCTCGGCTACCGGCTTGAACGCCCCTGCCTTCAGGTTTTTCTCCAAGCGTGTCTTGTTCTTGCGGATCTGACGCAGGATCGCTTCCACCGTTTGATCCAAAGCGTTCTGAACCGTGTCGGCCTTTTTCTCCGAACGATAGATCCTGCCGCCGCTGAAGATCGTCAGCTCCACGCTCTCGCCGTCTTTCTTTTTGTCGGTTTTGATCTGCGCCGTTGCGTCTTCAAAAAAACGGTCAAATTTCCCCAGTTTCTTTTCGGTGGATGAAATGAATTCCGCCGTTTGCTCCTGACGCTTGCCCACAAATGTTGTTTTCATTGAGATCCCACCTTGCCTACATATTCGAAAGCGGGCTTCAAAAAGCTCCCCTTCCGTATCTTCAGTATACCACACTTTCCCTCCGATTGAAAGACGGTATTGTTCACAATTTTACAAGGGCAAAACCGTCGTTTCGACGAAATTGAGCAATTCACCTGAAAAATCGTTCAAATCCCATCTGCCGTTCATGAAATTTTCACAATGGGGTGCTATACTGAAGTTGTTTTGGGAATCTTCTGCATTTCCGGATAGTACTAAAGAACACCAGAAAGGATCTTGAAAATGAAAAAAATCCCTGCCATTTTGTCGGTGCTTTCGCTGGCATTCGCTCTGCTTCTGAGCTTTTCCGCCTGCTCCGGCTCCACCACAGCCTCCCAGCGCCCCTTAGAAACCGAAACTCCTTCCGGAAACACCGAATCCGGAACATCCGGAAGCACCACCCAGAATCCGACCAACAGCGATGCCTCCTCGATCGTGCTGAACGAGGGCGGTGCCGATGTGGGCACATCCGGTGCCGTTGTGGAAAACGGCATCGTCTCCATTACCAAGCCCGGCAGTTATGAAATCTCGGGAACCACCTCCTCCGGCGGCATCGTAGTGCTCGTGGACAAGACCGAACAGGTGGAGTTGGTTTTAAATAATGTGAGCATTACCAACCCCAACGGTCCTGCCATTTATTGCGACAGCGCAGATAAGCTGTTCATTACCGCCAAGGAAGGAACGGTCAACACCCTGAAAGACGGAAAGAACTATCCCGACGGCGACACCGGCCCCAACGCCGCCCTTTACAGCGACGATGACCTGACCATCCGGGGAAGCGGTACACTGAATGTGATCGGTGTGTTCAAAAACGGCATTTCCAGCAAGAACGATATTAAGATCCACGATCTGACCCTGAATGTGGAAGCCGTCAACACCGGCATCCGGGGCAAATACAGCGTGACCGTGGAAAGCGGCACGCTGGACATCCAGTCAGGAAACGACGGAATCAAGTCCACCGAAGAGGTCAAAGAGGGCAAGGGCTATGTGGAGGTCACCGGCGGAACCATCACCATCCATGCAGGGGACGACGGCCTTCAGGCGTCCGTGCTTCTCACCGTCTCCGGCGGAAAAATCACCGTAACCGCCATGGGCAAGGTCACCAACGCGCCTACCGAGAATATCACCCCCGGTATCATTTCCGAAAAATAACGGTTCTCGTGCGATTTTGTTGCCCAAAGCAACAGAACGGAATCAAAAATCATAAAAGGCTGCGGCAGGAGAACACTGCCGCAGTTTTTTAAAAAAGCCAAAAGAGAAAAAACGAGATTATAAGCGATTTTAATAGATTTCAAAAGAAAATATAGCTGTAAATCAAAAAAATATCTTTTTTTCCCGAAAAGCCGTTGACAAAGCAATTTCGGTGTGCTATAATACGCAGGCTGAAAGTTGAGAAGCAAATAAATACACGGAGGACTAAGAAAATGTCTACCTTTATGGCTAAGGCAGAGACCATCGAGCGCAAATGGTATGTGATCGACGCAGCGGGAAAGCCCGTGGGCAAGACCGCCGTTGCTGCCGCCAACATTTTAAGAGGAAAGCACAGACCCGAATTCACTCCTCATGCAGACTGCGGTGAATTCGTCATCATCATCAACGCCGGCAAGGCCGTCTTCACCGGCAAGAAGCTGACACAGAAGGTGTACTATCATCATTCCGGCTATATCGGAGGCTTGAAGAGCGTTACCGCCAAGCAGATGATGGCTGAAAGACCCGAATTTGTCATGGAACAGGCGGTCAAGGGAATGCTTCCCAAGAACACCTTGGGCGCTAAGAGCCTGACCAGACTCAGAGTCTACGCAGGTGCGGAGCATGAGCAGGCAGCCCAGAAGCCGGTTGCTTACGAAGTCTGAAAGGAGTAACGAAGGATGACTTATACAAGTGCAAAGCCCTATTTCTACGGAACAGGCAGAAGAAAGAGTTCGGTGGCCAGAGTTCGTTTGGTTCCCGGAACCGGTAAAATCACCATCAACGAACGGGATATCGACGAGTATTTCGGCCTGGGCACCCTGAAACTGATCGTCAATCAGCCCTTCGGCGTGACCAACACCATCGGAAAATACGATGTGGTTTGTCTTGTCTCCGGCGGCGGTATCTCCGGACAGGCCGGCGCCATCCGTCACGGCATCGCCAGAGCTTTGAATAAGAGCGATGAAACGCTTCACACGGCTTTGAAGAAGGCCGGATTCCTGACCAGAGATCCTCGTATGAAGGAGCGGAAGAAATACGGTCTCAAAGCAGC
>DPGD01000057.1:0-449 GCA_003522145.1 Clostridiales bacterium | reverse complement strand
AAATCAAGGTTTTCCGGGGTTTTACTATATCTAAACGGGCTGATATGCTTTGACCAAATTTGGCAAAACGAGAGCCGTTTTCACCCAGTTTTTAGTGGTCCGCAAGTGGTTAACTGGCCAAAAAGAGGACGAAAAGAGGGGTAAGTGGTTCCCAAAGTGGTTAACCGAGAGCCGATTTTAGGGGTGCTTTTCAGCCCTCCTTCCCCTCGTTTTTTTGGCTGTGGCAGTTTGGCATAGTTTGAGCTAATTTGAATAATTGAATATGAATTTGATGTAGCACACAGATCATAAATGACTGGGTGCTTTTTTCATTTCAGGAACTCGTATTCCGGCGATAGAAAGAGCCGTCACTTCACTTTTTATTTTGGAGTGGCGGCTTTTTCTATTTCCAGAAGCAATAGCAACAATTAGAAATGAGGTGAAGTCAATGAACACGCAAATCATTGCCA
>DPGD01000014.1 GCA_003522145.1 Clostridiales bacterium | reverse complement strand
AGAGAGCTTTCCTGGTCAACGCTTAATTCCGGCTATGCAGGACTGATTTTCAACAACCCGTTAACCTACCGTGGCTACATCTACGACCGTGAAACTGGGTTCTACTACCTCCAGAGCCGATACTACGACCCCACAATCGGACGGTTCTTGAATGCAGATGACACCGCCTTCCTCGGCGCAAGCGGGACACTTCTTGGATGGAACTTATTTGCATATTGTGAGAATAATTCAGTTAATAATTGTGATCCAACTGGGTATGTTACTCCTGCCAATATAATTGGTGCGCTTATTGGTTTAATTCTTGGTGCAGTTGTTGGTTATTTTTTAAGTAGGTTTTTAGCGGATAAAATTGGTTTGAAAGGATGGAAGCGAACACTTTTTATAATTGGAATATCAGCAATAATTTCTGCCGCAGCCACTGTGATAGGATATTTTATTGGTCCATACATTACTAAAGCATTTAAAACTGTGCTGAATGGTTTGAGAAGTATATTCAAGCCTAAGTTAGGAACTCAATTAGGTAGATGGGGAACTTTGATCAAAAATACTAAGCCAGTTATAAAGGGATTGACAAAACATGGGCTTCAAAGAATGGCTCAAAGAGGTGTTAGTGAAGCGTTGGCCCAAAAAATTATTAATACCGGCTATGCAGTGTCCCAAAGTGGAGGAAAAGTTCTTTATTTTACGAATGAAGGAGTTGTGGTATTAAATGCGGCAATACAATCATTATTTTGAAAAATTGAATTCAAATGGACTGTTTAGCAATTATAGTGATGCCATTAGTTTTATCTGTTCAATCGATTCTGTAATAAATAAAGTATGCCTAGATGGTGATGGGAATCTTTATCCGCAATATGTGTATTGTTTGGTTTGAACATATTAAGAAGTTGAGTCTATACTACGGTTGGAGATAAATGGTTGTAACCGTATTTCATAAACTTCAATGCCGTTGTGAAATAGGGGAGTCGGAACTTATAATCAAATCTGACGAACGCAATATAGACGGACAACAGTATCACACCATGATGGTGGAAGGATCCTCTGACCTCCTATAACGGCCAGACCGTCACCTATGATGCCGGTAGCAATCCGCTGACCTACCATGGCTACATCTATGACCGTGAAGCCGGACATAGTACCTGCAGAGCAGATAGAATGATGCGGGCAGTTGGCATTGGTCAGAATTACTCCAGATAAATAAAAACGATTCCATTCGCTTTGTTACCGGATTTTTCGGTTATTGAGCGGACAGGAAACAGAAATACAAGGTGAAAAATGCATATTGAATGCTACAATTTAAAAGCGAAAAGAATAATCTGCAAAGTGGACAATCAGACTGTTATATTTAAAGACGATCAAGACGGCAATGCTTATGCCGATATAGAATTGGAAGAGGGAAAACACACCTTAACCTTAACAAAACACTCACTGTATTCCACACCTGTTTGTTGTTTGAATATATTTAATCCGGCTTTCTATATCTGGCAGTTCAAATTCTTAGAGTATAGGTTGCCGATATTTAGCGAAGCATTTCCGTCGATAGAAATAGACTTTGTGGTTCGTGAGAAAGAAAAAGCAAGTATTGTTTTGAATTATGTGCAAAAAACAGACGATAGGAGTTGTGGCGTTTTCAGGTTCGTCGAACAAACAGGTCTCCATAATTATCTTGTATGCAAACAAGGCTCGAATTCTTTGCAAGTAAAAAGATATAAAATGACATATATTCTAAATTCGGCTCTCTTTATGATTTTGGTGATTTTTCTGGCTGTTTTCGGTATGATCAAAAAAGGTGGAGAAGTTGAGGGAGGAATAGCAGTAACGGTATTTTTCTGTCTGCTGGTCACATTCTTTTCCGTTAGCAATATCTATCGGGTCCTCAACAACAATAAACAGGTCGAAAAAACACCGGCGAAACATCCTGAGAAAAAGAATCGCCGCAAGCGTCGCCGTTGAGATGAAAGACCTCTGATAGGATCCTATACACATACATCGTCATCTGAATAAGTCAACCGCTGTTGAGGCTGATGAGAGAGCAGAGCACCCATACCTACGGCACTGCCGCCGATAGTTGTGAGCATGGGGTCAGAACAGCAGCAGGGATGCGGTTGATTGGCGGGACGGATAGTAAATGCGTATTGTTTAAAATGGGATTGGATGTATCTTTTGAGCGGCGTTGGCCGGTGGCTATGTCTGGTAAAACAATTCCGGTGAAAGGGGAGTCAGGTGTGTTCAGCAAAAGAGAAAGAGTGTACATATACGGTATGGCAAATCTATTTTTGCCCGTGGCTTTTTCCGGGTGCTTGACTATAACAAAAATAGTGGGAGAATCGGATTCTCCTTTTTCTTCCATTTCTTCTGTTTTTTCTGTTTTCCTTTTAATATTTGCGTGTGATCTCTTCTTTGTTATGAATAACAAAAAATATGGGATCTGCCAAAGCATTCCTTCAGTGACCCGCAAACGAGTCGTGATCACGGACGGAATCTGCCTTTCGGTCGGGCTTGTGGCCCTATGGGTTTATCTTTTTTTTCTGGGCCCGGAACTGGGAAATCCGGGCCTCCAATGGTGGTTTTGGGTTTTGATTATCTGCTTGGAGCTTCCGACGATGTTGACCAATAAAAAAATATGGAAAGCAATTGAGCATAGGGAAGATATGGATGATTTGTAGAATGTGCGTGTGGTCCGGCTGGCAGAGGCCTTGCCGGAAGGCTCGCAGCGCAAGGTCGGAAATATTGGCAGGCGACAGTATATTGGGGGACAAAAGATTCATGGAATAATCTTCTATACGACGGTTGCGGATCGGCAAATAATCGGACGATCCTATCGGAATCTCGATGCCGGAAGCGTTCGGGACGATCCAATAGAACTGATTTTGGAGGATATCAAGGGTGCGATTTCATTCTCTGAATAAAGACAGATTTACATATCGTATGACCGAAAATGAATGGAAACAGCTTTAAGAAAAAATGCCAATAAGAAACAGCCTTCAAAGCGTCAGATGGAGAATACGAATCGACGATCAAGCACATCCGGAAACGGAGTCTTACCATATGAAACGGAACAGTTTCATAATCAATTCCACGGAATGAGTCCAAACTATGCAAGTGTAAAAAGGTTGATACTATGAAGCGAGGACTGGTTTTTTTATCACTGGTGTTTGCAACAATGATTCTTTTTTCCTGTGCCGTTTCACAGGACGAGGTTTTAAACTCTCTTGGTGCGTACAGGAAGAAGGAATGTTTTTCGCACGGCGGATTGCAAGACTATACCGATTATGCGAAATATTACTATGATGACATAGACTTTGAAGGGAATCCATACTTTAAGCCCATTTCTGAAACGGACACAGACATCCTCCATGCCCATATTGACGATTTTGAAAAATGGCTCGAATGCTTTGATCGAACAAGCGAAATTGTTGCAAAGTATGATTTTGACCGTTCTATCATTGATATGCAAGATTACCTGTATATTTACGACGATCCCCGCTATCCCGGATTTGGCAATTACAATGTGTATTTTTGGGATTCACAAGTGCGAATTTTGTATTATTTTCACAATAACATTTAATGTCTTCTGAACAAACAAAAAAACCAAATAACCCAAGACAACGGGTCTGATTTGTGGTATAATCAGTGCTGAAGAAACAGGCTTTGCACATAGGGCGGCTTTGTAGGATGCAGCAATGAACAAATCGGTCTTGCAGACTTTTTGCAGCCGATTGGCAGGAAGCTGAAGGAGCGCAACCGTTTGGTGAATATTCAGAGGCACCCAAAATATAAGCCGTTCTGCATGAACAAAAAGGAGGACGATCATGAAAACTGAATTTCCCTCAGAGGAAAAAACACTGTCAAAGGAAGATTATGAAGAGCCGTGCTGTCCGTTTTCAAAGCCGCATAAAGTGTCTCCGATTCCGACGAGACGCATCCTTGAAAAACTCGACGAATACCTGAGCAGAAACGATTATCTTTCTGCCGAGCAGCTTTTAAGCTATTGGTCAAAAGAGGCGGACGACAGAAACGATATGGGCGGGAAATTGACCGTACTCAATGAGCAGATCGGTCTGTACCGCAAAATGAACAGGGAACCGGAGGGGTTGCAGGCAATCAAGGAGGCACTTGCACTGGCGGATACGCTTCAAATGGAAAACACCGTCACGCTCGGAACGACGCTGATCAATGCCGCAACCGGCTACAAGGCGTTCGGAATGGCGGAGACGGCCCTTCCGCTATATCAAAAGGCCAAGGAAATTTGCGAAGCGGTTTTAAGCCCCACGGACACGAGGCTTGGCGGATTGTACAACAATATGGCGGTGACGGTGATGGAGCTTGGAGGCTACCGGGAAGCGGAAGAACTGTTCGGAAGGGCCATAAAGATTATGTCGGAACAGGAACACGGTGAAGCGGATATGGCGATTACCTATCATGAAAAGCCGCATACGCATATGCCGTGCAGTCGGCGGCGATAAGCAGCTTTGCTCCGTCAAAGTACGGTGCGTTCACGGGAACAAGCTTTATCTGCACCGGCCATTGAGAAAGACGGCTGACCTGTCCCGCGGGCATCGCCGCGGCATCTTCGCTTTCGTTATGCTCAATCCTTCTTGACTTTGTTCCCGGGCAGCCGCACGGCAGAGTCAACCCTTCTTTTCTCATCTTTTCCTGCATCATTTTCTGCTTGTTTGCCATAACCGCGGCTTCATCATAGGCGACGGCTTCGCGCTCCACGAAGGTGATCGCGCCCGTGGGACATGCAGGCAGACAGTCGCCCAGACCGTCGCAGTAATCATCCCGCATCAGCTGCGCTTTTCCGTCCACCATGGCGATCGCTCCCTCGTGACATGCGGCTGCACATGCTCCGCAACCGTTGCATTTGTCCTTATCAATTTCAATAATTCTTCTCTTCATAAAAATCTCCTTGAAAGAAGTTTTTTATGAAAGAGTTTTTACCTGTTATCCGCTCCTCCCAGCTGTTTTCGGGAATTGCAGAAGAAGAGCTTGAACCGCTACTCTCCTGCCTTGGAGCAAGGCGGGAAGTCTTTCCGAAGGACGCTTTTCTGCTACGCGTCGGAGACACGGCGGAATCCGTGGGAATCGTTTTGTCCGGAAGCATAATTATTATACAGGAGGATATCTGGGGAAACCGAAATATTCTCTCAAAAGCGGGGCAGGGGCAGGTTTATGCCGCCGCCTTTGCCTGTGCGCCCGGCGCAGTGCTGAACGTGAGCGTCGTTGCCGAAACGCCGGTTACGGTAATGCTTCTGAATATCAGATGTGTTCTCACCGTCTGCTCTTCCGCCTGTGAGCATCACGACCGCATCATACGAAATCTGCTGGCGGAGCTTGCCGAGAAAAATCTGCTTCAGAATGAAAAACTCAACCACATGGGGCAACGGACAACAAGGGGCAAGTTGATGTCATATCTTTCGGCGGAGGCGCAGCATCTCGGCCGATATGAATTCGACATTCCGTTTTCAAGGCAGCAACTGGCGGATTATCTCGCCGTGGAACGTAGCGGGCTTTCGCTTGAGCTCGGAAAAATGCAGAAGGACGGACTGCTGGAATTTCATAAAAATCATTTTGTTCTCAAATTATAAGGACATTTGCGGAGGTTCGATTATGATAAAAATACTTTTGGTGGAGGATGATAAAACGATCGTCTCCAACCTGACTGAATACCTGAACGGTGCGGGATATATTGTCCGAAGCGTGTCCGGACAGTCTGCCGCTATGGCGGTGCTGGCAGAAGAAAGAGCGGATCTGGTGTTGCTTGACGTGTCATTGGCGGAGGGTAGCGGCTTTTCCGCGTGTAGAGCTATCAAATCCGAATTTGACCTGCCCGTCATTTTTTTGACCGCATCCGGCGACGAGTACAGCACCGTTACGGGCTTTGATCTCGGTGCCGACGATTATATAACGAAGCCGTTTCGCCCGAGGGAGCTTCTTTCCCGCATCAAAAACGTTCTCCGGCTCACCGGCAGTACGGGAAAGACCGTAAAGCTCGGCGATGTGGTGGTGGACACCGAAAAAGGCACCGCAATGAAGAATAACAAAGACCTGTTTCTTTCTGCGCTGGAATACCGCCTTTTGTTGGTTTTCATCAACAATCGTGGGATCGTACTTACCCGCGAGCGGCTGCTTGACTCAATGTGGGATGTTGCGGGCACTTATGTAAACGACAATACGCTGACGGTATATATCAAGCGTCTGCGTGAGAAGATAGAGGACGACCCCGCCGAGCCGAAAATCATTCAGACGGTCCGCGGGATCGGATACAAGGTGGACGCATGATGAAGCTTTTGAAAAACAAAGAGGTACGCGGCGCACTGCTGTGGCAGCTTTCCGTCTCCGCAATTGCCTGTCCCCTCTGCTTTTTGTTCGACCTCCGTGCCGGACTGACGGCTGTCGTTCTTTCTCTGCTGCTTATGCTGATCTTCTGCATCGGCACTTACAAGAGGTATCGAAGGATTGCCTCCCTTGCCGCCGATGTCAATCATGTTCTGCACGGCGACAGCCCGATTGATTTTGATAATTATTCGGAGGGCGAACTGAGTATTCTCCACAGCGAAATCTACAAGATGACGGTCCGTCTGCGCGAGCAACAGCAAAAGCTCATAAGCGACAAGGAATATCTGGCGGATTCCTTAGCCGACATATCACACCAGATCCGCACACCGTTGACCTCGATAAATCTGCTGGTAGAACGGTTGTCGGCGTCTGGTCTGACCGATGAATGCAGGCATCAGCTTACAAACGAGCTTTACGGGCTGCTCGACCGCATTGACTGGCTTATCACCACCCTGCTGAAAATATCGAAGCTGGATGCCGGAACAGTACAGTTCAACAAAGAGAAGGTTAGCATGGAAACACTGATAAATAAATCCTGCGCTCCTCTGCTCATACCCATTGAGCTTCGCGGGCAGGAGCTTATCATCCGTGCCGAAGGGGATTTTTACGGAGATCCCGCATGGACAAGCGAGGCTGTCGGCAACATTGTGAAAAACTGCATGGAGCATACGCCGGACGGCGGAAAGATTGAAATTGAAGCGGCTGAAAATGCCCTGTATTCCGAAATCATAATCAAGGATAACGGCACCGGGATTTCTCCGGAGGACCTTCCGCACATCTTTGAGCGCTTTTATAAGGGAAAAGACTCCGACGGCAAGAGCTTCGGTATCGGACTTGCCTTGTCACGCATGATTATTGCGGGGCAGAAAGGCACAGTCAAAGCGGAAAACCGGAAAAACACGGGCGCTATGTTTACTCTCCGCTTTTATAAGGGAACCGTCTGACCGACGGCTCCCTTTTTCAAAATGACGGATTTGTCACTTTGAAGTCACCGTTGTGTCATCCGTATAAAGTAAAATGAGGGCGTAAAAAGCGAAAGGAGTGTTTCAAAATGGAAATATTGCGGGTTGAAAACCTTACAAAGGTATACGGAAAAGGGGAAAACGAGGTGCGGGCGCTGGACGGTGTATCGTTTTCGGTGGAGAAGGGAGAGTTTGTTGCCGTGATCGGTCCCTCCGGCTCCGGCAAATCCACTCTGCTTCACATTCTCGGCGGTGTGGACAGGCCGACAAGCGGCAGGGTGCTTATGGACGGCAAGGACGTCTATGCGCAAAACGAGGAACAGCTTGCTATCTTCCGCCGCCGTCAGGTGGGGCTGATCTATCAGTTCTACAATCTCATCCCCGTACTCAATGTAACGGAAAATATCACGCTCCCCGTGCTTATGGACGGACAGAAGGTCAACCGCGACAGGCTCAAAGAGCTTATAACCACGCTCGGGCTCACTGGTCGGGAAAACCACCTGCCGAATCAGCTTTCCGGCGGTCAGCAGCAGAGAGTATCCATCGGTCGGGCTCTGATGAATGCGCCTGCGGTGGTGCTTGCCGATGAGCCGACAGGAAACCTTGACTCCAAAAACAGCAAGGAGATCGTAGACCTTCTCAAGATTTCCAACGAGAAATACGGTCAGACGCTCATTGTTATCACCCATGACGAAAGCATTGCTCTTCAGGCGGACCGCATTATCTCCATTGACGACGGAAAAATCACGAGAGACGAGGTGATCCGCAGATGAATGTTTTCAACAAGGTCACCTTGGCTTCGCTGAAGAAGAACCGGACAAGGACCGTTGTTACGATCATCGGCATTATGCTCTCAGCCGCTATGATCTGCGCCTCAACGACCTTTGTTGCCAGTATGCAGAACTTTGTACTGAGATATACGGTCTACAAAACCGGAGACTGGCACGGCGCTGTTTATGACGCCGCATACAAGGATTATGAGGATATCGGCGGCTCCGGAAAGGTTGCGTCCGCCACCTATGCGCAGGTTCTCGGCTATGCAAGGATAAACAGCGCCAACGAGCGCAAGCCGTATCTGTATGTCCTCGGCGGCGACGCGGCGTCCGGATATTTTGAAACCATGCCCGTGCATCTTACCGCAGGAGAGCTTCCGAAAAACTCCTCGGAGATCATTTTGCCGGAACACCTTGCCACTAACGGCAAGGTGAGCTATAAAATCGGAGATACCGTTACTCTTGAGGTCGGTGACAGAATTCTTGACGGCAAAAGGCTGGGACAAATCAACCCTTTTTTCACCTATGACAGCGAAATTCAAGTCGAGGTGAAAAATGACGAAAAGCTCGAAAACACAGTGGCAAGGACATACACGGTCGTCGGCATATATGAAAGACCGGCATTTGAGAATACCGATGCTCCCGGATACACGGCGCTTACCGTAGCCGACAGAGGAGCGGACGGGCAATCGCCGATCGACTGCCATTTCAAAATGAAAAAGCCCTCCGCCGTATACGGCTTTATGAAAGAGACCGGCTATATGGATGCCTATCGTTATGCCTACAATACCGATGTTCTTTTATATTCCGGAGTTTCGCGGTTTGACTCGGTTACCGTCACCCTTTACAGTCTTGCGGCTATTGTAATAGGGCTGATCGTCTTTGCCTCCGTCTCTCTTATCTACAATGCATTTTCCATTTCCGTATCGGAAAGAACAAAGCAGTTCGGTCTGCTTTCGTCGGTGGGCGCTACCAGAAAACAGCTCAGAAGGATGGTCACATTCGAAGCGTTGACCGTCAGTGCCATCGGCATCCCGCTGGGCATTCTTGTCGGAATCGGCGGCATCGGCATAACGCTTCTCCTGCTCGGCGACAAATTCAGCTCCATCGTCGGTAAAGCGTATATCCCCCTGCGGCTCTGCGTATCGTGGGAGTCGGTCGTTATTGCCGCTGTGATCGCACTGATAACGGTTCTTATCTCGGCGTGGATTCCCTCGAAAAGAGCCACAAGGGTATCTGCCGTGGAAGCCATCCGCCAGAGCATGGATGTCAGGGCAGACAATAAACCGACAAGAACCTCAAGGCTCACCTATAAACTGTTCGGACTTCCCGGGGTCATAGCCGGAAAATATTACAGACGAAGCCGTAAAAGGTATCGGGCTACCGTTGTCAGCCTGTTTATGAGCATTGTTCTCTTTATCTCCGCCTCTGCCTTCACCGATTATCTGGTGAAATCGTCGACGGGGGCATTATCCTCCGAACAATTCGACCTGAAGTACACGACAGACCTTGATACTCCCGATTCAAAAACGCCGGACGAGCTGCTGGCGCTCCTCTCATCCGAGCAGAATATTACCGGCAGTGCGTATGCCAAAAGCCTGTTTTTACAGGGCGACATCCCCCGCAAATATGTGACGGATACCTATATCAACCGTTTCGCCGATTTTGGCTCTGCAAAGGATAAAACCGGCACGGATACCGTGGGAATATCGGGATATCTGTACTTCGTGGATGATGCCGAATTTAACAGACTGCTGAAAAAATACAGGCTCAGCGAAGCGGACTACTATAACAAAGAAAACCCTTTGGGCATTGCAATTGACAAAAATATTGAATTTGACCGGACACTTGAAAAGTATGTCACGCTGGATACACTGAAGGGTGACCGTTGTGAGATCGAATGTCTTCTGTATCGTGAGATTGACGGATACTTCCGGAAGGGAAACAAATTCGACGAAAACGACAACGAGTTTGTCATATATCAGTCGCGGAAGAATGAAAAGGACACCATAGAGCTTCCCTATGAAGAGTCGCTCGTCAGGTACACCCTGAGAGCTGAGAAAACCATTGAAGAGGCACCGTTTTTTGTCAGCCGAAGCACGCCGGTGAAGCTGAGCATGATCTACCCTTACAGTATGATGGGAAGCGTTATCCCGAAGGAAGGGCTGAACAGCTTCAGGGAGACAGGCTTCTTTCTCACATCGGACAATCATGCCGCAAGCTTTGAAAAGCTGGCAACAATGCTGACCGAGAACGGACTCAGCACCAGAGAGCTTACAGACATTGCCCGACTTGCCGAGGCAAACCGTAATATCATAACGATTATCAAGGTTTTTGCCTACGGCTTCATTGTGCTGATCTCCCTGATTGCCGCGGCGAATGTATTCAATACGATCTCCACGAATATCAGCCTGCGCCGCAGAGAATTTGCAATGCTGAAATCTGTCGGTATGACGCAGAAGGGCTTTCACAGGATGATGAACTATGAGTGTCTGCTTTACGGCTCGAAAGCGCTTATGCTCGGACTGCCGGTGTCCTGCGGAATCACATATCTCATGTACCGCTCGGTAAATCAGGCTTATGAAACCGCCTTCCGCCTGCCGTGGGCAGCTGTCGGCATCGCCGTGATGAGCGTGTTTCTTGTCGTATTCGCCACGATGATGTATTCAATGAGCAAGGTAAAAAAGGACAATCCCATCGACGCCCTGAAAAACGAAAATCTGTAAAAAAGAGGTGAAAGAATATGTACAACTGCGAAAAAACCGCAAGCCGGCAGAACAAATGGGTTTCTCTTATGATCTGCTGGCTGATCATTCTCGGCGGATACCTTTTGATCCGTATGGTCTTTCTTATATTCGGGCTGCAACTTCGCCTTGCCGCGCAGGGGGCTTGTCTTGTGTTACTTCCGTTTATCTTCGGTGCGCTGTATTTACGGAAGTGTTGCAAAAAGCAAAAACCGTGGTTTTATGTACTCGGACTCCTGCTTCCTGCCGTTGCCGAGAAGCTGACGCTGTATTTCCTCGGCGCATATCTGTGCGGGATCAGCCCCTTACGCGTTACGGCGGTTATGGAGGCAATCGGAAGGACTGAGCCGTATATGGTACTCTTTACACGGATGCCGATGCGTTACGCAATCAATCTGCTGTTCTTCAACCCGATATACATTCTTTGCGGAGTAGCCTTTGCCGCTCTCTGTACATTTGGCTTATTTGCTTTGCAAAAACGAGAGACCGACTGAATCCGACACCGTTTTTCTTTCAGAAAGCCCCGCAGGGTCTTGATTCTATGCTACACACCGGAATAAGTCCCGCAGGATACCAACCAAGGCATGGGCGGAATGTAAGCGGAAGCGGTTGAAAAATGGGAGGATTTATGATATAATTAGATATCGATAGATTGGAAATTTTGCGCTAATCATCGAGGGGGTCTGCAAATGAAAGCAATAGAAACAGAACGATTATTTTTACGAGAATGGCAAAAAAATGACGTTAGAGATTTGTTTGATATTATGAAAAATCCTTCGGTCATAAACGGCGGCTGGAAGCCTCATTCAAGCATAAATACTTCTATCGGAATTTTGAACGAGTATATTGAAAGCAATGAACGGTGGGCTGTTGAGTTGAAGGACGCAGGAAAAGTAATTGGCAGTATAAGAGTTTATCCTGACAATAATCGTGGTAAAATTTTTGCTAAAACTATCAACTATGTTTTATCCGAAGATTATTGGGGAAACGGTTATATGACAGAGTCGGTCAAACGGATTATTGAATATTTGTTTGAAGAATTAGAAGCCCGGCATCCCGATGCTGTGCGTACCGGGTCGGCGTGAGCTCTTCCAGCTTTCCGCTTTCCAGAGATACCGAGCTGCTGAACCCGTCAAGCCTCAAAACAGAAACATCCTCGCCGGGAGTCACTTTGGCATTCTCTATCTGCCGGGAGATGGACTCAGGGATGTAGAACGGCTCCTTTCCTCCGCTGATCCTGCGCTCATTTTCCCGGAATTCTGTTGCATTTTGCGTTTTCGTTCTCTCCGTTGCAAAGTAACAATATCTTGCATAGTTGTAACCTTCGGGATCGATAACCATTTTCAATTCGTTCCCTACATACACAGAAACACAATTGAAAAGGAAGAACGACACCCCAGAGAGCTGCTCTCAGTCAAGCTTTCGGTAATCTTCTTCACTCCTGATCCGGACATCTTCAGTGGAAGAACCGCCGAAGCCTTCGAGAAAAGAGAAATCGCAAAGAAGATTTTTAGAAAAGAGCCCGAACGCCTCGCCGCTTAAAGTAACACGGCGGGAAACAACAATATTCTGCATGACCGTGTTCTTTTTGCCGATTGTTTTGCCTCTTCAATCGTGCTTTCTTTTCCGTAACCGCCGACCATTCCGCAAAATGCGATTTGTTTTTCCTCCGGCAGATCCTCCACAATTGCGGCCTGCTCTACCTCTGCGCACTCCCGGCGCTGCTTCTTTTCGGCAATCTGTGCCATTTTTTCCCTCTCTTGGCGCTCCTCTTTTTCCTTTTTCCAGCGCTCCCGCTGCTCTTTTTCTTCCCGTGCTTCCGCCTCTGCCTTGCATTTTCTGAAGTCCTCTATATCGGCGAGAATCTCAGCCGTTGCGGCTGTTTGGGTAAAATCGGAAGAATACACCTCAACCGTAAAATACAAATCGTGATGCGCTCCATAATCGGCATAATAATCGCCGTCGTCAGCGTCGAACGCTTCAAGCAACTTTTGACAATAATTCAAAACGGCGTCAAGCTCTGCGGAGTTTTCCCAATGGTCCCAGCGGTCCCGATCTCTTTGCGCCTCCGGGTCGCCCTTCACAAGCTTGCGGCCGTAGGGGCAAGACTTGAGAGAAACACGCACCGCATCCAGATAACCGGCGCCGCCGGAACGGACGGAAAAAACGCACTCGGGGAAACGCCGGCGAAGATGCTTGCGTACAAATTCGGCGACGGCCTTATCGTAACTTTTTCCGGCCTGCATCAGCGGCTTTTTCAGATCGTTGTCTGTTCCGTATGCGGGAAGATCTGCAACGCTGCAACGATTCCACAGGCTTTCCGGCTTCGTCCCGTTCTTTGTCGTTTTGGTTTCTTCTTCCGGCGCTTCGTTGGTTTTGATTTCTCCAATTCCGGCGCCTTCAATCAGCTTTTCGGCCGTTTGGGCGTCTACTCTGCCGGAATACCAGCATTTTTTTACACCATGCCACCGGAAGCCGGCGCCCTTCAGCGCATCCTGCACACTCTCCGAAGGTTTACAGGAAAAATAAATTTCGGTTCCGTTCGCGTTCTTTGCGCCCTTGCGGAGATTTTGCGCTGTGCGCAAAACTCCGTTCAGCCGGTCGGCTTCGACCCTGACCGAAGGAGCAACGCGAATTTGCAAAGACGGCATAATCTATCTCATACAGCCTTCAGCAAATGAGCGTTTCGCGCGACTGAGACCAAGTCCCGTCTCTCGCACTTTTTGGTGCGATCTGATACGGGACTTGAAGGGTCGGCAGTGAATGATCACAGGATCGCGTTTTCTCTCTGCCGTTAAATGTAGAATACGCGGCGTTCCTTTCGCGGAGCGGCTTCGGGCGCTTCGCCGTTGATATAGCCGATCGCACAGTGACCGACGCCTTCCCATTCGCCTTCAACGCCGAGGTCTTTCAGCAGCTGTTTGTATTCCGGCATTTCAAATTCCTCTTTGGCGCGGTGGATCCAGATGCCGCCCAGTCCAAGAGAATGCGCGGCGAGCAGCATATTGCCCATCACAAGGCTGCCGTCGTAGATCCCGGTAAAACACTTTTTGTCCGCAAGAACGATCAAAACGACGGGCGCGTTGTAAAAGGGATCGCCGCTTCTGCCCATAATCGAAGCGTTGATCTGCGCGAGTTTATCTCTCTGACGCTTGTCCATAACGGCAAGGACGATCGCAGACTGCCTGCCCATTCCGCTCGGAGCGTATAACCCCGCTTCAATGATCTGATCGATCTCTTCTTTTCGCGGCATATCCGGCTTGAATGACCGGATGCTCCTGCGTTCTTCCATTGCTCTGATGATTTCGTTCATAACCGTTCCTTCCTTATACTTCATATGAAAATTGTAGCATATTTGTAATGGATTGTCAACACGGAAAACGCGCGCGGAGGCAGGGCTGCTTTAACCGTTGTTTTTTCGGCGGAGAAAGGGATTTCTTATAAAAAATCATCAAAAAGTCTTTACAAAAACGAACGCTTGTGATAAAATATTGTGATAAAATATGAATAACAACTTTTGAAAGGAGTTGCTTTATGAAACGCAAGAGTTATCTGATCATCCTTTCGGCGCTTCTTGCGGTGCTGATGGTTTTCCCATCCTTTGCGGCGTACGCCACGGGGACCGAAGAAATCATCGCGCTGCGCGTAGGCACCTACAACATCCAGAACGGGCAGAACCCCGGGGTCGCGCACGACTTTTCGGTCATTGCGCAGGACATTCTGGGCGCCGGTCTTGACATCGTCGGTCTGCAGGAGGTGGATAAAAACACCACCAGAAACGGCGGTCAGGATACGATGGCGATCCTGGCACAGGAAACCGGATACTATTCCGGATATTCCCGTGCGATCGATCTGCAGGGCGGGGAATACGGAACCGGTATTCTTTCGAAGTATCCGATCGAATCATTTGAAACGATCGAGCTTCCCGGCCCCGGAGAGGGAAGAAGTATGGGACACGCCGTGATCAACATCAACGGCACTCTGATCGACTATTACAACACGCACCTTGAATGGTCGAGCGGAGAAGGACGCAGAAATCAGTTAGCGTACATCAAAGGTATTTTCGAAACAAAAGAGCTTGCGATCCTTACGGGCGACCTCAATACCTGCACGCCCGAGGAATACATCCCTTCTTTCCCGCTTTGCAATTTTGCGAACGGTCTGGAAGAAGAATATATCACCAATGAGGACGGCGCGATCGATCATATCATTTCCACCAGGAACACGATCAAACAGGTGGAAACCGGTATGATCGACGAGATCAGCAACGGACACTCCGACCACAATATGCTTTGGGCGGATCTGGAGATCAAGACCGAAGCGTCGCTTCGCGAGGAAGCCGGCGGCTACCGCTGGTATGAAGACGGCGAGTACCTTACCGGATGGCAGAAGATCGGATACGACGATCTGTATTTCGATCCCGACACCGGACTGATGGTTTCGACCGACTTCGACGATTATGAATTCGAACAGTTCACCGCGTGCGGCAAGACGCTTTACCGTACGCCGCTCTATATCGAACATCTTGTTTCATATCCCTATATCACCAACGCCAGAGGCGCGGACGTCACCGCCAAACTGACCGACGGAAACGTAGGCACCTATATCGACGGCAGCGATCAGTCGCACTGGTACTTCCAGCCCGAAGGTCCGCTGTGGTACATTCAGAACGGCGTTCTGGTCATCGGCGGTATCGGCGTTTTGGAAGAGGGCGAGAATTTCGGACGCTTCAACGATGAGATCCACACGATCGTCGTTGCGCCTCAGGATCCGATGATCAAATACGGCGGCGACTTCGGCGTGCAGACCGGCGTGGTGCTCGAAAAGATCGACGCCGGCGCATTCACGGGACTGACCAATGTCACGAAGGCTTACATCCCGCTGAACGTCGTTCTTGACGCCGACGCGTTCGATCCGGGCGTGACGCCCACGCTCTATCGCTCGGCGGCAAAAGAGCTGACCGTTTCGCCGGCGACCGGCTACGGCATCTTCAACGAGAACGACAAAACGGTCCTGAAGCTGTCGATCAAGGACAACGGAAACGACCTTGTTCTTGAAGAAGGACAGAAGATCGTCGTTCTCTACACCGACGGCGAAAAGAACAACGAGGGCGGCACCTTCTTCTGCTCGGCTCTCAAATACAGCGAGATCCAGCCGACTTACGAAAACGGACAGTTCATCTTCGATATCTGCGCGCCGGTCGGACTTGACCAGTTCATCCCGGTCAGACAGGCGACCTACATCGCCAACGTCTACGTGCTCAACGCCGACGGCAGCATCGCGGCGCAGGGATCCTCCGCGCAGTTCGCGATCCGCTGCAGCGAGCATCCGATCGTGAGCGAGCGCACGGCGCCCTACACGTACCTCAGCGCCGACAACTACGTGACTTATGATCTCGGCGAGGAAAAGGGGATCACGTCGGTTTCCGTGACGTTCATCAATTCCTCCGACAGATACTATCTGTGGCAGCTCTACGGCACCAACGACGTCACCCTGCCGATCGAAAAATGGGATTTCCTCGGCGAAAAGATGACGCAGGAGCTGTCGAGCACCGGCGCATATACCATTGAGCTTGAAAACGCAAATTACCGCTATCTGCGTCCCTACGCGCTTTACGCGTCGAACAGATGGACGGCGCTGTTCGCCGAAATGACGGTGATCACCAACGACATTTCCGATGAATGGACGACCGATGAAAACTACCATTGGCACATCAATCTTTCGACCGGCGAGGAAGCGCCCGGCACGAGAGGCGCGCACACCCCCGGCGCGGAAGCGACCGAAACAACACCTCAGACCTGCACCATCTGCGGATATGTCATAAAAGCCGCACTTGGTCATACGCATAACTTCAATCAGAAGAATACGAGCGAAACATACCTCAAGTCCGCCGCAACCTGCACGAAAAAGGCAGTATACTATTACTCCTGCACCTGCGGTGAAAAGGGTACCGAAACCTTTGAGTCCGGTGAGACACTGGCTCATACCTGGGAAACCAAATGGGCAAACAACGATAGTAAGCACTGGCACGAATGCACAGTCTGCAAGACCAAGGGCGACGAAGCAGATCACGCTTTTGAGTGGAAGATCGACAAGGAAGCCACTGTCACCGAAGCCGGAGCAAAGCATGAGGAATGCAAGATCTGCGGCTACAAAAAGGCAGCCGTTGCCATCGACAAGCTCGCACCGAGTATCATTGACGGCAGAAACGCCAAGTGGAACAAGGGCGGCGAAAACAATCTGACCTTCAAGTCCGACGCGGCATTCTCCGACTTTGTCGAAGTGCTGGTGGACGGCAAGACCATTACTGCCGAAAACTATGAAAAGCGCGAAGGCAGTATCATCATTCAGCTGAAAGCAAGCTACCTTGCCACACTTGCGGAAGGCGAACATACCCTTACTATCCGTTCGGCAAGCGGCGATGCAACCACCAAATTCATGGTGGAAGCGGAGATCGTTTCTCCCCCGACCGGTTCAACCAATGTATGGGTATGGATTATCAACGGTGTCGTTGCTCTCGGAGTGGGTGCAACTGTTGTTGTATTCATCATCCGCAAGAGAAAAACGGCATAAATAAAACCATACAACCCGAAGCCTTATGGGCAATCCGATATTGCTTCAATACATAAAAGCGGTCGGCTCAAATGCAAAAGCATTTGAGCCGACCGCTTTTTTGTTTGCCTTTTTTATTCTATCGTTATTTTGATATAGAGATATGTAGTATTATATAATGTACGTATACGGAAAGCATAGAAAAGATTTTACTTTTCTATATTGTGAAGTACGAGACTTCATTACACAAAATCGTTGTTTCAGCCGTCCTGCAAGGGCGGCGTTTTATATTTTCACAATCGTCTTTTTTGTCTTTTCCGCCATACGCATCGCCGTCCACGCTCCGCCGCGTTCATGTACCAATGGGCAATCAATAAATCACAGTTTTCAACCATCCAACGATTCCTCTCCGTAATCGCCGCTTTCGGATGGACATTGTGGAGCGTGGGAGGGATCATAACACTATCAAACTGCTTTTCAAGTAAATCCATGTTCGCTTTTGGATACGGCAAAACAAGATTGATTGAAAAGTTTTCTTTACCCCACCTATCCATCAGGCGGAGAATGACAGAAGTTGCTATTCGGTCAAAATCCCCATTGTTTCCAACATAGAAATCCATATACGGATGCTGAAGCGATAGTTCGTCAAGAACCCTTACCAAATTCTCTTCAACTTCACGAAAGTGATCTATATACCTGTGACCGAAAAGCGTGACTCGGTATGGTTCAAACAGTATCACCTCAGCCACCTCCGTTTCTTTGTGCAAAGGTACACCTAAATACAATTGTCCAAAAAGTGCCACACAATGTACATTTGTCAATGATGTGA
>DPGD01000030.1 GCA_003522145.1 Clostridiales bacterium | reverse complement strand
AAAAAGTTTTCGGATCGACCCCTTTTTCAAAAGGGGTCGCCGGGGTGCAGGGCGGGGCCCTGCAAAAAGAACCGGGTGCAGGGCAGGGACCCTGAGAAAAGAATTAGGCGGGGACCGAAAAGAAAACGACGAAAAGCACTTTATCGGATTCTTTAGGAGTGCTTTTCACCGTTTTTCAGAAAAATTTTTTTATTTTTGCCAAGGCATTCTTTTCAAGCCGTGAGACCTGGGCCTGTGAGATACCGATCTCTTCTGCAATTTCCATCTGGGTGCTTCCGCCGAAGAACCGCATTCGGATAATTTTATTTTCCCGTTCGGAAAGGTGTCCCAGGGCCTCTTTCAGCGCAAGGGACTCCAACCATTTTTCATCCGCTTCCCGATCGCTTAACTGGTCCATCAGGTAGACCGAATCGCCGGAGCCGGAGTCGTTGTAGATGGGCTCAAAGAGTGACACCGGAGCAACGATGGCATCCAAGGCCGAAGCGATTTCCTCTTTTTCGTGGTGCTCCTCGGGATGAGCTTTATTCAGGGCGTCGGTAATTTGTTCGATAGTTGGTTCCTTCTCATTTTCAGAGGACAGCTTATCTCGGATTTGCAAAGCCTTATAGGCCAAATCCCGCAAGGATCTGGACACTCTTATAGAATTGTTGTCGCGCAGATACCGACGGACTTCACCGATAATCATGGGGACGGCATAGGTAGAGAACTTCACATCTAATTCGATGTTGAAATTGTCCACGGCCTTAATCAACCCGATACAGCCCACCTGGAAAAGGTCATCCATATTTTCGCCTCTGCCGGCAAAGCGTTGGATGATGGACAGGACCAAGCGCAGATTTCCGTTGATCAACCGACGCCTGGCCTCCTTATCTCCTGCCGCCGAGCGCTTCAGAAGCTGTTCTTTTTCTTCTTGCCCCAGAGTTTCCAGTCCCGAAGAATGGATTCCGCAAAGATCCACCTTTGAATAATACGCCATGTCTTCTTCCTTTCACCGGATTCCCGGTAAAGGAAGTATGGACCGTTTGACGGGGAGTTTATGCAGAAAAAGGAAAGCGGAAATATTTGGTTTTTCAGACAGAGCGCTGATTCCGGAAGGGAAAAGGATTCCGAAGTCGGCAGAAGGAATCCGGGTGCCGGTCTGCCTGTTTTCTGCCTGCAAACGGGCGAAAAGCCTTAATGGGGCGCAGTTTCTTTTGATGAAAAGAAAAATACTTGAAAAGTTGCTTGATATATGGTATACTAAGAAAAACCTAACGGAGAAGACCGGGGCCTAAAACAAAAGGAGGGAAATGAAAGTATGGAAAAGAAGAACAAGTATACCGGAACACAGACAGAAAAAAATTTACAGGCGGCATTTGCCGGAGAATCCCAGGCAAGAAACAAGTACACCTATTTTGCATCGGTGGCCAAGAAGCAGGGCTATGAGCAGATTGCGGCGCTTTTCCTGAAAACCGCCGAAAACGAGAAGGAACACGCCAAGCTCTGGTTCAAGGAGCTTTCGGGCATCGGCGATACGGCAGAGAATCTGCTTTCTGCCGCAGAGGGAGAAAACTACGAATGGACCGATATGTACGAGGAATTTGCCAAGACCGCAGAGGAAGAGGGCTTTACCGAGCTTGCCAAGCGTTTTCGGCTGGTTGCTGCTGTTGAAAAGCATCATGAAGAGCGCTACAGAGTCCTTCTGCACAATGTGGAGAGCAAGGAAGTGTTTGAAAAGAGCGAAGTGAAGGTTTGGGAATGCCGGAACTGCGGACACATCGTGGTGGGCACCAAAGCGCCGGAGGTTTGCCCCACCTGCAATCATCCCCAGAGCTATTTTGAGGTTCATGCAGAAAATTACTGATCCTCCGCAAAAAGGGTGCCGGTGTCCTTTCAAAAGTTCCGAAAAGAGACGGAACCCGGACAACAGCAAAGAAACAAATAGGGAAGCGGTGAACAGAGCCAAGGCTTTTTCCACTTTCCTCTTTGGATTTTGAGGAGCGGCGGCCGGCAGGGTGCGGCATCGAAAAGTTGTGGACAAAGGGACGCTGAAGATTGTTCAATCAACAGAGCATTTTCCGAAATGCAGAAAACGAAGCGATTTTCCGGAAAGCCGGCAATCGCCGGAAACAAGAAGAGAGGAAGAGTTTTTACATGAGTGCCGCAACTTTAGTGCTGATGGCGGCGGGACTGGGCAGTCGTTTTCGGGGAGGCATCAAGCAACTGGCCAAGGTTTCCCCTGACGGCGCCCTATTGATGGACTATTCGATCTATGATGCGCTGCAGGCGGGTTTTAGCCGTGTGGTCTTTGTCATTCGCCGGGAAATTGAGGCGGATTTCAAGCAGACTATCGGAAATCGGATCGAAAAAGCGCTTTCGGCTCGTCAGGTAGAGGTACACTATGCGTTTCAGGAGCTGGACGACCTTCCCGCCGGATTCAGGGTGCCGGAAGGCCGCACCAAGCCCTTTGGCACCGGACAGGCGGTGCTGGCGGCCAAAGAATACATCAAGACCCCCTTTGTGGTACTGAATGCCGATGATTACTACGGAAAAGAGGTCTTCCGGAAGATGCAGGAGTACCTGACGATTCCGAAAGGGCCGGGAAAACTGCACATGGCCATGGCCGGTTTTGTGCTGAAAAACACCGTCAGTCCCAACGGAACGGTGACCAGAGCCATTTGCCGCACCGACCGGAACGGAATGCTTACCGATCTGGAGGAAACCAAGGGAATATATCTTGAAAACGGAAGGGTATACCGTGAGATGTACGGAGCCGAAAGACGGGCAACGCCGGAAAGTCTGGTTTCCATGAATATGTGGGCGGCTTACCCGGAGTTTGTGGCAGAACTGGAGCGGGGCTTTGCGGATTTTCTGGAAAAACAGGACGGCGACCCCTTAACCAAGGAATTTCTTTTGCCCGTTTTTGTTGAGAAGCTTTTGAAGGAAGAAAGGGTTCAGGTACAGGTTCTTCCCACTGCCGAGCAGTGGATCGGCATTACTTATCAGGAGGACCTGCTTCCTGCACGGGAGGAATTTTTCAGAATGACCGAGAAAGGGCTGTATCCCGCCCGGCTGTGGGGTGAAGGCTGAAGTCGAAGAGCTTTCGGGGCGACTCTTCCGGGGCATTGTCGGAAAGAGCTTTTTTAGAAAACGGTGCTTCCGCAAGAGAAGTCCCGTCCGGAAAAGCCAAGAGAAAATCCGGTATAAGACAGGGAAAGAACCTGTTGCTTAAAGAGTTACTTAATGAAAGGAGATAGGATCAATGAAAAAAATTATTTGCAAGAAGGAGTACGATACCGAAAACGCTGAGCTTCTGAAGAAGCACACGGAAGGAGTTTTCGGTGAGCCGGAGGGTTATGAAGAGAGTCTGTATCAGACCTCTGCCGGCACATATTTTCTCTATGTAAACGGCGGAGAGAACTCTCCCTATCCCAAGGAGGACATCAAGCGGTTGTCCAAGGATAAGGCCGAAGAGTGGCTTGCCAAGCACTGAAACGGCAGAGAGAAAACAGCAGGGGCAGGGTTCTTCGGGAATGCTCCTGCGCTTTTTTTCCATACCTGCAATTTTTATGGGTTGCCTCGGTATGGCCGGGTTGCCCATTCAAAATATCTTGACAAAGCGGGGGAAGGATGATATACTTCATTCACAAAATACATAAAAAGGTGTTATTGCCATGAAGAGAATTTCAGCGTTTGTTCTGGCCGTGCTTTTGTTTGGTACCATGCTGTTTGTGCTCACGCCCATTGCGTCCAATGCTGCGGGAGTGCTCAGCTATAGTCTGGTCAAGACTTTTTTCAATAAAAGCCAGAACAGTGTGACCGATACCTACAAAGCCAAGGACGGAACCTATCTTCCCTACAGGCTTTATGTTCCGGAGGATTACGATCCCGAAAAGAGCTATCCTCTTGTTCTCTTCTTTCACGGTGCGGGAGAAGCAGGCTCGGATAACGAGCATATTTTCAGAGGCGGCTCTATTCTGCAAAGGCTGTTGCTGCCCGACGAGCGCAGTCAGCGCCCCTGTATCATCCTTGCTCCCCAGTGCGGAAGCACGGCAAACGGGGGGAAGTGGGTCAACAGCGATTGGGGGCCGGGCACTTACGATCATACAACCTTCAAAAAGAGCCCTTACATGACCGCGGCCGAAGAGCTTTTAGACAAGGTAATTGAAGAGTATTCCGTAGATGAAACCTCTCTCTATGTTTCGGGCATATCCATGGGCGGCTACGGAACATGGGACATCATCTCCAGAAATCCCGACAAATTTGCGGCGGCGATTCCCGTTTGCGGCGGAATCGATGAATCCTATATGGAAGGGCTGAAGGGCATGCCCATACGCACCTTTCACGCCGCCGACGATACGATCGTAAGCAATAAAGGAACCGTAAAGGCCAATGAGATTCTCAAGGATTACGGAGACTTTCTGTATACCGAATATGCAACCGGCGGTCATATTATATGGGATCGGGCATACGGGACGAGCGGACTGACCGATTGGCTCTTTGCCCAGCATACAGAACCGAAGACCTATAATGTAAGCGTGGAAAACGATGCCGCAAAGGGAACGGTTGAAGCCCCCGAAAAGGTGGAAAGCGGCGGAAAGCTTGAATTTACGGTAACCGCCAAGGATGGCTACGAGATTGCAGGCGTAAGGGTTGACGGGATCGTCATCGAGGCAGGAGAAAACGGGAAGTATACGGTTGACGGCATAAAGACGGATGTTCAGATCCAGGCAGAATATACGGAAAAGAGTGTCTTCTCCACAACAGAGCCCACCGAGGAAACACCCCCGGCTACTCCCGCCGACCCTCCGTCGTCTACCTCCGGCAAAACGACAGCGGATGAGGAGAGCGGAGCTCCTGTGGTGCTTATCGTCTTTGTCGTTGCGGCAGTTGCCGTGCTGGCGGGCATTGCGGCGTTTATAGTTTTGAAGAGGAAAAGAAAATAATCGGGACGAGGAGCCGGAGAAGCATTCGGAGCAGAACATACCAAACAAAAGGGGCTGTAAAAATTCGCTTTTTACAGCCCCTCAAAGATGCCGGTCTGGATCCCGGCATTTTTTATGCGATGTAGGTCGGTTTTGCTCTTGATTTTATCGAAATCCAGGTGTGTTTTGCGGAAAGTCCTCGGAGGTGAGAAAAGCTCTGTCAGAGCTTTTTACCCCTCCATTTGTTTTTTTATGCCCTTGCAAGGCAGGGAAAACGGCATGGCCGAAAGCTATTCCATGGTAGCGTGGATCAGGTGACAGTAAAGATTGTTGCCCTCCGTATAGGTCCGGAATTCGCCCGTTACGGAGATTTCCGTTCCTAAAGACGGATAGTCATCGGGATAGGTGTAGGTGCCTTCCAGCACAAATTCCAGTCCCTGGGAACAGCAGGCGGTGGCATCATCGATGACGCAGGCGAAGTACACAATACCGCTTTGCGGGTCCTCATAGGTGGCGAATTGTCCCTTCATGCGCACGGTCTTGCCCAGATACGGATCGGGCGAAGTCAGCATATTGTACACTTCCGAATAGACCATTGTACTGCTGAGCTTGGTCAGATCCACATCAATGTCTTGGGTTTGCCCTTCGCTGCCGCATGCCGCAAACAGGCAGACAACAAGACAAACCAGAACGAAGGAAAACACTTTTTTCATCGTTTGATACCTCCTGCAATTTTTCCGATTCCGAAGGACAGAGCAAAGATGCCGATCTGAACCACCACGATGGTGGAGCCCACCGGGGTCCCCGCAAGAATGGAGACAAGAATTCCGACGGCCGAGCAGACCACCGAAAGGACTGCGGCACACACGGTGACGCTTTTAAAGGTTTTGAAGATCCGCATGGCGGAGAGCGCCGGGAAGATGACAAGGGCCGAAATCAGCAGGGAACCAACCAGATTCATGGCGAGCACGATGATGATGGCCACCACGACCGAAATCAGAAGATTGTAGAGTCCTGCCCTTGTGCCGGTGGCTCTTGCGAAGTTCTCGTCAAAGGTGACGGCAAAGATTTTATTGTAAAACAGCAGGAAGACCGCAAGAACCAGCAGAGAGAAGAGCACACAAAGCCACACTTCGGTTTTGGAAAGGGTCAGAATGGAGGTGGAACCGAAGAGGGAGCTGCAAACATCCCCCGAAAGGTTGGAGGAAGTGGCGAACAGGTTCATCAAAAGATAGCCAACGGCCAGAGCTCCCACGGAGATCATGGCCACGGCCGCATCGCCCTTGATTTTGGTATTCTGCCCTGTGCGGAGCAGGAGGATGGCGCACAATACGGTGATGACCATCACCACAGGCATTTCATTGGTGATTTTCAGAATGGCGGCAATGGCCATGGCACCGAAGGCCACATGGGAAAGCCCGTCGCCGATGAAGGAAAAACGCTTGAGCACCAGCGTGACCCCCAAAAGAGAGGAGCAAAGTGCGATCAGAACGCCCACAATCAGGGCATAGCGGACAAACGGGTATTGGAAGTACAGAGACAGCTTTTCAATCAGTGCACTCATTCTGCTGTTCCTCCTTCCATAGAGACAAACAGACGCCCTGCGGCACTTTTCAGGTAGTCCTCCTTGGTTCCGTAAAACACCTGTTGGCCGATGTGCAGAATGTGATCGGCATACCGGAGGGCCGCTTCAATATCGTGGGAGATCATGAGGACGGTGATTTTGTCCTCCCGGTTGAGCCTTTCAATCAGGGCGTACAGCTCGGCCGTGGCCTTGGGATCCAGTCCGGTTACCGGTTCGTCTAAAAGCAGGAGCTTTCTTGTGGCGCAGAGAGCCCGGGCCAAGAGCACCCGCTGTTGCTGTCCGCCGGAAAGCTCTCTGTAGCACCGGGAGGCAAGGTCATCGATCCGGAGCTTTTTCAGGATTTCTTCGGTGAAGGCCTTTTCCGCACGGTTATAAAAGGGCCGCCAACCGCACCGCCCCTGGCAGCCGGAGAGAACGATCTCCCGCACGGAAGCGGGGAAATCCTTCTGCACCACCGTTTGCTGGGGAAGATACCCGATCTCGTTTTTTTGCAGTCCGTCGCCTCGGAGAATCTGGCCGGAAAGAGGCTGTTGCAGACCGAGAAGGGTCTTCATCAGGGTGCTTTTTCCGGAACCGTTTTCCCCGACCACGCAGAGGTATTCTCCGGATTCCACCGAGAAATTCAGATTTTCAAGAACCGCCTTTCCGTCATATCCGACAGAGAGGTTCCGGCAGGCAAGAAGAGACATGGCTTTTACTCCTTATTGAAGTGCTGTTTTCAGCGCTTCCAGATTTTTTTCCATAATCGAAAGATAGGACGCACCGTTTTTCACATCTTCCCAGGTGGTGCTCTGCATGGAATCCATTAAAAGGATTTTCTGGTCTTTTGTTGTTGTGTTGTTGACGACGGTTTGGGCGATCTTGTGGGTGGAGCCCTGAATGGTCAGCACACAGGGCAGATTCAGCTCGTCCACCTTACCGGCAAGGAAGGTGACGGTGGCAAAGCTCGCCTCGGTTTCGGCGGAGCACCCGGAAAAAGCCGCATAATACTCCAGTCCGTAATCCTCCGTAAGGTAGCGGAAGGGGAAACGGTCGCCGAACAAAAGGGTCTTGCGGGACCCGGTGCGGACCGCTTCGCTGTATTTTCGGTCTAAGGCCGACAGCTTTTCCGTGTAGGTACGCAGATTTTCGGCATAGACCTTTTGGTTTTCGGAGTCCATGGCAGAAAGCTGTTCGGCAATTGCTTCACAGCAAATCCGGGCGTTTCGCAGGGAAAGCCAGACATGTTCGTCTTTTTCATCCTCATGCTCGTGCCCGTGATCCTCTTCGTTTCCGGAAGATGCCGGATCGCCTTCCTCCTCTGCGCCTTCAATCGGCTCTTCGTTCTTCACCTGATCTCCCAGAATCTCCAGAAGATTGAGCACCTTCCTGTCCTTGTTCCGGTCTGCGGTGTTTTTCAGGGCGTCCTCCACCCAACCGTCGGATTCTCCGCCCACATAGAGGAACAGGTCACAATTTGCGATTTTCACCAAATCCTCCACGGTCGGCTGGTAGCTGTGCAGGTCCACGCCGCTGTCTAAAAGCATGGTCAGAGTTGCCCGGTCGGCTTTTTCGCCAAGCAGGTTTTTTACCCAGTCGTATTCGGGAAAAATAGTCGTCACGATGCTCCATCTCCCTTCGTCCCCGGCGGTTTGTCTGCCGCAGCCGGTCAGAAGGACAGGAGCGGACATGAGGAAAAGCGCCAGAAGGGCGGAAATTATTTTTTTGATGTTTTTCATCATACACCTCCGGATTTTTCGTGTGAAATCTAAAAATGGACGCAGAAAAAGCAAGGGTGTCGGCAAACGCCGAAAGAGTCTGCTTTGGCGGCAGACTTCCCCTTGCCTGGTCATTTTAATCCGAAAATTTCACCTTCAGAGCCACAAGTGTGAGCCCTCCGGTTGTATAGATACGGTCATCCGGGGGGAAGCGGAGCCGGAGAAGCACCTGCTCTCCGAGAACCAAAGAGGCGCACAAAAGCAAAGACCCCAGAAGACTTCTGCAAAGCCCGATCTGGTTGCAGACGGCGCAACAGTCCCCCGTGCAGTTGTGGTCTGCCTCAGCCAGGATGAAAAGGGCGAAGAAAAGCAGGGAAAAAAGCAGAGCAATGCCCAAAAAACTCTTCCAAAAGCGTTGTTTTTTTGTCATACTCCGCTGCTCCTTTCCGCTTTTCTGCTCCCTGCCTTCGGCTCCCCAAAGGCCCTTCCACACCCGAATTATAGCACTCAAAGATTTTTTTGTCAAGAGATGCGCCTTTCGCAAATGAAAACAGAATGGAAACAAAATGCAAGAAGGCTTCCGGCAAAGGACAAAGCAGAGAGGGAGAGAGCCGGTATAAAATCAGGCGAAATGCGGCTCACAAGGAAAATCCAAACGGCCTTTTGCCCCCGAAGAAGGCTATTTCCCCGGCCGCCCTTTTGTGGAAAAGCGCATCCGGAAAAACCCTGCGCCGAATGCTTGACAAGAGTGTAAAATCACGCTATAATACTATGAATAGATATTTGCCGATATTTTGTCGGATATTTTGTCAAGAGGGACTTATGAGCTATACCTATTTGGGAAAACAGAATAGGGAAGAAGACTTGAAAAAGCTGGATTCTGCCCAGTGTGACCGTCTCTGTGCCGAGATCCGACAGGAGCTTCTGGAGAGAGTGACCCAAAACGGCGGACATCTGGCGTCCAATCTGGGCGTTGTGGAACTGACTCTGGCCATCCACCGGGTCTTTTCTTTGCCGGAGGACCGGTTGATTTTTGATGTGGGACACCAGAGCTATGTACATAAGCTGTTGTCCGACCGCTTTGACCGGTTTTCGACCCTGCGTCAGCCCGGCGGACTGTCGGGCTTTCAGCGCCGGGATGAAAGCCCTTACGACCCCTTCGGAGGCGGACACGCCAGCACCTCACTTTCCGCCGCAATCGGTTTTGCGGAGGCGGACAAGCTGGCCGGCAGAAGCAATTACACGATCTGTGTGGTGGGGGACGGTGCCTTCACCGGCGGAATGATCCATGAGGGACTGAACAATTGCAGAGAGTCCCTGCACCTGATTATCGTTCTGAACGAAAACGAGATGTCCATTTCCAAAAACGGCGGGCACTTTGCCGGGGCTCTTCTGAAGATGCGCACCACCGGTTGGTACTTCAATCTGAAAAGAAGAGTGAAAAAGGTCCTGTCCAAAACGCTTTTCGGGCAGAAGGTGATCCGCTTTTCCAGCCGTCAAAAGGCCAGGATCAAAAGGGCGATCTACGATGACAACTATTTTGAGCAGCTGGGGATGAATTATCTTGGGCCGATCGACGGACATGATCGGGCAAAGCTGGAGCTGATTTTTGAGGAAGCCAAAAAGAGCGAAGGCTGTACGGTGGTTCATGTGAAAACCGTGAAGGGGAAGGGCTACGAGCCGGCAGAAAAGGAGCCGGGAAAATACCACGGGATTCCCCCTGCCGGAAAACAGCCGGTTCCCACATTCTCGGAGCATTTCGGCAAGACCCTTGCATCTCTGGGCGACCGGGACGGGAAGATCTGTGCGATTACGGCCGCCATGGCGGACGGTACCGGATTGACCGCCTTTGAAAAGGCTCATCCCGACCGGTTTTTTGATGTGGGTATTGCCGAGGAGCACGCCTTAACCTTTTCTGCGGCTCTTTCCGCCGCCGGAATGAAGCCGGTTTTTGCCGTTTACTCCACCTTTTTGCAGCGATCCTTTGACCAGCTCATCCATGATGCCGCCTTACAGCGTCTGCCCCTGACCCTCTGTGTGGACCGGGCGGGACTGGCTCCTGCAGACGGGCCGACGCATCATGGAGTTTACGATGTGGCCATGGCCCTTTCTCTGCCCGAAACGCAGATTTTTGCGCCGTTGGATTTTCAGGCGCTTGACCGGTATCTGGAAGAGGCGTTGCAAAGTGAGCGCATTTGTTTTATCCGCTACCGCAGCGGCGGAGAATCGGAAAGCGCCCGGGCGCTTTCCTATCTTGACGAGGAAAAGCATTTACGGGGGAGTCTTGCACAGCATCCGGAAGGGGTGATCCTCACCTACGGAGCCCTGTTTGAAGAAGCCCTCCGTGCCAAAAACGAAGCGGAAAAAGAAGGGCACCGTCTTTCCCTGCTGGTGCTTGAAATGCTGCGCCCCGATGAGAGCCTGCTTTCTGCGGTGCTCCAATGTCTGCCCGAAGGAGTTCCTCTGCTGTTTGCCGAGGAGGGAATTCTGAACGGAGGTGCAGGCGCTTTGTGGGCAAGGCTTTTGGCGGAAAAGGGACGGAGCGTGAAAATCCTTGCCCTTTCCGACCCATTTGTGTTGGCCGAAAAGGGAAAGTCGGTGTATGAATCCTACGGCATTTCGGCAAAGCAGATGCGGGAAGCGCTCGGAATGCCGGGCGATCCCATCGGAAATTCATAGGAAAAGAGGATCTTGGCCTTTGTGCAGGAACCGAAAAGCCACCGAGGGATAAGTATCAGCTCCAAGAGAGCCGGAAGGCGGGAAAAGCTTCCGGACAATTCTCGGAACGGGCTTTTGAAGAAGGAGAAATCATGCTGACTTTGCGCATACTGTGTCACGGTACCCTGAAGGAAGAATATCTTCGTGCGGCCTGTGCCGAATACAAGAAGCGGCTGGGGGCCTATGGCCGGGTGGAAATTTTAGAGGCCAAGGACGATCGGACGCTTGCCTCCTACATCCGGGAAAAGGAGTATACAGTGGCGCTGTGCATTGAGGGGAAGGAGCTGTCCTCCACAGAACTGGCGCAGATGATGGACGATCTGCCCGAGCGGGGTTTTTCAACGGTCTCCTTTGTGATCGGAGGCTCGGACGGCCTGCCGGAGGAGACGAAAAAGCTCTGTAATTACCGGTTGTCCTTTTCCAGAATGACCTTTCCCCACCAGTTGATGCGGGTGATCCTTCTGGAACAGCTTTACCGGGCATTGAACATCAACCACAACGGAAAATACCACAAATAATGCCCCCAAAGGGCTTTTCCGTTGTATATGAGGATTGCAAATGAATGTATATGAATTGGGACGGGTGGCGGTTGCCGTGGTGGGCGCCGGGCATGCAGGGTGCGAAGCGGCTCTGGCCTGCGCCCGGATGGGCGTGGATACGATTCTGTTTACCATGAGTGCGGACAGCATCGCCAATATGCCCTGTAACCCTTCGGTAGGCGGTACGGGAAAGGGTCATCTGGTTTTTGAGATCGACGCTCTGGGCGGAGAGATGGGCTACCAGGCCGACAGAGTGACGCTACAGTCCAGAACCCTGAACACCGGCAAGGGCGTGGCGGTGTATTCCAAAAGGGTGCAGGCCGACCGTCGGGAATATCAGAAAAACATGAAGAAAACATTGGAGGAGACACCGAACCTGCGTCTGATTCAGGCGGAGATCGTGAAGATCCTCACCGAAGAAGCCGACGGAAGGGCCATGGTCGTGGGCGTGCAGACCAGACTCGGCGGCATTTACCGGGTCTCAGCGGCGGTGGTATGCGCCGGAACCTACCTGTCCTCTTCGGTGATTGTGGGGGAATGCGTCTGTCCGGCCGGCCCCGACAGTCTGTTGCCTGCAGGCGCTCTTTCGGAAAATCTTTCTTCCTTGGGGCTTTCCATGCGGCGGTTCAAAACCGGAACCCCGCCGAGAATTCACGCAGACACGGTGGATTTCTCAAAACTGGAGCTTCAGGAAGGGGAACGGGAGATCACGCCCTTTTCCTACCGGACCGACAAAAGAAAGCTGAATGAGATCCAACAGATTGCCTGTCACATCGTCTATACCAACGAAGATACGCATCGGGTGATTCGGGAGAATCTCTGCCGTTCGCCCCTGTACACCGGGCGGATTCACGGAACCGGCCCTCGCTACTGCCCCAGCATTGAGGATAAGATCGTACGCTTTGCCGACAAAGAGCGGCATCAGCTCTTTGTGGAGCCTATGGGAAAGGACACCAAGGAGCTGTATTTGCAGGGCTTTTCCTCCTCGCTTCCCGAGGATGTGCAGGTACGGATGCTGCATACGCTCAAGGGCTTTGAAGAGGCGGAAATTATGCGCCCGGCCTATGCCATAGAGTATGACTGCGTGGATCCTTTGGAGCTGTTACCCACTCTGGAAACCAAAAAAGTGGAAGGGCTTTACGGCGCCGGCCAGTTCAACGGCACCTCCGGCTATGAGGAAGCGGCGGCTCAGGGGCTTCTTGCCGGAATCAATGCTGCCCTGAAAATCAAAAAGGAGGAGCCGTTGGTGCTTACAAGGGACTCTTCCTACATCGGGATGCTGGTGGACGATTTAGTTACAAAGGGAACCAATGAGCCCTACAGAGTGATGACCTCCCGCAGTGAGTACCGGCTGTTGCTCCGGCAGGATAATGCCGATCTGCGGCTTTGCGAAGCGGGGTACCGGGTGGGATTGTTGCCCAAGGAACGCTATCGGGCTGTTAAGGAAAAGGAACTGGCCATTGAACGGGAAAAAGAAAGGCTCGGCACCCTGCGGCTTGGGTCCTTTCCCGAATTGAACCGCACCTTGGAGGCCCTTGGGAGCACACCGGTCAAGGAATCTGCCACCATGAGCGAGCTTTTACGCCGGCCGGGAGTGTGCTGGGAGAATTTGCGGGCCTTTGACCGGGCGGGAGAAGCGGTGCCGGAGGAAGTGCGCAAGGAAGCGGAAATCGGCATCAAATATGAAGGATATATCAAGAGACAGCTGGCCGAAGCCCGGAAAATGGCGGTTTTGGAGAAGAAAAAACTGTCGGCGGATCTGTGCTACAATGAGATCGTGGGGTTGCGCCTGGAAGCACGGCAGAAATTGCAGAGCGTGCGCCCTCAGAGCATCGGACAGGCGTTGAGAATTTCCGGCGTAAGTCCGGCGGACATCTCGGTGTTGCTGATCTATCTTGAAAAAAAGAGAAGTGCGGAACCGAAAACCGGTGCCGTAAAGGGTAGCGGAGAGGAAAAGGAAGAATGAGCTTTGCCGAAAACTACAGGCGGATTTTTTTGGAAGAGGGTCTGGACGCATACGCCACCGACGAGCTTGCCCTGAAATTTGAACGGTTGACCCGAATGCTCCTGTCCTTCAATGCGTGTACCAATCTGACGGCGATTACAGAGGAAGAGGAGATTCTGCGCAAGCACTATGCCGATTGTCTGAAGTCCGCACATCTTCTGCCTTACGGAGCAAGCGTGCTGGATGTGGGGTGCGGCGGCGGTTTTCCCGCTTTGCCCTTAGCCATTGCCCGGCCGGACCTGACGGTGGTGGGTTTGGACAGCACGGGAAAGAAATTACAATTTGTTGAAATATGTGCTAAGGAACTGAACCTCCGGGTCCAAACTCTTTCGGGCCGGGCAGAGGAGCTTGGCCGAGAGGAACGCTATCGGGAGAGCTTTGACGCTGTAACCGCCAGGGCGGTGGCGGCGTTGCCGGTGCTTTGCGAATGGTGCCTGCCCTTTGTGCGGGTGGGAGGCGTGTTTCTGTCAATGAAAGGCTCCGGCGGAAGAGAGGAACTGAAGAGCGCCGGAAATGCCATCTTCCGCCTGGGCGGAAAAAAGAAGACGGTGGAGGAGTATACCTTAGGCGGTGCCGGGCGGGTGAATATTCTCGTGGAAAAGGTTCAGCCAACGCCGGGGATCTATCCCCGGAAAAACAGCGTGATCCTGAAAAATCCGTTGTAAAAGCCGAAAGCCCGATTTTGCGTATGTTCGGGTTCTTTGGAAAAAATGTTGCGAAGACGGTTAAACACCGAAAGAAAGCCGGATTTTTGCCTTGACGGTGAAATTCCGAAAACCGGGCATACTATCCGGTATAAGACAGGCGGCCGAAGCCGCCGGGAAACAAAAATCAAGGAAAAGTAGGACATGAAAAACAAACTCTGGACGAAAGACTACACCATCATCACTTTGGGAAGCGCAGTTTCAATGTTCGGCAATGCCATGGTCGGATTTGCCATCAGTCTGTATGTGCTGGACTATACCAAATCCCCCTATCTCTACTCACTGTATGTGTTCTTTTACACACTGCCTCAGATTTTCGCACCGCTGTTTGCCGGCCCCTTGATGGATCGGTTTTCAAGAAGGCGAACCATCTACCTTCTGGATGCAACTTCTGCTTCGCTCTATTTGATTTTGGCTTTGCTGATCATTTTTGGATTTTTCAGCTTTCCCCTGTTGGCCACGATGACCTTTGTCATCGGCATCATCAACAGCGCCTATTTGGTGGCGTTCAATAGCTTTTACCCCATGCTTGTTTCCGACGGAAATTATTCCAAAGCCTATTCGGTTTCCAGTACCTTGGAGACCGTCTCCTATGTGATGGTGCCGGTGGCGACCTTCTTGTATAAAGCCTTCGGAATTTTGCCGGTGTTGATTGCCAACAGCGCCTGCTTTTTTACGGCCGCTTTTTTTGAAACACGAATCAGCGATGTGGAAAAAGCAAGGGGAGAAAAGGCCTCCTATAGTGGGAAAACTTATATTTCCGACAGTCTGGCAGGCCTGCGCTACCTTATTTCGGAAAAGGGACTTCTTTGCATCAGTTTGTTTTTCTTCTTCTCTTTTTTTGCCAACGGCGCCACTACGGTGCTGACACTTCCCTGGTTTAAGGAAACCTATGAAAACGGGGAGTATACCTATATGTCCGTCTGGTTCTTCTTGGGTGTGGGACGGATTCTGGGCGGCTTCTTTCACTATAAATGGCGTATCCCCGCCCAGGCCAAATTCGCCCTGTCGCTTTTTGTCTATATCCTTTCCGCCGCTCTGGAGGGCGTGTATCTCTTCACTCCCTTGATGGCCATGCGAGGGATGTGCTTTGTCATGGGACTCTGCAATTCCACGGCCTTCAATATCCGGGTTTCGTCCACTCAGGCCTATGTGCCGGATGACCATCGGGGACGCTTCAACGGCGCTTTCCTCATGATGACTACCGGCGGTACGCTGTTGGGCGAACTTACCGCTGGGGCGGTGGCAACGGTTTTGCCGATGCGCGGAACGCTGAGTATTTTTATGGGCGTGTGTATCCTTGCGGCGCTGGTGTTCGTCCTCGGAGGAAGAAAACACATCAAACCAATCTATAACCGAAAAAACGGCTGAACTGTCTTTGAAATGCCCGCCCTGCACCTGGCGACCCCTTTTTCAAAAGGGGTCGATCCGAAAACTTT
>DPGD01000026.1:526-19434 GCA_003522145.1 Clostridiales bacterium | reverse complement strand
AAGTATAATAAACCAGAGGAGTTATTTGGGGTAGTAAATGGTGCGTTTCATCAGGCTATTGCTGAATGAAAAAGGCCGTTTTTTATGGTCCGCACACCGGATAACTGAGAGGCAGAAAGCCGGAAAAGCCCGGAGTATCAAGGGAAAACAGCTCAAAAACTCGCGCAATACGGCCTCAAAGCAGCCCGTCGCGCACCTCAGTTCTCCAAGAGATAATGTATCCCGAACGGGACTCTTCAAAACCCCGAAGTCACTGCGGCTTCGGGGTTTTCCTTTTGTCTTGAATTATGTTGGTGCAACTTTCTATAAAAGCTATAAAAGTAAGGTGGATAAAAGTATCGAAAACGACCTCATTTAAGCAATAGAGCGGCACGAATTGTAAATTTTCGTGCCGTTCTATTGCTTTTTTCTGTTTTTTGTGTTAAAATATTAAAGTAGTTAGCTTACTTATGTATTTTCAGGAGGTGATTGAGTGGCAAAAAAAGAATACGCAGAAGGGAGCTTCGGCGCATATTTCGTAAAGCTTATTAAAGACCATGACTATTCACAAGCGAAATTTGCTTCGGACTTGGGCGTGTCGAAAACATATCTGTTCGATGTGTTTAATGGACGAGTAAAGCCACCCACCCCTGATATGCAAGACCGCATTGTTGAGCTTTTACGCCTAACTGATGATGAGAAGAATGATTTTTACAGTAAGGCGGCTGATGGGCGGCATGAGCTACCCAAGGATATTGTGGACTATCTTACGAATAATCAAGCTGAGATTGATAGTCTCAGAGAAAGAATGAGGGCGTAATTATGGCTAATTTTGAGCAGTTAAAGATAAAATATGATAATGAACATCAGAATATTTTGGCGGTTAATTGTTTTCTGCCTGTACACTTGACCTACGACAAACAGGAAACATCATTATACAAAAAAGATGGCTCATATAATGAGCAGTATTATAAGTGGCAATTTTTGAATTGCTTTGTTGAATCTGGCTTATGCTCTAAAGACTATATTGGGGTAGAAGTCCAATTTCCTAAAGGAAACAAAAACGCCGCAGGAATTAAGCTTGATGGTGCGATTTTTGATGATAAGAATTGGTTTTCTCATTATAAGGCGTTACACACCAAGAAAGATGATTCTAAGTGGGACGATTTGAATTGGTTGAAAGAACACTTGATTTGCTGCATTGAATTTAAGAAAGAAGGTATGCTTCGCTAACTGATTTGGGATATTACGGAGTGAGAGGCACATCGTTAGAAAACAATTTTATAAAGAATAGAATTGATAGTGACGAATATGTAGATGGATTTTATAAGCTAATTATTCCAACTAATATATCAAAATATGGAACGGTATCTAAAATCACATATATTGGCACCTCAACATGTTTGAAAACTATCAAGGCTGGAGACATCATCTTTGGCGGAGAAGGATATGGAAAAGGCAAATCATTTGTCGTTATCGAAGAAGATGGAAACATTGCTACCAATTATCACGGAATACGAATTGTCTGTGATTATGAAGTGCCTGTTTCTTCGAAGATTTTTGTGAAGTGTGTGTTATCATACTTGAGAGAGCAAGGGCTTATAGATTGCTACGGTGTTGGAGGAAATGGTGGTCATTTTGCACCAGCGTATTTCCATCTTGCCAAAATTCCAAATTTTCCTGAAAGCATAAAGCAAGAAATAGTTTGCCTGTATCACAATCCGCAAGTAACTTATGATGCTTCAAAATTCACATTAGAAAACTTTTTAGAATATGATAGAGGATTCAATATAAATGCTGGCATTTATGAGTTAGATAAATCTATGAAATATCTGCAAAGTAAGTTGGAACAAGCCATAGAGTGTATCGCTGATGACGAAGAGGTTGATATATCTTTTTAATGGTGTAAACTTGGTGCAAATTTGGTGCAGTATCGTATGAGAAAACCTCAAAAACATCCAACGATATGCGATGCACCCTCACAATATCGCACCACAGGAGCGTTATTCACGATGTGAAACGCCACAAAACACCGCTCAAAAATTCCAAAAGATCCTTCCTGCTTCCCTGCAAAAGCAAGCGCAGAATACAACGGCCCGAAGACCGTGCTCTCTGCGCTTGTATGAAGCTTTTTGAAACCCTCTGAAAATTCAGAGTGCGCCCGACGGCGAGCGACGCTGTTCGGACATTCTATGGATTTTTGGAGGCTTCCTTATGTTATTTCTTCTTGTATCCGCATTTCGGGCAGACGCCGTCCTCGTTCAAAGCAATGCCGCACAAGGGGCAGCGGTCAATTTGCTTTTCAGGATGATACTCCTGGGAAGCCGCATTGACACCGCTGGTGAAGGTAAGCTTCGCAATGTTCAGCTTATCTTTCAGCAGATCGTATACAATTTTGATCATTCCTTCCACCGTCATCGTCTCCTTCGTCACCACCAAACGGCATTCGGGATAAGCGGTCGCCAATTCTGTCTTGAAAGCCGGACCCTTCATCTTGTTCGTCGGCGCTCCGTTCCGGATTCCCTGCGCCTCATAAACGCCCAGAATTGCGGGCAACAGCGGATCATCCTCCCGAAGAATCAGGGCATGATCAAAGTTTTTCAGCACTTCCCATGCGGTTTTCTGAATTTCATTGCAGGGAAATACCATACTGAAGATCCAAGGTTGTTATACTTCTCATAATTTCTTTTCCTTTCATTTTTTATAATATATTCCAAAGGGTATAGACCCATATGGACAATGAAACAAGCTTTATCCGGGACCGGCAGACTCCTTCTGACACTCCGGACAAACACCCCGAAAAAGGATGTCGTAACCGGTAAATTGAAATCCGTGAGCATTGCCGATCTTCTGTTCCAATCCGGAAACATATTCCATATCCACATCAAAAACCCGACCGCATTTCTCGCATCTTACATGACAATGCTCCTGACACCGATGATCGAAACGATCCGCTCCGCCCGGAACCTCCATTCTGCGGATGACCCCCATATCCGACAACAGCTTCAGGTTCCGGTATACCGTCGCTTTGCTGATATTCGGATGCTCTTTCGCAATTTCGTCATAGACCTCGTCTGCCGTGGCATGGCATTGCAATTTGTTTACCGCATTCAAAACCAGAGAGCGCTGAATTGTGTTTCGCTTTTCCATAATTCCCACCAGTTTACCGAAAATCCTTATTTAATGATATTATATATCAATAAGTATAAATTGTCAATAGTTTTTTTTGAAAATTATTCGGAAAGCGGAGTTTTGAGGATCTGCCGCAACCGGGCTTATTTCCCTCCCCCGCCTTGATTCTGAAAAAAATATTTTTTGCTTTTTCCGAAAAAGCAGTTGACAAACACGAGAATATATGCTATACTTCCTTTGTTGCTTGATACGAGCGGACAACGCACGCTGGTGTGGCTCAATGGCAGAGCAGCTGATTTGTAATCAGCAGGTTGTTGGTTCGACTCCGATCACCAGCTCCATATGGGGGAATTCCCGAGTGGCCAAAGGGGGCAGACTGTAAATCTGTTGTCAGTGACTTCGATGGTCCGAATCCATCTTCCCCCACCAAGTGTGACGATCAATTTGGATCGCCCCCGAGAAACCGAGGTTTTCCTCGGTTTTTCTCGTTTTTTCGCCTTTTTTCTCGTTTTTTCAAAAATCAACTTTTTCGTGATTTCAAAAGATCGGATCGCCTGTTTTCGGCATGTGAGGTGGATTCGGACATGCAAATCGCACTATTTGGGCAGATTTTTAAGCTGTAAAAGCAAGAAAATCTGCCCTTTTTTCGTTTTTCAAATGTTAAATTTCTGTGTCTTCAGAAGAAAAAATAAAAAAGTAAAGGAGAAGCGCAAAATGAGGTATAGAGGATTTATTATCGAAACTTCTGCTGAAGGGGATGCCACCTGTAACATCTTTGCAGCAGAAGACAAAGACCGGCAATTTCCGCTGGATGAAATCTCGTTGGGAATTGGAATGGACATTGACGAACTATCTGACCGGGATATTCTCCCATACGCCGTTGAGTTTATTGACAAGAATATTCTTGACCTGCTGCAGTTAAGAGAGGAAACACGCAATAAGCTTTTATATGCCGCCGAATCATCAACAATACGTTCAGTGGAACGGAGACCGCTTCCGCAAATGGGCGGCGAAAATAGGTGTAAATACGAATACCGTCATAGACGCCCTTCTTTCCGGCTACAAGGTGGAACAGCAAGGATACAAGGCGTGTATGGGCATTCTGAAGCTCGCCGACAAATACTCGAACGAGCGTCTTGAAAACGCCTGTAAAAAGGCTTTGACCTTTACACCGAGACCGTCTCTCAAAAACATACAGGCGATTCTTTCTTCCGGACAGGATCAATGTGCCGAACAACCGGAAGAATGTCCTTCTTCCTCTCAGTACGGCTTCACCCGAGGCGCTGAATACTACGAAGAGAGGCAGAAGTGATGCTCACGGAAAACACGGTAAACAAACTGTACGAAATGCGCCTTACCGCAATGGCGAAAGCGTTCACGGATCAACTGACCGATCCGAATATTTCAAAGATGTCATTCGAGGACCGTTTCGGCTTGCTGGTAGATCAGGAATGGAGCTCCCGCAAGAACAATCATTTGAAACGGCTCATCAAGCAGGCGAAGTTCGCCGAGTCCGGCGCTTGTGTTGAGGATATCGAGTACCACGCCGACAGAAATCTGGATCAGGCGTAGATAGCGCGGCTATCCACCTGCAATTTCATCACGGAGCGGCACAACATCCTTCTGCTCGGCGCGACAGGCTCGGGCAAGACATATATCGCATGCGCGCTCGGTATGGCGGCGGCGCGCAGTTTTCTTCAGGTACGCTATGTCAGACTTCCGGAGCTGCTTACCGAGCTTGCCATCGCCCGTGGGAACGGAACGTACCCCAAGGTCATACAGCAGTACAAGAAACCGGCGCTGCTCATCCTGGATGAATGGCTGCTTTACCCGCTCAAGGAGACCGAAGCGAGAGATCTTCTCGAAATTGCAGAGGCGAGATACAAGAAGGCGTCTACGATATTCTGCTCTCAGTTCGACGTCCCGGGCTGGCGGGAAAAGATCGGCGATCCGATACTTGCCGACGCCATCTGCGACCGTATCGTTCACGATTCATACAGCATCGTAATCGACTGTAAAGAATCGATGCGTAAGCGGAAAGGCGTCAAAGAAAACGATGCGTAAGGAGCCTTCGGCTCATCGGGCTCTGCCCGAACCCGGAGTTTAACGCATTCAAGGTTTTCCAAGGAGAGTGGTGTTATGCTTTCTCGCATAAAAGAAAAGAGTGACGCCCCCGGCATCACTCTCCTTGCTAAACCCCGTATCGGACATTCGGGTCGCACTCCTGCGTTGCCCTATCCTCCCGTACGGCTAAAAGCAATTATATGATACCGCTATATTTTCATTTTGTCAATGTACAACCATGCCGTCGAAGGTGTACAGTTTCGAGCGACGGCACTGTTGAGTTTTCAGCGACGAAGGTGTTCAATTCACAACGGCAGAGGTGTTCAACCTCGCCGACATATTCACCACAGTTGCACGGAGTTTTAGCCGCACCTCGACGGCGGAGAGCCGCACCCTAAAAACCAACGCTTAACATGTATCTACACTTGCTGTTATGGTTTCTGCTGTCCAACTACTCCGACGCAACTGTTCAGTTTTCAGCGTCGCGACTGTTCAATCCGTCCGGCCGAGGTGTTCAGTTTGCTGCGACATATTCAATAAGACTAAAGCTTTGATACAAGCGCGCAACTATTCGACCATTCAAATGTAGTTTTCAGTGAGCTATTTAGACCTCAGATAACATTTTCAAAACAGATTCATAATTGTTTTCATCATTCAGATAACATTGGAACTCCATTCATCGAATAGTAATACGGCCATAATTCTTGCCTATAATCAGAAAGAATATTTGTTTCTTATTATCAAATTCTTTTGTTACGGGTGAATTAAGAGTGGCGTTATTCTTTTTGAGAATTTCGGCAATGTTCATTTTATCTAAAGCGTTATTTAATTGCTCCTCGCTCATGCTTTTTACAAGTTGTATATTCTCATTTAGTGATAATGCATACACAGAAGCATTTTGAAATACCGTAAAAACCCGTTAGTACTAATGAAACTGCAATAAAAAAAGTACTAGTGTGTGACTGTGATGGTGTATTATCACAATTCAATTGCTCCAAAACACCGAGTTCAAAAAATTATTTGGTATTTCATTCAAAAAATTATCACCAGAAGCTGCGTATATTGAATTATGTTTACATCATTATAAAGACATGAATTCAATTTACATCCTCGCAAAAAAAGGGTTAAGTTTTGAATTGTTTTTTGATTTGTACTTTGCTCTAAAAAACTCTCACCTAAATATAAAAAAACTTGTCAGTTTAGCAGACGAACTTAATGTCAAAGAGTATTTATATTATTGCCTATATTATACTAATCAGATTTTTAATGATCCAGTATTGCTTCCTTTTCTTGAAGCAACAAATTGCACAAAAGGAAGCGCTTTATTGTCATATCATGGACTTACAGATAATGAGCGAAAACAGGGCAAAAGCCTTGCACTTGAGGTGTCATATGTATCGATACAGTAACGGACAGATCAGCCTGATGGATTTCAAGCAGCCGGTGGGGATGCACTTAAAGGAAGATAACCGCTGGGTAAAGAAAGCACAGATAATACCGTTGAACGAAATAGAGAAGCGGTACGCCGCGTTGTTCACGAACCGGAAGGGAAACGTTGCAAAACCTCTGCGTCTTGCGCTCGGAGCGCGAACCATTCAAGCTGAATACGGATACACCGACGAAGAAATAGGATTGCAGATACAGGAGAATCCCTATCTGCAGTATTTCTGCGGCTATGAAGGGTATGATGATGAGCATTTGCCGTTTGATCCGTCGCTGATGGTATATATCCGTAAGCGTCTTACGCCGGAAGTGCTCGGGGAGATCAACGAAATGATCATCCGCGACGCCAAAGCTGCAGAGAAAAAGAAGAATGACGATGACAAAGACGATAAAAATGACATACACGGTGACGGAAACTCAAATAGCGGAACTTTGACGATCGACGCGACCTGCGCACCGTCAAATATCAGATATCCACAGGATGTGTCACTTCTGAACGAAGCGCGTGAAAACGCTGAAAAGCTGATTGACGAACTGCATGATCCGGCAGACGGCAAGAAACCCCGTAACTATCGCAAACGCGCAAGAAAAGATTATCTGAAATATGCACGCAGCCGCAAACACACCGCAAATAAAACAAGAAAAGCAATAAAGAAACAGTTGGGCTATCTCAAACGCGATCTTGACAGTATAGACGGAAAGCTATCCATGGGTAAGACGCTGAAACCAAAAGAACAGGAACGTCTTGAAACGCTGCGAAAGATCTATGAACAGCAGAAGTACATGTACGATAACAATACGCACAGTGTTCCCGACCGGATCGTCAGCGTCAGTCAGCCGTTTGTCAGTCCCATTGTAAGAGGAAAAGCGGCGGCGCCTGTGGAGTTCGGCATGAAACTCGATATCAGTGTGGTTGACGGTTGGACACGGTTGGAATATCACTCGTTTGACGCATACAACGAAGCCGGAAATCTGCAGTTGATCGCGGAGCGTTTCCGTGAACGCGAAGGACACTATCCGAGTCGGATACTTGCGGACAAGATTTATCGGAATCGGGATAATCTTCAATATTGCAAAGAATGTGGCATACGGCTTTCAGGACCGGCTCTCGGCAGACCGAAGAAAGTGACCGATCAGGACAGGAAACAGGCGCACATAGATGAATGCGAACGCGTGGAGGTTGAACGAAGATTCAGTCTTGCCAAGCGCAAATGCGGCATGGGATGTATTAGTGCAAAGCTGGAAGAAACAGCAGCGCACACCGTCGCTATGTCTGTTCTCGTGTTGAATCTCAGAAGGATTCAACATGCTCTTTTGCGATTTTTGATATTTTTGTTTGCGATCAGACTGCCGCAGAAAAAATTGCGGTTTGTTCAGTAGACATTAATTAAACTGATTTATATGATTTACCATTTAATATTTCTTCAAATATGAGCGATCCTATTTTTGAGAACATGGATGAAGCATATCTCAAATGTGTCGATGAAATGGAAGACAACCCCGAGGGATACTATCTGGTTGCAGAATTGAAAGTGGATGGTACGCCTGTTGGCACTTGTTGCATATTTCCCGAAAAAGGAAATTACGATATCGGGTATTGCATCTCAAAAGATCATTGGAAGGAAGGTCTCGGAACAGAAGTTATTGATGCCATAATTCATTGGGTTAAAGCGGATGGCGGCAAGTCCATCACGGGCGAAGTGGCAGATAACAATCTTGCATCGGTTGCGCTTCTTCGCAAATTTGGGTTTTCAGAGTGCAGAAAAACGCGCTATAAAAAATGGGGAGAAGAAACCTATTTTGACGCCCACTTTTATAAATTGGAGTTAGAGTAAGCATTCTTTTTCGCACTGGCGGTTTTCAGCTTGCAGAAATAGAGATGATGATATGAACAATGAACACAAATATGACGATATAATAAATTTGCCTCATCACGTTTCTCAGCGTCATCCGCAGCTTGGATGTGACAGTTACGCTGCGCAGTTCAGCCCCTTTGCGGCGCTGACAGGATATGACGGTGTGGTTGCCGAGGTCGCAAGAACAACAGACCAACGGATTGAACTTGACGAAGATGCAAAAGCGCGCATCGATTTGCAATTGCAGATTCTCATTGATCATATTGATGAAGAGCCGACAATCACCGCCACATATTTTGTGCCGGATCCGAGAAAGAGCGGCGGCGCCTACGTTACGACTGAAGGAAAGGTTGATATGATTGATGAATTTGAACGGGTGATCGTTCTTCAGGACAAAACAAGAATTCCGGTTTATGATGTTTACGAAATCAAATCCGAATTTGTTGCGCGGTTCATGCCGGATGATTGAAATGACATGAAAATTGATTGTTGCAAAAAAAGTTATTGACAAATCTGCTTCGGTATGCTACAAAATAAGGGTAAAGAGCCGATCCAAATTGACCGCTTGCCCGATCCAAATTGATCGCTTGGTTTTTTGAAAAAAGCCCGAAAAGGCGGGGAAATAAGGCGAACCGATCCAAATTGATCGCTAACCACAGAAAAAAGCACTTGCTCTCGCAAGTGCTTTTTTCAATGAAATTCACCTTTCAGACGGGTGAATGCTTCGCAGTATGAAATACGCCTGCGGCGTGTGTATACCGTTCAACACATAAAACAAAGAGCTGGCTGCTCTCTTTTCTTGACAAACAATTGATTCTGTTGTATCATGCAAAGTACAGAAGAACATTCCGAAAGCCCTAGGGAGGCCACCATGGATTCTGCTTTTTTCTCTTTTTCTTCGCCTTTGGGGAAAATTTTTCTCGTATCCGACGGCACTGCGCTGACGGGACTGTATTTTGCCGGACAAAGGCATCTGCCGACGGGAATCGAAAAACAGCCCTTGACCGAACTGCCGGTTTTTCTCGAAGCCCGCACCTTGCTTATCCGGTACTTTGAACGGAAACAGCCGGATTTTGGTTCCCTGCCTCTTGCTCCTGCCGGCACCGACTTTCAGAAAAGCGTCTGGGCTCTTTTAAGGGAAATCCCTTACGGAAAAACGGTCACCTACAAAGAACTTTCTGAACTTCTTTGTCAAAGAACGGGGAAAAGAAGCGCTCCCAGAGCCATCGGAGGTGCCGTCGGGCGGAACCCGATCTCCCTTCTGATCCCCTGCCATCGGGTTGTGGGCCAAAACGGAAGTCTGGTGGGCTATGCCGGCGGATTGGAACGCAAGGCTGCCCTTCTCCGGTTGGAAAACAGTTCTTTCTGAGCCACAAATCGGGTATTTTGGACTTGAAACAGCCGCCCCGACCGTGCCGCCTGTTTTCGGGCCTAATCGGCTTCTCTTTTCCGACCAGAAGCTTCTTTCCATATTTCTTGCGGACAAAACCGTCCAAGACCGCATAAAAAAGCCGGTATCTCAACCGGCATTTTGGAGGGGCTGTAAAAAAGCGAGTTTTTTACAGCCCCATTCTGAATTTTCGGAATTATGCCTTGCCGGTCATCTTGGCGATTTCTTCGGCAAAGTTCTCTTCTCTCTTCTGAATGCCCTCACCCTTTTCGTAGATGACGAAGGAGGCAACCTTTACGGAACCGCCCAACTCCTTGGAAACGGTCTCCAGATACTTGCCCACATTCATGGAGTCATCCTTCACATAGGGCTGCTCCAGCAGGCAGACCTTGTCGTAGAACAGCTTGCCCATCTTACCGGAAACAATCTTCTTCAGCACATCGTCGGGTTTGCTTGCCAGCTTCGGATCGTTCTTTGCGGCGGCAACCTGAATGGACAGCTCCTCTTCCACAGCAGCAGCGGGCACATCCTCTTTGGACACATAGGAGGGAGGATTTCCGGCGGCAATCTGAAGAGCCACATTCTTGGTGGCTTCGGCAAAGCCGGCGTTGTTCTTGGCAGCATCGTCAGCGTTAAACTTTACAATAACACCGGTCTGTCCCATGCCGTGAATGTAGGTGGTGGTCGTACCCTCTACGATTACAAATCTGCGGATGGACAGCTTCTCGCCGATCTGTGCGATCTTCTCGGTCAGCTCTTCCTGAACAGTCTGCGCCGTGCCGGAATAGGTCTTGGTTGCCAGCTCCTCAACGGTAGCAGGCTTGGTCTCGATAATGGTCTTCAACAGACCCTTCACAAATTCCTTGAAGGAATCGTTCTTAGCCACGAAGTCGGTTTCGGAGTTGACTTCGATCATAGCAGTGGTATCGCCCACCTTCAGAATGTCCACAATTCCTTCGGCGGCAATTCTGCCCTCTTTCTTAGCGGCAGTGGCCAATCCCTTTTCTCTGAGGATCTTCACGGCAGCTTCCACATCGCCCTCCGCTTCCACCAGAGCCTTTTTGCAATCCATCATACCCAAGCCGGTCTTTGCGCGCAGGGCAGCCACATCTTTTGCGGTAATCTGTGCCATTTTCAGTTTCTCCTTCTAATTATGCTTCCACAGGGGTTTCTTCGGTCTTTGCTTCGGATTCGGCTACTTTGGCAGTTTCAGCGGCGGGAGTTTCTTCGGTCTGCTCGCCCTGCTTTCCCTCCAGTACGGCATCAGCCAACGAAGAGGAGATCAAACGGATCGCCCGAATTGCATCGTCGTTACCGGGAATTACATAATCCGCATCGTCCGGATCGCAGTTGGTATCCACAATGGCAACCACCGGAATGCCCAGCTTCTTTGCCTCCAGCACTGCATTTCTCTCCTTGCGGGGATCCACAATGAACACAGCGGAAGGAAGAGTGCTCATGGTCTTGATACCGCCGTAGCTCTTCTCCAGATTGTTCATCTCCTTGAGAAGATTGGCGACTTCCTTTTTGGGCAACAAATCAAATGTGCCGTCTGCCTGCATCTTTTCCAGACTGTTCAAGCGGGCAATGGACTTCTTGATGGTCTTGAAGTTGGTCAGCATTCCGCCCGGCCAACGCACATTCACATAATACTGGCCGCAACGCTCTGCCTCTTCCTTAATGGCCTCCGCCGCCTGCTTCTTGGTTCCCACGAACAGCACATTGCCGCCCTGTTCCGCAATGGAACGAACGAACATATACGCCTCGTCAAACTTCTTCACCGTGATCTGCAGGTCGATGATATAAATCCCGTTTCTCTCGGTGAAGATGTACTCGTGCATCTTCGGGTTCCATCTTCTGGTGTGGTGTCCGAAATGGACGCCTGCTTCAAGCATCTGCTTTACAGAAATAACTGACATTTTTCATGTCCTCCTTCGGTTTTTTCCCACCACGGCGCCACTCAACAGGGTTTCCCCTGCACCGAAAGCAGACCCGTGTGTGAATTTCGGCTGAAATTATACTATATTTTTCCCCTTCCGTCAAGAAGAGAATGCAGAATTCACAAAAAATTTACAGCTCTCTTCCGATCGTTCTGCCCACCGTGTCGGTTTTCCAAGGACAAATGTCTGCGCTGCTTCCGGAGAATTCCCGACTGCCAAAAATCCCCCGTTCTTCTCGGTTTTTCCCTTTTCCTGCGCCTCCGGACCTCAAAGCCGGCATAAAGAACGCCGGGAGCGCCGTTTATGCCCTTTCAGTCCCGTCATTTTTCGACCGGGAGACCGAAAAGTGCCCTCTTCTTTTGTTCAAATTCACATTTTTTACTTTTTCCCCTTGATTTCCCAAAAAAGAAATGTTATACTGAACCCATAGTCGGAATACGATGGGAAGTTTCCGTTGTCAGGGCGGCCTTTGGGGTATTCTGCATTTCATCCTGTGTCATATTGTGTTTTCTGCATCCCTGTCGCCGCAGGATCTGTGCTTTTTTCGGATACCGATTGGTCGGTGTCCCTTTTTGGTATGTAGGCGCCGATTTTCTCCCTGCCGGATATCGTCTCTTCCGATTGCCGAGGCGCATCTGCGCCTTTTCATATCCAGGTGGCTTCCGTAAACCTCATGTTCCAAAGCATACCGGCCAAAATGATTTTGCAACTCCGCCGGGGAAAACGGCCGGGTTGCTTTTTCAGTAGGAAGCAGAAACGGCATCGGCCGCTCGTGAACCGTACCCATCGTCTGCCTGCCCAAAGCACAGGGCAGGAGCGGGCATTGTGCGGGAAGCAAGGCTCCCGTCCCTCCGTCCGGAAATCCGGGCATTCTTGAAAAGGAAAACCAAGAAAACAAAACCGGAAGTTTTTCCGGAGGAAAGGAATGGTAGAACCATGAATATTTCTATAAGCAAAAATCCCTGCCCCGGCACCCTGCCGGCACCTGAAACTCTGGGCTTCGGGAAATACTTCACCGACCATATGTTTCTGATGAACTACTCCCCGGACAAGGGGTGGCATGACGCACGCATTGTGCCTTACGGTCCCATTGAGCTTTCTCCCGCCTCCAGTGTCTTCCATTACGGCACCGAAGTGTTTGAAGGACTGAAGGCCTATCGCCGTGCCGACGGCGGAGTACAGCTCTTCCGTCCCTGGGACAATATGGCCAGGCTGAACAGATCCTGCGCCCGTCTGGGTCTGCCCCAGGTGAATGAGGAGGATGCTCTGGAAGCCGTTAAAACACTGGTAACTCTGGACCAGAACTGGGTTCCCTCTGCGCCCGGAACCTCTCTCTATATTCGTCCCTTCCTCTTCTCCACCGATGCAGAGTTGGGTCTGCACGGGGTGAAGAACGCCCTTTTTGCGGTAATCCTTTCCCCTGTGGGCAGTTATTTTTCCGCCGGAATTCAGCCGGTGCCGATCATGGTGGAAACCGAGGATGTGCGTGCAGTCCGGGGCGGCACGGGCGAAGCGAAATGCGGAGGCAACTATGGAGCGGCTAACCGCGCCGGCGAACGGGCGATTGAAAAGGGCTTCTCTCAGGTTCTGTGGCTGGACGCCATTGAACGGAAGTATGTCGAAGAGGGCGGAGGCATGAATGTGATGTTCAAAATTGCCGGAAAGGTCGTCACACCCAAGCTCTCCGGCTCCATTCTGGACGGAATCACCCGCCGCAGCGGCCTTGCCATCCTGCGGGATTGGGGCGTACCTACCGAGGAGCGGTTGCTCTCTCTGGACGAATTGATGACCGCCGCCGAAAACGGCACTCTGGAAGAGGCCTGGTGCATCGGAACCGCTGCCGTTATTTCCCCCATCGGTTCTCTTTTCTACAACGGCCGCAGTTATGAGATCAACCACAACCGGATCGGTGAACTGACAGAGAAGCTCTACAATGAGCTGACCGGCATTCAGTGGGGCAGAATCCCCGACCGGTTCGGATGGACCTGTCCTTTGGGCACTGCCGACAGCGTGAAATAATGTAAAATACAAAAGGGGCAGAGGAAGGGCGAACCTTCCAAGAGGCGGTTGCATTGTTGCGCCGTATTCCCTTTCTGCCCCTTGAAAATTGTCCCTTTGAAAACTCCGGGATCAAAAAAGCTGTGCGTCTTGAAACAAACGCACAGCTTTTTTATGGAATTCTTCTTATTCGGCAGTCTCTTCGGTCTCCTCGGTTTCTCCTGCTTCCTCCGTGATTTCAGCTTCCGGCTCCAGCAATGCGCGGATGGAAAGAGAAATCTTTTTCTTTTCCTCGTCAATGCCAACGATCTTGGCATCCACCACCTGTCCGATCTGCAATTCATCGGAAGGCTTTGCCACTCTCTTATCGGCAATCTGAGAAATATGGATCAATCCGTCAGCCCCGGGAAGAACCTCTGCAAAGGCTCCGAAGGGCATAAAGGAAACGATCTTTACCGGCACCACATCGCCCACGGCATATCTGGAGGTGAAAATGACCCAAGGATCGTCCTCTGCCTTCTTGTAGCCCAGGGAGATTCTCTTCTTTTCCCGGTCAAACGCCTTCACATAGACGCTCACTTCCTGACCGACCGAGACCACCTCGGAGGGGTTCTTGATCTTGGTCCAGGAGAGCTCGCTTGTATGCACCATTCCGTCAATACCGCCCAGGTCCACAAAGGCTCCGAAGGAGGTCAGGCTCTTCACCTTGCCCACATAGGTCTTGCCCACTTCGATGTTGGCCCAGAACTCTTCCAGCTTTGCCTTCCGCTCTTCTCTCTCCACAGAACGGATAGAACCGACCGCTCTGTTTCTCTCGGTATCCATGTCGATGAGCTTGAAGCGTACGGTCTGTCCCTTCAGTTCATTCAGGTCGCCCTCCTTGGGCACACCGCTCTGGCCGGCCGGAATGAACACCCGGTTGTACTTGCAGGAAACCACCAGTCCGCCCTTGACCACTTCAGTCACCTTACCGGTCAGCACTTCGCCCTCATCATAAGCATTCAACAGCTTCTTGAAGCTGCTTCCTCTTTCGGCCTGCTTGACCGACAGAACCGCCATACCCTCCACATCGGAGACTCTGATGGCTCTTGCCGTAACGGTATCGCCGACCTTATAGGTCTTGGTCAGGTCTGTGCCCGAATCTTCAGCCACTTCATCAAAGGGAATCACGCCCGTGACCTTTGTGCCCAGATCCACGGTCAGCTCCGCAGGCGAAACCGACGAGATCACACCGGTAACCGTATCCCCTGTATTTAAAGTTCTGAATGACTCATTCAGCAGTTCTTCAAAATTTTCATTTTCAAGAATTTCGTTCATTTTTTTATGAACCTCCTCTATTATTCTGCCTGGCGTTGACGCTCCGGCAGTGATTCCAAGTTTGTGTACGTCCGAGGGGAGGCGATCTAAATCCTTACCGTCCTCTGTCAAGAAAGCGTGGGGGCAGTTCTTTTTGGCCACTTCGTAGAGCTTCATGGTGTTGGAACTTTCCTTACTGCCAATGACCAAAAGCGCATCCGCTTTCCGGCACATTTCGACAGCTTCCTTCTGTCTGTTTTCCGTCACACTGCATATTGTATCAAAAATTTTTCCATTTGTACAGTAGTTTTCAAAAAAATTCTGGCATTTTTTCCACTCCGACAGCTTTTGCGTGGTCTGCGAAACCAAAATTGCTTCATCGTTCAACAAATTGTAGCTTTTTAGTTCGTGAACATTCCGGACAACAATGACTTTTCCCTTTGCGTAACTGCAAATACCTTTGACCTCCGGGTGCTCCGGATCTCCGAAAACCACCAGAACTCCGTCGGGGGTGGCGTTCTTCTCCACGATCTCGTGTATTTTCTTCACATACGGGCAGGTACAATCCACCACATGAAAAAAATGACACTCCTTCTGCCACCGGAAAAGCCGATCCGCCACCTGTTTCACCACTCCGTGGGCACGGAGGATCACCGTCTGGTCCATACCCTCCTGTGCCTGAGCATAGATCCGGTCAAGCTCCTCCTCTGCAAGCATCTTCACGCCTTTTTTTTCCAATTCGCCAACCACCGTTTTGTTGTGAATCAGCATACCCAAAGTGTAAATGCTTCCCGATGTCTTTTTTTCCGCCAGCTCTTCTGCCTTGTCCACCGCCCGCTGCACTCCGGGGCAGAATCCCGCATACTTTCCAACGAAAATCATCGGACAGCCCCTTGGTTGCCTTGCTCCCCGTCCGGCAAAGGAGGAGGCGGCGGAAGCATCTGACAGATCCGCTCAAAAATCATCCTGGAAACCGCCAGATTTCCGTCCCGGCCTTCGCCAAGGGCGGCATACTCCCCGTAAGGCACGGGCGCACCGTAAATGATCCGCACCCTGCGGAAGGGGCGAACCTTGTAATTCTTCGTTTCAATCGCCACCGGAAGAATGGTGGCTTTGGAGCGGAGCGCAATCAGCCCAAGCCCCCCGTGGATCAGCCCTTCGGTCGTGGCCGGATGTACACCGTCACACCGGGTGCCCTGTGGGAAGATTCCCACCATTTCCCCGCTTTCCAGCAATTTGATTCCCTTTTTGACGGCGCTCACATCCATGGCGGCCCGATCCACCGGAAAAGCGCCCATGGTGCGGATCAGCCACCCTATGAAGGGTATCGAAAACAGCTCTTTCTTTGCCATAAAACGAACCTGCCGTTTGGTTCTGGAAATCAACAGCAACACATCTGCGCCGCTTATATGATTGGCGCATAGCAACACCGGCCCCTCCGGCAATTCCGTCTGGGCGCATTCCACCTTTGTAGGAAAAATCACTCCTGAAATCAATCCGCCGAAGGTCTTTGAAATCCAATTGTATCTGTTCATTGTTTTTTCAGCTTCCCATCAATGATTTCAATGGCTTTTTTCAGTGTTTGCTCCGGCTCGAAGCCCGAATTGTCCAAGAGCACCGCATCCTTGGCGGCCACTGCCGGAGCTGTGGCTCTCGTCCGGTCGTTTTCATCCCGCTTGGTCATATCGGCAAGCACATCCTCATAGCGCACCGTCTGCCCCTTGGCCCGCAATTCCTCGTACCGGCGTTTTGCCCGTTCGGTGTTGCTTGCAAAAAGGAAGATCTTCACCTCTGCCTCCGGCAGGATCACGGTGCCGATGTCCCTTCCGTCCATGACCACTGAATTTTCTTTGGCGATCTGCCGCTGCGTATCCAGGAGAAAGGCCCGGACCTCCGGCAGAGCCGAAACGGCAGAAGCATACATTGAAATTTCCGGTGTACGAATCTGTCCGGAAACATTTTCGTCAAACAGGTAAACCTGTTGTTCTCCCCGCTCATAGCGCAGGGAAACCTTTAGTTCAGAAAGAAAAGGCAGAATTTTTCCCACCTCTTCCACCGGAAAGCCCTTCCTTCGGGCATACAACCCCACCGTCCGGTAAAGCGCTCCCGTGTCCACATAAACAATTCCGTAATGCTTGGCAATTCCTTTGGCAAGGCTGCTCTTTCCCGCCCCGGAGGGACCGTCAATGGCAATATTCATCCTGTTTCCTCTCTGTTCTGTCTTTTAGGGTGCCTCTGAATATTCAAAATCTGTTCGGAGGCCGTGTTGCCGAAGGACGAGGCACAAAAGCGAAAGAATACTTGGTGTCTATCGGCTTTTCGCTGCAAAGCTCTGCGGCACTACTGCGTTTCCCGATGGGCGTCGGATTTTCCGTGGCACCCTTGATGTCCTGCCTTATGCCCTGCCGGCGGAAAGGGCGGCAAGGCGTCCGGTGGAAAATGCGATCTGCAGATTGAATCCGCCTGTGTAGGCATCCACATCCAACATCTCCCCCGCAAAATACAGTCCCTTGACCAATTTGCTCTCCATGCTGCGCCCGTCAACCTCTTCCACCTTCACCCCGCCTGAAGTGACGATCGCCTCGGCAATCGGACGGAAATTCTTCACCGTCAGCTTCAGATCCTTCAACAAACGCACCAACTCCCTGCGCTCTTCCTTGCGCAGTTCGTTCACCTTTTTGTGGGGATCAATGCCCGAAAGAGAAACGATGGGCGCAATCATCTTTGAGGGCAGAAGGTCCTGCAGGGAATTGGAAAAATCCTTATTGCTGTATTTTACAAAATCGTTTTGCAGCCGCTTATCCAGCATTTCCGCATTCAGAGCCGGCTTCAGATCCAGATGTACCTCATACCTTCCGGGAGCCATCTGCCGCATATGCGCCGAAGCAGAGAGAATCATCGGGCCGGTCAGACCGAAATGGGCAAACAGCATCTCCCCGAAGTCCTCATAGACCTTCTTTTTCGCCACCGTATCATATACAGTCAGTCCCGTGTTTTTTAAAGACAGCCCCTGCAATGCCCTGCACAGTCCTCCGAAGCACTCCAGCGGCACCAAGGACGGCACAGGCGGCACAATGCTGTGCCCCAGAGACTGGGCCAGCCGATATCCGGATCCGTCTGAACCGGTTGCCGGATAGGAACATCCGCCCGTAGAAAGGATCACCCTCTCAAAGTGCTCCGCTTTGCCCTCTGCTACCACCAGAAAAGAGCCGTCTTCTTCTCTTTTTATGCCCGTTACCTTCCGGAATACCGTCCGGCACCCGCCCTCTTTCAAATGGTTTTCTAAAGCGGACACCACATCGTGGGCTTTATCCGACTGGGGAAACACCCGATTTCCCCGCTCGGTCTTCAAAGGAAGCCCCAGCGTGTCCTCGAAATACGCCATCACATCGAAAGGAGTGAAACGGGACAACGCCCCGTAAAGAAACCTTTTGTTGGTGGGAATGTTCTCCAAAACCGTCTGTACATCCGACCGGTTCGTCAGATTGCACCGGCCCTTCCCGGTAATGCCCAGCTTTCGGCCCACCCGGTCGTTCCGCTCAAAAAGCACCGGTTGCTCCCCAAGATCGCAAAGGGTACACGCCGCCATCAGTCCTGCGGCTCCGCCGCCTATAATTGCGATCCTCATTCCTGCCGTTCCTCTCACTATACATTCTCACGGCTACCATTATAAATGAAAATCTCCCCACTGTCAAGCCCCCTTCTCTCCTCTTTTGACAGAAAAAGCTGCGTCCGTCTTTGTGGGACCCCGTCCCACTCCCTGCCAAGGAGCGTTTTTGAAAAAGCGCCCCTTGGAACCCTCAAAAACTT
>DPGD01000026.1:0-312 GCA_003522145.1 Clostridiales bacterium | reverse complement strand
AACCCTCAAAAACTTTTTTAGGTTCGTGCAGGCGAAGCCGGACAATCTGTGGATGTTTCGTGCAGGGACATTGTCCCGCCTGAAAAGGCTTGGCCTTTTCAGGTCGTGCAGGCGGGAGGCATCGCCGAAAACCCAAGGGCTTTCGGAAGATGCCTCCCACCATGCACGAGAGCACAAAACACCCACAGAGGGGACGGCGACCGGTATCCATAGACCGGCACCCAAAAATCAACAGCTCCGGTATTCCGGATTCTTCGCCCTTCCATAAAAAGTATGTTGCCCGTCCACAGAAAAAGTTTTCGGATCGACCCC
>DPGD01000015.1:685-17219 GCA_003522145.1 Clostridiales bacterium | reverse complement strand
AGGAGGCGCGCCTCCTCATAGCTATGTACATACACTTCTACAATAATGAGCGTATTCAACTCAAAACAAAACTGACTCCACTCGAAAAGCGAAGTCAGTTCGTTGCTTAAATTTAATATTTTCTACCTATGGGGTGTCTTTGTGCTGTCCGTACAATTTGGGGCAGTTCAAAAACGGGGGATATTTATTTGTTTCCGGCACGAAAAAGCCGCAGAAAAAATCCCCTTGGGACAGTCTTGATTTCTCAAGCGCCTGCCCGAAGGGGACCGTATTTCGATCCGGAAATCCGGACCTTGTTCAGTTGTCGGTTTCAATCAGCCACAGATTATACCAGCTTTCTGCCGGAAGGACGAACCGTCCGGTAAAACGCAGGGTGCCATTCTCTTCCTTCAGGGTATAGCGACTGTCCACATAAATCTTATAGGGCAGTTCGGGAACCAAAGACCGGACGGTCAGAAGATACCCGCCCTCTCCGTCCTTTTCAAGAGCGTAGCTCCGTTCATCCGCATTGTAGGTAGCTACTGTGTATTTGGATCGGGCATAGAGTTTTCCGTCAATTTCCCTGAAATGTTCGTCAAAAGCGGAAGAAAACCCTGCGCCAAGATCGGCATCAAAAAATGTTCCGAGATACTCCGCAAGCTCCTTTTCGCTGTCGAACCGTTTATCCGCCGCCCGGTAGCATCCATCCAGGATGATTCCCGAATCGCAGGCCACCATATTGAATCTGGAGAAAAAGGAGGCAGCTTCTTCTGCGTCCTCAAAGAACGAAACGATCTTTTCAAGTTCTTCTCCCTGAATATCCCCTTCCAGGGCGAAGCTGTACCGCAGAGTGTCGGGCAGTTCGATATGCAGCGATAGGAATTCCGTCCTGCTCCCTTCAAAGCTCAGATACTGCAATTGGTCGCAATTCTCAAAAGCATCGTATGAAATGCTTTCTAAGGAAGAAGGCAATGTGACCGCACGCAAAGCCGTACAGCCGGAAAAGGCATTCCGCTCTACTGTCTGCAGTCGGTCCGGCAGGACGATTCCCCGTATTCCGGAACAATTCCGGAAAGCATCCCGCTTGATGGTCTGCAGCTGTGCCGCAAGCAGCGCCGTGGAGGAACCAACTCTTTGGGGATCATTGTACTTATTGAACTCCAGAGAGGTCTTTTCAAAACCGCCCGGGCAGGCGATCAGGGTCTTGCAGTCTTTGCTGTACAGCAAGCCGCCAAAAGAGGAATAGTTCGGGTTCTCACTGCTCACCAGAACCTCTTCCACCGAGGAATGGTGAACCAGGGACAGATTCACTTCGCTAACATCCTTGCCCACATTCAGAACGATTTTTTGTCCTTCGGAAACCTTGATGCTTTCCAGCATGATGCTGTTGTACATGATCCTAAGAGCCCCCGGACTGTTCATGTTCATCAGCTCTACCTGGGTCACCGGCAAACCGTCAATGGTTTCGGGAATAACCACCAAATTGCCCGTTCCCACATAGTCGGTGATCTCGGCATGATCCCCGTAGTTCTTATAAACGATCTCATCCTTGACCGTCTCTAAGGCCTGCTGAGGGATATTCTCCGAGAGCTTTCCGTTGTCGCCTGTGCCGGGAACATCCGGAGAACTCTGAAACAGAGGCAACATCAGCACCAAAACCGTTATCAAGGCAAAAACAGCCGCCACGGGAAGGATCCACCGCAGTATTTTGGCTTTTTTCCTTGCTTCCGGACTGCGATACTTCTCTGCTTCCTCCAAATATGTTCCGTCAATGGAACCGAGAAGCTTGAAAAATTCCACATTCTTCATTACGCACAACTCTCCTTTCGCTCATACGGTGGTTCCGCATTTTGCAAGGTAGGCTTTCAGCCGTTCTCTGGTTTTGTGGAGGAGCGACGCCACGGCGTGAGGACTTTTTCCGGTCTTCCTTGCGATCTCCTCATTTGAAAACGCATGATAGTAACGCAAAACAAAGCAAACCCGGGTGCCTTCCTCCAAGGTTCCGAGAAAAGCATTGATCTCCTGCACTAAGTTTTTATACAGGACCTGATCCTCCGCGCTCTCTTCCGGGGTAAAGGCCGTGATTTCCTCCAAAAGTTCTTCGGTCTGTCCGTTGCGTTTCTGTGCCCTGCCCCTGTTGTATCGATCAATCCCGATATTTCTTGCCAGCGTTCCCATGTAGCTCTTCAGCGACTCCGGACGGGTGGGAGGGATGCTGTTCCAGGTGGAAAGAAGAACATCATTGAAGCATTCCTCAGCATCTTCCGGATTGCGCAGAATGTGGAAAAGAATGGTATGCAAATATGCACCGTATTTGGTTTTACAGGCAGTGAGCGCCTCTTCGCTGCGCTCAAAAAGAAGTGCTACGATGTTGCGGTCCTCGATGACCATTCCCTCCTTCTGACCTCTGAACGCCGGCATTCTCGGGGGATCATCCATATAGACGGCATTTCTCCGAAAAAGTCAACGCCCGATGCATTTTTTTTTGCAAATTTTTTCAACCGTACCCCCGCCGAAAAAAGAATGTTTTTTTGCCGGATTATTCAGGAATTCTCAAAAAATATCGGCGGCCAGAAGATCCTCATAGGACTCTCTGCGCACAACCATCTTGTCTTTGCCGTTGCTTACCGTCACAATGGCCGGACGGGGAACGCGGTTGTAGTTGGACGCCATAGAGTAATTGTAGGCTCCTGTGGACAGCACGACCAGCAGATCGCCCTTTTCGGGCTTTTGAATGAGGATGTTCTCCCCGAGCAGATCTCCGCTTTCACAACAACGCCCTGCCACCGTACATTTAAAATCGGCAGGCTTCTTTGCCTTGTTGGCCAAAAGCATGGTGTATTCGGCTCCGTACAGGGCATACCGGGGGTTGTCGGTCATTCCTCCGTCCACCGCCACATAGCTTGTCCGGTGGGGAATTTCCTTCACGCTGACCACCGAATATACCGTAATGCCGCAATCGCCCACAATGGACCGCCCCGGCTCCAGCAACAGGGCGGGAACCGGAATGTTCCGGTCCATACAAAGGTCATTCAGATATTTTCCGATCTTTTTGATCAATTCTCCGTATTCCACAACCGGGTCCTTTTCGGTATACCGGATGCCGAAACCTCCCCCTAAATCCAGATACTGGGGCAGCCAGCCGATTTTTCTGTACATATCGGCTATAAACTCGGTCATGACCTCGGTGCTCTGATAGTAGGACTCCTCCTCAAAAATCTGAGAGCCCACATGGCAGTGCAATCCATCCAACAGCACATTCTTCTTTTGCAGTGCCAGACGGACCAGTTCTTCAGCTTGTCCCGTAACAATCGGCGTGCCGAACTTACAGTCTAAGGTTCCTGTGGAAATCTTTTTATGGGTGTGCGGATCAATGTTGGGAGTCAGGCGTAAAAAAACCTTCTGTTTCACCTTTTTTCTGCCAGCATACTGATCGATCTTCTCCAGCTCCTCCACCGAATCCACCACAAAATGTCCTACGCCCACATCAATGGCGTACTCAATTTCGTTATCCGGCTTGCTGTTCCCGTGAAAATAGAGCTTTTCCGTGGGAAAGCCCACCCGCATGGCGGTGTACAATTCCCCGGCCGACACCACATCGGCGGAAAATCCTTCCTGCATCATCGTTTTGTAAATTCCGGCACAACACAGCGCCTTTCCGGCGTAAAGGGGTGCCGAACCGGGAGCGGCGTATTTGCTCATAGCGTCCTTGTATTTCCGGCAGTTTTCCCGCACCCGGTCTTCGTCCAGAATGTAAAGGGGCGTACCGTATTTCATGGCCAACTCCACCACATCCGATTGTCCGATCACCAGATGTCCGGCGCTGTTCACCGATAAGTTGGAATGCAACATTTCTAAACCTCCTGTATTTGTATACCCATCGAATTTCAAATCAAATCCTTCATCACATAAAGCCCCGACTTTTTTCCAAGGAGGAAAGAAGCGGCCTCCAGCGCCCCCTCGGCGAAAAGGTCCCGGCTTTGTGCTTCGTGCTTTAAGGTCAGGCACTGCGTTCCGGTGCAGATGTGCACCTCGTGAACGCCCACCACATTGCCCATACGCACAGACTGGACGCCGATCTCCTTTTTTTCCCGCTGTCCCATGCCGGCTCTGCCGAAATTTCCGTACCGATCGGGGTAAACCTCTAAAATTCCGTCCAGAATCATTTTGGCCGTGCCGCTGGGAGCGTCCAGCTTCCGATTGTGGTGTACCTCCACGATCTCTATATCGGCATCGGGGAAAACCGCCGCCGCTTTTTTGGCCAGGTCAATGAGCAGTGCAATGCCCAAGGACATATTGGCGGAGTAAAACACCGGCACGGTCTGCGCCGCTTTCCTGATGCATTCGGCCTCTTCCTCGGTGTGACCGGTGGTTGCAATAACCAGAGGAAGTCCTCTTTCTTCCGCATAGGCACAGAGAGCCGGCGCCGCTGTGTGGTGGGAAAAATCCACCACTGCATCGGCACAGCCTTTGTATTCCGAAATCTCCTTGAAGGGAGTGTCGCCGTATTTATCCACCTTGGCGGCAATTTCAATATCTTTGCTCTCCGCAGCGGCAATCAGGGCTCTTCCCATGTGCCCGCAGGCGCCGTTTACAACAATTTTCATCTTTATGTAGTCCTTTCTGACCTCCGATAGATAAAGGAACTCTACCGGAGCACTCCCTCTTTCTTCATAAGCGCAAGGAGCTTTTCCTTGTGCTCTTCCTCCATCTCCGTCAGAGGCAGACGCAACCGGTTTTCCCCATAGCCAAGGGCACTCATGGCCGCCTTGACCGGAATGGGATTCACCTCTGAGAACAGAGCGGAAATGAGCGGAAGAAAGTGCAACTGCAATTGGGCCGCTCCCCGAATATTGCCCTTAAAAAACCGGCCGGTAATCTCCGCCGTTTCCCGGGGGAAGGGGTTGGAGAGAACCGAAATCACGCCCTTTCCGCCCAAGGAAAGAATCGGAACGATCTGGTCATCGTTACCCGAATACAGATCCAGACGGTCCCCCACAAGCGACAGGGTTCTGGCCACCGAAGAAATATCTCCGTTGGCTTCCTTGATGCCCACAATGTTGGGATGCTCTGCCATGAGGGCATAGGTTTCAGGCTGAATGTTCACTCCGGTGCGGGAGGGGACATTGTAAAGGATCAGGGGAATGGGACTGCTGTCGGCAATGGCAAAAAAGGAAGCGGCCAGCCCCTTCTGGGTGGCTTTATTGTAATAGGGTGTCACCACCAGCGCCGCATCGGCACCAAGAGCGGCCGCCTTTTTTGTGTGCGCAATGGCTTTGGCCGTATCGTTGCTGCCGGTGCCTGCAATGAAGGGAACTCTGCCGCCGGCGGCTTCAGCACCTGCCGCCAGAACCTCCTCATATTCCTTCTCGGAAAGCGTGGCCGATTCGCCCGTGGTTCCGCAACTTACCAAAGCGTCGATTCCCTCGGCAATCTGCCAGTCAATCAGTTTTTTGTAAGCGGCAAGGTCGGGAGCCCCCTCCTTATTTGCCGGAGTGATCAGTGCGGTGGCCGCACCCTTGAAAATACTCTTTTTCATCTGTGAAACCCTACCTTTCCGTGAACCAACTTCTTTATAGTATACATACTATTCCAGTTTATCAAAAAATGTCCCTCTTGTCAAGAAAAACAGTGCTTTTTGCAAAAAAATCCGGAAAACTGTTGACAGAAAGCGATTCCTGTGCTATAGTGGTTGCACAAATTAAAAAACACGCAAACAGAGTAAGATTTTCTGCGTTAAGTGCCGTTCCGACGGGGAGTTGTGGAGCGGACGAAGGGAAGCCGCGGTAGAAAATCTGCATCCCGCTGTTGCATGAAGGGTATTCTCCCCCGTGCAGCCAAAGGAATTTTTTGCTGCGTGGAGGAGGATTTTTATGGTTTCAACGAAAAAAAGGTGCAGCAGTCGCTATGCGCTCACGGCACTTTGCGTCTGCGCTATGCTGACGGCCTTGTATGTGGTGCTTAACCGCTTTGTGTCCATCCCGATTTCCTCGGGCATTAAAATCGGTTTTTCCATGGTGGCGCCCATCATGGCCGGCGCTCTTTACGGCCCGATCTCGGGTGCTCTTGTCTATGGGCTCGGCGATCTGATCGGTGCTCTGCTCTTTCCCCAGGGAACCTTTCATCTGGGATTCACGATCTGTGCGGTAGCCATGGGCTTTCTCTGGGGACTCTTTCTCTGCCCCGAGAGCTTTATTCAAAGCCGCCTTTTAAAAGGCCGGGAAAACTCTTCCTTTTTCCGGATCCTGACGGTGCTGATTCCGGCTGTGGTGAATTGCCTGGTCTTCGGCTTGCTCTTGAACACCCTGTGGGTTTCTCAGCTTTACGGCAGCAAGACCTACCTTGGATGGTTCCTCTATCGGCTTCCCCAGTATGCCGTGATGATCCCGGTGAACTGCGTTTTGGGCTTTTCTCTTCAACCCCTTGCCAAGCTTTTAAAAAAGGCAGGCTTTGAGAAAACGGCCTGCAAAAAATTGTAAAAGATAAAATAGTCAAAAAAGCGCAGAGGCTTCCGATTTTTCCTGCGCTTTTTTCTTTTACCTTGACTTTGAGGAAAAGCAGTGCTATAATTTCTTCGTATCATTGTATCATTGTATCATTGTATCATTTGTATCATTCGTGAAAGGATCAGTATAACATGAAGGACGGATTCATCAAATGTGCGGCAGGCACAGTGGATGTGCGTGTGGCAGATGTGGATTACAACAAGCAACAGATTCTTCTGCGGGTCAAGGAGGCAGCGGATGCCGGGGTACACCTTCTGATTCTTCCGGAGTTGTGTCTTTCCGGCTACACCTGCGGCGACCTGTTCTTTACCGACACCCTCTTAGAAGCCTGCCGGGACGCTCTTTCCGTCATCGCGACGGAAACAAACAGCCTTCCGGTGGTTTTCGCCTTGGGTTGTCCTCTGCGCTTCCAAGGGAAGTTATACAACTGCGCCGTGGTCTTTCACCGGGGAAAAATTCTGGGAGCCGTGCCCAAGACCGCTCTTCCCAACTACAGGGAGTTCTATGAATTGCGGCAGTTTTCCTCCGGAAAGGACCTTGAAAAGGGGATTTATACGATGACCTCCGGAAAGCAGAGCTTTCCCTTCGGCAGAGAATTGCTTTTCCAGAATGAGTGTATGCCCGAATTCACCTTCGGACTGGAGCTTTGCGAGGATCTTTGGATTCCCGAGCCTCCCTCTGGCACTCTCTGCGCCATGGGCGCCACGATCATCGGCAACCTGTCCGCCTCCGATGAGATCATCGGCAAGGAAGAGTACCGGCGCCTGCTGGTTTCTTCTGTCAGCGCCAGAATGCTCTGCGGCTATATCTACGCCAATGCCTCTCCCAGCGAGTCCACCCAGGATATGGTTTTTTCAAAGCATCATATCCTTGTCGAAAACGGCAGTATTCTGAAGGAAAACAGACCCTTTGAAAAAGCCACGCTGACCGTAAGCGAAGTGGATGTGAAGAGGCTCTGCCACGAACGGCACTGTTGCACCACATTCACTACCCTTCCGGCTAAAACCCTTGTGGTCTTTGAGGAAGAGCCTGAAGAAACCCTGCTGACACGGCGCTTCTCCCCCACCCCTTTCGTACCCTCTGCAGAAGCAGAAATCCGGGAGCGGGCAGAGACCATTCTGAATATCCAGTCCTACGGACTGAAAAAACGCCTGGAGCATACCCGCGCCAAAACCGCCGTTCTCGGTATTTCCGGGGGCTTGGACAGCACTTTGGCTCTGTTGGTCACCGTCAGAGCTTTTGACCTTCTTTGCAAAAGCCGGAAGGAAATACTCTGTGTCACCATGCCCTGCTTCGGCACCACCCACCGCACCAAGAACAATGCGATTCTGCTCTGTAAAGCCCTGGGCGTCACCCTGAAAGAAATCGACATTACCGCCTCTGTCCGCCGGCATTTTGCCGACATTGGGCAGCGGGAAGAGGACCAGGATGTGACCTTTGAAAACGGTCAGGCAAGGGAGCGGACCCAGATCCTCATGGACTTGGCCAACAAAACCGGAGGTCTTGTGGTCGGCACCGGGGACCTTTCCGAGTTGGCTTTGGGCTGGGCGACCTACAACGGCGACCATATGTCCATGTATGCCGTCAACGCTTCGGTGCCCAAAACTCTGGTGCGCTATATCATCCGGTACGAAGCATCTTTGAGCGACCAAGCGCTTTCCGCAGTTTTGGACGATATTCTCGACACACCGGTTTCTCCCGAACTTCTTCCCGCCACCGAAAACGGCGAGATTGCCCAGAAAACCGAGGATCTGGTGGGGCCCTACGAATTGCACGACTTTTTCCTTTATCATTTCCTGCGCTACGGAGCCTCTGTGAAAAAGATTTTCCGTCTGGCCCTTCTCTCTTTTGACGGCGTTTATACGAGAGACACGATCCTCAAATGGCTGAAGGTGTTTTTCCGTCGCTTTTTCATCTCCCAGTTCAAGCGCTCCTGCCTGCCGGACGGGCCGAAGGTGGGCTCGCTGACTCTTTCTCCCCGGAGCGACTTCCGGATGCCTTCCGACGCTTCCTTTGCCCTTTGGGTTGACGAAGCGGAGAGTCTGTAAATTTAGAGGGGAATCTATAACCGAAGTCGTTGCAGCCCTTGTATGGGAGCAGAACCGTTTCATGATCTGCCGGCGCCTTAAACAAGTCGAAAGGTCTTTTGTGGGAATTTGCAGGCGGAAAGACGGAAGAAGGTGAAACCAAGGAGGGAGCACTCCGAAGAGAATGCTTTGAAGAGTTGGGTGTTTCTCTGTCTGGCGGCAGTGTTTTTGCCGAGGTTGTCCACCAATATCCTGATGTAACCATCCGCCTGACCCTTTTCAACGCTTCCCTTTCAGAAGGTGTCCCCCAAATCTCCTCTTATAGAACGACCCGACAGAAACGCTTTTTTCGCTTCTTCTGTCGGGCTGTTTTTTTGACAGAATTTTCACCGTATTTTTTTGAAAATCTTGACAGAGTTTCCGAAAAATGCTATACTGAATCCGGAAACAGAATAAAAATTTCAAAGGTTCTTTTCATCTTCAGCGCAAATGCAAAGCAAGAAGAATTTCCGATTGAAGACCGTTGAGCGATTCTCCTTCCCGAACGCCGACGGACCCTTCAATAAGGCCGCAGGACACCGAAAAAAAGAACCGATGAAGATTTCACAAACAGCGAAAGGAATTCCGTAATGCGATCGGCTAAGTATTTTCTCTACAGCAATCTGGATTCTACTCTTTTGTCCGTCATGAGCCATAAAATATCTATACCAAAGCTCAAAAGCTATCTGGATACCATTGACAGCTTATTTGAAGTTTCCGAGCCGATCTTTCTGAAATTCATTCAGTTTTCAGAGGAACAGGACTCCGACACACTGGTCGCTCTGGTCGACCAGATTTCTTCTCAATCCATAACGGATCAGGTTTTTTGGGCGTTGCTGATGCATCCGGATCAAACGGTAAAAAACAGGCTGATCTTCTCCCTGTCACACCTGCCTTTATCTGCCTCTCAGCTCTTTATTCTCTGTCAGTACGGTCTGACCTTCGATTGCTTCTATTCTTTGGGGGAACTGTTATACCAGGACAACCGGATCAATTCCATCACCTATGAGCTTTTTCTGCGCTTTTTTAAGAACTCCCGATTTGGCCGGCACTATGAAATGTTCATCCGTTCTTTTCTCAACCGCGATCCCAAAAATCCGAAAGAAAAAATCAACATCCGGATTCTGAACGATGCGTAATGGAGAAATCCTTCTCCGTAGCGCCGGATCTGACCAAAAGGCTTTCACAACCGGTCTCCGTTCTCTCCCTTGCGGCTTTTCTGCGGGGAAGTCCTTTTGGGTCTACCAAAACAGCCGAAAACAGGCAAAAAAGGTCTGCTTTCGGCTGTTTTTATGAATATTTGCATTGCAAAGCGCCTATCGGATCGCTTCCCAAAGCGCCCGGTCTCCAATACCCTTCCGGAATCCTTCCTGCCTGCACCCGGAGTGCCTCCGTCTGAACTGTTGCTTTCAATCAAAAGAACACGCCCCTCGCTCTTTCCTTGATCTCTGCGGAGGCCACAAAGGGAATTCTGGTGGTATAGCCATTCTTTGCCGCAACGATCTTCCTTGTAGGCCAATCAAAAATATCCTTATTCCACTCATTGACCGTGTCGTTATACAGCTCTCTTGCCGCCGTAATTTCTCTCTGCAAATACATATTTTGCTGCATGGCATCGGCAATTTCCTTGTGTGCTTCCAGATTGGGGTAGTTTTCAACCGTCATAACGAGGTTCTGGGACAGCTGGTCGACCTGATTGCTCAAATCGTTCCGTGCCGCATCGGCATCCGCTATGTTTCCGGATCTGTACTGCGCAATTTTTTCAAATGTGCTCTTATCCAGATCAATGGCCTTATCCAGCAGGCGTGCACAGTTCTGCAGAACCATCACTCTCTGCTCCAGATAATTGTCGATCTGCGATGCATTTCTCTGAATCTTCTGCTGAAGCTGGTCAAAGTGCTCCTTGGCGTTGACCTTCATGAGCAAAAATATAAGTCCGGGAAGAATTCCGCACACCCACAGCAGGATCTCAAAAATTTTTGAGCCAACACCCACCTCCGCGGGAATCCTTTTTGCTATCACATTGGTCTCCAGACCTTCTTTCAGAATTTCGGGGTTCAGTTCATCCAATTCGTTTGCCATTCCTGTTCTCTCCTTTAGTTCCATTTTTCAATTGAATATACACAAATTATCTTTTTTGGCTAAAATAGTCCGGTTTTTGGCCTGCTCCTCCGTTCCCACATAGTATCTGCTTTCAAATTTCAGCGGTATGTATTCCTTCCACTCCACCGGAACATCGTGCCAGTCACCGTCGCCGCCGTACACGGACACATCGGTAACGCGATTCCGCACACTGTAGGAATATGCCGTGACCTTTATCCGGTCACCGGATTTTCCCGAGCTCACAAAAGAACATTTCAGAATCGCTTTGGTCGCAGTTTGGGGATGTACGACATATTGGTCATCGACTGCATTGGCCAATGCCTCCCACTCCTTGCTGGCATATTTCTGCCGTCGTTTCGGAACGGGATTCAGGGAATGGGCCGGCCGCTCCTGATAAAGGGGGATTGCCCAAACCGGGGCAAAATCGAAATAAACCGCCTTGAAAAACTCCGCATTCTTTCCGATAAAATTCTCTCTGATCTGATCGTAGGAATAGGAAGCATAGTCCTTGGGAAACAGGGTGATAGCCCTGCCCAGACTGTGCTCGGAAATGATACGGTTCGTTCTGTTCAGCTTGCAAAAGTTGAAATCATCTCCGTATCCGACCTGGGACAAGACCAGCTTCACCATGTTGGTCTGAGCCAGAGGGGTAAAGAGGGTTCTGAACTGAACCTCATCTGTTCGGTTTGTGGCATGAAAGAGCACTTCGAACTCCGTATTCGACATACTCACAAAATCTCTGTTTTCCCGAATCGCCCGGTCGGTCATCCGCTTCAGCTGTTTCTCACCCCTTTTGACATACCTTTCAATTCCAAACTCACTCATTCTGTCAAGATGGGTTGCTCCTCGGCTGAAGGTTAAATCCGGTCCGCCCTGAGAACAGTAGTGCAAAAGCGTCTGGGTGTGATATTTGGGCTTTGGCTTTTTGAGCGTCGCATGAAGTGTTTCGGTTTCGGTTCTGGTTTGTGTTTCTCCCTCACTATCCGTATACTCTTCGGTCCATGATATGGTTTTGTAACCATGATAAACTTCGGTTCCCATTTCATGAATCTGCCTGTTCTCAAACAGGAATGGGTTTTCGTTGTAGTTCCCTGCCAACAGCTCGATGGCGGACTGTTCGTCGTCGCTCTGCCCGCAGAAATCAAAGTTGAGGACCATGTTGGCCTCCTGCTCTGCCGAAAAAGAGGGTTCCAGCGACAGCAGGGGAATCGAATCCTCCAGAAGGCGCAAAGCGTCCTGCTCTGTAAAAAGGGCATTGAGGGGCTCCATCTGCTTACGGGCAAGGGCCAGAAGCTCTGAGGCGTTTTCGTCGGCAAGCTCGATTTCGCTCCTGTATCCTCGAATTTTCGGCGTAATGAGTAGAATAAGCGGTATAAAAACCACCGACAGAACCAGAAATGCCTGAATCGCAAGCTCGGGTGTCCATAGCATAATCGGTATGAAAATCACAAGTATAACCATGATCATCCTTAAAATGCGCATCCAGTACAGTTTATTGCGAAGCGTTCCCAGCTTTTTCGAATGCTCGTCATATTGCCGGACGGTTTTTCGGTTTTCTTCAATATCCACTCCGGATTGCCGGACAAGCTCTTCAAAAAAACGGTTCGTGTTGTCCAAGTGCAGTTTTTTGAATTTCTGAAGGTACTCTTCCAACGGATCGTATATCATCGAATTCATCTCTTCCTCCCCGATCCTATTATACCGAATTTTTCACAAAATGTAAAGAGGTATTTTTACAAAATGTAAAAAGGTAATTTACAATTTTTCTTTGGTGTTGCTCTGGCTTGCATACTTTTTGCGGTGTCAGCCGAAAATATTTTTAAGGTTCCACCTGTATATTCGTTTATGAACGGCCGTTTCCTCCCGGACAAGCCGACCGGCTGTAGGCTTTCTGCACAGGAGATTTTTCAAAGTCCCCCCTTTCTGTGCTTCATCTGCCATGAAGCCTTGACCCGTTGGGGTCGGAGTCGGCGTTTTGGAGCCTTTTTTTGAAAAAACAATTGGAATATTTTTGGTTTTCCTATTGACATATACCCCCAAGGGGTATATAATGAAAATACCCTACCAGGGTATACAAGGAGGAACTGCAAATGTCTATGAAGGAAGTATGCGGATGCTGTAAAAAAACAACCGCCCGCTCCACAGAAGAGCAAAAAAAACTGATTCACCGTCTGAACCGAATTGAAGGACAGATTTGCGGAATCCGGAAAATGGTGGAAAACAATGCCTATTGCACCGATATTTTAATGCAGTCTGCCGCTGTGAACGCCGCCGTCAATGCTTTTAATAAGGAGCTGTTGGCCAGTCATATCCGGGGCTGTGTATCAAGAGACATCCGGGAAGGTAAAGATGAAGTCATTGACGAGTTGGTGGCGACCCTGCAAAAGCTGATGAAATAACAAGGAGAGTTCAGAAACAGTATGGAACAATATACAGTGACCGGTATGAGTTGTGCCGCCTGCGCCGCCCGGGTAGAGAAGGCGGTGTCGGGTGTAGAAGGTGTAACCTCCTGTTCCGTGAGCCTGCTGACCAATTCTATGGGCGTGGAGGGAACGGCGGAGCAAGAGAAGATTCTGGAGGCCGTCCGGAACGCCGGATACAGAGCGGAGCCCAAAAAAAGAAACGACGCTCCGAGCGTTCCCTCGTCCTCCGCAGGTGAGCTTCTGAAGGACAAAGAAACCCCGCTTCTCAAAAAACGACTGATTGCTTCCCTTGGCTTTCTGATCGTTCTGATGTATGTTTCTATGGGGCACATGATGTGGGGCTGGCCTCTGCCGCCCTTCTTCGATAATAACCATGTGGCAATGGGACTTTTGCAGCTCCTGTTGACGGTTGCGATCATGGTCATCAACCAGAGATTCTTTATCAGCGGCTATAAAGGCCTGTGGCACCGGTCTCCGAACATGGACACTTTGGTGGCCTTGGGCTCTACAGCCGCCTTCGGGTACAGCACCTTCGCTCTCTTTGCCATGACGGATGCGCAGGTCAAGGGCAATTCCGAAGCCGTCATGTCCTATATGCATGAGTTTTACTTTGAATCTGCCGCCATGATCCTTACGCTGATCACATTGGGCAAAATGCTGGAGGCACGCTCAAAGGGAAAGACCACCAACGCACTCAAAGGGCTGATGAAATTGGCGCCCAAAACCGCCACGCTCCTGCGTGACGGCAAAGAGATTACCGTTCCGATTGAACAGGTGGCTAAAGGAGATACCTTCGTGGTGCGGCCCGGCGAAAGCATTCCCGTGGACGGCACTGTATTAGAGGGAAACAGCGCCGTAGATGAATCCACTTTGACGGGCGAAAGTATTCCGGCAGATAAAGGGGCAGGCAGTGCTGTTTCCGCAGGAACACTGAACCAGTCGGGATTTCTGCGCTGTGAAGCCACCAGAGTCGGGGAGGACACCACGCTTTCCCAGATTATTCAGATGGTCAGCGATGCGGCCGCAACAAAAGCGCCGATTGCTAAGGTGGCGGACAAGGTTTCGGGTGTGTTTGTCCCGGCGGTAATTGCCCTTGCGGTGATCACCGTTATCGCCTGGCTGATTGCCGGTCAGTCGGTGGGATTTTCCTTGGCGCGGGGAATCTCTGTGTTGGTCATCAGTTGTCCCTGTGCCCTTGGTCTGGCTACGCCCGTCGCCATCATGGTGGGAAACGGAATGGGCGCTAAGAACGGAATTCTCTTCAAAACGGCCGTATCTTTGGAAAAAGCAGGAAAGACGCAGATCGTGGCGTTGGATAAGACCGGAACAATCACCAGAGGAGAACCGAGGGTCACCGATCTTCATCCGGTAAACGGTGTCAGCGAACGGGAGCTTTTATCGGTTGCCTACGCTCTGGAGAAAAAAAGCGAGCATCCATTGGCACGGGCAATTCATCAAAAGGCCGAAGAGGAAGGATTGAAGGTCGAGGAGGTGGAGCAATTCCGGGCTCTGCCGGGCAACGGACTGACCGCATTGCTTGGAAACACCCTCCTGCTTGGGGGAAGCTATAAATTTATCAGCGAACAAATTCCCATGTCTGCTGAAATGAAAGAAAAATCCGAACGCCTTTCGGAAGAAGGAAAAACACCCCTCTTCTTTGCCCGTTCGGGGACCCTTTGCGGCATTATTGCCGTTGCCGATACGCTCAAGGAGGACAGTCCCGGAGCCATAAAAGAACTGCGGAACATGGGTATTCATGTGGTGATGCTGACCGGCGACAACGAGCGCACGGCGAAAGCCATCGGGAAAAAGGCAGGCGTAGACGAAGTGATTGCCGGTGTGCTCCCCGACGGCAAGGAGCAGGTGATCCGTGATCTACAGCAAAAGGGACAGGTAATGATGGTCGGTGACGGCATCAATGACGCTCCGGCCCTTACCCGCGCAGATATCGGCATGGCCATCGGTGCAGGCGCAGATGTGGCCATTGATGCGGCGGATGTGGTCCTGATGAAAAGCCGTCTTTTGGATGTTCCTGCGGCCATCCGCTTAAGCCGCACCACCCTGCGCAACATTCACGAAAATCTGTTCTGGGCCTTTATCTACAACATTATCGGCATTCCCTTAGCCGCCGGCGTATTCATCCATCTGCTTGGCTGGCAGCTGAACCCCATGTTTGCCGCCGCAGCCATGAGCTTGTCCAGCTTTTGCGTCGTAACCAATGCCCTGCGCCTGAATTTCTTCCGGATGTACGATTCCAAACGGGATCGCCAAAGAAAGAATAAATTAAAAACCGTAATGGAAAAGGAGACAAAAACAATGAAAAAAACTCTGAAAATTGAAGGAATGATGTGCGGACACTGTGAGATGCACACCAAAAACGCTCTGGAAGCGCTGGAGGGTGTGGCCAAAGCAGAGGTCAGCTACAAAACCGGAACGGCCGTTGTCACGCTGGAAAAAGAGATTTCCGACGATGTTCTGAGGCAGACCGTTGCCGGCCAAGGCTATCAGGTCACGGAAATTTGGTGATCCGAACAGAAGGCAAACAGAAGCCGCAAAGAAACTCACCTCAATACAAGGGGCTGTAAAAGAACTTGCCGGTTTTACAGCCCCTCAAAAGTGCCGGTTTTGATTCCGGCTTTTTTGATGCGATCCTGGTCGGTTTTGCCCTTCATTTTGCAGAAATTTCGGTGGATGTCACGGCAGTCATCGGGGGTGTTCCAAAACTCGGTCAGAGTTTTGGAACACCCCCTTGATTCAGGATTTATTCGGCACTGCTTGACAGAATATCCAGCAATGCGGTCACATCGGAAATGTTTACGGTTTCGTCTCCGTCAACATCCAGGCCGTCCTCTCCGCAAGCCGGAACATTCGCATTGTCTGCCAGGTAGTCCAGCAATGCGGCCACATCGGAAATGCTCACAATGCCGTCGCCGTCCACATCGCCCTTGAGAGAAGTCTCATTCAAGTCGGCAAACACATTGATCTCGTAAACGGTAAAGTATCCGTACTGATAGGAGGTACCAACCACCTTCACATACCGGTAAGAGCCGCTCACTTCAACGGCATATCCGTCATCCTTGTTATACACCGCAGAATCCACCGTGTTGCTTCCCAGCTTGGTCCAGGTCTCGCCGTCTGTCGAGCCGTAGACATCAAAACCGTAATTGTAGTTGAACAGATACACATTGATTCTCTTGAGATTGTAGTTCTGCTGAAGATCGATCACGGCGTAGCAGTTCTCACCCTCTGCGATCAGCGTATAATTCGAATCGGTCACGCCGTTGATCAAATCGGTGTTGGTACTGCCGTTACCCAGCGTCACAGTTGCTCCCTGCTCGCTTGTAGAAACCTCGGTCAGACCGTCGGTCATGGGGATCGGTTCGGTCTTTTCGTAACCGCAGGCACTGCAGGTATAGGTCATAACGCCTTCCGAGGTTCCGGTAGCCGGAGTGGTCAC
>DPGD01000015.1:0-380 GCA_003522145.1 Clostridiales bacterium | reverse complement strand
GGTCTGCCAATCGCCGTAGGTGTGCTCATGGGTATCTCCGCCGCCCACGACGCCGTAAACCTCCACCTCTCTGAAGCTGAATTGCTGAGGCGTCACATAGTAATCGGCTACAATTCTCACATACCGGGCACTTACCTCATCAAAATTCACCGTCACGCCCTCTGCCGGGTGTGCCTGTGTATCTACGGCGGCCACCTTGCTGTAGGCCACTCCGTCCGTGGACACATACACGCTCCATGCGTGATTGTAGGGTGCATAGGCCACCACATTCACCGAGCTGATGATGCAGCTTTCGCCCAGATCGATCAGGGCATAGAATTCGCCGAAGGTGCCGTAGGCCCAGGTATTGTCGGTCAGAACACCGTTGGTGATGCCGGAAG
>DPGD01000054.1 GCA_003522145.1 Clostridiales bacterium | reverse complement strand
CCGCCCTTTTCCTTTTCTCCGGCGTTATGCTCTGGCGGCAGTATGCAGACGAAAAGCAGAGCGCCGAAGCCTTTGACAAGATCGCCGCGCTTGTGGAGGCCGAAACGCCGTCCGCCGACGAGCCGCAGGAATCTGAACCTCCGCAGCCTGAACAAACCGCTTTTGAAAAGTACGCTGTGGTGTATGAACAGAACAGCGATTTTGTGGGCTGGATTTCGATAGAGAGGACAAACATCGACTATCCCGTTATGCAGACGATTGACAACCCGAACTACTACCTGAAACACAGCTTTGAAAAGCAGTACAGTGATTACGGCGTGCCCTATGTGCAGGAAAACTGCGACCTCGGTTTATCCGACAACTGCGTAATTTACGGCCACCACATGAACAACGGCAGTATGTTTGCCGATCTCTGCAAGTATGCCGACGAAGATTTTTACAGGCAGCACAAAACAATCCGATTTGATACGCTTTCGGATTTTGGCGAGTATGAAATTGTGGCGGCGTTCAAGACCGCCGCCTATTCCGAGCAAGGGTTCAAGTATTACCACTTTGTCAATGCGGACAGCGCGGAGGATTTCGACGCCTATATCGCAAAATGCAAGGAGCTTGCTTTATACGATACGGGCGTTTCTGCCGAATACGGCGATAAGCTGATTACGCTTTCCACCTGCGAATACAGCCGTCAAAACGGCAGAATGGTCGTTGTTGCAAAACAGGTTATTCCTCCCGCCGTGGAGGTGGACGGCGATGAAACCTAAAAAATATGTTGTTTCGCTTTCTGGCGGCAAGGATTCGACGGCTATGCTTTTGCGGCTATTGGAAGAACAGCGCCCGGTTGATCTGATTATCTTCTGTGATACCGGGCTTGAATTCCCGCAGATGTATGAACACCTGAACCGTTTGGAGGCATATATCGGCAGACCGATTATCCGTCTGAAAGCAGAACACGATTTTGAATACTACTTTTACGATTACACCCCAAAAAGAAAAAATCCTGCTCTTTCAAAATACCGGGGAATGAGTTGGGCAGGCCCCCGCAACCGCTGGTGTACGGGTATTCTCAAAACCCGTGTCATTGACGCTTATCTCCGTGATCTGAAAGAACAGTATGAAATTATGGAGTATGTGGGTATTGCCGCAGACGAAACCCAACGCATAAAAACTGCCTGCTATCCTCTTGTGGAATGGGGAATGTCCGAAAAGGACTGCCTTGATTATTGCTATGCAAGAGGTTTTGATTGGGGCGGTTTATATCGTATTTTCAGCCGTGTTTCCTGCTGGTGCTGCCCGCTCCAAAGTTTAGAAGAACTGCGGAAGCTATATCGGTATTTCCCGGATTTATGGCGGCAACTTGAAGAATGGGACGAAAGCACTTGGAGGACTTTTATCAAAAATTATTCTGTCCGTCAGCTTGCCGCCCGGTTTGTCTTTGAAGCTAAATGGCAGGCCGCAGGCGGCAATATCCGAAGCAAAGCGTTTCACGCTGCTTTACGGAAAGAATTATCCCGGCTCGGATCGGAGGTGACGCTATGCCGGACATCAAAACAAAAAATGTTGTCAAAGGAACAGTAAAAACGATTCATAAATCGGCGGTTGCCGCAGAGCGGATGAAAGATGCCTATATCCGCACAAAGGACAAAGCGGAGCACGGCGTTTATTCTGCAGAGGGTTCAGCCGAAGAATATGCCGCAGACCGTATTTCCGGCTGTGCTGATACCGTCACCCGTGAGGCTGTTCGGCAGTTTGACAAACAAGGCCGCCGTGGGGTTCAATCTACCAAAAACAATATCTCCAAAGCAAAAGAGCATTTTCGGCAGCAGCAGGCTCAAAAATCCATTAAGACGCTGGAGCGTGGCGAAAAAACGATCAAGCAGACGGCAAAATCCACGGGTAAATCTACAATTAAAACGGCAAAGGGTTCAGTTAAGACCGCACAGAAAACGGTTAAGACTGCCGAACAGACCGCCCGAACTGCGATTAAAACGAGTGAACAGGCAGCGAAAGTCGCTCAAAAAACCGCACAGGCTTCGGCTAAAGCGGCAAGGACGGCAGCACAGGCGGCGAAAGCCACCGCCAAAGCGACCGTTGCCACGATAAAGGCGGCAGCCAAAGCCACGGTTGCGGCGGTCAAGGCGATTATAGCCGGAACAAAGGCCTTGATTTCCGCTATCGCCGCCGGCGGTTGGGTTGCCGTTGTGATTATCATTGTGGTATGCCTGATTGCCTTGATTGTCGGCTCGTGTTTCGGTATCTTTTTTTCGGGCGAGGATTCGGGAAGCAGTATGACAATGCAAAGCGTGGTACAGGAAATCAACACCGATTACCAAACGCAGCTTGACACCACCAAAACGAATATCTCCTATGATGTTTTGGAAATGTCCGGCTCCCGTGCCGTCTGGCCGGAGGTTTTGGCTGTTTATGCGGTTAAGACTACTACCGATCCGAATAATCCGCAGGATGTCGCCACTATGGACGCTTCAAAAAAAGCGATTCTAAAAGATATATTCTGGCAGATGAATACCATATCCTCACGAACCGAAACAAAGACCGAGGAAATTATCACCGAAACGGATGACGGTCACGGCAATATTGTTGAAACGAAAACGACGGTCACACGGACTTATCTGTATATATCGGTGGCTCATAAGACCGCCGGAGAAATGGCAGATAAATTCGGATTCAATGCAGATCAGCGCAAGCAGCTTGCGGAACTTCTTGCCGAAGAAAACCGCAGTATGTGGAGCGCGGTTCTTTATGGCATTTACACCGAGGACGGACAAATTGTTTCCGTTGCTCTCTCGCAGATTGGCAATGTGGGCGGTCAGCCGTATTGGAGTTGGTATGGCTTTGACAGCCGTGTGGAATGGTGCGCCTGTTTTGTTTCGTGGGCGGCGAATGAGTGCGGGTATATTGATAGTGGTATTATCCCGAAATTTGCAGGCTGCACAAACGGCGTGCAATGGTTTAAGGATAGAGGTCAATGGATTGACAACAGCGCCACGCCGTCGCCGGGTATGATTATCTTTTTCGATTGGAACAACAAGGGTTCGTCCGGTCCGCAGGACGGGCTATCCGACCATGTAGGAATTGTCGAACGAGTTGAGGACGGAATTATTTATACCATAGAGGGCAATTCCGGGGATTCCTGCCGGGAAAATCATTATGCCGTAGGGCATTATGAATTCCTCGGTTACGGAGTGCCTGCGTATTAAAAAATCAACCGCCTTTTTTGGGGCGGTTGGTACATAATTATCAGGAAACAAAACGCAGACTATATTTCTTAACTTTTATGTGTTAAAATATACGATACGGCAGTAAAGGAACGCTATTGAGGAATTAAAAACAGTGAAAAAATAAATTTTCAATCTACTATCTAAAATGCATCCGAAATTCTTTTTTTCGTGTTATAGATTATTGAGAGAGTGTCTTATAATTTAGGAGGTCGTATGAGTAAAGAAATTGAAAAAATGACCGCCATTTATGAAAAGCATAAAAACACAATGTATGCAGTCGCATTGAAAATATTAAAAAATCCGCAGGACGCAGAGGACGCAGTACATAATACAATCCCCCCGATTATGCGAAATTTAGATGCGATAAAAGATGTTGACAGCAAAGATTGTATATATTATGTGACAATGGCGGTAAAACATATGTCGTTTAATATGATACGGGACAGACATATTCAAACGGTCTCCTTGTCAGACATTGAGTATGAATTTGCAAGTGATGAAAGCATTGCTGAAAGTGTTATTATAGACGAAAGCTGTAAAATCATCTATCAGAATATAAAAAGTATGCCTGCCGAATATCGGGATGTGCTAATCCTCCATTTGTATTACGAATTATCCACATCGCAGATTTCGGATTTTCTGAACAGAAAGCACGGCACCGTAAAATCACAACTCACTCGTGGAAAAAAGCTGCTGAAAGCTCGATTAAAGGAGGATGGATATGAACGATAAAAAAATCAAAGAAGCAATGAAACAGTATATCGAAACACAGGCTGATAATATTTCGTCTGAATCAGAAGAAAAGCACGACCTTACTTCTCTTGACGAAAAGGTTTATGCAACGCTCGGCACAAATCAAAATAAACACAAAACGGCTGCTGTATGGTCTTTTAGAAAGATAAGCGCGTTAGCTGCCACTTTTGTTTTGATTATCAGTTTAAGCATTACTGCTGTATTTGTTCTCAATAAAGAACCGGAACATATAGTTCAAGAAGTGATTTATTCAATCACTATTTCATACGAAAATGAGCAATACGGTTATTTTTCAAATCGCTTGGTTATTGACAAATACGGACTTAACAATATTTCGGACTTAAAACAGAACCCGGATTTATTTACGGGAATTTTAACCGAAACGGACATTATACAGACAGATAGCGTGATCGACAAAGACAGTATCATCGGAGCCAAGATATATCCATATAGTGACGAGGTTATCATTTTGCAGGGCGATGGGCAATTTTACTATTTTGAAAAAATAGTAACTGATTAACAATATGAAATCAGCACCGCAAAGCAGGCAGTTTTCTTTTGAAAAATGCCTGCTTTTTTGCATCCGATATTTCGCCTTTTGTGTTTATATAAGTAAGGCATGAAAGCCTAAAACAAATTATGAAAGGATGCAAAACTTATGAAAAAGACCATTTTTACGCTCTCGCTCTTGCTGATCGCAGCTACCCTTATTTTTACGGGCTGTTCTTCCAAAGGAGATTTTGAGTTGGAGCGCTCCAAAGGAATTAAGATTACCTACATTGACGAATTTGAAAAAACAACAATCTTGCCCGCCCCATTGACCTCGGAAGAAATCTTTAACAGTTACAGCGATACGATTGTACGAGGTACAATAGAAACAGTACGCAATATTCAAATCGACTACGGCAAAGGTGAAATTGCTCAAAAAGCACTTGCTACCATAAAAATCACAAAGGTTATTTCGGGAAATGCAAAAGCAGACAGCACGGTAACGGTTTTGCTGCCGAAATGTGTGGATAACGCTTCTGCAAATGACTCGTCTGTTGTAATCTCGCATTTGGAGAATGGAACAGAGGGCATTTTCCTTTTGAAAGAAGTAACAGAACAGAGCTGTGCGGAAATCAACGGAAAAACTTTTTACTATGACGATATTTGCGAATATTCTATGTTCGGAGAAGATCATTTTGCTGTTATCTTGTCCGACGGAGCTATTCGTTTCAATGCTGATCTGTTTGACGGTGCAATTACCAGCTTTGCCAATCTTGATGAAGCAGAAGCTAAAATACAAGAAAGCCTTACAAAGGAATGATTTATATGCCGATACTGAATGTTTGTAATCTATGCAAAACATATCAAGCGGGAGAGGCAGAGGTTAAAGCACTTGACAATGTATCTTTTACCGTAGAAAAAGGCGAATTTGTTTCTATCATCGGTCCGTCGGGATCGGGAAAATCGACCTTGTTACATATCCTTGCCGGTATTGACCGCCCCACCTCCGGCAAGGTGTATGTAGATGATGAGGATATATATGCCAAGAGCGAAAAGGAGCTTGCCTATTATCGCAGACGAAAGGCGGGCTTAATCTATCAGTTTTATAATCTCGTTCCCACTTTGACGGTTGAGGAAAACATAACGCTCCCTTGCCGCCTTGATAAAAAGAAAACCGACAAAGAAACGCTTGACCGATTGCTGGATACGCTTGGAATGAAAGAGCGAAGAAGTCATCTGCCGAGCCAGCTTTCAGGCGGTCAGCAACAACGCTGTGCCATAGGCAGAGTTTTATTTACAAATCCTGCGCTTATGCTTGCCGACGAACCGACAGGAAATCTTGACAGCAAAAGTGCAGCAGAGGTAATGGAGCTTCTGGGGAGTGCAAATAAACAATACGGTCAAACGCTCATTATGATTACGCACAATTTGGAGCTTGCAAAGTTGGCAGACCGTATGCTTATCATCAAGGACGGTAAGCTCTCGGAGGGATAACTATGGGTGTTTGTATTAAACTTGCAACAAGGAGCTTGCGGAAAAATAAAGGGCGAACGCTGATAACACTTATGGGAATTGTATTGTCCGTCCTCATGGTGTGTACGATTTTTACGCTGTTAAATTCTATGCTCGATTCTGCGATAGATTCCATTATCGAAAAGGACGGATATTGGCATATTGCCGTGTATAACACCACCGCAGAACAAATAGCAGACCTTGAAGCGGCAGAGGGCGTTTTATCCACCCAAATGATCTCCATTGACGAAAATGATGTATTCCGCATTACACTTAAAAATCCAGACGAGGTGTACGAATTTGCAAGCCGATATTTAAGTGAAACAACAGAATATTCGTATCACACGGAATTGCTTTCCTATCTCGGGATTTCACAAAGCGAGAGTATTAAGAGCCTAATAATGGGGATTGCCGCCGCTTTGCTTCTTATCATCGCTGTGGGTGCAATTTCTTTGATATACAATGCCTTTGCTATATCCGTTTCCGAAAGGACGAAAGAACTCGGACTTTTATCCTCGATTGGTGCAACCCAAAAAGATATTCGCACGATTGTATATTCCGAAGCTCTTTTACTTGGGACGGTTGCGATACCGATCGGTATAGTCCTCGGTCTTTTGACTTCTTGGGCGTTGCTTGATATTTTCGGAGCATATATGGGGAAAGTACTCTATGTGAACATTGGTATGCGGCTGCATATAAACGGATGGCTGCTTATGATAACAGCAATTTTCGGTTATCTGTTGGTGTTACTATCCGCCGGTGTTCCTGCTCGCGCTGCTTCTAAAATTTCGATAATAGGCAATCTGAAAGGTGAAAAAGGCGTGATGAAAGTAAAGTGCAGTAACTTTACTTCTTCTGCTGAAAATTTGCTTGCAAAGCGTACTATAAAACGAGAAAAGAAAGCGTTTCGTGCAATAACATTTTCGCTTGCAATCAGTATCTTTCTTTTTGTGTCTGCAAATGCGTTCAGCCTGTATATGCTCTCATTTGTAGAAGCAGAACGGAAGAACATAGGCTACGATCTGCGTATGAACTATTCTATGGAGTTTGGCACGAAAGAATTTGATGAGCTATACAGCTTTGTAAAATCGCAGGACGGCATTGATGAAGTCGGTTGGTTTGCGGAAAGTCCCTCACATTTCCATAGTGTTTTACTTGATTCGGAATGGATAACTGACAGCTACCGAGGCTCGGATTGGGCTACACTTAAAGAAAGCTCCGAATTATATAAAGCTCCGTTTTATATATTCATTATTTCAAATGAACGCTATTCCGAGTTCCTTTCGCAAAATGGACTTAAAAATGATAATTCCGTTTATGCGAGTGCCTTTTATGATGAAATCGACGAGGATAGTAAAAGCACGAGTTTTCCTATCTTGAAAGACGGAAGCTATCACGCCGATGTGCGTTATATGAGTGAAGCAGCGAGTGAACGGCTCAGCCAAGATATTAACGCAAATCCAAATGACCGCTTTGATTATGAGAATTATTACGATACCTTTTTCAGCGTTAATTTTACGGTTGGCAACTATGACTTTCCGCTTGAATTCAGACCGAATTACGGAGGCATCAGTATTTTGATTCCCGAAAGCCGTATGCCTGAGTTTAATGCAGAAATCACAAGCAAGGAAATAATGATACAATCCCCAAACTATGCGAACATTCAAAAAAACACAACGGATTATTTAACGAGCGTTGGTCTTGCCGAAGATGTGTCAATATTCAGTTCTGCTGAAAGCTATGAATCGCAGAGAAACTTTGCCGCAATGATAAAGCTGTTTTCAACTTCCTTTTTAATTCTCTTGACCGTAATATCCTGTGCAAATGTTTTCAATGTCATAACTACGAGCCTCAATATGCGTAAGCGTGAATTTGCGGTATTGCGTTCGGTAGGAATGACGGTAAATAAGCTGTTTGCTATGCTCTGCATCGAAAACCTGCGGAATGGTTTGCTTGCGATCTTAATCGGCGGCATTTCTTCTTTGCCGTTATGCTATCTGATATATAAAAGCATTGTAGTCGGAGCGGTAATTGATTTTGTATTTCCGCTTGGAGCATTTGTAATATCTTCATTGGCTATGTTCCTTATTATGTTTCTTACATCGCTATATGGATTATGGAAAATCAAAAATGGAGATATTATTGCGGATGTCAGAAATGATTTTGTGTGATGATGTAAAAATGATTGTATGAAAAGGCGGTGGCGCAATGAAAAATGAGCATTGGATTTTATGCCCTGCTTGCGGCAGTAAAACGCGTGACAAAATCAGAGAGGACACGGTATTAAAGAATTTTCCTCTCTACTGTCCAAAATGCAAGCAGGAAAGTTTGATCGAAGTTGAAAATTTGAATATAGTTGTCATCAAAGAGCCGGACGCATAGACGCAGAGCCGATGACCTGTGGGATACCTCGCAGATCATCGGCTCTGTTTTTTGAAAAGCAGCTTTATGATTGTTCTTTTGGTTGACTTTCCAATGTGGCTTTTACGGTTGCTTTGATAATTTCCATTGAACGCTCATTACAGCCGTAAAGCATACGGACAAGATTTTCTATTTCGGAATCTTTGGACGGCTTTTCGGGATAGAAAATCGAATCCGCTGGTATTGCAAGTTCCCGGATGAGTTTATAGAGGACATCAAAACTGGGTTTCTTTCCCTCGTTCTCAATCCGATATAAGTATCGCTCGGTAATATCAACTCTTTCCGCCAGCGTTTCCATTGTAATATCGGCACGCATACGAGCAGTTTTAAGGATTTCTCCAAGCGTTTCAGGTTCTTTATGCACTGTCGGTTCACCTCCACATATAATTGTACCTAATTATGTCATGTTGATAATGGCATGGTAATTCAATTATAAATGAACGGGCAGTTCGTAAATTATTGAACTGAATAGAATAACAGCCCCGACAAATAAAAAAACGAGGTTTTGCCGGGGTGTGTAGTTATGCCTATCCCTCCAATTCAGCGTTTTGGTTTGGAGGTTTTTTATGCGCTGGACTGCCGCCAACGCTTCGCTGCTGATTATGAGCAGCGAGTATAATTGTATGACTTAGACCGCCTATGCCCCGATGGTACACGGTCAAAAAAAGTCTAAATTTTGCATCGGGATATTATGGCTCTTACCCTGAACCCACAGACCATATTTTATATGACATAAACTATAATGCACTTGTGTTACGGCGATTTTTGCCGTTATGCAGGTGCGTTTTTGTATATAGCAAAACCCCGTTACCACGTTGCCGTTCACCGCCTCCGTCAATCTGAATTTCTCAAATTTCAGATTGATCGGAGGAAACGACTATGGACGAGAAGCGTCCAAAACGCAGAAAAGACAAAGACAACCCCTATACACTTTCCAAACGGCAGGACAAGCATTATCTTTCCTTTCGGGACGGACAAGGTGTACTGCGGGAATTGCTGATAAATAAAGAACTGTTTGAGCTTCTGAATTGCTTTGAACTGGACGATCTTTCATTTCTTAATGAAGTGGATCGGCATTACGAGCATTCAGAGCTTACCGAAGCTACTCTATATGACCGGGCGTTTGTTCTCCCGGAATCGGTTGAGGATGCGGTTCTTCGCAATATGCGGTATGAGGCGTTGCACAACGCTATAAACAAACTGCCCGAAACACAACGGCGCAGGCTCATACTGTATTATTTCAATGGACTTACATACTCCCAAATTGCAGAAATGGAGGGATGCAAATATCAGACGGTGCAGGATTCGATTTATGCCGCTCTGAATAATTTGAAAAAAATTTTGAAATAGTCCCTGTGTTTTAGGCTTTAAGTGAGGAAACAGGTGGAGAGGTACGAAAACTCTCTGCCTGTTTTCCGTTTTGTGCGGTGAATGGGTTTGCTCTTTTACAACTGAATACCCATTCATCAAACACATTCCTATTGCTATTGTGATGAGCATAAGCCACATTAGCGGCTGCGCCACGATTTGCGGAAAACAGAAGCAACGAGATTACACCTATTTTGATTATACGGTCTTTGGCTTTCTGATTTCCGGCAAGGAGCGATAAACAGCCGGCTATAAGTATCGGGAGGCTCCCGGTATGGCGATGATAAGCAATAGGGCTAATGATACTCCTGTTCAGTCACAGTCCGAGCGAGCAGCATTTTTCGTGTGTGAGCCGTCGCAGGCAATGAGAGCAGCCGATAGAGAACCTACCGGGGGTGAGATTCCCGTGGAGCTGGTGAGCCGCCAGCCGTTTGATGACTTCCCATAACGATCCGGGGTGTCGAGGACAAATAGGATCGTTTTTGAAATATGAAATCATACGGCGGGACGGGTCTGCTGAAACGGAGAATGTTTGTATCTTCCTGACCTTAATTCTGTGCCGCTGTTTGATTTCCTACATAGGCGAATATTCGCCTTAAATTCAAAGGAGGTCAAACATTATGAATCAAACATATCTACGAGGTGATATGTATTACGCTGACTTGGGACAAGGGATCGGCTCGGAACAAGAGGGTTATCGTCCCGTTGTCATTATCCAAAACAATGTCGGAAACAAGCACAGTCCCACCGTTATCATTGCTTCTGTCACAAGCAAAACGGACGCAAAGCCGAAGTTGCCTACCCATTACTACATCAACGCAGAGGACGGTTTAGAACTGCCCTCTATTGTTTTGCTTGAACAACTGCGAACCGTTGATAAACGCCGTTTGGGTGACTTTATCGGTCATCTGTCCGATAAGCATATCCGCGGTATCAATCATGCTCTTGCCGTCAGTATCGGTCTGATTGAGAGCATACCGAAAAAGTTAATTCTTTGTCTTTGCAGCGCTTGTGCCGACAATTTCTACGGTTCGGGCGCTTATTCTTTACGCCGGATCGACCCGCAGCAAACCGAAAAAGACACCTGTACCTACTGTAATCAGCGTACAGGGTACGACTACGAGATTATCCCGAAAAACAGATAGGAGGCTGCCTATGGAATCACAAACAGCCTACAAACTGCTATTTGCCGATTATCCCGATGTAGTCAATGTTGAGCAGATGCGTGAAATGCTCGGCGGTATTTGCGACAAAACCGCTTACAGGCTTTTGCGGTCTGGGGAAATTAGAAGTTTCATTGTCGGCCGCCGCTATCGAATCCCGAAGCTCAACATTCTGGAATACTTGGAACTGATAGATAAATCTAATGCGTAAAACCTTGTTTGCACATTTGGCCTGTGGGATTCTTTCTGCTACAATATAAATGTCAATGGCAGATGAATCTACGCTGTACCATTCAAAGGAGGTTTTATTATGGTAGCAGGACATCTGCGAGAGAAAAACGGGTACTATCATATCGTACTCAACTATGTGGATGAATACGGTAAACGGCACACGCCGTCAAAATCCACGGGGCTCCCTGTAAAGGGCAACAAAAAGCGTGCCGAAAAAATGCTCATAGAAGCCCGTTCAGCCAAAGAAGCAGAGTTGGAGGCAAGAGCATTAGAACGCAGTACAGGCAAGGTTTCCACCGATTCCATACTCTTTACAACATTTCTGCTCGACTGGCTGGAAATGATAAAAAAGAATGTGGAGGAAACGACCTACGGGGCGTATTCTATGGGAATTAAGAGCAAAATTATCCCATACTTTGAGGAACACCACCCCGGCCTGCTCTTACGGGAGATAAAGCCAAAGCACATTCAGGACTATTACACCTATGAACTGACGGTGCGGGGCGTTTCCGCAAACACGGTGATACACCGCCACGCAAATATCCGAAAGGCGTTGCAGCACGCTTTCAAACTTGGTTTGATTGACACGAACCCGGCGGATCGCATTGAACGGCCGAAAAAGGAAAAGTTTGTCGGCAGCGCCTATGAGGAAGATGAGCTAAACCGTCTTTTTGAGGTGGTAAAGGGCGACCCCATAGAGCTTGGCGTTATCCTCGGCGCATTTTACGGACTGCGCCGCAGCGAGGCTGTAGGCTTGAAATGGGATGCGATTGATTTCAAGAAGAAAACAATCACCATACGGCACACAGTAACGCAGGCGACCATTGACGGCAAAAGCAAGATTATCCAAAAGGATCGGACAAAGACCAAAGCAAGCTATCGCAGCCTGCCCCTTGTGCCACCGTTTGAGGAAGTACTGTACCGCCTGAAAGCGGAGCAGGAGCTAAACCGAAAGCTGTGCGGCAGGTCGTATTGCCGGCAATACACCGATTATATCTATGTCAACGAGATCGGAGAGCTTGTAAAACCCGGCTATATCACCCAGCATTTCCCGCTGGTGCTTGAAAAGAACGGTATGCGGAAGATTCGTTTCCACGATTTGCGGCATAGCTGCGCAAGCCTTTTGTATGCAAACGGTGTCAGCTTGAAAGAAATTCAGGAGTGGTTAGGACACAGCGACATTTCGACCACTTCAAACATTTATACGCACTTGAATTTCGCCTCAAAGGTTGCGTCTGCCAATGCGATTTTGGGTGTATATCCCTCCAAATAATCGCAATGTCCCTCCAATGTCCCTCCTGAAAATGAGCTGCAAAACGGCGAATTTTCTGTTGTTGGAGGGGCGTTACATAACCGGAGCAGAGCATAAAGAAAAGCCCGCAAACCCCGATAAATCAAGGGTTTACGAGCTGTTAAGGTCTGGTGCCGGTGGTGGGACTCGAACCCACACACCCTTGCGGATAACAGATTTTGAGTCTGTCTCGTCTGCCAATTCCGACACACCGGCATTTATATTTTTAAGTCGTCTCCCGATGTCCTGTCCGAGAAATCGGAGGGACATCGTGGAGGGACATTAAAAGCAAGTTACATATTCAGTTTTCAAAAAACCTTGTAAAATCAAGGGTTTACGGAACGGTGGTATGAAACGGCGAAGTAGATTTTGAGTCCAGCACGTCTGCCAATTCCATCATTCCGGCATCGCTAACCGACTTCTGTATGATACCATATTTCAAAACAAAATGCAACCCCTTTTTCTCTAAAAACAAAAAATATTTTTGTTCGGAAATTACTTTCGAGACGATCCTCTTGGGAGTGTACACATCTGAAAACGCTCTTGACTTTTCTCGCAGTCTACTGTATAATAATCCGGCTCGCAGGAACGTAATTTTATTCTGCAGGATCAATGAGCGGATAAGGCGTGGTATTTTATACCCTGGTTCTTGTCCTTTTCTGTTACTTTTTTCTGTATCTTCGGAAAGTGAGGACTGTATGAAGATCAAGTTATCCGATCATTTCAGCTACCGATCGCTGATGCGCTTTGTGTTGCCGTCGATTATTATGATGACGGTCAGCTCGGTTTACGGCATTGTGGACGGCTTTTTTGTCTCCAATTTCATCGGGGACCGTCAGTTTACCGCTCTCAACTTTATCATGCCGGTTGTGATGATCTTGGGAGGCTTGGGTTTTATTGTCGGCACCGGCGGCTCTGCGCTGGTAGCAAAGATCCTGGGGGAAGGGAACCGGAAAAAGGCCAATCAGGTTTTTTCCATGCTGATCTATGTGACGGTTTTTGGCGGGATCGTTCTGTCGGTTCTGGGGATTCTGTTCATACGCCCGATCACCTTACTGATCGGCGCTGAGGAACACTTTCTGGAGGACTGCGTGGTGTATGCCCGGGTGCTTCTCATCGGAAACACGGCCTTTATGCTTCAAAATGCTTTCCAGAGCTTCCTCGTAGCAGCAGAGCGTCCGAAGCTGGGTCTGATCGTTTCGGTTTCTTCCGGGGTGACCAATATGTTTTTGGACTTTCTCTTTATCTATCTTTTTAAATGGGGGTTGGTCGGAGCCGCTGCCGCCACGGTGATCGGTCAGGTGGTGGGCGGAATCATTCCTTTCGGCTTTTTTCTGTCCGAAAACAACGGCTCTCCTTTGCATCTGGGTGGATTCTATTTCAATTTCAAGGAACTGCGACAGACGATTACCAACGGAATTTCCGAATTCGTCTCCAATATTTCGGCCTCCGTGGTGGGGATGATTTACAATGCCCAGCTCTTGCGCTATGCCGGGGAAGCGGGCGTTGCGGCTTACGGAGTTCTGATGTATGTGAATTTCATCTTTTTAGGGTTCTTTTTCGGATATTCGGTGGGTGCAAGTCCTGTAATCAGCTTTCATTACGGTGCCGGAAACAAACGGGAAGTACGGGGATTGCTGAAAAAAAGTTTGACTATCACAGGCGTTGCCGCTGTGGCCATGACTCTGACAGCAGTGGTATTTGCCCGACCCCTGTCTTTGATCTTTGTATCATACAACAAAGACCTGCTGGATATGACGGTTCGGGCAATGACCCTCTATGCCACCTCTTTCCTGTTTTTCGGATTCAATGTGTTTGCCTCCTCCTTCTTCACCGCCCTAAACAACGGTCTGCTTTCCGCAGTGATTTCGCTCTGTCGGACCTTCGTTTTGCAGTGCGGCGCGGTGTTGCTGCTTCCGATGTTGTTGGATGTGGACGGTATCTGGCTTGCAGTGACGGTGGCAGAATCACTGACCCTGATTCTCAGCGCCGTTCTGGTGCTGAAAAGCGGGAAGAAGTACGGCTACCGGAAAAAGGATGCTTTCCTGAGTCCGGAATTTCAGAGGGAAAATGGAATCGGAAATGGGTAAAAAGCGGGGATATTATCCCGCTCTTCCGAATCGGGAATGTGAAACCGGACCGGAGGGGGAAAAAATGAAAAAAAGGGGTTCTAAGAAGGCAAATACCGTCAAACGGAAGTACATCCGCCTGACGGTATTTTTTATGCAACATCGGTTTTACAGATATACTGAGGCTTCTCCTTCTTTTCAACCACCGCCGGTGTGATCACGACCTTCTGAAGGCCCGGAATGCCGGGTGCTTCGTACATTACATTCAGCATCACATCTTCCATAATGGAGCGCAGTCCTCTTGCTCCGGTGTTCCGTCTGACCGCCAGATCCGCAACGGTATCCAAGGCTTCCTCCGTGAAATCCAGTTCCACGCCGTCCATTTGCAAGAGCTTTTGATATTGCTTGAGCAAAGCATTTTTAGGCTTTTTCAGAATGGAGATCAGTGCGGCCTTGTCTAAGGGATCCAGAGAAACAATGACCGGAAGTCTGCCCACCAGCTCGGGAATCATGCCGAATTTTACAATGTCGTGGGCCTGTGCATCCCGCAGAACCGTGGATTTCGAGCGCTCCTCTTTGGTCAGTACCTTGCCGCCAAAGCCCATGGTCTGGGAACCCTCCCGCTTTTCAATCAGGCCGTCCAGCCCCTCAAAGGCGCCGCCGCAGATGAAGAGAATATTTTCGGTGTTGATCTGTATAAAATCCTGATTGGGATGCTTGCGCCCGCCGTTTGGCGGCACATTGGCCACGGTTCCTTCCAGAATTTTCAGAAGTGCCTGCTGTACTCCTTCTCCCGAAACATCCCGGGTGATGGAGCGGTTTTCACTGCGTCTGGCGATCTTATCGATTTCGTCCACATAGATAATGCCGTATTGAGCCTTTTCCACATCAAAATCGGCCGCCTGAATCAGCTTCAGGAGAATATTCTCCACATCTTCGCCCACATAGCCCGCTTCGGTCAGCGTGGTGGCGTCTGCAATGGCAAAGGGAACCTGGAGAGTCCTTGCAAGGGTCTGGGCCAAAAAGGTCTTTCCCACGCCCGTGGCACCCAACATCAGTACATTGCTTTTCTGAATGTCCACCCCGTCCTCTGCGCCCTTTTTCTTCTTGGAAAGAATGCGCTTATAGTGGTTGTAAACCGCCACGGAAAGTGCTTTTTTGGCTTCATCCTGCCCAATTACATACTCATCCAGAGTTTCTTTGATCTGGGAGGGCTTTGGAAGGGTTTCCGTGGTAAAGGGCAATTCGCCTTTTTTGATTTTCTTTTTTTCATTGGTACCCACATTCCGATGCTCGGCTATAAGCTCACTGCAGGTTTCAATGCAACAGTCGCAGATATAGGCTCCTTCCGGGGAAGGAATGAGAAATTCCACGGAAAGCTCGTCTCTTCCGCAAAAGGAGCAGTGGCGAAGCCGCTGTTTGTTGTTCTGATTGTTCTGATTGGCCATGAAGGAACCCTTTCAATTCGTATTCGTCTTATTCGGATTTGTACTGGCGAAGGGGATGTCGCAAATTCTGTGACATCCCCAGTTTTTAAAACATTCCGGACAAAGGAAAATATCAGTCTTCCCGCTTGGAAACCACTTTGTCAATCAGGCCGTAGGCACAGGCCTCCTCGGCAGTCATGAAATTATCCCGTTCGGTGTCGTTATAGATCCGCTCTAAGGGCTTGCCGGTGTTGGCGGAAAGAATAGAGTTGAGCTTATCTTTGATTTTCAGAATGTTTTCCGCATGAATCTTAATGTCGGTTGCCTGACCCTGAAAACCGCCCAAAGGCTGATGAATCATGATTTCCGAATTCGGCAAAGCATACCGTTTGCCCTTGGCACCGGAGGAGAGCAGAAAGGCTCCCATCGATGCCGCCATTCCGATGCAGATCGTGGAAACATCGCACTTGATATAGTTCATGGTATCATAGATCGCAAGGCCTGCGGTAACCGATCCGCCGGGGCTGTTGATATACAGGGAAATGTCCTTGTCGGGGTCCTGTGCTTCCAAGAACAGAAGCTGTGCGACCACGAGGGAAGCGGTGGTGTCGTTCACTTCGTCCGCCAAAAAGATGATGCGGTCGTTCAAAAGCCGGGAATAGATGTCATACGCCCGTTCACCCCTGCCGGTTTGTTCAATGACGGTTGGTACAAGTGCCATAAATATCTCCTTTGCTGCGGTTTTTTGCCACGGTTTTGTGGGAACTGTTACTCTGCCTTGTTTTCCTTGTTTTCAGCCGGCTGTTCCCCTGCCGGTTCCTCGGTGCTTGCCTTCTTTTTGCTGGCTCTGGGCTTTTTGGCTGTGGATTTTACCAGATCCATGGCCTTTCTTGAAAGAAGATCGTTTTCAAGGTCCTCTTTGGCCACATAGGCCTTCACATCGTCGGCGCTCATGTTGTAAGCGGCGGCAAGGTCGGCAATCTCCTTTTTGATTTCCTCCTCGGTGACGCTCAGGTTTTCTTTCTGTGCAATCTTCTCCAGAGCCAACCGGAGCTTCAACTGCTTCTCCGCACGGGGCTTGAAGTCTTCCCGCAGATCATTCAGTTCCTTACCGGTGTACTTCAGGTAGGTTTTCAGATCCAGACCGTTCTGACGGAGATTCATGTCGTAATCCCGGAGCATATTCTCGGCCTCGGCATTCACCATAGCTTCGGGGAGAGCGACTTCCAGCTTCTCCACCAAGGCATCTGCCAGTTTTCCTTCAAAGACCCGGTCGGCTTCCGCTTCTTTTCTCTTCTGTATTTTTGCCTTCAGGTCGGCCTTGTATTCAGCCAGGGTATCGAATTCCGAAACATCCTTGGCAAATTCATCATCCACTTCGGGCAGTTCGGTATATTTCAGACCGTTCAGTTTGATTTTGAAGGTAGCGTCCTTTCCGGCCAGCTCAGGGGCATGGTATTCGGTGGGGAAGGTGACCTGGATTTCAAATTCATCGCCAACACTGTGACCGATGACCTGATCCTCAAATCCGGGAATAAAGGTGTTGGAGCCCAGCTTCAAATCCTGCTTTTCGGCCTTTCCGCCTTCAAAGGCAACGCCGTCGGCAAAGCCTTCGTAATCGATATTGGCCGTATCCCCGTTCTTTGCGGGACGGTCGGTGACTTCGATCTCTCTGCCCTGACGGGAACGGACATTCTCCAGCTCCTCTTCCACTTCCTTTTCGGTTACCTTCACGGTTTCCTTTGAAAGGGCAATGCCGGTATAGCCTTCGATCTCCACTTCAGGCTTGACGGTGACTTTGGCCACCACCAGAACGCCGTTTTCGTCAATGGATTCCACATCAATTTCAGGCTGAGCCACGGCCTTGATGCCGGATTCCTTCAGCGCTTCGGCATACTCACCGGGCAGAAGGTCGTTGAGAGCGTCCTCGTAGAAAACACCCTTGCCGTAGATCTTTTCGATCATGTGGCGGGGAGCTTTACCGGGACGGAAGCCCTGGATCGTAATCTTGTTTTTCTTCCGGTTATAAACCTTTTCGGTCTGAGCGTCGAAAACATCCTTGGCGATCGTAAATTTCAGTGTTACTGTGTTCTGCTCGGTTTTTTCATTGGACACCAATTTCATCTGTAATTCCTCCGGGGAAATTTATTCTTCTTTTTGCATTCCACACCATTCTACTTGTTTTTTCCTGTTTTGTCAATCGTTTTTTGAAAAAAAGCGAAAAACTTTCAGGGCACAGTTCCATACGAAAAGCAGAGCTCCGGCCCGATAGGGAAGGTCAGCCTCTCTTTCGTATCTTTTTCTTGGCTTCCTCCAGAATGGTCCCGGCATCGTTTTCTTTAATGTCCAGACCTTCGGCCGAAAAGAACTCAAAATCCTTCACACCGTAAAAACACCCGCAAAGGGCCTTCAGATAGTTGAAGCCGAAGTTGTATTCTCCGATAATACCGCCGGAGGTGGTGATGTAGGTCAGCTTGTTCAATCTGCAAAGGCTCAGGGGCCTTCCTTCGGGACTGTACCGGAAGGTCAGTCCGCAGACGCATACATTTTCAAAATAGGTACGCAAAAGGGCCGGGAAGGACAGATGCCAGTAGGGGGCTGACACCAGAAGCTGCTCGCATTCCCGAAACTGTTTTGCCAGAAGAAACATCGGGTCGTCCCATTGTTTGTTTTGGGCAAAGGCATTTTGCATTTCAAGGCTTTTGCTTTTCAGAGGAGCAAGAGGAAGGCTTTCCAGTCTTACCTCCTCCATTTCTCCGGAAAAGCCCTCTAAATAGGTTTTTGTCAGCTCTGCGGTTCTGGAGTCATCCCGCACGCAGGCATTGATATAAAGCAATTTTGACAAGGTAAGCTCTCCTTTTCCATATGATACAGTACAGCATACCAGAGAAATGAAAAAAGTCAAGGACGGCAGATTTTTCCGCCGGTTTTGAATCTAAGAATGCCGAAAAGGTTCGTCCTCCCTGTAAAGCGGATGATCAGAGCAGAGCTCCGGTTGGGTCAGATACAGGGCGCTTCCGAGAATTTTATTCCCGAACCGCTCTCTTATACGATCCACGGTCTGTTCCAATTTCTCTTTTTTGGCCCGTTCCAAGGAGCCGTCAAGAAAAGATAACTGAATTGAATTTTCGTCTGTCAGTTTCTTGGCACAGATGCCCAGTCCCCGCAGCGCTTCTCCCGCCCGTTTTGTCTGCTCGTAAAGGGAAAGAGCGTTGTAAAACAACACGGTGGACAGGTGGGTTTCCTCCGACAGAATTTTTTGGTGGGTTCGGTTCTCAAATCGGTTTGTGCGAACGGAAAGAACCAACACACGGCATTTCAGGGAGTGCCGGCGCAGGCGGGCGGACACGCTGTCGCACAGCATGAACAGCACCGGACGGACTTCGTCCATGGAAACGAGGTCAAAGGGACAGGTCAGACTGTTTCCGATGCTCTCAGGAGGGCGCAGAAAGTCGTCTTTTTGTACCGGCTCCGGATCAAAGCCGTTGGCTTTGGCATGAAGCTGGACACCGGCTTTGCCAAAGTATTTTTCAAGCACCTTCTGCGGTGTCAGGGCCAGTTCTCCAATGGTGTGAATACCGAAAAGACGCAGCTTTTCGGCGGTAGCTCTGCCTGCAAAGAGCATATTTTCAACCGGAAGCGGCCACAGAAGCTCTTTGTAATTGTTTCTTGAAATCAGGGTCGTGGCATCGGGTTTTTTATAGTCGCTTCCCATTTTGGAAAAGGTTTTGTTGAAAGAAACTCCGGCAGAAATGGTCAGTCCGGTAGTTGCTTTGGCGGCAGTCCGCAATTCGTTTGCAATCTGCTCCCCGGTGCCGAAAAGTCCCAGACTTCCTGTTACATCCAGAAAGCATTCGTCTATGCCGAAGCTTTCGATCTGATCGGTATACCGTCGGTACAACCGGCGCAATTTTTGGGAATATTCCTTATACGACGCCGGATGGGCCGGAAGGAAGAGAATAGCCGGGCATTTGGCTTTGGCCACGCAAAGCGGTTCCCCGGTTTGAATGCCAAACCGTTTGGCCGGCTCATTCTTGGCTAAAACAATGCCGTGGCGTCTTTCCGGATCGCCGCACACCGCCACCGGTCGGTTTTTCAAATAGGGCTTGTCCAAACATTCCACAGAAGCATAAAAATTGTTCAGGTCGCAATGCAGAATCACCCGGTCTTTGGGCGGGGAAGAACCGCTTTCCTTCAAGGAAAAAGGGTTAAAATCGGAAAAATCTCTCTTCGGACCGGGTTCCATGAGCGCAAGCCACCTTCCTGAATGCGAACATTTGTTCTTTATACAGTATAGAACACAAACGAATGTTTGTCAATGGCTTTCGGAAAAAAGATTTTGTTTTTTTTTTGCGAACCGCTTTCCGAGTCCGCTGTCGGGTGAATTTTGCAGGAGAACCAACGGTGTCCGGAGGCCTATGACCGGCTTGCTTTCCGGTATATGAAGTCTTTAAAAGTGTCTTTGCGTCTGTGCGGGAAGTCTTTTTTACACACTTTCGGTTGGCTTCCCTGCAGTTCTGACCGATGCGGAGCTTCCGCATATAAAGAAAGACAGCCGCTTGGAACGCAACTGTCTTTCAAATCGGTTTTGGGTTTCGGCATGAGAAAATCTACAGCCTTTTTTATGCGAATTGCCGCAACGGAGCCGGAAATTTTATCTTTGAAGAACCCGACGCACACCGGGAATGGTGCGGATCGCCTCTGCGGCAGCCGTGGGCTCTGCATCGGTATCGATCAGAATGCAGGTGCTCTTTTTGCAGGCAGAAGCACTGCTCTTCAGATCGGTGACGCAGGAAAGGACCTTTTGAATCTCGGTGTCTGCTGCGGCCAGCACACACAGCCGGTGAGCGCCTGCACGGGGAGCGGACAGGGAGGGGTAGTTCACACTGTTTACGATATTTCCGTTCTCCAGGAAGTCGATCAGTTCCTTGGCCGCCATCACTGCACAGTTGTCTTCCGCCTCCTCGGTGGAAGCGCCCAAATGGGGAATGGCCACAATGCCCGGAACCCGGATGGTCTCTTCGGTGGGGAAATCGGTGACATATTTTTTGATTTTGCCGCTTGCCAATGCCGATTTCAGGCTGACAAAATCCACCAGATCCGCTCTTGCCAGATTGAGAATCCGCACGCCGTCTTTCATTTGCGCAATGCTGGTATCGTTCACCATACCCTTGGTCTGGGGAGTTGCCGGAACATGGAGAGAAATATAATCCGAAAGGGCATACACCTCTTCAAAGGCGGACAGTCGTTTCACCGAAGGATCCAGCTGTTTTGCGGCCTCGTCCGATAAGTAGGGATCGCATCCGACTACCTGCATACCCAAAGCCACAGCCGCATTGGCCAGCAGTCGGCCAATGGCACCAAGACCGATGATTCCGAGAGTTTTGCCGGAAATTTCACAGCCGCCGAAGGCCGATTTTCCCTTTTCAACGGCTTTGGCCACCCCCAACTCGTTTCCTTCAAGGGTGCCCGCCCACTGAATGCCGCCCACCACATCTCTGGAGGCTAAGAGCAAAGCGCAGAGTGCCAGTTCCTTCACGGCGTTGGCGTTTGCTCCGGGAGTGTTGAAAACCACGATCCCCTCTTCGGCACAGCGATTCACCGGAATGTTGTTTACGCCGGCGCCTGCCCGTGCAATGGCTTCCAAGGAAGGGTCAAAGGTCGTTTCCAGAAGAGAAGCCGAACGAACCATCATTCCGACCGGCTCAGCCACGCTGTCGGAAACGGTGTACTCACTGCCGAACAGGGAAGTGCCGCAGGATGCAATTTTGTTCATCAAAAGAATGTTTTTCATGTTTTTTGACGCTTTTGCGCCGTCCTTTCTGAAAAATAGTCTGAGAAATAATAAAAGGGAAAGCACCCTTCCGTTGTTGGGACGGATGCGATCCCTTTTCAATTCGACTGTTTTATGCCTTGGGCTTGGGGTTCTCTGCCGCAAACTTCTTCATGAAGGCCACCAGATGCTCCACGCCTTCATAGGGCATAGCGTTGTAGATGGAAGCCCGCATACCGCCGGTGGAACGGTGCCCCTTCAGATTGGTCATACCGTCCAGCTTGGATTCCTTTACAAACTTGGCATCCAAATCCGGATCACCGGTCACGAAGCGGACATTCATCATGGAACGGTTTTCTTTTTTTACATTGGAAGTATAGTAATCCTGACTGTCCAGATAATCGTAAAGCAGGTCTGCTTTCTTTTTATTCCGCTCGTACATCTTGTCCAATCCGCCCACGGTGTTCTCAAGCCAATCGAAAACCAGGCCTGCCACATAGATGGGGTAGGTGGGGGGCGTGTTGTACATCGAATCGTTATCCGCCGCAACCTTCCAATCCAGCATCGTGGGGCATTCCGGGCGTGCGTTTCCGAGCAGGTCTTCTCTTACAATGATGACGGTCAATCCGGCAGGAGCCATATTCTTCTGGGCACCGGCATAGATCACGCCGAACTTGCTCACATCCACAGGCTCAGACAGGATGCAGGAGGACATATCGGCCACCAACGGAATATCCCCGGTATCGGGAATATAGTGAAATTTGGTGCCGTAGATCGTATTGTTGTAGCAGATATGCACATAGGAAGCTTCGGGATTGAATTCTTCCCTGGCAACATACGGAACATAGGTGAAGCCGTCGGCCTTGGAGGTGGCTACCTCCCGTACATTCCCGTATTTCAAGGCTTCCTTGTATGCTTTTCCGGAAAACTGGCCGGAAACAATATAATCCGCCGTGCCGCCTTCGGGCAACAGATTCAGGGGAACCGATGCGAAGACCTGAGAGGCTCCTCCCTGCACGAAGAGAACCTTGTAATTGTCGGGAATGTTCATCACCCGGCGCAGTGCCGCCTCGGTATCCTTGATGATCTTATCGTAAACAGGGGACCGATGGCTCATTTCCATCACCGACATTCCGGAACCTTCGTAGTCAAACATCTGGTCAGCGCATTTCTGCAAAACCTCCATCGGGAGCATCGAAGGACCTGCTGAAAAATTGTAAACTCTGCTCATTGCTTTTACCTCCACCTTATTTTTCACTCTATTGTACACCTCTTGGAAAAGTTAGTCAATCGTTTTTTGAAAAAATCGGGCGGCGGGGATAACTCTTTTTGAATATGAGATATAACTTTTCTTTATATTGTACGGGCTTCATATTGTTTTTTTGCTGGAATGTGCATTCGGACGAACTTTTTGAGTGGGAATGACGAAAGAATGTGTTGACAAAAAAATTTTTTATGTTATCATGGTGTTGCATACATCCCTAAACTTTTGAAAGGAGATTCAGCGTATGAAAATCACAGAGCAGTATGAAGCCCTTCCCAAGATCGCCAAGATTCTTCTCCAGGTATTTCTCGGCGGCCTCATCGGCGGTATTTACAGAATTCTCCGGTACCTTGAAACCAAGAATATCGTGACCCTGGTGGTGGGTATTCTTTGTCTGGTTACCGGCGTGGGCAACTTCATTGCGTGGGTCGTGGATCTGATCACCGAGATTACGCAGAACAAGATTTCGGTCCTGGCAGATTGAGTTCCGTCTTCCGAAAACAGAAAGGTGCAGCAGCGGTGCAGGGGGTTCTTGGCACCGTGGGGCTGTGCCTTTTCTTTTTTTTCGGTTCGGCGATTCTTTCCTCCTCCGATAGGAAAGCCCTGAATTTTTGTTTCATCCCGACGGAAGAAAAGGCTTTGGAGGCAGTGAAAAGCAGGACTGCTCTGCAGGGAGGGGTATTCTCCGGGAACGGTTCTTTTCCGGTTTCTCTGTGCTTTTCGTTGCTTGGATAACCCCGGACTTTTTGCTTCCGCACACAGGTTTTTTAGCAATTATTGCAAAGATAAGTCTTGACACGGGGAAAAACAAATGCTATAATCGGAAAAGGATGGGCAAAGGCGTCCATTCCGCAGAGGGTACCCTTATGGCGGAATCGGCGTCTTTCTTTATTTGAAAATCCGAGAGTTTTCTTTGATGATTTCAGGATCAGGATCAGAACCTCCGGTTGAAAAATCCGGAGCCGGATGTAATCTGTCCGGAAATGCGGTTCTTGGTTCTTTTTCCTGTGCCCCCTGACCGACTCTGAGGAGGGACAGCGGGAGAAAACGAGCCGGAAGGGACCGACAACCGTAGCTTACAGAAGTTGGAAAGGAACAGGCATGAAATACACCCGGGAAGAAGTGATGCAGTATATCGCCGAGGAGGATGTGAAATTCATCCGTCTGGCTTTCTGCGATATTTTCGGCAGACAGAAAAATGTTTCCATTGTTCCACAGGAGCTGAAGAGAGCCTTTTCCGACGGAATTGCCATTGACGCTTCGGCGATTTCGGGCTTTGGCGGGAAGGTTCATTCCGATTTGTTCCTGCATCCCGATCCGTCTACGCTTTCGGTGTTGCCCTGGCGTCCGGAGAACGGAAAGGTGGTGCGGATGTACTGTCGGGTGGTCAAGCCTAACGGAACCGCCTTTGAGGGTGACACCCGGCGGATCTTAGGGGATGCGGTGAAAAGGGCAAAAGAGAAGGGGATCACCTTTGCTTTCGGATCAGAGATGGAGTTTTACCTTTTCAAGCAGGATGAGCAGGGCGAACAGACAAAAATTCCTTACGACCGGGCTGGCTATATGGATGTGGCGCCTGAAGACAAGGGAGAGAATGTGCGCCGGGAGATCTGCCTCACATTGGAGCGCATGGGCATCCGGCCCGAAAGCTCTCACCATGAGGAAGGACCCGGACAAAATGAAATCGATTTCCGCTATTCCGACCCGGAGACGGCGGCAGACGATGCCCTGACCTTTCAGACGGTCGTGCGTGCGGTAGCGGCAAGAAACGGTCTTTGCGCCGACTTTTCGCCAAAACCTCTTCCGGATCGTCCGGGTAATGGAATGCACATCAATATTTCGGCTAAAAGTGCCACCGGGGAGGAGATTCTTCCTTTCGTGATGGCGGGTATTTTGAAATATGCAGGGGAAATGACTGCCTTTCTGAACATTTCGGAAGAGTCCTATCGGCGCTTCGGTGCGGACAAGGCCCCCCGCTACATTTCCTGGTCCAGCGAGAACCGCTCCCAGCTGATCCGCATTCCGGCGGCCAAGGGCGAATACCGTCGGGCGGAGTTGCGCTCTCCGGATCCTCTGTGCAATCCTTACCTTGCTTTTGCGCTTCTGATCCATGCGGGACTTGCCGGGATTCAAGGGCATTTCTGTCTTCCCGAAGCGGCGGACATCAATCTGTACACAGCCCCGAAAGAGGTTTGCGAAAAATTTGAAACCCTGCCTGAAAGCCTTGACGAGGCAAAGAAACGGGCCAGGGAAAGCGATTTTGTAAGGAAGATATTAAACGACACGATTTTAACCGGGTATCTTTCCTGAAAATGCAAAAGGAGACGGAGATGAGTTTGCCGGAGCGATGGTACAGTCTTTTATTGGTTTCCTCCTCCCCGAAATTCAATGCCGTCTTTCTCGGAATTCTTCCGAAGGAACGCTACGGACCGGTCACCGTTTCGGGGGATGGGGCAAGCGCAGCAAGGTTCCTTCTTGAAAACCGATGCGACATTCTGGTGCTCAACGGGCCTCTGCCTGACGGCTACGGTACGGAGTTAGCGCTGGATGTGAGCACCGAAAGCAGGACCGGCGTGCTGTTTCTTCTGCGGGCAGAGGACTATCCGGATTTAGAGCCGAAGCTTTCTCCCTATGGAATTCTGACCCTTTCAAAGCCGGTGAATGGCCGGATGCTGCTGCAATCCTTACAGCTTCTTTCCTGCACGAGCGACCGTCTGCGCCGTATGGAGCAGGAACCCCGGACGATGGACGAAAAAATGGCGGAAATCCGACTGCTGAACCGGGCAAAATGGCGGTTGATGGAAAGGGAAAAGATGTCCGAAAAAGAGGCGCATCGCTATATCGAAAAAAGGGCGATGGACCGGTGTATTTCCAAAACAGCCGTTGCAAGGGAAATACTGAGATCAAACAATGAAAAATAAAGTGAGAGGAAAGGCCTTGCTTCTATGACAAAGTATATTTTTGTGACCGGCGGCGTGGTGTCCGGATTGGGAAAGGGCATTACAGCGGCATCGTTAGGAAGACTTCTGAAATCAAGAGGGTTGAAGGTGGCGGCCCAGAAACTGGATCCCTATATCAATGTGGACCCCGGCACCATGAGTCCTTACCAGCACGGAGAGGTGTATGTGACCGAAGACGGCGCAGAAACCGACCTGGACTTGGGACACTATGAGCGTTTTATCGACGAAAATCTGAATAAGTATTCCAATCTCACCACCGGTAAGGTCTACTGGAATGTGCTGAACAAGGAGCGCAGAGGGGAGTATCTGGGGTCAACGGTTCAGGTCATTCCCCACATCACCAATGAGATCAAGGAGTTTGTTTACCGGGTCGGAAAGCAAACCGATGCCGATGTGGTCATCACCGAAATCGGAGGAACCATCGGCGACATTGAGTCTCAGCCGTTTCTGGAGGCCGTCCGGCAGATCTCCCTGGAGGTCGGCAGAGAAAGCAGTCTGTTTATCCATGTGACCCTGGTTCCTTTTCTCAGAGGTTCAGACGAGCACAAATCCAAACCCACCCAGCATTCCGTGAAGGAATTGCAGGGAATGGGCATCAACCCCAACATCATCGTTCTGCGGTGCGACGAACCTTTGGAAGAATCGATTTTTCACAAGATCTCGCTGTTCTGTAATGTAAAGCCCGACTGCGTGATCGAAAATATCACCCTTCCGTACCTGTACGAAGCGCCCCTGATGCTGGAAAAGTCCAATTTTTCGGGGGTCGTTTGCAGAGAATTGAACATTAACGCTCCCGAGCCGGACCTGACCGAATGGGAGGAGATGGTCGGAAGAATCAAATACCGGGAAAAGGAAGTACATATCGGGCTGGTGGGCAAGTATGTTCAGTTGCACGATGCCTATCTTTCGGTGGCCGAGGCCATGCGCCATGCCGGATATACCCTGAATACCCATATCCGGATTCACTGGATTGACTCCGAGAATCTGACAGAGGCGAACGCCGAGGAGAATCTGGGGTCCTTGGACGGCATTATTGTGCCGGGCGGATTTGGTTCCAGAGGTGTGGACGGCATGATCCTTTCGGCAAAGTATGCAAGAGAACGGAATCTGCCCTATTTCGGCATTTGTCTGGGGATGCAGGTGGCGGTCATTGAGTATGCCCGGAATGTGGCCGGCATTTCCGATGCCCACTCCGGGGAGTTTGATGAGCTGTGCAAGCATAAGGTCATTGATTTCATGCCCGGACAAAGCGATAACATTGACAAAGGCGGCACTCTGCGTTTAGGCGCTTACCCCTGTGCGGTCAAAGAGGGCACCACCATGGAACGGTGCTACGGAGCAAAGGAAATTTCCGAGCGGCACCGCCATCGGTATGAATTCAATAACGATTACAGAGACTGCCTGACCGAGGCGGGTCTGACGGTTTCGGGTCTTTCGCCTGACGGCAGACTGGTGGAAACGGTAGAGCTGACCGATCGTCCCTTTTATGTGGGCGTGCAGTATCATCCCGAATTCAAATCACGACCCAACAAAGCCCACCCCCTTTTCAGGGGCTTTATAGCGGCCGCATTGGAGCACAAATACGGCAAATAAAGCGCCGAACAACCAAAGAAGAAAATTTTATGCAGGATATGGAGAAAAAACATGGCTACGCAAACCGTTCTGATTCTGGATTTCGGAGGGCAGTATAAGGAACTGATTGCCCGCAGGGTGAGAGAGTGCAAGGTGTTTTCCATCGTGAAAGCGGGAGATATCACCCCGGAAGAAATCAAAGAAATCAACCCCATAGGAATCATTCTGACCGGAGGACCCAACAGCGTTTACAAAGAGGATTCGCCCCATTGTGACAAGAGAATTTTTGAATTGGGCATTCCGGTGCTGGGCATTTGCTACGGCAACCAGCTTCTTGCCTGGTCTGTAGGCGGAGAGGTATCCCCCTGCGCCGTCAGCGAATACGGAAAGACCAAGATGAAGGTAAATACCTTTTCGCCTCTGTTCGAGGGCTTGAAAAGCGAGCAGATCGGTTTGATGAGCCATACCGATCAGGTCACGGTTCTGCCCAAGGGCTTTGTCTCGGTGGCAACCACCGGTCACTGCGTAAATGCGGCCATAGAAAACCGGGAGCGGAACCTTTACGGTATGCAGTTTCACCCGGAGGTGGAAAGCACTCCCGACGGTATCCGGATGATTCATAACTTCCTCTATAATGTCTGCGGAGCCACAGGGGACTACAGCTTGCGGAATCTGGAAGGCAAGCTGATCGAGCAGGTCCGGCAGCAGGTGGGCGACAGCGAGGTGCTGTTGGGGCTTTCCGGCGGAGTGGATTCTTCGGTCTGTGCCGCATTGCTTTCCAAGGCCATTCCCGGAAAGCTGCACTGCATCTTTGTGGACCACGGTCTGATGCGGAAAAACGAAGGCGACGAAGTGGAAGAGGCCTTCAGAGGCAGAGACCTGGATTTTATCAGAGTCAACGCCGAGGAGCAATTCCTTGCGGCGCTGAAGGGCGTGACCGATCCGGAAGAAAAACGGAAAATTATCGGCGCGGAATTCGTCAAGGTTTTTGAAGAGGTTCGTGCCAAGCAGTTGCCCGATGTGAAATTCCTTGCCCAGGGCACCATTTATCCCGATGTCATCGAGTCGGGCGGAAGCAAGGCGGCGGTCATCAAGAGCCACCACAATGTGGGAGGACTGCCGAAGAACATGGTCTTTACCGGCCTTGTAGAGCCTTTGCGCAGCTTGTTCAAGGACGAGGTGCGGGCATTGGGCAGACAGTTGGGACTGCAGAAGAAGTTCGTGGAACGGCAACCGTTCCCGGGACCCGGCCTGGGTGTTCGGATCATCGGGGAAATCACAAAGGAAAAGCTGGAGATATTAAGAGAGGCGGATGCCATTTTCAGAGAGGCCGTGGAATCCAGAAAGGTTCGTGCCGACCAGTATTTTGCAGTTTTGACCGATACCCGTTCTGTGGGTGTGGTCGGAGACTTCCGCACCTACGATTATACAGTGGCTTTGCGTGCCGTCCGCACTTCCGATTTTATGACCTGCGAATATTCCCACATATCCCACCGCATTCTGTCGGTAGTCTCTGCCAAGATCGTCAACGAAGTGAAGGGCGTGGGCAGAGTGGTCTACGATATTACCGGCAAGCCGCCGGCAACCATTGAGTGGTGCTGAAATAAACGATCCTTGGAGGTGCCTTTATGAAGTTTACCAAAATGCAGGGGTTGGGTAACGATTACCTTTACATCTACAGCGAAAAAGAACCGGTAAATCCGGGGGAACTGTCAAAGCGCCTTTCAGACCGGCATTTCGGTGCCGGCTCGGACGGGATCGTGTACATTCTGCCCTCTGCAACAGCCGATTTCAAAATGCGCATCTTCAATGCCGACGGAAGCGAAGCAAAAATGTGCGGAAACGGGATCCGGTGCGTGGGAAAGTACCTTTTTGACAAGGGGTACACGACCAAAAAAAATCTGAAAATTGAGACCCTTTCGGGCATCAAGACCCTTTCGCTTTCGGTGAAGGACGGAAAGGTCCGGGAGGTTTCGGTTCATATGGGAAAGGCTGTTGTAGGGGTGGAAAAAGTGCTGACGGTCTGCGGACAGGCCCTGCGCTGTATTCCCGTTTCGGTGGGAAATCCCCATTGCGTGGTCTTTACCGAAAATGCCGAGGAAGCGCCTCTGACCACCGTTGGGGCGGCCTTGGAAAAGCATCCCGCTTTTGAGGGCGGTGTAAATGCGGAATTCGTCCAGTTCCTTGGAAACAATGAGTTGCGGATGCGGGTCTGGGAGCGGGGAAGCGGAATCACTCTTGCCTGCGGCACCGGAGCCTGCGCATCGGCCGCCGCCGCCGTGCGGGAAGGACTTTGCCGTCCCGGCGAGGATATTCAGGTACATTTGGACGGCGGAACACTGCGTATATGCGTGTTTAAAGACGGGGATGTGGTGATGACCGGACCCGCCGAAACTGTTTATGAAGGAGAAACGGCCGATGGTGAAGCCGAATGTGCATTATAAGGAACTGCAGAGTTCCTACCTGTTTTATAACATTTCTTTGAAGACAAAGGCATACTGCGAGGCACACCCCGGAACCAAGCTTCTGCGCTTGGGCGTGGGCGATGTGACACTGCCTCTCTGTAGCGAAGTCATCAAGGCCTTGCACGAGGCGGTGGAGGACCAGGCCCACAAGGAGCGTTTTCACGGCTATATGCCTGAATGCGGTGCGGATTTTTATAAAAAAGTTCTGAAAGAATACTATGAAAAGCGGAATGTTCTGTTGGAAGAAGAGGAAATCTTTGCGTCCAGCGGCGCCAGCGACGAGTTGGGCGATATTCTGGACCTGTTTTCGGCGGACAACACCGTTCTGGTGATGGAGCCGGCCTATCCTGCCTATGTGGATGCCAATGTGATCGCCGGGCACCGGATCATTCACTATCCTTCGGATGCTTCCAATGGGTTCACTCCCCTGCCCAAGGAAGGACTTTCGGCGGATATGATCTATATTTGTTCGCCCAATAACCCTACCGGAGCGGTATTCACAAAAGAAAAACTGAAGAAATGGGTGGATTTCGCCAACGAAACAGGAGCAGTGATCCTGTTTGATGCGGCCTATGAGGCCTACATCAAGGACGAGAGTCTGCCACACAGCATTTACGAGGTTGAAGGAAGCCGCAGCTGTGCCATTGAGATCAGCTCCCTTTCCAAAACCGCCGGATTCACCGGCACCCGTTGCGGGTATACCGTAATTCCCAAGGCTCTGGTGCGGCAGGGAATGTGCTTCAACGATATGTGGGTGCGCAACCGTACCACTAAGACCAACGGCGTTTCCTACATTCTTCAGCGGGGGGCGGCGGCGGTCTTTACACCCGAAGGACAGCGTCAGATTCACGAAAACATCGGTGTATATAAGAAGAATGCCGCAGTTCTGATGGAAGCATTGGACCGGTGCGGCATCCGGTATTTCGGCGGCAAGAACGCCCCCTATGTCTGGATGCAATGCCCGAATGGCATGGGCGGCTGGGAGCTTTTCGACTTTTTGCTTGAAAAAGCTCAGATTGTGGGTACCCCCGGAGAAGGCTTCGGCGCCTGCGGAACCGGCTATTTCCGCCTTTCTTCCTTCGGCAGTCCGGAGGATACGGCAGAGGCCGCCCGGCGTATCGTTGCGCTCTTCGGCAAAGAGTAAGGCATAACGCCCTCTCTCTTTTCATACACTGTTCCGGAGGGATCAGGATGAAAAGAAGAGTGGGCGTTTTGTTTTTGTGTGCAATTCTATGCCTTTTTTCCTCCTGCGGGCAGGAAAAGGACGAAGGAAAAAGACTTTTGGATGCACTGTGCACCCGGCAGGACTGTACCGTCTACGACCTTTCGGGAGCCTATGGGAAAAAGCCGGAGGAAAACTTTTTAAAAGCTGTTTTTGATGATGAAAATGCCCTGTTGCATCTTTCGCTGTTCGAGGACTGCTTGCTGGTTTTCGGAAAAGGGGAGGACGGCTATCAGATCTTTCTGTGTAAAATCCGCCATCCTTCGGAAGCGCCGAGGGGGGAGGCTCTTTTGCGCCGGCGTCTGGAGCTTTTGCAAAAGGCCGATGTGCGCAGATATATGCGGGAGGACTATGAGTCCTGTATTTCCTCCGCACAGGTGTACGGCAACGGCAACTGGCTGTTTCTTCTGGCCACCGGGGAAAATGATCTGGTGCGGGAAAAGATAAAAGGAATTCTCTGACATCGGAAAAAGCGAAAGAGAAGAAAGCGGCCTTTTTGAATTGAGAAGCTCCTATGGCAGCGTGAACTGCCCCAAATTGTACGGA
>DPGD01000058.1:58642-58768 GCA_003522145.1 Clostridiales bacterium | reverse complement strand
CAAAAGGAGAGGGCAAGCCAGTCAGCGGGGTGCGCCCTTTCAGGCGGGACGAAGTCCCTTTCACGAAACACCGACAGACAGTCCGGCTTCGCCTTTACGCACTTAAAAAAGTTTTTGGGGGTTCCA
>DPGD01000058.1:0-58396 GCA_003522145.1 Clostridiales bacterium | reverse complement strand
CCAAGGGGCGTTTTTTCAAAAACGCCCCTTGGCAGGGAGTGGGACGGAGTCCCACAGGAACACCGAAGTTCCATACAACTTTCCGCTGTCTCTGGTCATTTATCGGATCACGGTATAGATCAGCGGTTTTTTCGGTGGCGCTTCCCTGCCGAAGGTCAAAGCCGAAGAAAACACTTTTTCGGCATCCTTCAGGCGGCGACGGTCGGAAGTATGGAAGAGGGCGAGCACCTCTCCGGTTTTCACGAATTCTCCCGGTTTCTTTTTCAGAAGGATTCCGGCGGAATGGTCGATCTTTCCGTCCTTTTCAAACCTTCCGGCACCGAGAAGCAGGGAAGCAAGGCCGATCTGTTCCGCATCCATACGGCACAGGTAGCCTTCTTTTTCGCTGTAAAAGGGGGCGATCACCGAGCTTTCGGGGAAAAGAGAGGGACATTCGATATACGCAGGGTCGCCTCCCTGGACGGCAATCCATTCCTTCATTTTTTCGTAGGCGCGCCCGTCATCAAGAGCGCTTTTCACAAGTTCGGCGGCCTCTTTTTCAGGAATATTCTCGGCAAGGGAGAGCATTTCTGTTGCCAAAGCCAGACACAGAATGCGCAGTTCCCCCTTTTCCTTTCCCCGCAAAACCGAAATAGCCTCCTTCATTTCCAGAGCATTGCCCACGGCATAGCCAAGAGGAGCGTCCATATCGGTCAGAAGAGCGGCCATTTTTCGGCCCTGGCTTGTGCCTATTTTCACCATGGTTTGCGCCAAGTTCACAGCGTCCTCTTGGGTTTTCATGAAGGCCCCTGCGCCGACCTTCACATCCAGAACGATCGTATGGGTCCCTGCGGCGAGCTTTTTGCTCAGAATGCTGGAAGCAATCAAAGGAATGGAATCCACGGTAGCCGTTACATCCCGCAAAGCATAGATTTTTTTATCTGCCGGCGCCAGAGCAGCGGTCTGCCCCACCACGGCAACCCCCGCTTTTTCAACCTGAGCAAGGAATTCCTCCTCGCTCAAGGAGGTGCGGAAGCCCGGAACCGATTCCAGCTTATCCACCGTGCCTCCGGTGTGTCCCAAGCCTCTGCCCGACATTTTGGCCACCTTCATACCAAGACTGGCCACCAGAGGTGCCACCACCAGAGTGGTCTTATCGCCCACCCCGCCGGTACTGTGTTTATCGACCGAAAAGGAACCGAAGCGGCTCAAATCCACCGTGTCACCCGAATGTGCCATTTCAAGCGTCAGCGCCTCTGTTTCTTTGGAGGTCATTCCCTTCAGGCAGATCGCCATACAAAGAGCGGAAGCCTGGTAGTCGGGAATGCTTCCTTCCGTGTAGCCCTTCACAAAAAAGGCGATCTCCTCTTGGGAAAGCTCATTTCCGTTTTTCTTTTTTTCCAGAATATCGTACATTCTCACGGATCGTTCCTCTTTTCTCTTTTGGATACCTCAGAATATTCAAAGTGCATTGGCAACGAGCAGTCTTGCCGAAGAGAATTCACTCTGAAAGGAATTCACTGCCGAAGGAGCGGGGAAAAAGCTCGCCAAGGGTGGTGCGTTCAAACTCCAAAGAGGATTCCGCAGGATCGGGAGACTCCCCTTGGACCAGCAGAACGGGAAGGTCCGGAGAGCAAAACTCCCGCAGAACCTGCCGGCAAACCCCGCAGGGCGGAAAAACGCCCGAAAGAACTCCGCTTTTTCCGCCGCATACCGCCAGCATCCGGAAAGAGCGCACCCCCTCGGAAACCGCTTTGAACAGCGCCGTCCGTTCGGCGCAAACCGTTGGGGTATAGGCGGCATTTTCAATGTTACAGCCGGTAAATATCCTGCCGTCGGAGCTTAAAAGCGCCGCACCCACCTGCACGCCCGAATAGGGTGCGTAGGAATACTCCATTGCCCTTCGGGCGGCCTTAACCAGCGCTTTTTCCTTTTCGGTGGGCAGCGCAATCTCCTTCCAAAGACTTTCTCCTTGGCCTCTGTAGGAAGAGCCCAGAGCTTCCGCCACCGTGGCGGCGACCGTTGCAAAGCCCTTTCTCGTACCCAGATTTACCGGACGAACGCCTTTACCGAACAGCAGAAGCGGCACATATTCTCTTGTGTGGTCGGTGTGGCCGTCTCCCGGATCGCATCCGTGGTCGGCCGTCAGAACGAGCAGGTCTTCCTCTCTCATTTTCTTCAGAAAAGAGGGCAGCCAGGCATCAAATTCCGCAAAGGCACGGGCATAGCCCGAAACATCCTGCCGATGTCCGTAAAGCATATCGAAGTCCACCAGATTGGTGAAACACAGCCCTTCAAAATTCCGATCCAAGGCCTCCAGCGTTTTCTCCATTCCTTCGGCGTTGGAGTGGGTAGCTACCTTTTCGGTGATGCCTCTGCCGGCAAAAATGTCGGAAATCTTGCCGATGGCATAGACCGTCTTTCCCTCTTCCTTCAGAGCGTCCAGAAGGGTCTTGCCCGGCGGCTCCAGGGAAAAGTCCTGCCGTCCTGCCGTGCGCACAAAGCTTCCGGGTGCGCCGGTGAAGGGACGGGCGATCACCCGACCCACAGCGTGTTTCCCCTGCAGGATCGAACGGGCAATGCGGCAGTAATCATAGAGCACCGGAAGAGGCACCACCTCTTCGTGGGCGGCGATCTGAAAAACGCTGTCAGCAGAGGTATAAACGATGAGTTTCCCGGTTTCCATGTGCTCTTTTCCATAGGCTTTGATGACCTCTGTGCCGGAATAGGGCAGGTTGCACAGCACTTCCCTGCCGGTCCGTTTTTGGAATTCCTCAAGGATTTCCTTTGGAAAACCGTTGGGATAGGTGGGCAGGGGAGAGGGGGAAACGATCCCGGAAAGCTCCCAGTGGCCGATGGTGGTATCCTTGCCCATGGAGCATTCCTGCAACCGCCCCACGGCGGCAAGGGGCTTTGCTTCCCCCGGCAAATACTCCTGCCCGTCGATATTTCCCATACCCAACCTTCGCATGGATTCAAAGCGGAATTCCGGAGCCGACGCAATCCGCTTCAGTGTGTGGCAATCCCGGTCGCCAAACAGCCGGGCGTCCGGTTCTTCGCCGATGCCCAAAGAATCCAGGACGATCAGAAATACCCGTTTCATGTTCTTCTTCCTTTCAATCCCGGTCGGTAAGCTTCTTTGCCGTTAGCAGAGCCAATTCCATCATTTCGGTAAAGGATTCCTGCCGCTCAGCGGAGGAAAGGGCCTCTCCGGTAATCAGACTGTCTGAAATGGTGCAGATGGCCAAAGCGTTTTTTCCGTACCGGGCTGCGTTCATATACAGAGCCGCCGCTTCCATTTCAACGGCCAGAACGCCCATCTTTCCATAGGCTTCCACCGACCGGAAAATTTCGGGGAGCCGCTCTTCATCGTTATAAAACACATCGGTGGAAAGGAGATTTCCGACGGTATAGCCATAGCCCAGTTCCTTGGCCGCTTCCGTGCAGGTACGCAGAGTCCGGTAGGAACAGAGAGGCGCAAAGCCGCCGGGCAGATGATACTGGTGGGCATAATTGGAATCGGTTGAGGCGCCCATACCCAAAACGATCCGGCGCAAAGGAAGGTCTGCCTGCAGGGCTCCGGCGGACCCGATCCGCAAAATCGTGTCCACGCCGAAGAAGCGGTACAGCTCATAGGAATAGATTCCCATGGAAGGCATGCCCATTCCGCTGGCCATCACCGAAACCGGCGTGCCCTTATAAACCCCGGTGTAGCCCTGTATTCCCCGCACATTGTTGACCAAGCGGGGGTTTTCCATATAATTTTCGGCGATAAACCGGGCACGCAAGGGATCCCCCGGCATCAGAACGACCTTTGCAAAATCCTCCGGGGCGGCGACAATGTGGGGTGTATATTCTTTTGACATCGTATTTGCTCCTTCCAATTTGAATTATCGGATGCTTTCCTCCCTTCCGGGATGCCGAAGCTCCGTAAAGTCCAAAATCCCTCCGGACTTCCGCAGAATATCGGCCAAAAGTGTCCTTTATTTCCTATTCTGCATTTTTTCCGCCAATTTTATGATCCGGCTGGTGCCTAACCGATCGGCGCCCAAACGCAGGAAGTCCTCGGCGTCCTCTAAGGAACCAATTCCTCCTGCCGCCTTGATCTTCAGGGAGGGTGCGCAGTAAGCCTTCATCAGTGCAATGTCCTCCTTCGTGGCTCCGCCCGTAGAAAAGCCGGTGGAGGTTTTGATATAGTCCGCTTTGGATTGGGACACCAGTTGACAAAGAAGGATTTTTTCCTCCTTTGTCAGAAGACAGGTTTCAATAATCACCTTCAAAAGCCTTCCCTCACACGCCGCCTTCACTTCGTTGATTTCCGAAAGAATTTTCTCTTCCTGTTTCTCTTTGACCCATCCCAGACGGATCACCATATCCACTTCGTCCGCCCCGTGCCGTACAGCCTCTGCCGCTTCAAAGCATTTGACCGCCGTGGAATGGGCACCGGTGGGAAAGCCGATCACCGTGCAAATGGGCAGACGGTCGCCCACATAGCTTTTGGCCTCCTTCACAAAACAGGGCGGAATGCAGACCGAGGCGGTGCCGTACCGGATTCCCTCGTCGCAGACCTGCCGTATTTCCTCAAAGGTAGCTTGGGGTGCAAGCAGGGTGTGGTCGCATTTGCTTAAAATTTCCCGGATTTCCATAGGTGAACTCCTCGTACATCGTTGCTCTTCAGAATATTGATCTTTGGAACATTGTACCATATATTTTTGGCGGAATCAAGTAAAATTCCTGCAAACGCCTGCCGCTCTGAAATATTTTGGAAGGGTGAAGCAAAATATTCCAAGTCTATTCGGCATCCGGCAATCCTTACGAAAAAGGAAGCGCCAAAGCTCCGGAACACTTTGCGAATTCAGGTTTTGGGCAATAAAGCCCTGCGGCAAAACCGCCGTTGCCGGATGCGCAAAATATTTTTTGTGGTTCCGAGAAACTGCACGGCCTTGGCCCGTGAAAGGATACGGGAGCCTCGAAAATTCACAGCATAGCCCAACAGCGTGGCTTTAACGGCGGTTCGGCGCACTCTGAATTTTTAGAGGTCCCATAAAACATAAAAAATTTCAGATAATTTCAGAAAACCGCTTGACAAAGGTTCTTTTGCGTGGTATACTTCGTATGTACACTTGAACAATGATTCAAATGAACAAATACAGGAGGGTCCCATGAGCGAAAATGAAGTCCGATACATACACCAAAAAACCTCCGGAGAGGAACAGGGCGCCGGAGGAATCGAAGAACCAGAGATCCAACCCTATTTTCCTTCGGAAGAGGAAGAGCGGCTGGAAAACGAAGAACTGGTTTACGAGCTGGCCCAGCTCTACAAGGTTTTCGGCGACGAAACCCGCATCCGGATTCTGCGTGCGCTGTTGGATAAGGAAGAAGCCGTAGGCAGTCTGTCCGAGAAATTGCAGATGAGTATGTCGGCAGTCTCTCACTCTTTGCGCATTCTGAAGGGCGCCCGGCTGGTTCGTTGCCGCAGAGAGGGCAAAGCGGTATATTACAGCCTCTGTGACGACCATGTAAAAATGATGCTGCTTCTGGGCTTAGACCATGTGGCAGAATAAAAATCAGCTTCAGAAAAAATTTTTAAACAGAAACGGAGAAAAGAACCATGGTTAAAATTTTGAAAATGGAAAATCTGGACTGTGCGCACTGCGCTTCTCAAATGGAGAAAAAGATCAAAAAAATCCAGGGGGTAAACTCGGTTTCCATCAGTTTTATGGCGCAGAAAATGATCTTGGACTGCAAAGACGAGGAGGCGGAAGGCATTCTCGAAAAGGTTCGGGCGGCGGTCAGAAGCGTGGATGAAGACTGCACCGTGAAATGATTGGAACGATCCTTGGGAGGGAAAAATGAACAAAAGTCAAAAAAAGCAGTTGGGACGGATCCTTGGTGCGCTGATTCTCTTTATCGCCGCTCTGGTTTTCAATCATTCCGTAAAGCCTGTCTGGTGGCTGGGCCTTCTGATCATGGCCATTCCCTACCTGCTCATCGGATACGATGTTTTCTATAAGGCTCTGCGCCGGATCGTCCGGGGCGAGGTCTTTGATGAAAGCCTGTTGATGACCGTTGCTTCCTTAGGCGCCCTTGTGCTCTGCCTTGTGGAAAAAAATGCAGATGAAGCCCACGAAGCGGCCGCCATTATGATTTTCTATCAGGTGGGAGAGCTGTTTCAGAGTATCGCCGTAGGAAAATCCAGAAATTCCGTGTCTGCACTGCTGGACATGATGCCCGAATTCGCCAATGTGGAGGAAAACGGAGAGCTGAAACAGGTTGCGCCGGAAGAAGTGCAGGTGGGACAGATCATCACCGTCCGCCCCGGGGATCGGATTCCCTTGGACGGCGTGATTGTCGAAGGCCGTTCCGAATTGAACACGGCCTCCCTGACCGGTGAAAGTCTGCCGCAGGAGGTACATACAGGCGATGGGATCCTGTCCGGGTGCATCAATATTTCGGGAATGCTGAAAGTGAAGGTCACCAAGCCCTTTTCCGAAGGGACGGTCAGCAAAATTCTGGAGTTGGTGGAGAACGCAGGAATTCGCAAGAGCAAAAGCGAGAATTTTATTTCCTCTTTTGCAAGAGTCTATACTCCCCTCGTCACCGGAGTGGCGCTGCTGGTGGCGCTGATCCCCTCGGTGATCACCGGAATCCACAGCGGCGTCTGGAATTTCTCGGAGACCTGGTTCCCTTATGTACACGCCGCTCTCATGTTTCTGATCGTCTCCTGCCCCTGCGCTCTGGTCATCTCCGTCCCCATGTCCTTTTTCGGCGGCATCGGGGGAGCCTGCTCCAAGGGCATTCTCATCAAAGGCTCGGTTTTCGTGGAGGCGCTTTCAAAATGCAAAACTGCGGTTTTCGATAAGACCGGCACGCTGACCGAAGGTAATTTCAAGGTTCAAAGGATCTGCCCCCGGGGAATCCGAGAAGAAAAGCTGTTGCAGGTTGCCGCCTCTGCGGAACTCTACAGCACTCACCCTTTGGGTCTTGCGGTGAAGGAAGCCTGCAAAGCTCCGTTGCTTCCGGTGGAAGACTACAAAGAATTTGCCGGAATGGGCGTGGGCGGAACCATAGAGGGACAGAACATTCTTGTGGGAAATGCGAAGCTGATGGTTACAGCCGGCATCACCCCGGAGGCTCCCTCTGAAGCGGGCAGTGCTCTCTATGTTTCGATAGATGGAGCATACTCCGGGTACATTCTGGTTGCGGATGCCCTGAAGGAGGACAGCGCCGCCGCCCTTGCAGCACTGAAAAAGATGGATATTTGTACGGTGATGCTCACCGGCGACCGGAAGGAAAACGCCGAAAGAACCGCCAAAGAGCTTTCTTTGGATCGGTTCTATTCCGAATTGTTGCCCGAAGAAAAGCTGCAGATTGCCGAGGAGCTGATGGCAAAGAAGGATAAAAACAGCACCCTTTGCTTTGTGGGCGACGGCATAAACGATGCCCCGGTGCTCGCCGGTGCGGATGTGGGGATCGCTATGGGCGCCTTGGGCTCCGATGCCGCCGTGGAGGCCGCCGATGTGGTTTTGATGAACGATCGCCCTTCCGATGTGTGCAAGGCCATTGGCATCTGCCGGAAAACCATGCGCATCGTCAAGGAGAATATTGTGTTTGCTCTGGCCGTGAAATTCGGGGTGATGCTCCTCATTGGACTGACCGCCGTTCTCCCGGGCCTGAATATCCTGGAAAGCTATGCCGGAGAGCTGGCTGTCTTTGCCGATGTAGGCGTTTCGGTGGTAGCCATTCTCAATGCAACAAGAGCATTGAAAAGTTAAAAACCGAAAATCGAAATTCCAAAAAAAGAGGGGGTGTTCAAAAACTCTGACCGAGTTTTTGAACACCCCGATGACTGTGGATAAATCCACGGAAGAATCCACAGAAAAATCCACCGGAATTTCTATAATATGAAGGGCAAAAGCGACCAAGATCGCATCAAAAATGCCGGAATCCCACCGGCATTTTGAGGGGCTGTAAAACAAGCAAATTCTTTTACAACCCCTTGTATTTTTGTCATTCTCCCTGCTTCGGAACTGCACCGCTCTCTGCCCCCTCCGGGTTTTCAGGAGCTTCCTTGGAATCGGAGGACCCGAAAGAAGCCTCTGACGGTCTAACAGGCTGTTCGGGCTGGATGCAGGACGGGGTCGGTTGACCATAGGTCGGGTTAGGCTGACCATAGGGTTGGTTGGGCTGACCGTAGGGCGGATTCGGCTGACCGTAGGGCTGGTTCGGCTGACCGTAAGGCGGGTTCGGCTGGCCATAGGGTTGGCCGGGCTGGCCGTAGGGCTGAGCCGGTTGACCGTAGGGCGGATTCGGCTGACCGTAGGGCTGGTTCGGCTGACCGTAGGGCTGAGCCGGTTGACCGTAGGGCGGATTCGGCTGACCGCAGGGCTGAGCCGGTTGGCCATAGGGCGGATTCGGCTGACCGTAGGGCTGAGCCGGTTGACCGTAGGGCGGATTCGGCTGACCGCAGGGCTGAGCCGGTTGACCGTAGGGCGGATTCGGCTGACCATTGGGTGCAACCGGTCCTTCCAAGGGCTCTCCCGCCGCAATGCGCCCGATTTTTTCTCTGTTTGTCAGAAGAAATACCGCAAAGACCACCTTCATCCCGCAGGAAATCAGGCTGACCAACCCAGACAGAGGGGCAATAAAGAATGTTGTGATCCCACTGATCAACTGAAAAAACGCCAGAACAAAGCTCAGTACGCAGAAGAAATTCTCATTGGGCACATAAGGGACGCCGGAAACAACCAATCCGGAAATTTTTTTGAGAATCGTATTCATACGGATATAATAGATTAACATGAAAACCATAGCAATCAGCATAACAAGCAGGAAGACGGCAAGAATTGCCGCAATCCCTCCGGCTGTCAGATCGGCTATATCGAAGTAAACATCTCCCAATTCCTTTTCAAAAATTTCACGAATCACTCCCGCCCCTACAAAAGAAATCACTGCTCCCAGCAAGCACAGGGCCATGACTATACTGCTGCTCACGATCCCATAAACCGGGATACACCGGATCAGTCCGAAGGACGAAGGGGTTACGGCTCCCTTGGAAGCAGAGGTATACAGCGTCCAAAGACCGATGGTAGCCAACAGCTGAATTATGAAGGATACAAAAGACAGGAAACCAAAAAAATACTCACAAATTGAAGAACCGTCATCAAAGTAGACAGAATCGCCAACGCCAGCACAAACGGTGATCCTGCAATTCCCGCCAGTGCAAGGGTATTTCCGGCGCGCCTTCCGTCGGGAGAAGGCTGACGGCAAACCGGACAGGAGGGCAACCGATCGTCAAATTCTGTAAAGCATCTTGGGCATCTCATAAAATCATTCCTCCGATATTCATTCGGAAAGGCGGACATGACCGTCCTCCTACCCCGTTTATTATAGTCCGATTGCCCGTTGTTGTCAAGTCCGCTTTTTCTTTCTATGCCGAAAACTGTTTTCTTTCCGTGTTGAAAACCAATATTTTCGGTTTCAGAAAGCAGGAAATACGGTTGACAAAAGCAGGATCCGGTGTTAAAATATCATCCGAAAGCTTATTTTTTGCCAAAACTTCCGAAAAAAGAAGGCGCAAACCGTTGCCCACAGGTAACCGGAACGGAAGTATCTGAAAGGAACTACGAATGAACATGAAAGATCGGATGCACCGGGGAGAGCTTTATCTGCCGGGGGACAGCGAAATCCTGGAAAAGCAGACTCTCTGTCTGGAGAAGCTCTATGATTTCAACGCCACCCGTCCGTCTGAAGGGGAAAAACGACAGAAGCTCTTAAAGGAGATGTTCGCCGAAATCGGTGAAAACTGCTATATTGAACCTCCTTTTCACGCCAACTGGGGCGGGGCACATGTGCATTTCGGCAACGATGTGTACGCCAATTTTAACCTGACTTTGGTCGATGACACCCATATTTATGTGGGCGATCATGTGATGTTTGCCCCGGGCGTCATTGTGGCTGCCGCCGCTCACCCGATTCTGCCCGAGCTCCGGGAGCGGGCATATCAGTACAACGCTTCGGTACACATCGGGCGCAATTGCTGGATCGGTGCCGGAGCAATCATCCTTCCGGGTATATCCATCGGTGAAAACACGGTGGTTGGCGCCGGAAGCGTGGTGACAAAGGACCTTCCCTCCAATGTGGTTGCGGTGGGAAATCCCTGCAGAGTTTTAAGACCTATCGGCGAAAAGGATTTTGAATTCTATTTCCGGGATCGGAAAATCTGCTATGAGGAACTGAAGAAAGACTGGGAAAGGTAGCCGGAGAAGCGAAAAATCTCTCCGGCTTCCCTTCCTCTGACTCTTTACTCCCCGGACTTTTCTCTCCGAACCGCTTGAAACCGCTTTAAAAAATTCAAAGCAAAAAGGACCGTGCCGCCTTCCTGCAAGCACAGCCCTTTTTTGCGTTTCCTTTGCTACCGGTCTTCTCGGAAATAGTTGTTTCCCAGACTTGCCGGCGGCTGATTTTCCTTTTTGTTGCGCACGCTGACAATAATCAGCACCAGAATCGTCACCACATAGGGGAGCATCTGGAACAGCGGAATCATCGGCATGCTCAGCTTGATTCCGAAAAAGGCATCCACATAGTTGTAAAGTACATACAGGGCTCCGAACAGATAGGAGCCGAGAATGGCAAACAGAGGCTTCCAGGTGGCAAAGATCACCAGTGCAATGGCCAGCCATCCCCGGTCGCCGAAGGCTCCGTTGGACCAGATTCCGTTGCAGTAGTCCATCACATAGTACAAGCCGCCTAACCCTGCGATCATTCCGCCGATGCAGGTTGCAAAGTATTTATACTTGGTCACATTGATTCCGGCCGCATCTGCCGTTGCCGGGTTTTCGCCCACCGCACGAAGCTGCAGACCGACCTTGGTTTTCATCAGAATTACCGCCGCAATCACTGCCAGAATCACTGCCAGATACACCATGAAGCTATAGGAAAAGAAAATCTCTCCAAACCAGCCCAGCTTTTTGGCAAAGGGAAGAGGCGTCTTGAAAACCTTGGCAATCCTCGTCAAAGCAATGTAGGGAACATCGCTTTTCAACACCTTGATCAGCGATCCGCCAAAGAAGTTGCCGAAGCCCACGCCGAAGGTCGTCAGCGCCAGACCCGTAACATTCTGGTTTGCCCGAAGAGTAACCGTCAAAAAGCAATAGAGCAAGGATACCAGCAAGGAACCAAGCAGAGCCGAAAGGGTGGGAATCAGAATCGCAAGGAAGGGATTGATGTTGTTTCCGGCTGCCTCCTGATAGAGGAAGCCGCCAATCACCCCTGAAATTCCTCCCATATACATGATGCCGGGAATACCCAGATTCAAATTGCCCGATTTTTCGGTGATGATTTCACCGGTGGAACCGAAGAGCAGGGGCGTTCCCTGCAAAATAGCTCTTTGAATAAACTGAATCACAATGGCGCCGCTCATGCCTTCACCTCCTTATGTTTATGGTTCAGAACCAATTTGTACTGAATAAAGAACTCACAGCCGATGATGAAGAACAGAATGATTCCGGTCAGAATTTCGGAATAGGAGGAATTCAGCCCCAGTCTGGAAGTAACCTCCTCTGCGCCCCGATCCATGAACACCAACAGCACCGAAGCAAAAATCATGGCCAGCGGATTGAATTTTGCAAGCCAGGAAACCATGATCGCTGTGAATCCTCTGCCCTCCACCAGGTTGGAATCGATGGAGTGGGAGGTTCCCGCAACCAACAACAGCCCCGTAAGTCCGCAGATCGCACCGGAAAGAATCATCGTCCGGATGATGACCTTCTTCACATTGATTCCGATATAACGGGCGGTTTTTTCGCTTTCACCCACCACCGAAATCTCATAGCCGTGCTTGCTGTACTTCAAATAAATATAGACCAATACGGTCACTACGGCCACGATCAGAATGTTCAACAGGTACTTCTGCCCTCCGATAACGGGGAACCAGCCCTTGGTCAGCAAGGACGGTCCTACCGTATTGGAGCCGCTTTTATCCGCAATTTTCAGAAAGACCTCAACCAATTGGATCGCCACATAGTTCATCATCAGGGTAAACAGGGTTTCATTGGTGTTCCATTGAGCCTTGAACACCGCCGGAATCACCGCCCACAGAATCCCCGCCAGAATACTGGCGGCGATCATCACCACAAACAGCAGCCATGTGGGCAGAACATCCCCCAGAAAGAACATACACATTGCCGTTGCCAATGCGGCAATCAGCGTCTGTCCTTCTGCCCCGGTGTTCCAGAAATGCATCTTGAAAGCCGGCGTCACCGCAAGAGAGATGCAGAGAAGAATAGCCACATTCTGCATCGTGCTCCAGATATAATCCTTCCCGAAAGCCCCCCGCCACATGGCGGCGTACAGTGAAAAAGGATTCTCGCCGGTAACCAGCACCGTGACCAGTGCGCAGAACACCAGCGATATAAGAATCGCTCCCAGGCGGATCGCCCAAGCCTTCCACATCGGAATCTGAGGACGCCGGATCATCCGAATAAAGGGCTCCCGCTCCTTTTTTTCATGCTTCAGAGTTTTTTTCTCTGCAGTCTCGGTCTTGTTTTCTTCACTCATTGCCCGTCTCCTCTCTCGGTTTTCGTCATCAACACTCCGATTTCCTCCTTGGAGACCGTCCGGGCATCCAGTATTCCGGTAATTTTGCCGGCCGTAATCACCATGATCCGGTCACACAGCTCCAGAAGCACATCCAGATCCTCTCCCACAAAAATCACCGCCACCCCGTTTTCCTTCTGTTGGTTCAACAGATTATAGATCATGTAGGAGGAGTTGATGTCCAGACCTCTCACCGGGTATGCCGCCATCAGAACAGTGGGGGAAAGCGCGATCTCTCTGCCCACCAGAACCTTCTGCACATTTCCTCCCGAAAGTCTGCGCACCGGGGTGTTGATTCCGGGAGTAACCACTTCCAGGCTCTCCACGATTTCCTCGGCTAAAGACTTGGGCTTTTTGCGGCTGAGAAACGCCGACCTTCCCTTCCGGTAGCTGCGGAGCATCATGTTGTCCACCAGGTCCATGTTCCCCACTAAGCCCATACCCAGCCGGTCTTCGGGAACAAAAGACAGCCGAACGCCCAGTTCCTTGATCTGCGTGGGCGTTTTATCCCGCAGATTCACATCCTCATCGGTTTTGGGATTCCTGTAGGTAATGGTGCCCTCAGACAAATGCTGCAAACCGGCAATGGCCTCCAACAGCTCCCGCTGTCCGCTGCCCGCAATGCCGGCGATGCCCAGAATTTCTCCGCCTCTCGCCGTAAAGGAGATGTCGGAAAGCACCTGCACGCCCTCCATGTTGGTCAGCGACACATGCTCCACCTTCAGCCGATCCACGCAATCGTGAGGCATGGCTCTGTCAATATTCAGTGCCACCTTTTTGCCCACCATCAGCTCGGTCAGCTCGGCTTCGGTTGTTTCGCTTGTCTGAACGGTGCCCACATATTCGCCTTTTCGCAAAATCGAAACCCGGTCGGAAAGAGCCAGCACCTCGTGCATTTTATGGGTAATGATCACAATGGACTTTCCGTCCTCCCGCATCTTGCGCAGCACTGCAAACAGCCGGTCGCTCTCCTGCGGAGTCAGCACAGCGGTAGGCTCGTCCAGAATCAGAATGTCCGCTCCCCGGTAAAGCACCTTGACGATTTCCACCGTCTGCTTCTCAGAAACCGACATCTGATAGATCTTTTTGTCGGGATCGATCAGAAATCCGTATTTCTCGGAAATCTCCACGACCTTTGCTCTGGCATCCTTCTCGCTGAACTTTTTTCCGTCGTCCACGCCCAACATGATGTTTTCCGTGGCGCTGAAAACATCCACCAGCTTGAAATGCTGATGGATCATTCCGATTTTGTATCGGAACGCATCTTTGGGAGAAGCAATAATCGCTTCTTCTCCGTCAATATAGATCCTTCCGGAATCCGGGTAGTAAATCCCCGAGATCATATTCATCAATGTGGTTTTTCCGCTTCCGTTTTCACCGAGAATCGCCAGAATCTCCCCTCTGTAAACCGAAAGATTCACATTGATGTTCGCCCGAATGCTTCCAAAGCTCTTGGAGATATTCTCCAATCTGATCGCTGGTATCTGCTGTTTATCCACTTAAAACCTCCGGCAAAAAACAACATCAAGGCGGAGTACAGACTCCGCCTTGTATCGTACGGCTTTCCAATCAATATTTGGAGTTCAGGTTCTCAATACCGTCAATAATCACATCAAAGTAGGGCGCACTCCGGAATTCGGATTCCGCAAAATATCCATCCTTCACAACCTCGGTATCTGCCGTGAAGTTCTCATCGGTATTCACATCGGCCATGTAGGAGGTCAGCTTCTCGCCTTTTACCGTGATATAGTTGTCCTTGGTCACATCAAACACATGGAGCGTACCGGCCTTGAAGGAAGCGATGGCATCCTTGATGGCCTTCTCCGTACCCTCGGCTGCCACATCCAGATTGATGCCGGACAGAACCACAGAGCCCTCGGCAATACCGCCGCACCAGTCGGTATCGATGGTTGCACCGGTATTCACGCACTTCGCCACATAGAGCATATAGGGCGCCCAGTTGATGGCGGAAGAAATCATGAAGGTGTCAGGGCAAGCACTGTAAGTGCTTCCGTTGTAGGACACATTCGGAACGCCCTTCTGCTCGCAGGCAGAGGGAGCGCCCATGGAGTCTGCGTGCTGGCTGATCAGGATGCAACCCTTGCTCATCAAAGCCTCGGCAGCCTCCTGCTCCAAGGAGGTGTCATACCAGGCACCGGTGTACTGCACCTTCATGGTCACCGTGGGGCAAACAGACTTTGCTCCAAGGTAGAAAGAGGTCATACCGGAAATCACTTCCGCATAGGTGAAGGCACCCACATACCCGATGGTAGCCGTCTCTGCAGTCACCTTGATGCCGTTGATCTCGGTTCCGTTCTTGATCATTTCGTTGATCTTCATCCCTGCAACGATGCCGGCCAGATATCTGCCTTCGTAAATGGAAGCGAAAGCGTTGTGATAGTTGGCAACACCCTCGGTGTGCGCTCTGGTGCCGGTGGCATGGCAGAACTGCACTTCGGGATATTCCTTGGCGGCCTGGATCATGAAGGACTCATGGCCGAAGCTGTCTGCAAAAATCATCTTGCAACCGGCCTTGACCAGTTCCACAGCTGCATCGTAGCAGGCAACGGATTCGGGGATGTTCGTCTTTTTGATGACCTGTTCATCCTTCAGATTGAGCGCCTTCTTCACGGCATCCACAGCGTTGATAAAGTTCTTGTCGTATGTGGAATTCTCATCATGCAGGAAAATGAAGCCCATCTTGAAATCGTCTTTCACCGTGAAGTCCACCTTGAGTTCGGGAGCTGCCAGAGGGGATGCGCTCTCGCCCTTCTTGTCGCTGCTCTCCGAACAAGCAACCATGGAAGCGCCGATGGAAAATACCATCAGGCAAGCCAGAACCATCGAAAGTACCTTCTTAATCATTGAAAAGTCCTCCATAAAATTTATATGTATAACAGGCACCCCTGCTATATCCTTGATTTATCGGGCAAAAACAATGCCCTGTTCGTCCATGCGGGCAATCTGCGCAAGCGACTCGACCCGACACCTACGCCGCACCAGCTCTCCGCCGCCCTGATACAGTTTTTCAATGAGAATACCGCATCCCTGCACCTGCGCCCCTGCCTGGTCGCACAGACTCAACAGCCCCATCAGCGCACTGCCGGTGGCAAGAAAATCGTCAATAATCAGAATCCGGTCCCCGGCCTTCAGATACTCGGCAGAGACCACCACCGTGTTCCTGTTTCCATGGGTGAAGGAATCCACATCTGCCGCATACAGCTCCGAACCGATATTGCTGCTCTTCGACTTCTTGGCAAAGACCACCGGAACCCCGAAATGCCGGGCGGTCAGGCAGGCGATACCGATGCCCGAGGCTTCGATGGTGAGAATCTTTGTGATATGCGCCTCCTTGAACAGCCGGTAGAATTCCTCCCCCAGTCTGTCAAGAAAGGGCACATCCATCTGATGATTCACAAAGGAATCCACCTTCAGAACCTTCCCGCCCTCCAAGATCCTGCCGTCTTTCAAAATCCGGTCTTCCAACAGCTTCATGCGCCCGATCCTCCCAAAAAGTAAAAACAAAAAAGAGCGTTCCTATCGAACACTCCGACAAAAAGCGACAAAGGAGATGTCCCGAACCTCCTCTGTGCTCTTTATCGATAGTCCGATCATTTACGGCGACCGGGTAGAAACTTCAAAACCATATCATCTGATTTATATCGACAATCCATATCTTCACCTGATGCTCACATTGTACACCTATCCGTCGCTTTTGTCAAGTAGTTTTTCCGACAACATTTCCGAATTTTTTTCCTGTTTTTGTGCAGAACGACCAAATTCCTTCTTTCCTCAAAAAGAGGCTTGACAAAACCGATTTCTCACAGTATAATTACACTGTAGAACAAGAACGATTCCTATTCTTAATTCGGTGAGTGTCATGACCAAACAAAGACGATTGATGCATGAAATCCTATTTACACCTCCTTCCCACATGACGGCTGAAGAGATCTATCGGGAGGCCAAAAAAGTCTGTCCCGGAATTTCCTTGGGTACCGTTTACCGGAACCTGAAATTGATGACAGAAGAAGGAGAAATCAAACGCATTCCCATCGTAGACGGTCCCGACCGATACGACCGTACCGTTACGCCCCACGACCACCTTCTCTGCAAGGTCTGTCAGCGGATTTATGACCTCCCGACCTTCGATCTGAAAAAGGAATTGTTTTTAAAAGTCGGTGTGGAGGTTGACTCTTATGAGCTGACCGTCCGGTATGTCTGCCCCGCATGCAGAGATTCCGGAAGAGAATAAAGGGTGTCCCTAAATATTCAAGGCGTGTTCAAAGAGCGGTTTTGCCGAAGAACGAGGGGCAAAAGCACAAGAACTCTTTGTATATTTCGGGGTTTCACCGCAAGGTTCTGCGGCCATGCGGCGATGCCGGCCGTGCGGAAAATTTTCAGAGGTGCCCAAAATAAATTTTACACATAAAAAGGAGAAGAGAATTATGAAAAAATGGAGATGTACCGTCTGCGGAGAGATCGTGGAGAGCGAGACCTGTCCTACCCAATGCCCCCTGTGCAAGGCCCCCGGTGAAAAGTTTGTGGAGGTACAGGAAGAAGCAATGTCCTGGGCCGCCGAGCATGTAGTGGGCGTTGCCAAGGGAACCGATCCCCGGATCATTGAAGGACTGCACGCAAACTTCAACGGAGAATGCAGCGAAGTGGGTATGTATCTCGCTATGTCCAGAGTTGCCGCAAGAGAAGGCTATCCTGAAATTGCCGAGTACTGGAAGACTGCCGCCTTTGAAGAAGCCGAGCATGCCGCCAAGTTTGCCGAGTTGTTGGGCGAAGTTCTGACCGACAGCACCAAAAAGAACCTGGAGATGCGGGTCGCCGCGGAAAACGGCGCAACGGCAGGTAAGGTGGAATTGGCCAAGCTGGCAAAAGAGCTGAATCTGGACGCCATTCACGACACCGTTCACGAGATGGCAAGAGACGAAGCCAGACACGGCAAGGCATTTGCAGGACTGCTCAAGAGATATTTCAACGATTGAGGCCTGTTCATGGAAAATTACACCATTTGCAACTGCAAAAAGGTAACCTACGCCGATGTGGAAAAGGCTCTGCACGACTCCGTCCGCATGGAGGATGTGGAGACGCTCTTCAAGAGCGTGCAGGAGATCACGCACTGCTCTACCGGCTGCGGCGGATGCCATCAGAAAATTCTGGATGCCATTTCGGAAATTATGATGAGTAAATAAAGAGGGAAACAATACAATGAAAAAATACACCTGCCCCTGCGGCTATGTTTATGACGAGGCTTTAGGCGATCCCGAAAACGGCATTCCTGCCGGAACCAAGTGGGAGGATTTGCCGGAAGATTGGACCTGCCCCGTCTGCGGTCTTGGCAAAGAGCTGTTTGAAGAAGCCTGAAACAAGGCTTTTGCAAAAGAAAAACAAAGAAACGGAACCGTCTGCTTCCTGGGACGGTTCCGTTTTTTGTATTCCGCCCGTTTTGTCAACCTTCAGTTGCCAAAATGCCTCCTATAGGGTGCTTGCATTCGGAAGGAAAGACTGATACAATGATAGCAACGGAAGGAGATGTCCTATGCATATTTTCATTCTTGGGAGTTTGAACACCGATTTTGTCCTATCCTGCACTCGGTATCCGGAAGACGGAGAAACGGTAAAAGGACAGGATTTCTTCGTCAACAGCGGCGGCAAGGGGGCCAATCAGGCCATTGCCTGCGCACGGTTGGGCGGGGAGGTTTCCATGTGCGGCCGAATCGGAAAAGATCCGTACGGCACAGAACTGAAAAACAATCTTGCCTTATCCGGAGTGAATGTGGAATGCATAAAAAGCACCGACGGTTGCATGACCGGGAGCGCTCTCATCACTCTGTGCGGTCAGAATAACCGGATCATTGTTTCCGGCGGCGCCAACATGACCGTTTCCAAAAAGGATGTAGATGATTTTCTTTGTTCCGCCAAAAGAGGCGATTTGTTCCTTGGTCAGTTGGAAATTCCTGTGGAAACCGTCGGATATGCCTTACAAGTATCCAAAAGCAAGGGCATGACTACACTTCTGAATCCGGCTCCGGCTGACAGCACGATTCTTCCCTTTCTCCGATACACCGATATACTTCTTCCGAACGAAACCGAACTTTCCCTGCTCGGAGGAGAGGAAAAGCTTCTGGAGGCCGGCACACAAACGCTGGTTGTAACATTGGGAGGAAAAGGCTACAAAATCGTTTCAAAGAAAAAACGCACAGCCTTTCCCTGCCCTTCGGTCAAGGTCGTGGATACAACAGCGGCCGGGGACACCTTCTGCGGTGCTTTGTGCACCATGCTTTCCAAGGGGAAAAACCTTGAAGAAAGTTGTCGTTTTGCGTCAGTTGCCGCTTCGCTCTCCTGCACCAGAAAGGGAGCCTCCGCTTCCGTGCCTACTCTGGAAGAAGTGCTTTCTTTTACAAAACAAATTCTTATATGAAAGGAAACCGATAATCATGCTCAGCGAAAAATTGTATCAATGCCGCATCCACAAAAAAATGTCCTTGGATACCCTTGCAGACAAGCTGGGAGTTTCCAGGCAGGCCGTTCAGAAATGGGAATCCGGGGTAACCAAACCGACCATTGAGAATCTGCTGGCGCTTTCGGAAATTTTCAATGTAAGTCTGGACTATCTTTGCGGAAACTACCGTCTGATGCACGAGGAAGGCTTTCGGATGGGCTATGAGATCACCCCTTCCTTTGAAAAACAACCCACTTGGGAATGCTATTCCAAGGAGCTGGAGGTGGAATACCGTCAATCGGTGGAGGAAGGAAAGGATATCGAAGCCTTCAAGGAGCTTTTTTCAGAGGTTTCCTCTCTGCCGGACGGAAAATACAAGGACAAAATCGCCGATGTTCTTTTTGAGATCGTAACGCAAGCGCCGCAAAGGGCCGATTATAAATACACAGAGCCCTCCGATTTGGGACGGATCCGTCAGTTCACCAAGCCTTATGACCTTCCGATGCCGCTTCCTGATGACGACATTCTTCTGGACAAAATTCTCGGGGGCTGGCTTGGAAGAGTCTGCGGATGCTTCCTCGGAAAACCGGTGGAAGGCATTATGGAACCGGAATTGAGAAAAATCCTGAAAAGAACCGGAAATTACCCGATGCACCGGTACATCGACAAGGAAGAATGCACCGAGGAAGTCATGGACGGGCTGAACTGGAACATCGCCGCCTGCGCCTATCCCCGGGATTACGGAAAGATGCCCTGCGATGACGATACCAACTACACCATCATGGGCTACAAGATCATTGAGCGGTACGGTAAAGACTTCACCGCCGAAAATGTTGCCTCCATGTGGCTGGCAACTCAGGTCAAAAACGCCTACTGCACGGCAGAGCGGGTCGCTTACCGGAACTTTGTCAACGGATATCTGCCCCCCGAATCTGCAGAGTACAAGAATCCCTACAGAGAGTGGATCGGCGCTCAGATCAGAGGCGATTTCTTCGGCTACTTCAACCCCTGCAATCCCCGCATGGCGGCTGAAATGGCACATCGGGACGCTTCGATCTCCCACATCAAAAACGGTATCTACGGCGAAATGTTTGTCAGTGCCATGATTGCCGCCGCTTTTTCCACCAAGAACCCCGAGGAAGTGATTCGTTGCGGTATGGCTGAAATTCCGTCCACATCCAGACTTTATGAAGCGATCGAAAAGGTTTTGGAGGGCTACAACAGCGGTACGAGCGAAAAGGACTTTTTTGAGGATCTCCACAAAAGATGGAATGAGCAGAGCTCTCACGACTGGTGTCACACTATCTCCAATGCCGAAATCGTCGCTGCCTGCCTGCTTTACGGCCAAAAGGATTATGCCCGCTCGGTGGGCATGGCGGTGGAACAGGGCTTTGACACCGACTGCAACGGTGCGACCGTCGGTTCGATCCTCGGTGTGATGCTGGGCGGAAAAGCGCTACCCGAAGAATTCACCGGCCGTGTATGCGACACCCTCTGCTCCAACATTTCGGGATACAGCTGCGTTTCCATCACGGATATGGCCAAGAAAACTCTGGCCCTTATGAAAAAAACCACCTGATTATATAAGTAAGGAGGATTCCAAGATGAAAAAATCCTACAGACTTGCGGCGCTTGCCTTTTCTGCGTTACTGCTGGCCGGCTGTTCAAGCGGTACTTCCGACACGAAGAGTCCGGACTCTCCGACGATTTCTACGGGTAGCCAAACCACGGTTTCCGAAGGTTCCGCCTCCGGAAGCAGTACCCCTTCCGGAGACAACACCACGCCGGCAACGCCTGCTTCCTCTCCTATCCCCACACCGACCTCCCCCCTGCCGAAGCAGACCGTCCGTCTGACGGCAAGCGAACTGGAAGACAAAATAAAAGGCGGCTGGATCGGGCAAATGGTGGGCGTAGCCTGGGGCGCATCCACGGAGTTCTGCTACAGAGGAACGATGATTCCCGAAAGCAAAGTGCCGGCATGGAGCCCCGAAATGATCAACAGTGCTTTCGATCAGGATGATTTGTATGTGGAGATTCCCTTTATTGAAACCATGATCAAAAAAGGGGCTTTCTGCAAGCCGGAGGATATTGCCACAACCTTTCGGAAAACCACCTTCGCAGCCTGGCACGCCAACGGCCGAGCAAGGGAAAATCTGAGAAACGGAATCGGGTATCCCGATTCAGGCAGTTATCTTTACAACTACCACTGCGACGATATCGACTGGCAGATTGAATGCGATTTTTTAGGACAGATCTATCCCGGACTTGTGAACGAAGCGGCGGCAAGAGCTTTTGAATTGGGGCACATCATGAATTACGGCGACGGGGTGTACGGCGGTGTCTTCGTGACCGCCCTGCATTCTGCGGCCTTTACGGCAGAATCCGTGGAGGAGCTTTGCAGGACCGGAACCGAAATCATTCCGGAGGGCACCAAATTCCGGATGCTTCTGGAGGATGTCTGGGCAAGCTACCGGGCAGGCGATTCCTTTGCGCTCTGCTGGCAGAAAATCGAGAACAAATGGGGAAACGACGACCGCTGTCCGGAATTGTGCGGTCACGGAAACATTGATGCCAAGCTGAATTCCGGCTATGTTCTGATGGGTCTGCTGTACGGCAAGGGCGATTTCAAGGATTCTACCATCCTTTCCATGCGTTGCGGACAGGACAGCGACTGTAACCCCTCCACCGTTGCCGCCATTCTGGGCAATTTCTGCGGTGCGGAAAAGCTGGAGGATGTCTACAAATCGGCTCTGAAGGAAACAGGAAGGTTTGTCACCACCCGCTACACCTTCAAAAAGACCATAGAGGACAACTGCAAACTGGCCGAAGAAGTACTTGCAGAATACGGCGCAGAGAAGAATGAGGACGGCTGGGTCTACACCGTCGAGAAGGAGCTGAAAGAAGTTCCTTATGAGCAATGGGAAAAAGGACTGTATGCGGAATTCTCGGTGAAAACAAATCCGAACGGCAGTGTGTCGGCTTCCCTGTTCACCTACGGCACACCCCACGAGGTCGTGAAAACCTCCTTCGATATGGGAGACGGAAGAGTGCTTGACAGCGTCCCCGCAGAATACTTCTACGAAAAGCCGGGCACCTATACTGTAAAGCTCACAGCCGTGGACTCTGAAGGCGAAAAGGTGGAGCTCTCAAGGGAAGTGGCGGTCAGCGTCGGCAAAGCAAGCACGCAAACGATCATTTGCAGTGTCACCGCTCCCACAGGCGGCGGTTCCAAGAACATCGGAGTTATTTGCGACGGTGTGGTTCCCAATGCTTCCTCCGCCAACGATTCCATGCAATATGACACCTTCATTTATACGGAGGAGAATTACCGGCGCTCTGTCTACATCGGTTATGTTTATAAACAAGAAAAGCAAATCTCCACAGTGAGCTTCACGGAAGGAAACCACTTCGGAAACGGCGGCTGGTTTGCAGACGGCACTCTTTCCGTGGAAGTGCTCAAGGATGGCGTCTGGCAGAAAGCGGAAGCAACCGTTTCTCCGGCATATCCCAATGGAAACGCTCTGTCTTCCTTCGGAAAGGGCTATGAAACCTATGTCTTCACGCTGAAAACGCCCGGTTTCTTCTCCGGAGTGCGCCTGATCGGCATCGCCGGTGGCGGTGTCAGGGGCGGATTCATCAGTTGCAGCGAACTGGCAGTAAGCTGAACCGGATTTTTCAGACTCATTTCAAAAAGAATGTAAAAAAAGACAGGCATACTCCGAGAGTATGCCTGTCTTTTTGAAAAGGTAAACATTTCGGTAACCACCGAAAGCAAAAATTACCACAATCTTCTTTTTGCAACAGCACCGCTGTCTCAACTGTTGTTTCATTAGGCGGGGAAATCCCGGTTACTGACTCACCATTATATGAAACAGGGAATTGGAAATGAATGGTCTGAACATAAACCGTCTGGCTGTCGTTCTCTGTAAATCTCTATGCTTTCAATAAATGCCTGCATATTGTTTCTGCAATTACCAAATGTCCCTTGGCATTTGGATGCAAATTATCAATTGAACCGCTGTTATGGAAGTATTGATCGGCACACTCTTTGTCATTTGGGTTTAGACCGGTGAGTGTATGTAAATCTATAACTTCAATATCAAACAATTCGCCTGCTTCTTTGATGGCATCCACATAATCGGTTAAATACAAACCAATGGAATTCGCTTGCAGGTCAGTAGGCTGAGAATCAAAGATTCCTCTACGAATAGGTGTCAAAAGATAAATTTTCTTATTCGGGAAATGATCCTTCAAATATTGAAGCATAACAGACAATGCACCTTTGAATGTGTTTTTATCTTTTGATTCAAAAGTTCCCATGGGGCATCCGCGATTAAAGTCATTCGTTCCGCCAAAAACGAAAACCATATCTGAATCCTTGTCAACGGTTTCTACTCTCTCAACCATACAATAATAGTGTAATGATGCATCCAATGTATAGGTTGAGATACACGAACCATTCGCACCAAAATTCCTTGCTTCTATACCGCACAATTCCGCCAAGTATTCGTGATAGGTCTTCGTGGTATTTATACCCTCTGTGATACTATCGCCTAAAAAACTACATTTCAACTTTTCTTTATAAATCCTGAATTTACTCAAAGCATCCGTTTTCAAACCATCGGTCATTGGTCTGTTATCTGTAAATTTGCCGGCAATTCTTCTTTTGGCGTCGGTTTCCATTACCGTCTGCTGATTGTTGCTAAGATTCAAATTGCCGATAGTATAGTCGTTGATTGTTTCCCTGCTCAAAAGAACAACCGTCTCCACATGCCCCGTCCGGGGGAACATATCCACCGGCTGGACATCGCCCAAGAGCCAGCCGCGCATTTGGAAACGCTTCAAATCTCTTGCAAGCGTGGCGGGATCGCAGGAAACATAGATGATCTTGCGAAAGGCACGGGCACTCAGCGACTCGATCAGTTCCTCCTCCAAGCCCTTTCTCGGTGGGTCCACCACCACCAAGTCCGCCTCGTTGACCGCCGGGTGATTGGCATCTCCCAAGAAGAACCGGGCGTTGGGAATGCCGTTCCGCAGGGCGTTTTTCTTGGCATTTTCCACCGCTTCCGGCACCACTTCCACGCCCACCAGCTCCGCTCCCGGTACATCCTTGCACAAACACAGGCCAATCGTTCCGATTCCGCAGAACAGGTCCACCACCTTTTGTCCCTCCCGAAGGTCTGCCCTTTTCTGAACCTCCTTATAGAGAAGCTCTGCCCCTTCCCGGTTCACCTGGTAAAAGGAGGCGGGAGACATCTCAAAATCGCAGGAGAGAAGCCGATCCGTAAGAACCCCTTTTCCCCAAAGCAGCCGGAAGGTCTTTCCCAAGATCACATTGTTCTTTTCCTGATTCACATTCAGAAGCAGCCCCGTGAACCCCGGATGTCTTTTTTTCAGTTCTTCTGCCAGCTCTTGACCCAGAGGAAACTCTTCTCCGTTGACCACCAGAGTGAGAAGCATCTCGCTTCCGTCGCCGTTGGTACGCAGATAAACATGGCGCAGAAGCCCCTTTCCCCTTTCCTCGTCATAGCCCTCCACCCGGTTTTCCTTAAAGAATCGGGCCGCATCGGCAAGAAGAGCCTCTGCCTTTGGCGGATGGAGCAGACAGCCCCGGTTGGGAACAATGCGGTGAGAATGGGCGGCATAGTAACCCAACTGCCCGTCCCTGTAGGGATACTGAATCTTGTTCCGGTATCCTGCGGTCTTCCCGGTGGACAATACCGGCAGGACCGAAAGCTCTGCCAACCCCTCCTTGCGCAGAAAGCCTTTGACAAATTCCCTTTTCAGTTTCAGCTCTTCGGCATAGCCGATATGGCAGAAGGAACAGCCGCCGCACTGAGGAAAGGCCGTGCAGGCAGAGGGAATGCGCATTTTTGAAGGACAAAGCAGTTCTTCCTTCCGCCCCACAAAATAGTTTCCCCCATCCTTGATGATTCTGACCTTCCACTCTTCCCCCGGCACCGTATCGCTGACAAACACCACCTTGCCGTCCACATGCCCCAGTCCGTAGCCCAGGCTGTTCATGTCGGAGATCCGTACCGTTGCCCATTCGTTCTTCTTCATGAAGTTCCCCTCTTTATTCAAAACCGCCACCGTGAGAAGCCATGGTGGCGGTTTCTTATTTGATACTGCTCAACAGTCTCTTACTCCTGGTCTCTGATCTCCACATCCACATGTTTTCCGGCTCCGCCAGCGGCGGCCTTCATCACCAACCGGATGGCTTTGGCGATTTTGCCGTGTTTGCCGATGACCTTGCCCATGTCTCCAGGTGCGACAGTCAGAACCAGGACCAACTCGTTGCCTCGCCCCGTTTCCGTGACCTGCACTTCCTCAGGCTTATCCACGATACTGCACACGATGTCGGTCAATACCTTCTTCAGTTCCATCTCCGCCCTCACTTTCAGAAGAGGCTCAGAGAATCTCACTCTTCTTCAGCAGAGACTTCACCGTTTCCGTGGGCTGTGCGCCGTTGGTCAGCCAGGTCTTGGCCTTCTCGGCATCAATTTTGATCTCTGCCGGGGTGGTCATCGGATTGTAGTATCCGATCTCCTCGATGAAACGACCGTCTCTGGGGCTTCTGGAATCGGCCACCACCACACGGTAAAAGGGTGCCTTCTTCTGACCCATTCTTCTCAATCTGATTTTTACTGCCATTGTTGTATTCCTCCGAATTATTTTGTTTTAATTTATTTCAAAGCCTTATCGCTCTTTGAATCTCTCATCTGAAATTTTTGCCCAGTCTTTTCTGGAGCCGTTTGCCGTTTTTGCTTCCGGTCAGCTCCTTCATCAGCCGTCTGGTGTCCTCAAACTGTTTAATCAAACGGTTCACATCCTGCACCTGCACTCCCGCTCCTGCGGCGATCCTCTTGCGGCGGCCGGCGTTCAGAATTTCCGGCTTGTGCCGCTCTGCCGGAGTCATGGACAGAATGATGGCCTTCATCCGCTCGATCTGCCGCTCGTCCACATGAACATCCTTCATCTTTGAGCCCAATCCGGGAAGCATACCGAGAATATTCTCAAGGGAGCCCATCTTCTTGATCTGCCGGAACTGCTCTAAGTAGTCCTCCAGATCAAAGGTCTGCTCTCTCAGTTTCTTCTCCAACGCTTCCGCCTGTTTGTCGTCGTAGGCCGCTTCCGCCCGTTCGATCAGCGACAGCACATCGCCCATGCCGAGGATCCTGGAAGCCATCCGATCGGGATAGAAGGGCTCAATGGCATCCAACTTTTCTCCGGTGCCAATGAATTTGATGGGCTTTCCGGTCACATATTTTACCGAAAGCGCCGCACCGCCCCGGGTATCGCCGTCCATCTTACTCATGATGACGCCGGTGATGTCCAAAAGGTCATTGAAGGACTTGGCCACATTCACCGCATCCTGGCCGAGCATGGCATCCACCACCAGAAGAATTTCCGTGGGGTGAGTCGCATCCTTGATGTCCTTGATCTCCTGCATCATGCTTTCATCGATGTGCAGCCGTCCTGCCGTATCGATGAAAACCATATCGTGCGCATAGCGCTCTGCGTGCTCCAAGGCTTTTCGGGCAATCTCCACCGGAGGTGTGCCCTGAGGCATGGTAAACACCGGGATGCCCAACTGTTCGCCCACCACCTGCAACTGCCTGATGGCCGCCGGACGGTAAATATCGCAGGCAACCAACAGCGGTCTTTTGCCCTTTTGCTTGTACAGTCCTGCCAGTTTTCCGCAGTTGGTGGTTTTTCCTGCACCCTGCAGTCCCGCCATCAGAACGACGGTTGGGGGCTTGGACGAAATCTGCAATTTGGATACGCTTCCGCCCATCAGCCGGGTCAGTTCCTCGTTGACGATCTTCACAATGTGCTGTGTGGGCGTCAGGCTTTCCAGCACCTCCGCACCCACGCAACGCTCCGACACCGTGGCCATGAACTCCTTGACCACCTTGAAGTTCACATCGGCTTCCAAAAGCGCAAGCTTGATCTTCCGCATTCCTTCCTTGACATCGCTTTCGGTCAGCTTGCCTTTGCCCTTGAACTTTTTAAATGCGTTCTCCAACTTGTCTGCTAAACTCTGAAACATTCTTTTCGATGTTCCTTTCCCCGAAGACCTGGCTCAAAGCGCTTCGTCTTCGGCATTCTGCTCTCCAAGGAGTCCCCCGATCAACTGCGGGAGCGCACCCAGATCGACTCCTTCTCCCCGCAACCGGTCCATTTCGGAAACGATCTCCCGCTTCCGTTCCTCTTCCTCCTGCTGTCTTTTCAACAGCCCTAACCGCTCCTCATACAAAAGAAGCTGTTCTTCCGCCTTTTTCAGTGCCTCTCTTACACCTTGTCTGGTGATGCCGCATTCCTCCGACACCTCTGACAGAGACAGATCGTCGTTGTAGTAAAGATCCAGAATCTCCCGTTGCCGTCCGGTCAAAAGTCCCCCATACAAATCCGAAAGCATTCCGATGAGAAAATTCTTTTCCGGCGCGGTGCTCATGGCTCTTCTCCCTGTAAAGCAAAACACTTTACAGCAGTGTACCACAATCTCCTTCGCCTGTCAATACCATTTTCAAAAATATTTTTCTTTTCAGGAAAAATTCAAGAGTCTTTCCGTTCCGGAAAGAACCCCCGTTGCTCCTACGAGCCTTTTTTTCCTCCGGACCCGGAAGAAGGAGCCTTTCTATGGGTTTTTCTTCTGAAAAACCAGGCTCTGCAGCCGATCCCTGCACCGAGGATCAGCGCCGGAAGCGGTAAAGAGAGCAACAGCGCAGAGAAGCCGACTCCCGAAACATCGAAAAGTCCGCCGAAAGCAGAGCTCCGGTTGCAGAAGAACAGGAACACCAAAAGAACAACGCTGTACAGGATATAGGCTCCCGAAGGAGAAAGTTCCTTAAACACCGGCTCTCTGCTTCTCAAAAGCAGGGTCAAGGTTCCCCATTGGAGCAGCAATGCGGTGGTAAAACACCAGCCCCGCAGGGCTTGTTCGGGGAGGATTCCGTTTTCCGTGAAAATTCTGCCGCAAAGGGCGGTCAGTCCGCCCAGCACCATGCCAAAGGCAAGCAGCGGCAACAGCTGTCCCATGCTTTTTGCCCGTATGCTCCGGTTTTTCAGAATTCTCTTGCCGGGCCGTTCAAACGCCGCCACAAACACGGCAAACAAGTCGAAAATCAAACCGGCCGTCAGCATCTGGACCGGACTGCAATACTCCCCCGCCCTGCCCATCAGCAACAGGGTCAGCCGCATACCGCAGGACACGGCTAAATAACAGAGAAGCGTGCGCAGATTGGCATAGACCGAGGCGGCGATGTCCAGAGTCCGGGCCATAGAATTGATCCCGCCGTTCCCCGTCCGATCGCTCTCAGGCAGAATTCCGTCGGAAATATGGTTCAAGGCCTGACAGCCTACCTGGGCACCCGGATGCTTGCTCCACAACGGGTCCCGCAGTTCTTCGTTTTTCCGTTTGCCGTCCTCCTTGGAAAAGCCCACATCGGCGGCATACATGGGATAGGCTCCCTCCAGCTCCCTTGCATAAAGGGCCACGCAAAGACCGCAGTCCTCCTCCAAGCAATCGATCGTCTGCTTCAACTGGGCCGCACTGAAGCCCTCAAACAACCGATAGCCGCCCACATTCAGCCGGAACATTTCCTTTCCCATCCGGGGAAGGGCCGACGACGAAATACACTGCTCCTCCTTCTGAATAAGGCCCACGCTTCCGGCCAAATACCGGTTGGCCAAGCTCTCCCTTTCGCTGTAGGCAAGCACCCGGATGCCTGCCTCCTGCAAACGCCGCACCTGCTTGGCGGCTCCCGGCAACAGGGGGCGTTCCAAGGATAAAAAGCCCTCAAAGATCAGGTCCGACTGACAGTCCACAATGCGCATCAGGGAATTGTAGCGACTGACCTTGGTGGCCACCGCCACCGGTTGCCCGTTGTTTTTTACCAGATCCAACGCCATATTCCGCAATTCATTCAATGCGTAGGCGTCCATGTCAAAGACCTTCCCCTCCGAATAGTATCCGGTACAGTGCGAGAGCACTTCCTCCGGTCTTCCCCGGAGGATCACCACATCCTGCCCTTTGGTATGTACCAGTGTGGTTTCAAAAAGGCTCCCGTTCTCCCCGGCCTCCCGGTGGTCGAAGATCGGATACTCCTCCTCCAGGCGTCGGTCGTAAATGCCGAAACGCTCTCCTGCCCGGAGAATGGCCTCCTGCTCCTTGGAATAAATATTTTCGCTTTCCTCGTTTTTCAGAATCAGCCGGGTGGCCCCGTAAAGTCCTGTGGAAATCAGTCCGTAGCGCAGAATCCGCAAGGCGGCGGGCCTGGGCTGCCAGCCGGTTCCGTCTCCGTCCGACGAAGGCCCTTGGTCCTTCCCGTTTTTTTCCTTTTCTTTTTTCTTGGATTCTTTTCCTCTGAAAGACCGGGAAGCGGAATCTTTCGGTTCTTCGGGAATCTTAGAAAGGGTACTTCCGTCGTAAATCGCCGAAACACGGGTGTTCTCCCCGCAGAAAAAGCTGTCTAACGGCAACAAAAGACAGTCGGTCTTTCGCAGAACCGCCAGAGACATGGGATTTTTCAGAAATACAGTCCCTTCCTGTTCACCCTTCCGCCCCAAAGCCGAGCGCACGCCCACTGCCACCAGAATGTAGGCAAAAGCACTGTACAATTCGGGCATCACCGCCACGGCAAAGGCCAGAGAGGTGAGAAACACCTCAATCAGTGCCCCTCCCTGCAAAAGCTCCAGAAGGGTCAGTACAAACACCGGAATGAGCGCAATGACCCCCAAAACCGAGCTCAGCTTTTTCAGCCGGCCGATCACATCCAACCGATGACAGGCGGCAATGGGCTTGTTCTTTCCCAACCGGCAAACAAGCGTATCTTCTCCTGTCTGAACCGCAGCAGCCCTTGCTCTTCCACCGGTGACGACGGTGGAGGCGTAGACCATATTCTTTGCTTCGTCCGGCGAAAGCTTTCCGACCTTCCGGAACTCCCCGTCCTTTTCGATTGCCCGGTCGGTTGGGAATAGATTTCCCTCCAGAACCGTCAGTCGGTCGGTTTCCAAGAGCCGGGCATCGCAGGGCACAATGTCCCCGTAGGACAGCATCAAAATGTCCCCCTGCACCACCGATTCCGCCGGAATCACCGTCAGCTTTCCGTTCCGCAGAACCTTGGCGGTGGGTTGGGCCCGGTAGCCCAAATCTTCCAGAGTTTTCTGAGAGCGGACATAGGCAAAAATGGCGACCGCATAGTTGCATAAGAGCAGAAGCAACAGCATCAATGCCCCCATGTCCCTGGAGAAAATCAGCGCCAGCGCCGCCAAGGCCAGCATCAGAATGGCCGAAAGATCGGTCAGAACGCCCAGCAGATACCCGCGGATGGGCGCCTTCTGCACCGGATTCACCACATTCTTTCCGTCGGTTTTCAGCCGCAGGGCCGCTTCCTTTTTCGTCAACCCCTTTTCCTTGTCTGTGTGGAGAAGCTCCAGCAGTTCCTTCTCCGGTAGGTCGTACCATCTGTATTTCATCGCTTCTCCTTTCCCTTCGGTGTTTTCAGAGAGCGTAGATCTGCAATCCGCCCTCTCCTTCGTCCAAAGCAATCTGCACCACCGAAATCTGCCGGTCATACGCACCGATGATCTTGGAGGCGATCACATCCTCAATGTTCTTCTGGATATACCGACGCATATTCCGGGCGCCGTACTTTTCGGAATAGGAATTCTTGGCTATATACTCTTCCTCTTTTTCGCTCCAGCGCAATTCGATGCCCTTCTCCTTCAGCACATCGCTCAACTGTCCCAGCATGATGGCAACGATCCTTCGGAAATCCTCCACACTCAGCTGCCGGAAGGTGATGACCTCGTCCACCCGGTTGAGAAATTCGGGACGGAGGAACTGTTCCAGGGCCTTGGCGGTTTTTTCGCTTTCCTGCTCCGCCCTGCTTCTGCCAAAGCCCATCTGGTTGGTAGCATAAGTGGAGCCGGCGTTGGTGGTCATCACGATCACGGTGTTTTCAAAATTCACCTGTCTGCCCTGAGCGTCGGTCACTCTGCCGTCGTCTAAAATCTGCAAGAGAATGTTGAGCACATCCGGATGGGCCTTTTCGATTTCGTCAAACAGCACCACCGAATAGGGCTTGCGCCGGATTTTCTCGGTCAGCTGACCGGCATCGTCGTAGCCCACATATCCGGGAGGCGCTCCGATAATCCTCGATACCGAATGCTTCTCCATGAATTCGGTCATATCCAGCCGGATCAGCGTTTCGGGCGAGTCAAAAAGCTCGTTTGCCAGTGTTTTCACCAGTTCGGTCTTTCCCACGCCTGTGGGACCGGCAAAGATGAAGGATACCGGTTTCTTCTTGTAGGAAATTCCGGCACGGCTTCGCTTGATGGCACGCACCACGGCGTCCACCGCTTCGTCCTGCCCCACGATCTTTTTCTTGATCCGGGCACCCAGCTGGTCGATCTTTTCATACTCCATTTCGGTGATGCTGGAGGCGGGGATCCCCGTCCAGAGCTCGATCACCCGGGCCAATTCCTCTGTAGACAGCACCACCTTGTCCTGTTCTGCCTGCAAAGTATTCAACTGTTCGCCCAAAGTGAGCTGTTTTTGTTTGTTTTCGGCCAAGGCCCTGTATTTTTCTTCGGTTTCCTTTTCCCCGTCTGCGCTTTGCGATTCGATCTCTTCCCGTTCCTTTTCGAGCTTGTGCAGGTTCTCCTCGGTTTCCTCCAGGTCCTTCAGGCAGGGAGAATGAATCGCAAGGAACGCTCCTGCCTCGTCCAGCAGATCGATTGCCTTGTCGGGCAGATACCGGTCTGTAATATACCGCTCAGACAGAGTGACCGCCCGCATAAGAACCGAATCGGGAATGCGGATCCGATGGAAATTTTCGTACCGATCCTTGATGCCCTTCAGAATCTCATAGGTCGCCTGAACGCTGGGCTCCTCCACGATGACCGGCTGGAAGCGGCGCTCCAATGCCGCATCCTTTTCGATATACTTCCGGTATTCGGCAAGGGTCGTGGCACCGATCACCTGAATTTCTCCTCGGCTGAGGGCCGGCTTCAGGATGTTGGCGGCGTTCATGCCTCCCTCGGCATCCCCCGCACCCACAATGGTGTGCACCTCGTCAATAACCAGAATTACATTGCCCAAGGCCCGCACTTCGTCGATCAATCCTTTGATTCTCGACTCAAACTGTCCTCGGAACTGGGTGCCGGCCACAAGGGCGGTCAGATCCAGAAGCTGAACCTCCTTATTCTTCAGCTTGTAGGGCACCTCCCCCGCCACGATCCGCTGAGCAAGAGCTTCGGCAATGGCCGTTTTGCCCACACCCGGTTCACCGATCAGACAGGGATTGTTCTTCTGATGGCGGCAGAGAATCTCCACAAGACGGGCAAACTCCCGGTCTCTGCCGATGATCCTACCCAATTCCCCCTTCCGGGCTTTATCGGTCAGATCTCTGCAGTACAACGGCAGATACTGCCGCTTCTTATCCTCTTTCCTTTTCTTCTTGTCGGCGGCCGCTCTCTCGGCTTCGGCAGACGCCCCTTCCTTGGCTCCCTCTGAGGAGGCCGACATCAGCCCGCCGAACAGCTTCCGGAAGTCAATGGGCGGGGTGCGCCCCTCCAGATCCTCCGGATGATCGGCGGGCGTGGGCAGATTGCCCTCATTGAGCAATTCGGACATTTCCACATCCATACGGTCCAAATCCTCATCGGTAATGCCCATCTTCTGCATGATGTCATCCACCGGCTTCAATCCTAATTCCTTAGCGCACTTGATGCAAATGCCTTCGTTGATGGTTTTGTCCTTTTCCATCCGGGTGATGAAGATCACCGCCGGGCGCTTTTTGCACCGTGCGCAGATTTGCATATTCATGATTCCTCAATCCTTTCCTGTGGGTTCTTCGGGCGAAACACCCGTCTCTTCTTTTCCGATGTTCAGACTGTCATATATATCCTCCGCTTTGTTTCGGTAGCATACAAAAATCGTATTTCCGGTTCCGCCAAACACCTTTTCCGGAAGATCCTTCGACAGCGTCTGGGTTGCTCCGGTCTCCGTATCCCAGACCGTCAGTCTCTCCTTTTCCCCGGCAAACAGGAAGCCTTGGGCCAGAAAGAGCGTTCGGATATGTCCTTTGGCTGGGGATTCCCAAACCGAATCCTTTTCGGTGTCATAGCACCAAACGGTATTCTCAAAGAGCATCCGGCTGTCCTCAAAGCTGACCGCAATTTTCTCTCCCTCCGTTGCGCACAGTACCGGAATTCTGCCTTCAAAAGAGCGGAAGGCCCGCTCCTGTCCCTGTGCGTCACACAGGTACAGCCCTTTTTCGGTCAGCACGGCCAGCCGGTTCTTTTGGTCAAAAGAAATCATCAGGGGCAGATCCTTCAAGGAAATATCCCTTAAAAGCTCGGTTTTTTCGCCCAGCTCATAGACAAGAATATGACCCTCCGCCTCTCCGCTGTCCGCACAGGTATAGCAGGCCAGCGCCATTCTGGTTCCGTCTCCCGAAAGCTTCGCCGCCAACGGATACCGGTCGGTCTTCACCTCTCTGGCAAGCCGGAAGCTCCGGTTGTATACCTTCAGCACACTGGAATATTCAGGCGTTCCTGTTAAGATCAGGTAGCTTCCGTTATCCGAAACATCGGCCCCGTAAATCGGATATTCCTCGCTTCCCTCATAAAGAGCGGCCACGCTGTTGCACAGCAGGTAGGTTTTGCCCTCCCGGTCGTACAGCAGTATATAGTCCTGTCCGGCGTCAAAAGTGGGCTTCTCCATCTTCACGGCCTTTTCCAGAGCCACATTGCCCCGTTGGTCGTACAAGCGCATTTCTCCGGCGGTTGCCACCGCCAGATACTCCCTGTAGGAAATAAAATCCATGGACGGAGCGGCGGCATAGCGCACTTCGGTATAGCGCACATCCTCCCCCGGCAGACTGAAGGAGGCATTACGCAGAAGCAGCTTCAGATTTTCCGCCGTGATCTCCTCGCTGTAGAAAAACGCCATGCCGACCGTGAACAGCAGCAGCACAATGGTCACTGCATACCGCCAGCGGCGGGTATGCTTATACAGCTTCTCAAAATAAGGGTCCGGAGGCAGCGTCTCCCCCTTTTTTTCCCTGCCCGGTCGGGGCGGCACCTTGTGGCCGTTTTCCGCAGGCAACTGCTCATTCTTTACGGTGATACCCTTTTCTTCTTTTTCCCGTTTCCTGAAAGCCACACGCCGCTCCTTTCTGCCCGGAATTTCGGAAATCCGGACAACTCTTTTCAACTGCTTTTCGCCTTGCGCTCCCGTTTTTGGAGAGCGGAAGCTGTCCGACCGCCCCGGGCAGATTCAAAACCGTCCATTCGCTTTTTTCTGAGTCCAAGACCTGGGACACCCTTTTGCCTTACTTCCCGTTCACCTCTGCGATGCGCATTTCCAGATCTTCCTTCCGGTAAAACACCCGGTCCAAATACAGTCCTTGGGCCGGAAGGGTCCGCCCGGCGAACCGCCGGTCTTTCAAAGACAGAACGGTTCCGCAGCTTTTTCGGCCGTCCAGTCCGCATTCCAGAAGAGTGCCAGCAATAATCCGCACCATATTGTACAGAAACCCGTCGGCACAGATGCGCAGAGAGACCTGTTCTCCCGGCAGTTTCTCCACTCTGCAGAAATACACCGTCCGGGTCTTGTCCTCCACCTTCCCGCCGGAGGCGCAGAAGGAAGAGAAGTCATGAGTCCCCACCAAATCCTGCGCTTCCCTTTGCATACAATCCGTATCCGGCATCCGGCCGCAGAAAAAGGCTCTTTCCGAAAGAAAAGGGTTCTTGAGCCTTCCGCCGTGGATCAGATACTCATACTCCTTACCCAAGGCTCTGTACCGGGGGTGAAAGTCCTTTTCAACCGGAAAAGCGTCCCGGACGCCCACGGTTTCGGGAAGCAGGCAATTCAAAGCCAACGGCAATCGATCCAGGGGAAAGCGGTCCAGGTTTTCGTTTTCCAGCGTGCAGAAATACTGCCTTGCGTGCACACCCGCATCCGTCCGACTGCATCCCGTGACGGCACAGGGCGACTTCAGCAGTGTTTCCGCCGCTGTCTGCACCGTTTTCTGAACGCTTAGGGCGTTCCTCTGAACCTGCCATCCGCAGAATTCACTGCCCACATAGCTTATTTCCATCAGAACCTTCATGGCCATTCCCCGTTAAAAGGTGAAATTCATATCTTCAAACCCGATCACCGAGCAATCCAGCATGGGCAGAAACCGCACGCCAATAAAGAGCAGAAGCGAAAAAAAGAACAGGAAATCCCGGGCGTGCAGCTGCATCACCTTCATTCTGGTGCGCCCCTCCCCTCCGTGATAGCACCGGCACTCCATGGCCAGCGCCAGCTCGTCTGCCCGGCGGAAGGAGGAAAGCAACAACGGCACCAGCACCGGGATCAGCGCCTTCACCCGTCGGAGCAGATTGCCGCTGGTAAAATCCGCCCCTCTGGATTTCTGGGCGGCAATGATCTTTTCGGTCTCCTCCACAAGCGTGGGGATAAACCGCAGCGCCAAGGACATCATCATAGCAAAGGTATGCACCGGCACCTTTAATTTTGCCAAAGGAGAAAGCAACCGCTCGATGCCGTCGGTAAGGTCAATGGGGGAGGTGGTATAGGTCAGCACCACGCTGGTATCCAGAACCAGCAGAATGATCCGCAGTGCCATTTTCAAAGCACTGACCACCCCTTCGGCCCGGATGACAATGTGAAAAAACCAGAACCGGACATCCACCAACACATTCTCTCCGGAGGTAAAAAACATATTCAGCAGGGAGGTCAGAAGAATCACGATGATCAGAGGCTTTACCGATTTCAGGAGCGTCTTCAGGGGAATGCGTGACAAAGCCATCAGAATTCCGGTCAACAGCAAAAGAACCCCGTAAGCCAGCATGCTTTTCGCCAAAAAGACGATCACCACCAACAGGATCGTGCATAAAATCTTCGTTCGGGGATCCAACCGGTGCAAAAGGGATTTTCCCGGAAAAAACTGCCCCAAGGTAATATCCTTAAGCATGCTTCTTCCCCCCTTCCAAGAGCGGAAGAAGGGCGTTTTTGGCCTCCTCCACGGTGTAAATCTCCGAGGATACCGGCATTCCCAATTCCCGCAGACGCTCCATCAGGGTCGTGATCTGCGGTACGGCCAGCCCGGTCTTTTCCAGTTCCGCCCGGTGGGCAAAAACCTCCTTGCAGCTGCCGGACAGCACCGGCTTTCCTTCGTTCATCACGATCAGGTCCTCGGCATACCGGGCCATATCCTCCATGCTGTGGCTGACGATGACCACCGTTTTGCCGGTGGTTCTCTGGTAGGCCTGCACATTGCTGAAGATCTCTTCTCTGCCCCGGGGGTCCAACCCGGCCGCCGGTTCGTCCAGAACGAGTACCTCCGGCTGCATGGCAATCACGCCGGCAATCGCCACACGGCGCTTCTGTCCGCCCGACAGATCAAAAGGGGAAGACTCTGCCAATTCCTCGCCGATTCCGGTAAACTGCAGGGCTTCTTTGACCCTCCGGGCAATTTCTTCCTTGGGCAGTCCCATGTTTTTCGGGCCGAAAGCCACATCCTTCTCCACCGTTTCCTCAAACAACTGATATTCGGGATACTGAAAAACCAGCCCTACCTTAAAGGCGATCTTCTGAATTTCCTTGGGCTTGGCCCAGATATCCTCACCCTGTACATATACTCTGCCTTCGTCCGGATGCAAAAGCCCGTTCATCAACTGAAGAACCGTGGATTTTCCGCTTCCGGTGTGCCCGATGATTCCGGTGATGACCCCTTCCCGTATGGACAGATCGATATGATCTGCCGCCACCTTGCAAAAGGGAGTCCCCCTGCCGTATGCATAACTCACATTTTCAAAACGAATCGCTTCTTTTGCCATGCCTTTTCTGTTCCTGACCTTCCGTCGTTTCAGCTCTTTTTGTAGCACGCAAAGAGAATCTGCGCACACTTTTCGGGGTCGGTTTCCTCGTAGGGGATCGGCACCCCGCTTTTCTGCAGTTCATACAACAATTCCGTACACTGCATCATATCCAATCCGGCTTTCCGCAGGACATCCGCCTTGGAAAGCACCGTTCGGGGCGTTCCGTCCAGCAAAATTCCGCCCTCATCAATGACCACCACCCGGTCGGCCAACGCCGCCTCTGACATATTGTGGGTAATGTGCAGAACCGTGATGCCCAGCTCCTTGTTCAGCCTTAAAATCATCGACATCACTTCCTGCCGGCCCTGAGGGTCCAGCATGGCTGTGGCTTCGTCAAAGATCATGCATTCCGGTTGCATGGCAAGAAGGCCGGCAATAGCCACCCTCTGCTTCTGCCCTCCGGACAGCTTGGCCGGAGAATGACGGGCATACTCCGAAATACCCATCAATGCCATGGCCTCATCCACCCGCCGTCGGATCTCTTCCGGCGGAATACCCAGATTTTCGGGGCCGAAGGCCACATCCTCCTCCACCACCGTGGCAACCAACTGGTTGTCAGGGTTCTGAAAGACCATGCCCACCTTCCGGCGCAGAGAAAACAGCTCCTCCTCCGGAAGATTTTCATCCGCCACATCCAGCCCGTCCACATAAATTTTTCCCGCATCGGGCAGTAAGATCGAATTGATCAGCTTGGCTAAGGTGGATTTTCCGCTGCCGTTATGCCCTAAAATAGCCGTAAAACTGCCCTTTTCAAATTGCAGGTTTATATTCTTCAAAACCTGTTTGCCGCCCTCCTCCTCGTAAGAGAAGGAAACATTTTCCAGGCTTATAAAGGGTCTTCCCATCTGTGTTCCTTTCATGGCTTTCCAATCGGTTTTTTATTTTTGCACCCACCGGGCAGAGGACCCGCAGGGCAGAACGGCCCCGGTCTGCTTTACCGGAATGCCGATTTCATCTGCCTCCACACGGCCGCCGTACTTCGGAAGCAGGGTGAGGGACAGAAGGTATCCCATGGCAGAAGGGGAAAGGCCTGTGGTGTAGGAGTTGACAAGGAAAAACAACGGCTTGGGGGAAAGAACCCTGGAAACCAGTCCGATCAGCTCTCCCACATGGTCTTCCAGTTTCCACACCTCGCCCGACGGTCCTCTGCCGTAGGAGGGAGGATCCATGATGACGGCATCGTAAAAACTTCCCCGACGCAGTTCCCGTTCCACAAACTTTCTGCAGTCATCCACGATATAGCGAATGGGCGCACTCTCCAGCCCGGAAAGCCGGGCATTGTTCTTGGCCATCTGCACCATGCCCTTGGAAGCGTCCACATGGCACACCTGTGCCCCCGCCTTGGCCGCTGCCAGGGTAGCGCCCCCCGTATAGGCAAACAGGTTCAGCACTTTCACAGGTCTTCCTGCCTGCCGGATCCGCTCCGAAAACCACTCCCAGTTCACCGCCTGCTCGGGAAAAACACCGGTATGCTTAAAGCCCATAGGCTTGATCTCAAAGGTCAGCCCCAGAGGTTCATAGGGCAGCGTCCATTTTTCCGGCAGTCTGTTTTCCGCCCAGGCACCCCCGCCTCCGGAGGACCGGCGATAGCTGGCATCCGCCTTTTTCCAGAAGGGATTTTGCTGCACGCCCTTCCAGATCACCTGCGGATCGGGGCGTATCAGCACAAAGCTTCCCCAGCGCTCCAGCCTTTGACCGTCCGAACAGTCCAAAAGCGCATAGTCCTTCCAGTTTTCCGCACACCACATGTTTTTTCTCCTGAAGATGATTTTGGTTTGTTCTTTCTGTAAAACTTTTCGTAAAACGGGGGACTTTTAAAGCGGGGCACTCTCCAAAGCACCCCGGAACCGGTCATTCTTCCCCGAAAACATTGATCTGACCGGAGGCGTTTTCCTCCGGCCTTCCGCCGGGCCCGGGCAAAGGAAGCCCCAGATGCTCGTAGGCCAGTGCCGTTACGCACCGACCTCTGGGCGTGCGGTTCAAAAAACCGATCTGCATCAGGTACGGTTCGTAAACATCCTCGATGGTGACCGCCTCCTCACCCACCGTTGCGGCAAGCGTATCCAGTCCCACCGGTCCTCCGCCGAAGGCCTTGATGATCGTCTGCAGCATCCGCCGGTCAATGGCGTCCAAGCCCAACTCGTCCACCTCCAGCGCCCGCAGCGCATAATCGGCGATGGGTCGGTCGATGGTGCCGTTGCCCATGACCTGCGCAAAATCCCGCACACGCTTCAGAAACCGGTTGGCGATCCGGGGGGTTCCACGGCTCCTGGAGGCGATCTCCAGCGCTCCGTCTTCCGAAATGGGCAGGCCCAATATGCCCGCACTGCGCCTGACAATCCCGGCAAGCTCCTCCGGCGAATACAGCTCCAACTTGAAAATCACGCCGAACCGATCCCGCAAGGGTGTGGACAGCTGACCGGCTCTGGTGGTGGCGCCGATCAGGGTGAACTTCGGCAACTGCATCCGGAAGCTTCTGGCGGCAGGCCCCTTCCCGATGATGATGTCCACCTCAAAATCCTCCATGGCGGGATATAAAATCTCCTCTACCGTCCGGGGAAGGCGATGGATCTCGTCGATAAAAAGAATGTCGTGCTCCGAAAGATTGGTCAACAGCGCCACCAGATCTCCCGGACGCTCAATGGCAGGGCCGGAGGTGATCCGCAGATTCACTCCCATTTCTTCGGCAATGATCGCCGAAAGAGTGGTCTTTCCAAGGCCCGGAGGGCCGTAGAGCAACACATGATCCAGACTTTCCTTCCGGCTCTTTGCCGCCTCCATATAGACCTTCAGGTTTTCCTTGACCTTGTTCTGCCCCACATATTCGTCCAGCCGTTTGGGGCGAAGGCTCACTTCCTCCCCATCCCCCGGCACCTCTCCGGAACTGACGATCCGGCTTTCAAAATCAAATTCCTCTCCCTCACTACGCTCGAGCATCGGTCTCTCCTTTGCATTTCCTTTTCCGTATTCAAAACTGATGGATGCCTCGGCCTCTCCCAAGCATATCCGGCTTGCGGTTTTGCCGAAGAACGAGGCAGAAACATAAAAACAAAAGAATCCCCTGTATATATTTCCGGGTTTCACAACAAAGTTCTGCGGCAAGAGGGCGGCACCGGAACAAGCAGGAAATTTCCGAAAGGCGCCCTTATGCTTTGGATAAAATCTTCAGTCCCTCTTTGATCAGCTCTTCTGTGGATTTTCCGGCGGTTTTGATCTTCCGCAACGCCGCCGTGGCCTCGGCTCTGGTGTATCCCAGCACCATCAGAGCATTCAATGCGTCGCCCAGGTCCTGTCCTCCGTCGGGAACATCCGGCAGATCCTCTGCCTTCATGCCCAAGACCTTTGCCAGATGATCCTTCAATTCCAGAATCACTCTGGCCGCCGTTTTGTTGCCCACACCCTGAGCGGTGGCAATGCTCTTCACATTGCCCGTCAGCACCGCCTTGTTCAAACGCTCCACCGTCAGGGCGGACAGAATGGAGATCGCCGCCTTGGGTCCGACCCCTGAAACCGAGGTCAACTGCTCGTAGGCGAGCCTTTCCTCCTCGGTGGAAAAGCCGTACAGCTCCATGGCATCCTCCCTCACCGAAAGGACGGTATACAGCCGCACCGTCTGACCCACTTTGGAAGAGATCTCCTGTCTGGTGCTGCCGCTGACCGTCAGCCGATAGCCCACTCCCCCGCAGTCAATGACCGCCGTATTCATTTCCGGCAGAAGCAGTTTTCCTTCAAGATAGTAAAACATCGTTGTTTCCTTTACCGGCATTTACGCCTTTTTTATTTCTGATTGTAAAACTGCCGCAGTCCTCCGCAGCCGGTGTGCGCATGGCATATAGCAATGGCCAAGGCGTCTGCCGTGTCGTCCAGCTTCAGTTCCTCTCCAAGGTGCAGGAAAGAGCGCACCATGGCGATCACCTGCTTCTTTTCGGCCATGCCGTAGCCCACCACCGCCTGTTTCACCTGCATGGGGGTATATTCCCCGATGTTCAGTCCCTTTTCCCGTGCGGCCAACAGGATCACGCCCCGTGCTTCCGCCACCGAAATGCCCGTGGTGATGTTCTTCACAAAGAACAGCTCCTCCACCGCCATTTCAGAGGGACGGTATCGGTCGATCAGCTCGTTCATTCCCCTGTGAATCTTGCACAGCCGATCTTCGGTCCTCATTCCGGCAGGCGTGCGGATCGCACCGAAATCCAACACCCGGAAGCGGGATTTTTCATATTCAAGCACCCCATAGCCCACGATCGCCAGCCCCGGATCGATACCCAAAATGACCACGCCATACCTCCCCAGAATAATCCAGTATATTATAGCACAGATGCACTGCCTTGTCAAAGGTTTTTTCCCTGGGTTTTCTTTTCCCCTTTTTCCCCGAAAGCACTTTAAAAGCCCCGCTTTCTTCCAAGGCTTCTGCTCTGCCGCAATTTCCGGAAAAGCGGATCTACTCCCGTAAACAATGAAATAAAATGCACAAAATCCTTGATTTCCCGAGAGTTGTGTGGTAAAATGCTGTAGGATCGGGAAATGCGGCGGGCATTCCCCTGAACCGGATATTCTGCCAAACTGCCGACAACTGTGCAGACCGGTCCGCACGAAACGAACGGGAGGACAAAGATGAAGTACGATTTTCTGACGGTGTTCCGTTTGGTCACGGCAACTCTCCTGCCGGTTCTTCTCGCAGTGATTTTATATCTGGCAGAGGGGAAGACCCGATTCGGAAAGATGAATCACCGGGCAAAACAGTGGATCATCGGTGTTCTGTTCGGCGGTGTGGCGGTGTTGGCCACCGAATTCGGCATCCCGATTGAGGGAGCGGTGCTGAATGTCCGCAACGCCGCACCGCTGACGGCAGGACTGGTCTTCGGAGGTCCTGCCGGAATTCTTGCCGGCGTCATCGGCGGTGTGCACCGGTGGTTTTCCACCTATTGGGGCGCCGGGGAATTCAGTCAGCTCGCCTGCTCCCTTGCGGCGATCTTAGCCGGCATTTTCGGTGCGCTCTGCCGGAAATTCATGTTTGACAACAAGAAGGCTTCCTGGTTCTACGGCCTGGCCATAGGCGGCATTACGGAAGTGCTGCACATGTTGCTTCTCTTCCTGACGAATATGAACGATGTCTACACCTCCTACCGGATTGTAGCCGTCTGCGCCCTTCCGATGATCCTCTGCAACGCCCTTTCGGTGATGCTTTCTCTCTTTTTCGTATCGCTCATCGGAAAGGAACGGCGCGGGAAAGCCTTTCACGACCGTCAGATCTCCCAGATCTTCCAGTTTCTCCTGCTGATCTGTGTGGTGTTGGCCTTTGCGGCAACCACCGTGTTCACCAACGCCCTGCAGACCCGCATTGCCTATTCAAATGCCGAAAATCTGCTCAGCCTGAATCTCAGGGACTTGGAAAAGGATGTATCGGAGGCATCGGACCGAAATCTCCTGAAGATCACCGAAGCCATCGCAGAAAAGGTTTCTGCCCAAAGCACCCGAGAGGAGCTGGAGGCTCTTTCAAGGGAATACCGGGTGGTGGGCATCAACCTTATCGGGAAAGACGGCATCATCTATGAAAGCACCCTTGCCGAGTTTGTAGGCTTCGATATGGCCTCCGGCACCCAATCGGCCGAATTTCTCTGCCTGCTTCTGGGACAGCGGACCTTTGTCCAGAGCTATCAGCCCCTTTCGGGCAACAGCAGTATTTCAAGGAAATATGCAGGGGTCGCCTTGGAGGAAGGGGGCTTTGTGCAGGTGGGATACGATGCGGAGCAATTTCAGCAGGATCTCTCTGCCGAAATAAGATTGGCCGTAAAAAACCGCCACATCGGGCAGAACGGGGGCATCATCGTCTGCGATGAGAATCTGATGATCGTCAGCGATAACAGCGGATACACCGGCGAAATCGCTGTGAACTCCGGGAATCTGCAGAATAAGCAGGTACAGCCGGGTGCCCTCTTCCAAGCGACCGTACAGGACACCGAGGCCTTTTGCATGTACACCGTTTCCGAGGGCTTTTATCTGATTGCCATGCTTCCGGTTACGGAAGCCATGTTCTCCAGAAATATTGCAGTGACCATTCTTGCCTTTATGGAAGTCATTGTTTTCGCCGCACTCTTCGCACACATTTATTTCCTTCTCAAAAAGCTGATCGTCGACAATATTCATAAAATCAACCATTCTCTTGGGCAAATTACTGAAGGGGACCTGAGCGTTCATGTAAATGTGCGGAAAAACGAGGAATTTTCCTCCCTTTCAGACGACATCAACGCCACGGTTGACACCCTGAAGCGGTATATTTCCGAAGCGGAAAGCCGCATTGACCGGGAACTGGAGTTTGCCCGTCAGATTCAGCGCTCCTCCCTTCCCTCGGTCTTTCCGCCCTATCCCGGCCGCAAGGATTTTGAGATCTTCGCTTCCATGGATGCGGCCAAAGAAGTGGGCGGAGACTTCTACGACTTCTATCTTGCCGACCAAACGCATCTGATGTTCCTGGTAGCCGATGTGTCGGGCAAGGGAATTCCCGGAGCCCTCTTCATGATGCGGGCCAAAACCCTCTTGAAGAATCTGGCCGAAAGCGGACGGAGCATTGAGAAAATCTTCACCGAGGCCAACCGTGCGCTGTGCGAGAACAACGATGCCGAAATGTTCGTCACCGCCTGGATGGGCAGGCTGGATTTGGAAAGCGGAATACTCCAATATGTCAATGCGGGACACAACCCGCCGCTTATACGCCGTGCCGGCGGTTCGTTTGCCTATCTGCGCACACGCCCCAACTTCATCCTTGCCGGAATGGAGGGGACAAAATATAAAAAATACGAGCTGCAGTTGGAGTCCGGTGACGAGATCTTCCTCTATACCGACGGCGTCACGGAGGCCGCCGACCCCGAAAACCAACTCTACGGAGAGGAGCGGTTGGCAAAAATTCTGTCTGCCGCCGAAGAGAATCCGGAAGAGCGGTGCAAAGCCGTCCGGCAGGATATTGACCGGTTTGTACGGGGCGCCGAACAATCCGACGACATCACCATGCTCTGCGTAAAACGGAGTGCAATGAATCCGGAAGCCCGCATTTCCTTAACCCCGGATAGAGCGTCCCTTGGAACCGCCGCCGATTTTCTTTCAGAAAAACTGAACGAATGGGAGATTTCCCCGGCATTGGCTCACAAGGCTCAGATTGCCGTGGATGAAATTTATTCCAACATCGTATACTACAGCGGTGCCCGGGAGGCAACGCTGACCCTGCAAAAAGAAGAAAAAGGACAACTGACCCTGATTTTTGAGGATGACGGCGTTCCCTACAACCCCACAACCGCCAAAGAGCCGGATGTGACTCTTTCTGCAGAAGAACGGGAAATCGGCGGCCTGGGCATTTTTATGGTCAAGAAACTGGCCACAGCTCTGGACTACCGGAGAACAGACGGGCGGAACCTCCTGACGGTCTTGTTCGGCTTGGACCGATCAAAGGAGGAAGTTTGAAAGATAAATCTTTCAAACGCGTTTTGTGGCTTTCGCCATCGGAGCGATGGCGATTTCGCTCCGCAAAACCAGCCCCAATTCCGCAAGAAAGGAAGCTTTCGCCAAGCGAAAGCTATGGTCATAAAAATGAAGGATTCTGTGAACCGGGCCTTTCTCTACGCCCTGAAGGTCCATGACGGACAGAAGAGAAAGGACGGCAAGCCCTATATCGTCCATCCCTTTGCCGTGGCCAATATTCTGACCGAGAACGGTGCGGAAAAGGACCTTGTCTGTGCAGGGCTTCTGCACGATGTGATCGAAGACGGGGGCGTGACGGCAGAGGAGCTGCAAAAAGAGTTCGGCCGGAAGGTGGTGCGTCTCATTCTGTTTGACACCGAGGACAAGACGCTTTCCTGGGAGCGGCGCAAAAGCGCCCTGCTTGCGGCCCTGAAGGATTGCGGCCGGAACTGCGCCATGCTGGTATGCGCAGACAAGCTGGCCAATCTGCAGGACATTTCGGAAGCACTTCTTGAAAAAGGCGAACAGGTGTGGAAGCACTTCAAGGCCGGCAGAGAAAAGCAGTCCTGGCTCTACGGCGAATATCTCAAAGCTCTGTCCCCTCTGTCGGATCTGAAAATGTATGCCGAACTGAAAGAAACTGCGGAAACGGTATTTTTGTAAATTTGTGAAGAGGGAGAAAAAACTATGAAAACCAACACCGAAATCAAGGACGGCAAAAGCTATGTCTCTGTGGAGGGAAGCATCAACTCCGCAAACGCACCGGAATTTGAGGAAGCGCTGGCGGCTGTTCCCGGAGAAACCGACGGATTGATTCTGGATGCCGAGAATCTGGAATACATTTCCAGCGCCGGGCTGCGGGTCCTCCTCAGCGCCAAAAAGCGTTGCGGAAAAAAGCTGTTCCGCATCATCAATGTGCATCCCGAGGTACAGAATATCTTTGATGTGACGGGATTTTCAGAGATCATGGAGATCGTGCCGGCCTCCAGAAAGATCAGCATTGACGGGTGCGAGGTGATCGGGCGGGGCGCCTGCGGAGAATGCTACCGTATCGATGACGAAACCATCATCAAGCTCTACTACGGAAATGCGGCCACCGAATGGATCGAACACGAAAAAGCCCTTGCCAAAAAAGCCTTTGTGATGGGCATCCCCACGGCCATCTCCTACGACATTGTGGAGGCCAACGGCAGAAAAGGCGTGGTTTATGAACTGATTAAATCCAAGACCTTAGGAGAGTTGATCCGTTCCGACCGTTCCAGACTGGATGAATATGTGCGGATGTATGTGGACATCTGCAAAAAGGTTCACTCTATACATACAAACGACCCGGAGATTCCTTCTTTCAAGGAGCAAAACCGGGCGGATATTGCCAACATCCGGGGAATCACCGAGGAAGAGCGGACCTGTCTGCACCGGTTTTTAGACCTGGTGCCCGACGGAAGCACCTGCATTCACGGAGACCTGAACATCAACAACATCATGGTACAGGACGGAGAATGCTGTCTTATCGACATGGGAGAACTGAGCACCGGAACACCGCTCTTTGACCTTTCCAGAATTGTGTTCTCCATGGTTTACGCCAACACCGCTCCGGGAGAATTCAACGGTTTCTACAAAATGACCTCTGAGGAGGTCACGGAAATTTATGAGAAGTTTTTCTGCGGTTACTTCGGTTGCAGCTCCGAAGAAGAAGCGGAAAAGTCCTGCCCGGACATTCGGTGGCTCCATCCGCTGGCCTGGTTCCGGTGCTGTACCAGTATGCTGAAGGGCGACCGCTGGCCTGCCGAAAAAAGGGAACTGGCTCTCAATCTGCTGAGAATCAGGCTTCTTCCCTTTGTGCGTGCCCAAGCAGAAAAATAGAGCGGTCTAGGAGCCATCGGCGACCGTCAGAAGGCCGTTGTATTGCCGGAGAACCGGAACTCCCGGTGTAGCCCTGTACAACAATTTATCTCCTATTTCTTTTTACTTCCCGGAATTTCGGCAAAAAGCCTTGACATATTCCTCAACGATGGTGTACAATGATTGCGGTTCCTTGTGCATTTTCAGGAAAATCCCAGGAACACCCCAACAACATATTTACTAAGGAGCAAAAAAATGAAAAGTACCCTGAAAAAAGCGTTTGTCTGCCTTTTGGCTGTCGCCCTGCTGGTGCCGGTATTCTGCGTCCCCAGCTCTGCCAGAACTCCACTGGCGTATAATATATACTCCAATCCCACCGGCGTCCCCCTCGGCTGGAACGCCTTCACCATCGACTTTATGAGCACCGAAACCCCGAACTATACCTATTGGGCTCTTGCCAACTTCAGCGTGGCCATGACCAAAGAATCCAAGGTAACTTATCGGTCCCTGAGCGGCGGCGGTGCCTACGCAGGCCTGCAGAACCGGGCGCCTACGGCAACCCAGGGATTTTCGGGCATCATGTCCTTCTGGGAATGGTTCTATACCGATTCCAACGGAGAACAGCAGAGTCTGCGTGCCACCAGAATCTACCCGAAGGGCAGCAGTGAGTTCGGCGGCGAAGGAGAGGGCACCAACATTATCGCCCAATACAACTGGCAGCCGAACAAATGGTACCGGATGTACTTAAAGAGCTGGGTGAATCCCGAAACCAAGACCACCTATGTGGGCCAGTGGTTCTTGGACATTGAAGCGGGAGAATGGACTCTCTTCTCCTACTTTGATACCCACATGATCAATTCGTACCTGACCGGCAACGCCGGACTGTTCATGGAAAACTATGTTTCCGCCACCAATACGGAGGAGCGGGATTTCCGCACCAAAAACATTTATTTCATGGACAAGAGAACCAATGAGTGGGTATCCACTCCCTCCTGCTTCCTGTCCTTCGGCGGCCATTCGGCAGAATATCCCAAGATCGGCACCCATGAATTCGGCTCCACAGACGAATACTTCTGGGGCAAGGCAGGTGCGCCTGTAGAGAATCAGGACGAATACGAGAAGACCGCTCAGCAAAAGGCTATCTACAGCATCAAACAGCCGGAGCAGCCGGATGAAACCGCCGCCCCGGTCATCAAGAGCCTGACAAGCGGAGACACCAAAAAGGACGGAGCGATCACCAAGACCGCCATCCGTTGGGAAATGGACGAGAAGAGCACTCCCTTCTTCTCCTACACGCTGAAGGTCACCGACCAAAACGGCAAGGAGCTGTTTGCCTCTGCCGCCACCGCTCCCGAACTGACCGAGCTTTCCTTTGAAAATACCGAAGCCGCCTATAAGTGCGAGCTGACCGTCACCGATGTATTCGGCAAGACCGCCACCGCTACTTATACCAGCGAAGCCTATGGTGAAGAACCTGCTCCCACCACGCCGGACGAGAGCTCCACGGTTGCTCCCACCGATGAAACCACCACGCCCGATGCAAGCACCTCCGAGCCGGTCTCTTCTTCCGAAGAATCCACGGTCGCTCCCGCCGAAACCGAAACTCCTTCTGCCGACACCACTCCGAACAACGATGAGAGCTCCTTCCCGGTTGTTCCTGTAGTCATTGCCGTTGCGGCCGTGGCTGTTATCGGCGGAGGCTGCGGTGTTTACTTCGCAACCAAAAAGAAAAAGAAACAGTAAAAGAAGTCTGACCCACACAGATAAATAAAAATTTCAGATTGGAAAATCCCCGGTACAGGGTTTAAACTGCACCGGGGATTTTTTCACTTTTTTCCGCCTTCGGGAACAGGAGGTTCCTCCGGTACCGGGGCAGGCTTTTCAGGGTTCTTGGCGTTGACGGCGATATATTTGACCTCGAAGCGGGCGTGGTCATAAATCTGCGGGAGAATGTCTGTATACCGGCCGTCGGCAACCACAAAATGCGCACGGATATGGAGATTCAGCGGCAAAAAGGCATCCATCAGATGACGGGTGGTATCTACATCCTCCGTGGAGGGCACCGGATTTCCTGCCGGGTGGTTATGGGCCAGAATCAGCGAAGAGGCCTTTTTCAGAAAGGCAATTTCCACAATTTTTCTCGGATTGATCTCTGCGGAATTCACCGAGCCTTCGTGCAGCTTCTCAAAGGAAATCAAATGGTCGGAATTGTCTAAAAGCAAAGCGCAGACCGTTTCCTTTGTTTTGCTTGCATAGAAATCCATGAAGAAGTCCGCCGCCTTTTCCAAGGAGGAAAAATCCGCTCCTTTTTTCAGTTTGGAAAGAGAGTACCGCTCGGTGAGAGCCGGAATAAATTTCAGGAGCAGGGCGGCATTTTCGCCGACCCCCGGCACCTGGATCAGCTCCTGCGGATCGGCGTCAAACACTCTCTGCAAGCTGCCGAAACGCCGGATCAACCGGTGAGCAATATCGTTTGTATCCACTCTGGGCAGTGCGTAAAAGAGCAACAGCTCCAGAATCACATGATCCGGCAGTCCCCAGAGTCCCTTTTCCGCAGCCAGCTTTTTCAAGCGCGCCCGGTGTCCTGCATGAAGCTCCGCTCGTGTACTCATAGCCTTTTTTCTCCGTTTGTTCCGGGTTCCTGTTTCTTCAGGTCGTTGAATGCCGGGCAATTGAAAAAATCGTACATACGGATCTCCAGACCGTCGCAGATCTTCTTGACCGTGGAAACAGTGGCTCCATTCTCTCTTTTTCCCACAATGTTTTCAAGGGTGGATTGGGTGATTCCGCAGATGAGCGACAGATGATTTACGGTGATCCCCCGCTCTTCGCAAAGCTCCCGTATCCGTATTCTGAGTGCGGCATTCACGGTCTGCCGCCGATTCTCGATTTCTCCGGTCATCAGCAAATCTCCTGTTCTAAATTTTCAAATAGGGGTGAATTGAAAAAATCGGCAAGGGTGATTCCCAAACCATCGCAGAGCGTTTGAAGAATGTAAACCGTGATGCTCCGGTTTCTGCCGCCGGTGGTGTTGTGAAGAGTCGTGTGTTGAATCTTGCAGGTGCGGGCCATCTGGTTCACGGAAAGATTGCGCTCCCTGCCCAATTCCAAAATGCGCAGGCGCACTGCCTTTTGGATGTTCATATCTTCCCCCCGTTCTCTTTTGAGTTAATTCTATGCTAAAGAAATCCCGGAAATGTGTTTAACTCAAAATATGCACAGAACAGCAAAATCGAAAATCCGTTCCGGCAAAACGGCAAAAAAGGAAAATTTGGAGAAAAATTCACGGATTACTCTTGGAATTTCCCGGTAAGTGTGCTATACTGTTTCCTGTGAACGGAAAAATGAAAAGGAGAATCAAATATGGCACACATTCTGAAGAAATCCGCTTTTGAAGGCGTCAAGGGACCGGTCGTTACCATCGTGATGGACGGTGTCGGAGTTGCTCCGGAAGGACCGGGAAACGCCGTAAAGCTGGCAAATACGCCCACTTTGGACTTTCTTATGAAGAACTATCCCCTGCGCACTCTGAAAGCCCACGGCACTGCCGTCGGACTTCCCTCGGACGAGGATATGGGCAACTCCGAAGTCGGACACAACGCTTTAGGCTCCGGACAGGTCTTTGCGCAAGGTGCAAAGCTGGTATCCAACTCCATTGAGACCGGTAAAATGTTCCATTCGGAAACATGGACAAATCTGATCGAAAATGTAAAGAAAAACGGCTCTACCCTGCATTTCCTGGGGCTGTTCTCGGACGGAAATGTGCATTCCCACATAGACCACCTGAAGGCCATGATTGCGGAAGCCAAAAAAGAGGGCGTGCGCAAGGTGCGGGTCCACATTCTGCTGGACGGCAGAGATGTGGGCGAAACCTCGGCTTTGGAGTATGTTCTGCCCTTCGAGGCCTTTTTAGCCGACCTGCGCACCGATGATTTTGACATCTGCATTGCCTCCGGCGGAGGCAGAATGCAGATCACCATGGATCGGTACGAAGCCAACTGGAGCATGGTGGAAAAGGGCTGGCACACCCATGTATTGGGTGAAGGACGGCAGTTTGCTTCGGCAGAAGAAGCGATTGAAACCTACCGGAAGGAGCTTCATGTGATCGACCAGGATCTGCCCGCCTTCGTCATTGCTCAGAACGGCAAGCCGGTGGGCACCGTGGAGGACGGCGACAGCGTGATTTTCTTCAACTTCCGGGGCGACCGGGCCATTGAAATCTCCAAGAGCTTCGACATGGGCAGTGAATTTGACAAATTCGACCGGGTGCGCACCCCGCAGGTGCTGTATGCCGGAATGCTGGAATACGACGGCGACGCCCACATCCCCCACAGATTCTTGGTGAATCCGCCTGAAATCACAAACACCATGGGTGAATACTTGGCCGACACCGGCGTGACGCAAGCCGCCGTTTCCGAAACGCAGAAATACGGTCATGTCACCTACTTCTGGAACGGAAACCGCTCCGGAAAGTTCAGCGAGCAGACCGAAACCTATGTGGAGATCGCTTCGGATGTGGTGCCCTTTGAGCAACGGCCCTGGATGAAGTGCGCCGAAATCACCGATACACTGATCGAAATGATCCGATCCGGCAAATACAAGGCCATCCGTTGCAATTTCCCCAACGGAGATATGGTGGGACACACCGGCTCCTTGACCGCTACCAGGATCTCCATGGAAGCGTTGGATCTGCAATTGGCCCGAATCCTGCCTGTGATCGACGAGGTACAGGGGGTAGCACTGATTACAGCCGACCACGGCAATGCCGACGAAATGTACGAGGTGGACAAAAAAACCGGCGCTCCCAAGTGCGGCAAGGACGGAAGCTACAAGGCCAAAACCAGCCACACCCTGAATCCGGTACCCTTCATTGTTTACGACAACTTCTATGCCGATAAGTATATGGTGCTGGAAGACGGTGAAAAGGACTTCGGCTTAGCCAATGTCGCTGCTACAGCAGTCACTCTGTTGGGCTACGAAGCGCCTTCCATGTGGAAGAAGTCGATCATTGAGCTGAAAAAATAAGGAGCGGAAAACACTTCGGAACAAAGCACCCCCAAAAGGTCTTCACCTTCGGGGGCACTCTGTTTCCCGCTCTTGGGCGTTTTCGACAGCCGCATCGCTTTCCGGACTCTGGGTGCGGCTTCGTGAACGCCTGTTGCTTTTCTGCTTCCCTTTCCACACGGATTTTGAGAAACCAGAAACCGAAAGAAAGCGTTCCGGAACAGGAGCTTACAGAATATTCAAGGCAGAGTTCCTCATTTGCGGACAAAAAAGAGAGAAAACAACGGCGCCGGTTTTGAAACGGCGCCAAGGGAGGTTCAGGATGCAAAAACAGGATCGTGCCGCAGGAGAAGCGCTGCGGGATGAAATTCTGAAGGAAGCCGAGTTGCTCTCGGATTCTCTTGTACAAAACCGCCGCAGACTGCACGAACAGGCGGAGACGGGCTTTGAATTGTCCGGAACGGTGCAAATCGTCAAAAACGCCCTTGAAGAACTGGGCATTCGGCCCGTCGATTGCGGAAAAAACGGAATTGTAGCGCAGATCGAAGGAAAAACGCCCGGAAAGGTCTTTTTGCTCCGGGCAGACATGGACGCACTGCCCGTCGGTGAGGAAACGGGCTTGCCCTTTGCGGCGAAAAACGGAAATATGCACGCCTGCGGACACGATCTGCACACCGCCATGTTGCTCGGTGCGGCCAAGATTCTCAAAGCCCGTGAGAATCAGCTGAAAGGCACGGTCAAACTCATGTTTCAGCCGGCAGAAGAGATTTTCTGCGGTTCGCAGGAAATGATTGCGCACGGTGTTCTGGAAAACCCCAAGCCCGATGGAGCCGTGATGCTGCATGTGATGTCCGGCATTCCGATGAAAACGGGTTCGGCTCTGGTCAGCGCTCCGGGGGTCAGCGCACCCGGTGCAGATTATTTTGAGATATGCGTACAGGGAAAGGGCTGTCACGGCTCCATGCCGAATCTGGGTGTGGACCCGGTTACGGCCGCCGCACACATCGTGATCGCATTGCAGGAGCTTCAGGCCCGAGAGCTGCCGTTGAACGACCGGGCGGTATTGACCATCGGACAGATCCACGGCGGCTCGGTTTCCAATGTCATTCCCGAAAAGGTGGTTCTGGGCGGAACCCTTCGCACCTACGATGAGACGATCAGAGCGCATCTGAAGGAACGCATCAAAGAGATCGCCTCCGGCATCGCCGGCAGCTTCCGGGCGAAGGCCGAAACAACCTTCGGCACGGGCTGTCCCTCTCTTTTCAACGATAAAGAGCTTTGTGAAAGCGCCGGAAAATATGTGGGAGAGCTTTTGGGCCCAAAGGGGACTGCGGCAAAGGAAGAGAGCGGGAAGCTCGGCTCCGCAGGCTCAGAAGACTTTGCCTATATCAGTCGTCAGACACCTTCGGTCATGATTGCACTGGGCGCAGGCAATGCGGAAGAGGGGTATCTCTATCCTCAGCATCATCCCAAGGTGCAGTTTGACGAAGCCGCGCTTCCGACCGGCTGTGCTCTCTACGCTTACATTGCTTTACGCTGGCTGGAAGAACATTCCTGAAGAGCCGGGTTTTCCGTATTTTTCAGATTTTTCGATTGTACGAACAAGGAGGTGTAAAAAACTCTGACCGAGTTTTTTACACCTCCGACCGCATGGGTCTTGGCGGCTGAAAGCCGTCATTTTACCACAAAATCCGCCTGAATTTCGACGAACCGAAGGAAAAGCCGAGCAGGATCGCATCAAAAACCGAAATCCGGACCGACATTTTGAAGGGGCTGTAAAAGCGAGCTTTTACGGCCCCTTACTGCTTTCCGTTGCTTCTTCCGGTCACATAGTAGAACCAATCCGGCAAATTGGGGTCAATGTCGGCAAAATTATTATTTTCGATATAGGCAATCTGGCGGAACCGTTCGGTATTGTCATAGAAAAATGCCCGGTCGCAAAGAGGGAGGATTTTTGAAAGGGCCTTCGGCATATTCACATAGCGCTTACGGATAACCTCTTCGGAAATGCCGTGTCCCCCCCGCTCGATCCGTTTTTTGACCCGGTTTATCGCAATTTCCACCCCCTGCACTCCCACAAAATAGAGCACAATGGTGTAGCCCGCCTTCTTGGCATCGCTCAGCTGAGAAACCATCACCATACCGGGAAGGGTGGTTTCCTGATTGAAGGTTTTTCCCTCTTTTATCAGCTCTCTGACCTGCAGCAGCGCTTCGCACCCCGCCCGTACCTGCACGGCCGGATCCTTCCAGTCTCCCATGCTTTTTGCAATCTCATCCAGACTCACCCGCACCCCTAAATCCGTCCGGCTTTTGATCGTATCGTAAAGCGAGGTTTTTCCGGCACCGTTGATGCCGGCAAAGAGCAACAAACTCTTTTTCCCTGTTTCCCTCACAGAAGCACCTCCCCGATGACCTTCTCCTGCTCGATCTGCAATTTCAGATTGAGCAAAGAGCGGTAGAACGAGCGTTCCTCTCTGGTTTTGGCGGCAATGAGCAATTGCTCCAGCTCCTCAAAGCTGAGCTGTTCAAAGCGTTCAAACATGGTGAGTTTCCCCTGGGCCAGCCGTTTTCTTTCGGCTTTCTCGAAAGCCTCCTGCTCCTTTCGGCGGCGGAGTGCTTCTTTTTCTTCAAATTTTGGATTCTGCTGTTTGGCCGGAACCGAAAGAAGCACCGGATCGCCCACCTTCGGCTTTCCGCCCGCCAGCATTCCGGCGGCAGACTCATCGTATTTCTTGACCTTTTTTGCGGCTTTCTGACGGGCCTTTTCGGATTTTTTTTCAAATTTCCGAACCTTTTTCTCGGCTTTTTTCCTGAATTTCTGCAGTTTGCGTTCTTTCCTGACTTCCCGCTTTTTGGCCTTTTTTTCCTCTTTCCGGCTCTGTTTTTTCTCCCAGAGATCAAAGCTTTTACGCAATTTCTCTTCCCAGGCCTTCAGAGCGCTCATGGTTTCAGGGGAAACTCCGGATACTTCTACCGATTCGAACTCCGAAGAGCCCTTCTCCCGGCCATTCGCTCTGCCCTTTTCTGCTTTTTCATCCTTTTTTTCCTTGTCAGACAACAGTATCCCCCCTTTTTCCTCTTTTTCCCTTACAGTATACCCGATTTGTCTTCGGTTTTCAAGAACTTTTTTGAAAAAGCAAACCGGCGGAAATCCGGATTTTTCCCCGGATCGCTCCGCTCTGCGCATCTGAAAGTCCGCATTCTTCCCTTTTTTTCGCCGGACCGCCTCTTACCTTCTCCGAAACACCCGGAAATCGCCCATTCAACGCCTTTTTTCGGCAAGGAGCGGATTTCGGTCAGCATTCCGATCCGGACGGTTTTCTGTGCAGTATCTGTCTGATTTGTCCCCCAAAGCCCTGCTTTTCATGTAAAGCAAGACCGTATAAAAGCGGTGACCGGACGCTTGGGGCACTTTGATTCCGAATATACAGTGAAGGTCAGAAATCCTCACACAAATAAAATGCAAGTCAAAGCCGCTTGATGATTGTATGAATAATTTATTTGTGAGAAATTTATAATGAAAATTACCGATCGTGAAGAAAACGGATGCTTCTACCCCAACCTTTGGGGTTGCCTGGGCAGACAAATGATTATATTGGTAAATATGGTTTGTTACATCTCGATTCTATCAAAGCACAGCGCAAAGGCCGATATACCACGCTTCTCTCCGGAAGCCGCTTACAATTATGGAGTCGATAACTGTATTCATGGGGATGATTTTGCGATAGTCACAATATAATGTCATAAGAATAATGCAAGCGCATACCCAAGCCGCAAAGGTTATGGATATGCGCTTTTCTCATTTTTCATTTATGAGGGTGCAAAAGCCGTACAAACCGACCGAGAAACCGAAGGAAACTACCGTTTCTTCTGTAAATAGATACCCTGCAAAACAGCAATGGGCAGAGCAGCAGCTGACGGCGGTTGATACGATCCTGACGAATTTTTTGCAATCCAGATGTTAGTTGATAAAAGCCTTTTCTGTCTGCCAGACAGTATCCACACGGGCGGCGTATGTTCCTTCGGGGAGGGGCTGTTTTTTCAGTTCCTCGGCACTCACGGTCATGTACATATATGCGGTATCGGAATAGTGCTTACCACCGAAGATGTCGGTAATCACAAACTGATACAGATAGTCGGTGGATTCCAGCGGTTCTTCGGTGATGACATATTCGCCGGGCGGAACCTGTTGCACATACTGCAGGAGCTCCGATACGACCGGGAGACCGTCCGGTCCCATGGTCAGGGTCTGATACGGATAGTAGACCGAAATCACATCGTCTGCCTTCAGCTTAACGATCTCCTTATCCGCCATACCGGTGACCGGATGAAGCCTGTTCCATGCACCGAGTACCTTGTAATATCCGATGCCTTCATTGATGTTCTCCCAAACGAAGGCAAAGCGAAGGTTGGTTTTTTCGCCGTTCAGTTCAATCGGGGAGGTGAAAATGATGTATTCATCGGTAATCTCCACCGGTGTCACAAACAGTTTACAGCCGTTCGGCGCCAGCCAGAAGCCGCGGAAATTGCTGTGGAAGCTTAAATGTTCATAATCCTCGTAGATGTCGTTGTCATATCCGAAAAGGGATGCCGTCATGGTCCTGTTTTCAAGGTCTGCGGAATATTCCATCAGGCGAAAGTCGATCGAGAGGATGTAATTCCGTGAGGCGTCGTTAAGCGAAATCTGAAACGAGCCGTCGTGAGCAATACTGCCGCGGTCGGTGAAGAGAATCGGGTTTTCCGGAATATGGCTGTACACGGTTTCAAGGTAAGAACGGTATGCTTCCGAAGGACAAAGCTCCGAATAATACCGCTCCAGTTTGTTTTGCTCGACGCTTGACGGGTAATAGAAGGAAATGCTGCCTGCCTTGCTCTTCTGGGAGCCGTACACCTGGTAGAGCACCGCTTCGTCGATGGCCCGAAGTAGGGTGTCCGACGATTCCTGATATACAGAGTCCGAAAAATTTTCCGCGAAGTGCCTTAGATCGGTCATGTTGCTGAAGCCTTCGGAAGAGGAACTGCCGCCGTATTTCTGCGCATTCTTGGCTCCGGAAGCAATTCTTTGAATGCCTTTTACATTCTGAGCGTCGGCGGCCATTTCGCCTGCAAGCTGTTCAAAAGCACCGGAAAGCGTCTGAATCCGTGAAAGGTCAAGCACCGACAGCGTGGCGGTGGCATCCTTTTCGCCCAAACGGCATTTTTCAAAATAGCCGTCACATACTGCTCGCCCCAAGTCCGCACCGCCAATGGATTTGTCCGCTTCAATGGCTGAAATCAAGGCTTTGTAATCCCAGCCGCCGGAAGGTTCAATCTCTTCAGAGGCGATCATATACCGCGCATACGGAGCGACGGTTACGGCGGTTTCGTAGTTTGTCATCAGGCAGGCATCAAAACCGATGACTTCAAATCGGTCGGTCATACCTTCCGATACGGTTTTCAAAGCTCCGGATAACTCAGACAGCGTGATCGCATCAAACCCATAGTTTTCGTCGTTGCACACGCCGTCGATACTGCCCGAGCCGTGATCCCAGAGGATCACGCACATTTTCTCGGCAGGGTAGTTGGCCACCCCCCCAAGAGAGGAAGCTCTCCAGCGTGCCGCCCTCGCCCATATTCGCAGAGGGCAGGGATTCCAGCAATGTCAGTTCCCCGTCCCGGACCGAATAGCGTCCGATTTCCCCGGCGGAAATGCCGTGGGAGCGCCATTTTTTGGCGCCCCCTGTTTGTATGATCACATGGACATTGTCGGGGATATCGGATGCCAGCAATTCGTCTAAGTTTTTGCCCGCGGCACCCATATTTGTCTCTAAATTAGAGCCACAGAGGTAGAGGAAGATGCTCCAGGTGCCGCTCTCTCCCATTGGGGTTTCCGAAAACGTTTCGGTTTGCCCGGTGCTTTCTGCCGGGGGGTGCTTCCCGGGGTGCATCCGCTGAAAAGAAACAGCAGAGCGGATATAGACTTATATCCGTCCTTTGGCGCACAGTAAACCATCATGGCAGATGTGTCTTTACTAAAATCGTAGTTACGCCCCATATGAATCTTGCCGTCCGTATCGGTCAGAGTAAACGCCGTACAGCCGAAATCGGGCGCTTTGATCTTCACAGGCAGCAACGGAAGAGCCTCTTTCAGAATCGCATCGATCATCGTCTGATTGTCCTTGATGCCGTAACCGATAATATCGTCAAGATTGTAATCGTATTTGATATCCATGCGATAGAGATTGTATCCATCCTCATAATCCGTAAGCTGCTCCATACTGCCGATGGTCTGGAACCTTGTGAAATAGATTCCCAAAAATACGAGCAGGACGACTAAAACGACTGCCAGAATTGCTCCCAAAACAATCAGAATACACTTTTTCATTTTACTCATGTCTTTTTCTCCTTTTTAATTCGGTATCTACACCTTTGATTACGGTAATGGTCAGCAGACCTCCACCGACAAAGAGAAGCACGACCAGCAATGCCACATGGCTGTTATCTCCGGGCTTCGGAGAATTCGTCTCGTGATCTGCTGCCGTTTTCGCCTTAACGGTAAATGGTGCGGCAGCAGTGCCGTTTGTCAATACAATACGGATATATGCTCGCCGGCTGAAAGCGTCCCAACATGATCCGCATTTCGTGAAATAATTGTGCCGCCCTCTTCAGCAGTGTGGTATTTCGCATCAGGGGTTTTACCGTCAGGCATAACTCGAATAAAATCGCTGAACGCCGCATTGGAACGGAACATCGGTTTGGGTCTTCGCCATGAAGTCATCCTTCAACCTTACTCATACAGCATTCGGTGAACGAACGACAGGGTCGTCGGAATTTTCAAAATACGGATACCGGCTCGCAACCTTACAGCCGCAGGCGTCCGCAATGGCTTTTCCCCCGACAGCGGTAAGTCCGTTCTCAGCATAGCAGCCGCAGCACTTTTCCATGATCCCGATTTACTTTGCCCTGCGGGCTTCTTCGTTTACAGTGCGCAATGGATTTCCCCCCCTTGTCTGAAAATAAAGCAAACGCTTGTTTATTTATATTATACTGTGTTTGCTTTGCTGTGTCAAGCAGCTGCTGCAAAAATCATAGTTTTTTATCGGTTTTAAGAACCGCTGCATTTTCCCTGAGAATCCGCCGACAGTGGCATAAAAAATAAATATCCCCCCGTAAATGCACAAGTCCGTTAAAAAC
>DPGD01000050.1 GCA_003522145.1 Clostridiales bacterium | reverse complement strand
AAGTTTTTGAGGGTTCCAAGGGGCGCTTTTTCAAAAACGCTCCTTGGCAGGGTATGGGACGGAGTTCTACAAAGAGAGGGCAAGTCTGACCGACAAACGGGGGAAAAAGCCTGAAAGTGGTTGACAGAGTGAAAAGGGAGTGGTATAATACAGGGTACGAATACTGTAGGAGGGAGCGGTTCCGTGGCAGAAAAAAAGGATTTTGACGAAGACGATTCTTTCTGGAACATTGACACACTGCTCCCCAAAAAGCGTCCGACTTCCTTCAACAAAGGCAACGCCAAAAAAGGGGAGACGGCATCCGTCTCCGGGGAGCACCGGGAAACGGTTGCCCTGTTGCCGGAAAAGGAAAGAAAGAAGGGCACGCCGATCCCGGCATTTTCCGAAAGACCCGAAAGGGTCTATCGACCAAAAGGCGGACGCATTACAGAGGTAGAAGTATATTCCTGGCCCAACCGGTATGCCTTTTTTGAAGGCTTCCGCAAAAATGCTCTTTCGGTCTTTCAGATGGAGGTAAGCGAAGCTCCTTTTGCGCCCTATTTTTCCTTTATGCCCCAGTTTCACCAGCTGACTGCGGCTCAGTTACGCTATTATCTCTGGTGGCGGAAGAATTTCAGGCAGGGCAATTGCCTGCCGGCAGACCTTTCGTACCTTCTCCTTTATGCTTACGAAATCATCAATCTGCCGGAGGTTCTGCCCCCGGAAGAGGGGGCGGAGTTGCTCTGCAGGCTTTGGATTTCCTACCGGAATATCTATCCGAAATTGGAAAAGTATCTGTCGGAGTGGCTGGCAGACTACTGTCTCATACACGATGTGCGCCCCCAAGCGGCGCTTTTCGATCAGGTGCTTCCTTTTGGCAGAAAAAATTCCTCTTTGAGGGAATTTTACATGAATGAAGAGGACAGTCGTCAGCCGAATCTGCTTCTTTCCACCTACAACTACAAGGAAAGCAAATACCGCACGCCTGAAAACAAGGAGCTGTACGACCGGCACATTCCGGCGGCAATGGAACAACTTCTGGAATACCTGCGTCGGCAGGAAGAAAAGCAGGCGGCCCTTCCGACCAAGACCACCGTCTCCCGCACCACTTACGATGGGGCGGTCTGCGTATACAACGAAAAAAAGAAGCTGAACATTTCCTACAGCCCTGTGCGTCCCCTTTCCTGCGTCTCGGCCATTACCGACGGTGTCAAATTCTGCGAAAACTGTCTGCACTCTTTGGAAGGTGTGCGCACCCGCTTTTCCACCCCCGCATTGACCGCGCCCATGCGGCACATTCTGGAGGACTATTTCACAAAGAATCTGTCTTTCGTTCCCCGGCGGCGGGAAGAAAACGAGGAGCGTTTTGAAGAAAAATATGAAGCAGACTCCAAAGGCTTTTCCAAGGAAGAGGCTCAAAGGATCGAATTGCAGTCTTTGGAAGTAGCCAAACGGCTGGGCAGTGTTTTTGAAGAGGAACCGACGGTAGCCCCGGATTTTCAAACGATCCCTTCCTTTCCCGACTTTTCGGTTTCAAAGGCCATTTCTTCCGAAGGACCGGCCAAAGTCTCCGGAAAAGCCGAAGAAACCGACCGGACGGCCTTCCGAAAAGAAGCATTGCGCACGCTGAAGGAACAGGGTCAAAGGGCATTTCTTGCCTTTATAAACGAGAAGAAGCTGCTTTTGCACAGCGTTGTGGAGGAGATCAACGAAGAAGCGCTGGAGCGTTTCGGCGATGTGGCAATTGAAGAACGGGAAGGGGTTTTTGTGCTCCTGCCTGAATACGAGGAGGAAATTTCCCAATGGATCAACAGTTGAAAATTCCGAAGAGAATATTGTCGGGGCTTTTATCCTCCCTTTCAGCCGGAGTGGTACCGCGAGTCGGCGCCCCTTACATTGCCATGGGCAGATCGGAGGAAATCTCCGCCTTGGCAAACGACCTGGACGAGATTTCCGAGGGCGGAAGCAAAACCCGGTTGATTATCGGCAAATACGGAAGCGGCAAATCCTTTCTGCTTCAGCTTTTAAGAGGCTATGCTCTTGAACGGGGCTTTGTCTGCGCCGACTGCGACCTTTCTCCCGAACGGCGCATTTGTGGCAGAGCCGGAAGCGGACTTGCCACCTACAAGGAATTGATGAAAAATCTGGCCACCAAAACCAGTCCTGACGGGGGCGGACTTCCGGGGCTGATTTCCAAATGGTTAGACAAGCTTTCCTCTTCCATTGCCGCACAGGGACTGGTCCCCGACAGCCCCGCTTTTGACGCCGCCTTTGAGCAACAGGTCTTTTTGATCGCCTCTCAGATGGAGGGTCAAGTGGGCGGTTTTGATTTCGGCAAAGTTCTTTTGCGCTATTACAAAGCCTCCAAGGAGGGAAACGAAGAACGGTGCAGCGCCTGTTTACGCTGGTTCCGCGGGGAATACCCGACGAAAACCGAAGCAAAAGCGGCGTTGGGCATCAGCTCGGTGGTCAACGATGAAAACTGGTTTGATTACATCAAGCTTTTCGCCCTGTTTGTTCATCAGATCGGCTATGCCGGATTCCTTTTGTTCATCGACGAGTGCGTAAATCTCTATAAAATTGCCAATCGCCTCTCCAGAGAAAGCAACTATGAAAAGCTGCTTACCATGTACAACGATTCCCTGCAGGGCCGTTCTCCCTATCTGGGACTGTTTTTCGGCGGCACGCCGGCCTTTCTGGAGGATCCGCACAGAGGACTTTACAGCTATGAAGCTTTGAAAAGCCGCCTTTCCGACGGCCGCATTGCGGCATCCGGCGGTTACAGGAACCTGATGGGTCCCATCATCCGCCTGAAGCGTATGTCCGACAACGAGCTGCTTGCCCTCTGCCACAGGGTTACCGACCTGCACAGTCAGTATCACGGGGCAAAGGCCCGAATCACCGAAGAGCAGCAGGAGCATTTTCTGGCTCTTTGCGCCGGACGGGCCGGGGCGGACAGCATGATTACCCCCAGAGAAGTTATCCGGGAGTATATCACCGTTCTGGATGTGATGCTCCAGAATCCCCAGGCAGACTACTATGAAATCGTCGGCGCCCGCCCGCAGCTTGTATCCGACGCTTCAAAAGAACAGGAGGAGGATCGGTTCACCCTGAAGGATTTTGAAATCTGACCGAAGCCTTTTGGACCCCAAAGCCTGTGAGGCAGTGAGCCTGCCTCCGAACTGCATTTTTTTCTTGACAAATTCGGGAATCGAATTATAATTAGGAAGAGTAACAATTGATAATCGAAAGGACAAGACCTCATGAAATGGATGGGAGTAAATGAACTGCGGGAAAGCTACCTGAGCTTTTTCGAGTCTAAAGGACATTTAAGACACAAGAGTTATCCTCTTGTGCCGATCAACGATAAATCGCTCTTGCTGATCAACGCCGGCATGGCACCCCTGAAAAAGTATTTTACAGGCGAATCGGAGCCACCCCGACACCGGATGACCACCTGCCAGAAATGCATCCGGACGCCCGACATTGATCGGGTGGGACTGACCGCACGGCACGGAACCTTTTTTGAAATGCTGGGAAACTTCTCTTTCGGAGACTATTTCAAGGAGGAGGCTCTGCCCTGGGCATGGGAATATATCACCGAAGTGCTGGAAATGCCCAAGGACCGGCTGTGGGCGACCATCTATAAGGACGACGAAGAAGCCTACGACATCTGGACCAAGAAGATCGGACTTCCGGCAGAACGGGTGGTTCGTCTGGGCAAGGAGGACAACTTCTGGGAACACGGCTCCGGCCCCTGCGGACCCTGTTCCGAAATCTACTTCGACCGGGGACCGGAATTCGGCTGCGGCAGTCCTGACTGCAAACCGGGGTGCGACTGCGACCGGTATATGGAATTCTGGAACAATGTGTTCACTCAGTTTGACAACGACGGAAACGGGAACTATACCAGACTTGCCAAGCCCAATATCGATACCGGCATGGGACTGGAACGGTTAGCGTGCATCATGCAGGGTGTCAACAACCTGTTTGAGGTGGACACCGTGCGCAACATCATGCTCGCCATCTGCGAAAAGGCCGGGGTGCGCTACGGAGCCGACGAAAAGAGCGACATCTCCCTGCGCGTCATCACCGACCATATCCGCTCCACCACCTTCTTAATCTGCGATGGCGTGGTGCCCTCCAATGAGGGCAGAGGCTATGTGCTTCGCCGGCTCATGCGCCGGGCAGCCCGCCACGGCAGAATGCTGGGCATCCAAGGCACATTCCTTGCGGACATTGTGGATGTGGTGGCCAAAGAAAACTACAGTGAATATCCGGAGCTGACCGAAAAGGCCGACTATATCAAAAAGATCGTGAAGATCGAGGAGGAGCGCTTTGCCGCCACCATCGATTCGGGTCTTTCCATCCTTTCGGGCATCACCGAAAAGGCCAAGAAAGAGGGACAGAGCATCCTTTCGGGCGATGAGGTGTTCAAGCTCTACGATACCTTTGGTTTCCCTGTGGATCTGACGAGAGAAATTGCGGCAGAAGCCGGACTTTCTATCGACGAAGCGGCCTTTGTCCGCCTGATGGAACAGCAGAAACAGCGGGCAAGAGAGGCCAGAGCCAACATTTCGGGCTGGTCAGAGGCTTCCAAAACCCTGCTGTCGGGCTTCCCCAAGACCCGCTTTACGGGCTACACCGAAGACGAATCCGAAGCAACGGTTCTCGGCATTGTGGAGGATGATCTTTCGGTGGAGGCCATCACCGAAGGAGACTTCACGCTCATCACCGACTGCACGCCCTTCTATGGCGAAGGCGGCGGTCAGGTAGGCGACACCGGCGTGATCTCCACCGAAGCCTGCACCGTCACCGTCACCGACACCAAGAAAGCGGACGGCGTTTATTTCCACCTTTGCCATATGGAAAACGGCGAACTGTCGGTGGGTGACAAGGTCGTTCTGAAGGTTGACGGGGTGCGGCGCAATGCGATCCGCCGGAACCATTCGGCCTGCCACCTGCTCCAGGCAGCACTGCGTCAGGTTTTAGGCGCTCATGTGGAGCAGGCAGGCTCCTATGTGGACGAAAACCGGGTGCGCTTCGACTTTGCACACTATGCTCCTCTTTCCGAAGAGGAATTGGACAAGGTTGAAACGCTGGTCAACCGGCACATTTTAGCGGCAGAATCGGTCAACACCGTCGAAACCGATGTGGAGGAAGCCAAAAAGGCCGGCGCTATGGCGCTCTTCGGTGAGAAGTACGGCAAGGTGGTCCGCATGGTAAAAATGGGGGACTTCTCCACCGAGCTTTGCGGCGGTACCCATGTATCCAACACCGGCAATGTGGGACTTTTCAAGATCATTTCCGAAACCTCTGTTGCCGCCGGCACCAGAAGGATCGAGGGAACTACCGGATTTGGCGTGCTTCAGCTGATGGCGGACAAGGATCGGCTGATCGCCGACACGGCCAAGGAGCTGAAAGCGCCCAACCCCCACGACATTGCCAAAAAAGCGGCACAGGTGGAAACCGAGCTGAAGTCCGAAAAATCCAGAGTGGAAGCGCTGGAATCCAGAATCGCCTCCGAGAAGTTAAGTTCCCTTCTGGAAGAGAAGAAAGAATTCAAAGGGCTGTCTCTCCTTCTCTCCAAAACCGAGAATATGACCGTAGAGGCGGTGCGAGCCTTCTGCGACAATCTGAGGGAGAAGGATCCCTCCTGCGTGGTGCTTTTGGGCTTGGTCAATGAAGGAAAGCTGAACCTGATCTGCTCGGTGGGCAAAAATGCCCAGCAGAAGGGTGTCAACGCCGGCACTCTTGTGAAAACGGCTGCTCAGGTCTGCGGTGGAGGAGGAGGAGGCCGGCCTGACTCCGCTATGGCGGGAGGAAAATTCCCTGAAAAGCTTCCTCAGGCCTTCCAGGCTGTTCTGGAGCTTTTGGAAAAGCTTCCGGAGTAACCTTGTAACGGCAAAGCCACAGGCTCTGCCTTGCATGGCACCCAAGTCTAAAAGGCATGGGAACCGATACTTCGCCTTTCAAAGAGGGGCTGTTAAAAAACTCGATGTTTTTTACAGCCCCTCAAAATATCGGTGTGGATTCCGGCATTTTGGATGCGATCCTGGTCGGTTTTGCCCTTCATTTTTTAGAAATTTCGGTGGATGTTGCGGCAAAATGACGGCTGAAAGCCGCCAAGACCAATGTCTTCGGGACAGTTAAAAAATTCTTTCGGAATTTTTAACTGCCCCTTCTTTTTGCTTTCGGACCGTTTTTCTTTCGGTTGCCTTCTTTTTTGCGCCGATTCACTCTTTGCACCGTCCGGGGCTTTCCCCTTTTCCAGAGACTTTCCACCGCTCTTTCGGTTTTATCGTTTTTCCGCTTTGTCTGCCGCCGAAAAATTTTTTCGCCGTTTTTCAGGAGTATCTTTTTCCTTGCCGGCTTTTCTGTTTTTTTTGCTTCTCGTTCTCCCTTTCTTCTCCGATTTTTCTCCGGCTCCGTATGCCTTCTTTCCTGTGTCGCCCTGTCGGTTCACAGCATACACTGAAACCAGTCGGGAATCCGAAACCACAGAGCACAAGGAGGGGCAAACGCATGCCGATACTGGAAAGGGTCGCCGTCATCGGAGGAGACAGGCGGGCGATCTACAGCGCCATAAAACTGAACGAAAAAGGAGCCTCCTGCACCCTTTTCGGCTTGGAGGAGGAGCCGACCGGCACCTGTCGGGGCTTCCGGAAGGGTCTTTGCAAAGCGCCCTACCTTCTTTCAGAAGCTCTGAAGGAGGTACAGACCCTGCTTTTGCCCATACCGATTTCTGCCGACGACAAGGCGGTCTTCGCTCCCTTTTCCGACCGTACCATACTTTTGTCGGATCTGGCGGAAGCGATTCCTCCCTCCGTTCTGCTTTTCGGGGGAAAAATACCCGACCTCTTCAAAGAAAAATGCCGCTACCACGATTTTCTCGAGGATCCGGTTTTCGCCGCCGCCAACGCTCTGCCCACGGCAGAGAGTGCCTTAGGTCTGGTGCTTTTGGAGCGGGAGGGAATACTTTGGAAAAGCTCCTGCGCCCTATTCGGCTATGGGAACATCGCCAAGGAGTTGACCTCCCGGCTTCTGGCGCTGGGCTGTACCGTCACGGTCTTTGCCCGGCGTGAAGACGCCCGCCGGGAAGCGGAAAAAGCCGGAGCCATCGCTTTGCCCTTGGAAAGCGCTTTGGAGCTTTCCTCACATTTTGACCTGCTCTTCAACACCATCCCCGCCCCGGTGATCTCTCCGGCTCTTGCGGCGGGCTTCCGGGCGGAGGCCCTCTATATGGAGCTGGCTTCCAAGCCCTACGGTCTTTCGGCAGAAGCAAAATCGGCGCTCCGCTGTTCCTATCGGCTTGCCTCCGGTCTGCCCGGCAAATACTGTCCCAAAAGAGCCGGCGAGATCCTTGCCGACCGGATTCTTGAACTCTATGAAAACATCTGAAAGGAATTGAACAAATGCTGATTTGCTACGGACTGTGCGGTTCCTTCTGCACGGTCAGGCGGTCTTTAGCCATTTTGGAAACGCTGAAGAAACAGAATTTTGACCTTCTGCCGGTGTGCAGCTTTCACTTCTGCTCCACCGACACCCGATTCGGGAGTGCGGCCGAACATCTGCGGAAAATTGAGGATATTTGTGAAAAAGCACCCATTGTCACCCTGCGGGACGCCGAGCCGATCGGCCCGAAATACAAGCCGGAATTGATGGTCATTGCGCCCCTGACCGGCAATTCTCTTGCAAAACTGAACCACGGCATTTCGGATACCCCCGTCACTCTTGCCGCAAAATCCCATTTACGAAACAACAAGCCCTTGCTTTTGGGCCTGGCCACCAACGATGGTCTTTCGGGCAATTTCGGGAATCTGGCCGCTCTTTATGGCAGGAAGAATGTTTTCTTTGTTCCCCTGCGACAGGATGACCCCCTGCAAAAGCCCAATTCGCTGGTCTGCGATTTTGAAAAAATCCCGCAGGCAGTTGAGTTCGCCTTAGAAGGACGGCAGATGCTCCCTCTCTTTGAAGCCTGACACAGCGGATGCAAAAACTCTTCCTGAACGCGCCCAAACCCCATTCCGGCCGCCCAAATAACATCCCGATGAAAGCCGGCAAAGACCGCAACAAAAAAGCCGATCTCCCGATCGGCTTTTTTTGAGGGGCTGTAAAAAAGCGAGTTTTTTACAGCCCCTTCTTATTCCCTTGCAGATTTTCAGGAACGATCTTTACTCCAAGGGAAAACCCTTTGGATGGGATTATTCGTAGAGCTTGCCCATTTTCTGAAGCCGCTCGAACTTGGCTGCCGCATAATCCGCCGCCTTATGGAACAGTTGGTCTGCTCTTTCAGGGAAAGACTGAGCCAAACGGGCATACCGGGTCTCGCTCTTGATGAAATCGATATAATCGGCAGTGGGAGCCTTGGAATCGATCACCAGCTTGTTCTCTGCCGTCGGGTTGTACCGGAACATATTCCAGTAGCCGGCATCCACAGCCTTCTTCATCTCGATCTGGCAGTTCTGCATTCCGCCCTTCACCCCGTGCATTTCGCAGGGCGAATAGCCGATGATGAGGGAAGGGCCGGGATATGCTTCTGCCTCGGTAAGAGCCTTCAGGGTCTGGTTCATATCTGCGCCCATAGCGATCTGAGCCACATAGACATACCCGTAGGACATGGCGATCTCTGCCAGGTTCTTTTTGCCCACAGCCTTACCGGCGGCGGCAAACTGCGCCACCTGGCCGATATTGGAGGCCTTGGAAGCCTGTCCGCCGGTGTTGGAGTATACTTCGGTGTCGAAGACCATCACATTCACATCCTCGCCGGATGCCAGCACATGATCCAAGCCTCCGAAGCCGATGTCGTATGCCCAACCGTCACCGCCGAAGATCCAGACCGACTTCTTGGACAGATACTGTTTCTCTGCAAGAATCTTCCTGGAAAGCTCACATCCGCAATCCTGGATGGCCTCCACCAGCTTGTCTGTAGCGGCGCCATTGGTCTTGCCGTCCTCATAGGTGGCAAGATACTCTTCACAAGCCGCTTTGATGGCGGCATTTTCGGTTTTTTCTGCCAGTTCTTCCACATAGCCCTTCAGCTTGGTGCGGATCGCCTTCTGGCCCAAAGCCATGCCAAGACCGTGCTCGGCATTGTCCTCAAACAGAGAGTTGGCCCAAGCGGGACCCTTTCCGGTTTCTTTGTTCACCGTGTAGGGTGTTGCCGGTGCGGAACCGCCCCAGATAGAGGAACAACCGGTGGCATTGGAAATATACATTCTCTCACCGAAAAGCTGAGTGATGAGCCGTGCATAGGTGGTCTCGGCGCATCCGGCGCAGGAACCGGAGAACTCCAGCAACGGCTGTTTGAACTGGCTGCCCTTGACCGTATTGTTAATCAACTCAGGCTTCTCGGAAACCTTGGCCACGCAGTAATCAAATGCTGCCTGCTGGTCATGCTGGGTTGCCTGAGGCTTCATCATGATGGCATAGTCGGCAGGATCGGCCTTTGTTCCCGCGGCTGCGGCTTTCTTGTCTGCCGCCGCATTGACCGGGCAGGCCTTGACACACAGGGTACAACCCATGCAGTCCAGAGGAGACACCGCCATCGTGAACCTGTAGTTGGTCTTCACCACCGGCTTTTCAGCGAACTTGGTCACTGCCGGAGCGCCGGCAGCTTCCTCTTCGGTCAGTGCGAAGGGACGGATGGTAGCGTGAGGGCAGACAAACGCACAGCTGTTGCACTGGATGCACTTTGCCGGATTCCACTGGGGAACCATCACGGCCACCCCTCTCTTTTCATAGGCAGCCGCACCCTGGGGGAAGGTGCCGTCCACATAATCCATGAAGGCGGAAACCGGCAGGCTGTCGCCGTTCATGGCATCCACCGGCTCCACGATCCGGTTGACGAACTGCACCAGATCCTCTCTTTCACCGGTGGCCTCCTTCTTGGGTGCGTCGGCTCCGCAGGTCTTCCAGGATTCGGGAACATTGATCTCGGTAAAGGCGTCTGCGCCTGCGTCGATGGCCGCATAGTTCAGATCCACCATGGCCTGTCCCTTCTTGATATAGGACTTATAGGCCATCTTTTTCATATATTCGATGGCCTCATCCTTGGGCAGGATGTCGGCAAGTGCGAAGAAGGCGGACTGAAGAATGGTGTTCTTCACCTTGGCATTGCCGATCTTCTTGATGGCCAAGTCTGTTGCGTCGATGGTGTAGAACCGGATGTTGTTGTTGGCAATATAGGACTTCACCGAGTTGGGCAGATTCTTCTCCAGCTCCTCGCCCTTCCAGCAGCAGTCCAACAGGAAGGTCCCGCCGGGCTTCACATCGGAAACCATATCGTACTTGGTCAGATATGCCTGGTTGTGGCAGGCCACGAAATTGGCCTTCGTGATATAGTAAGGCGACTTGATGGGCTTGTCCCCGAAGCGCAGGTGGGAAATGGTAATTCCGCCGGTCTTCTTGGAGTCATACTGGAAATATGCCTGGATATACTTGTCGGTGTGGTCGCCGATGATCTTGATGGAGTTCTTGTTGGCGCCCACGGTTCCGTCGCCGCCCAAGCCCCAGAATTTGCAGGAAATGGTGCCGGGGGCCGCCGTGTCGGGAGCAGGCTTCTCCTCCAAAGAGGTGCCGGTCACATCGTCCACAATGCCGATGGTGAAGCCGTTCTTGGGTTCGGCCTTGGACAGCTCCTCGTAAATGGCAAAGATGCTGGAGGGAGGCGTATCCTTGGAGCCCAATCCGTAGCGGCCGCCCACCACATTCGCCTTGACACCGCACTTGGTCAGAGCCGTCACCACATCCAGATACAGCGGCTCGCCGAGAGCTCCCGGCTCTTTCGTCCGGTCGAGAACGGCGATCTGCTTGACGGTTGCCGGCAGAGCCTCTGCCAGCTTCTCGGCAACAAAGGGTCTGTAGAGACGAACCTTCACAAGGCCCACCTTCTCGCCCTTGGCCGTCAGATAGTCGATGACCTCTTCCGCCACATCGCAGACAGAGCCCATAGCAACGATCACCCGGTCCGCATCCTTTGCGCCGTAGTAGTTGAAGAGCTTATAGTCGGTGCCGATCTTCTCGTTCACCTTCTCCATGTACTCCTCCACGATTGCAGGCAGAGCATCATAGTACTTGTTGCAGGCTTCTCTGTGCTGGAAGAAGATGTCTCCGTTCTCGGCAGAGCCGCGAAGCACCGGGTGCTCCGGAGTCAGCGAACGGGCACGGAACTCGGCCACGGCGTCCATATCCACCATTTCCTTCAGATCCTCATAGTCCCAGACCTCGATCTTCTGGATCTCGTGAGAGGTCCGGAAACCGTCAAAAAAGTTGATGAAGGGGACTCTGCCCTTGATGGCGGCAAGATGGGCCACCGCTCCCAGATCCATCACTTCCTGAGGGTTGGTCTCAGCAAGCATGGCAAAACCGGTCTGCCGGCAGGCGTACACATCGGAATGGTCGCCGAAAATGTTCAGCGCATGAGAAGCGACGCAACGGGCGGACACATGAAAAACGCAGGGGAGCAATTCGCCTGCAATCTTGTACATATTGGGAATCATCAGAAGAAGGCCCTGAGATGCCGTGTAGGTCGTAGTCAGAGCGCCGGCCGCCAAAGAGCCGTGCACCGTACCGGCCGCACCTGCCTCCGACTGCATCTCCATCACCTTCACGGTGGTGCCGAAGATGTTCTTCAGTCCCTGCGCCGACCATTGATCCACATAGTCCGCCATGGGGCTGGACGGAGTGATGGGGTAAATACCGGCAACCTCGGTAAAGGCGTAGCTGACATGCGCCGCCGCATTGTTGCCGTCCATGGATAGTTTCTTTCTTGCCATGAATGTTCCTCCTGAATATATGAATTTTGATATATGAGTATAAACTGCCCTATACCATGTTATTGTACCACGCTTTTTTGTTTTTGTAAACCTTTTTTGCGCATTTTCACGAAATTTTCTTTTCTTATTCCGGTCAAAAGCATCCTCCTTTTCCAAAATCCGAACAAGCGAACATCCCCCTTGCACCTTTTTGGGCGAAGGGGGATGTTCGCTTGGGAAAATTCGCTGAAAATTTCATAAAACCCGTAAAGCCGTCACTCAGCCTGCTCTTTCAGCTCGCCCAGCAACCGTTCCAGTTCTTCTCTGGTATAGAGCAAATTCAGAGCCTCCAGCATTGCCGCAGTGGACAGATTGTCCGGCAGTCCGCAAAGGCGCAGCAGCTTCTTCCGCTTTTCTCTGCTTCCCGTTCCGCCTTCGTAGCCCAGGTCGTAAAGCTCGGTTCTTTTCAAAGGCTCTCCTTTTTTCCCGAACGGTCCGCCCCTTGCGGAGTATTCCTCTGTTTTTAGGATATAGGGCGCAAAAATGCTTCTCAAAAGTGCGCTGTCACTGCCCTCCACACCCAAGTAGCCCTCTTTGGATGGGGCAGACTTTCTCTTTTCCTTGCCCTTCACCTGAGGAATGTACAGGTGAATCAACCGGTCGGCGGGCAGTATACCCTTGAAATGGTTTCGGATCAGTCTGCCGGCACTGTCGCTGTCGGTAAAAACGATGATCGGCGTTTTTTCGGCAAGCCGCCGGAAAAGGGCCTTTTTTCCCTCGTCCTTAAAGAAGGAGAACCCGTTTGTGACGAAAAACTCCCCCTCGAAAAGCGACTCCAGCTTGATCTTATCGTATTTCCCTTCCACGGCTACCGGGTAGCATAGATGCGGTTTTTTCGGTTCCATAGGCATCTCCTGACAGCCCATCGGACATCGGAAAGAGGGCCTTGTATTTTTCTGAATCGGACTGCAAACGCCCTTCATGAATACCCTTCATCCGGCCAAAGGGAAAAAGGGCAAAAGGGACGACGGAATCACCGGATCAGCAATTGAGCGATCTGTACAGCGTTGGAGGCCGCACCCTTTCGCAGCTGATCACCGCAGCAGAAGAGCGAAAGGCCGTTCTCCTCCGTCAGATCCTCCCGGATGCGCCCCACCAGCACTTCGTCCTTATCGGAGGAGTGCAAAGGCATGGGATAAAGTTTCCCACTCAAATCGTCTGCCAGAATATCGCCCGGGAAGGAGGAAATGGCCCGGCGGGCCTCCTCCACCGTCACCTTCTGCTCCGTCACCACCGTCACCGAAATGGAATGACTGCGCAAAACCGGCACCCGCACACAGGTACAGGTCGCTCTCAATTCCGGCAGATGCAGGATCTTTCTTCCCTCGTTTTGCATCTTCATTTCTTCGGAGGTATAGCCCCGTTCCTTCTCGCTTCCGATGCAGGGAATCAGATTGAAGGCGATCGGATAGGTGAAGGTGTCAACAACCAGCTCCTCCCCTTTGGCATAGGCCTTGACCTGATTCTCCAAATCCCGCAGTCCGCCCACTCCTGCGCCCGACACTGCCTGGTATGTGGAGGCAATCATCTTCCGGATGGGTGAAATACGGGCAATGGGCGCCACCGCCATCAGGGTGATGATGGTGGAGCAATTGGGATTTGCAATAATCCCTTTGTGGGCTTTGGCATCCTCTCCGTTGATTTCGGGCACCACCAGAGGTACCTCCGGATCCATACGGAAAGCCGAGGAATTATCCACAAACACGGCCCCCGCCTTTACAATATCGGAGGAGAAAGCCTTGGCTATCTCATTTTCCGCTGCTCCCAGGACAATATCCATTCCCTCAAAGGCCGAAGGCGTTGCCTCCCGCACGGTCACTTCTTCCCCGCAAAAGGGCAGTTTCTTCCCGGCGCTTCTTTGGGAGGCCAGAGGGATCAGTTCCTTCACTGGGAATCGGTATTCCTCTAAAACCTTCATCATCTCTCTGCCCACTGCGCCCGTGGCGCCCAATATGCCCACTCTGTATCCGCTCATCTTCTCTTTCTCCTTTTCTTCCGGCACTTCTACAGTCTATGTTCTACTCGTTTTTTTCGATTTTCTCCATCATACCATACATCGCACTTTTTTTCAAGAGCAAAAGTGAAAAAGCCCGGCTTCTTTCGGCCTCTCCGCAGAAGCTAAAACAAAGGAAAACCCGCAGAAAAACCGGGGAAAAAGCCTTCCTGCGGCATCCGAAAAATCGCCCCGAACGCGGTGAAAACAGGGGCTTTCTATTTCTTCCAGCAAAAGGTCCTTGGAATACCCACCGATTCCAGTCCCTCAAAATTCCATTGCCTCAGTGCCTCGTACACGGCAATGGCCACCGAATTGGAAAGATTCAGAGAGCGCAGACTTTCCCGCATGGGAATACGAACACAGGAATCCTGGTTGCTCTCTAAAAGCGCTTCGGGCAATCCGGCCGTTTCCTTTCCGAACACCAGAAAACAGCCCTCCGGATAAAGCACCTCGGTGTGACGGCGGGGCGCCTTGGTAGTATAGAAAAATTTGGGCGCCGGGAGGGTTTTGGACAGAAATTCGTCCAGATCTTCGTACAGGGTCACATCCAGCTTGTCCCAGTAATCCAAACCCGCCCGCTTCATCTGACGATCGTCCAAGGAAAAGCCTAAGGGCTTGATCAGATGCAGAGCCGCACCGGTGGCAGCGCAGGTGCGGGCAATGTTGCCCGTGTTCTGGGGAATTTCCGGTTCCACCAATGCAATGTTCAGTTTTGCCATACAATCTCCTCGTTGTGTCTTTCTTCCGGAACAATATAGCACCGGCTTTTGAAAATTTCAAGAGAAATCCCGAAATTTTACAAAAAACTATGGCAATCTGCCGTCAAATGTGGTATGATGAAGAGTGTATAGTGGGATGGGTAGCAGCGTTGTCCCTGCTTTTTGACAGAAGGACACCTTTATACAGGCAATGCAGGGCATTTTCAGGGGGCCCTGAAGGAAAAAGGATCTGTGAATTGTGATCTATAAAACTCCAAAGGAGAAACAGAAAAGATGAAATTGTTCGATAAGATGTTCGGCACCTACAGCGAGCGGCTCTTGAAAAAATTTGACAAGACCATCGCTAAGATCGACGAATTCGGAAAGATTTACGAAAAGATGAGCGATGCCGAATTGCAGGCCATGACTCCGGCGTTTAAGGAACGGCTCCGGCAAGGGGAAACGCTGGACGATCTTCTGCCGGAGGCCTTTGCACTGGTCCGGGAAGCCGACTGGCGCGTGCTTTCCAAGCGTCCCTTCCGGGTTCAGCTTTTGGGCGGCATCATCCTGCACCAGGGGAAGATCGCCGAAATGAAGACCGGCGAAGGAAAAACTCTGGTGGCCACCCTGCCGGCATACCTGAATGCGCTGACGGGCGAAAGCGTTCATGTGGTCACTGTCAACGAATATCTTGCCCGCACAGGTTGCGAGGAAATGGGCCGAGTTTACGGATTTCTGGGGTTGACCACCGGACTGATCTGCCATGGTCAGTCCAATGCCGAAAAGCAGGCGGCCTACAACTGTGACATCACCTACGGCACCAACAACGAGTTCGGCTTTGACTACCTGCGGGACAACATGGCGATTTACAAGAGAAATCTGGTGCAGAGAGACTTTGCCTTTGCCATTGTGGACGAGGTGGACTCCATTCTCATCGACGAAGCCCGAACCCCTCTGATTATTTCCGGCCAGGGAGAAAAATCCACCGATCTCTATGAGCAGGCCAACCGTCTGGTTTCCAGAATGCGGTGTTACCGCATCAAGGAGCTGGACAGCAAGGAAGAGCATGACGATATCGACGCCGACTACATTGTGGATGAAAAGGCGAAGTCAGTGGTGCTTACCGCCTCCGGCACCAAAAAAGCCGAGGAATTCTTCAATATCGAGAACCTTTCCGATCCGGAAAACTCCACAATTTCCCACCATGTGAACCAGGCCATCCGTGCCTGGGGCATCATGAAAAACGAGGTGGACTATATTGTAAAAGACAACGAAGTGCTGATCGTGGACAGCTTTACCGGACGGATCATGCCCGGACGCCGGTATTCCAACGGATTGCATCAGGCGATCGAGGCCAAGGAAGGAGTGGAGGTTCAGAAGGAAAACCGAACCCTTGCAACCATCACCTTCCAGAACTATTTCAGAATGTACAAGAAGCTTTCGGGCATGACCGGTACCGCTCTGACCGAAGCCGAAGAATTCAGCGAGATCTACAATCTGGATGTGGTGGAGATCCCCACAAACAAGCCCATGATCCGAATCGACCACAATGACCGGGTATACAAAACGGTCAAGGGAAAATACAGGGCCATTCTGGAGCAGATCAAAGAGTGCCATGAAAAGGGACAGCCGGTGCTGGTGGGTACCGTTTCGGTGGACAAATCGGAAGAGCTCTCCAAAATCCTAAAGATGAACGGCATCGAGCACACCGTCCTGAACGCCAAACACCATGAAAAAGAAGCCGAAATCGTGGCTATGGCCGGAAAATACGGCAAGGTCACCATCTCCACCAACATGGCCGGTAGAGGTACCGATATTATGCTGGGCGGCAACCCGGAATTCTTGGCCAAGCAGGAAATGCGCAAGCAGGGATACGACGAGGAGACCATCGGTTTGGCCGTGGGTACTTCGGTCAGCGTTTCGGAAGAGGTGTTGGCCGCAAGGGGCGTTTTCAAGGAGCTTCTTGAAAAATATAAGGAACAGGTTCGGCCCGAATACGAACAGGTGGTTCAGGCCGGGGGACTGTATATCATCGGCACCGAGCGCCACGAAAGCCGCCGGATCGACAATCAGCTGCGCGGCCGTTCGGGAAGACAGGGAGACCCGGGCGAATCCACCTTCTTCCTGTCCATGCAGGATGATCTGATGCGTCTCTTCGGTTCCGACCGGATGCTGGCCATTGCCGACCGACTGAACCTGCCGGAGGACCAGCCAATTGATGCCGGCATTCTTTCCAACTCCATCGAGGGTGCGCAGAAGCGCTTGGAAAGCATGAACTTTGAGCGTCGGCGCAATGTTCTTGCCTATGACGATGTGATGAATCGCCAAAGAAAGGTCATTTACGAACAGCGCAGAGAGGTGTTGGACGGGGCGGACCTGCATGGCAAGATTCTCAGAATGATGGAGGAAACGGCTAAGGAAGCTGCGGACCGGTTCTTGGTCGGCGAAAATCCTTCGGAATACAATTATGAAGGACTGAAGCAGTATTTCTTCGGCCTGGTGTACGGTCCGGAGGACCTGCACTTCACCGAAGAAGAAAAAGCCGGTTTAAGCAAGGAAGCACTGACCGAGGACCTGTTGGATCGGGTGCAGAAGCTGTATGCCTCCAAGGAAGAGCTGTTCTCCCCCGAAGAACTGCGGGAAATCGAACGGGTGGTGCTGTTGCGGCAGGTGGACATCAAGTGGATGGATCACTTAGACATGATGGATGACCTGCGGGAAGGAGTCGGACTGAACGCCTACGCCCAGAGAAATCCCATCACCGAATATCAGATCGCCGGCGGAGAGATGTTTGACGAAATGGTGGCAACCATCCGGGAGGATACGGTGCGCACGCTTCTTTCGGTCACTCCCCGGGTGGAAGTGAAGAGAGAAGCCGTTGCCAAGGTGACCGGTGAAAGCGGCGGGGCCATCGGCTCCACCTCCTCCGGCGGAACTGTGGGCAAAAAGCCGGCGGCACAGAAAAAACTGCCCACCCAGAAAACCGTCAAGGTGGGCAGAAATGACCCCTGCCCCTGCGGCTCCGGACTGAAATACAAGAAATGTTGCGGAAGAAATCAGGCAGGCGAGGATTCTGAAAAGTGATCCTCCCCTCCTGAATCCTCCGGGAAAAGGAAAAACTATGGGATTCGGCTTGCTGTTTGTCGGACTGACGCTGGTGCTGAGCATGACGGCATACGGTGTTCTGCCCTCCTTTTTGGGCTACTTTCTCTGTATGTACGCCTGCTTCAAACTGTCCCCCTACGAGAAACGCTTCCGGTTTTCCGCTTGGGCCATGGGTGCAGTGGGCACGCTCTCCCTCATGTATACACTGCTGCAATTGGTCATTCTGAAAAGCGGCAATACCCGGCTGTCGGATTTTGCGAACAATTTACAGCTGGCAAACGAGCTGGTTTTCTATTTCGGTCAGTTCGCTCTTCTTCCGGCTCTTGCCGCCATTGCAAAAGAAACGGGGAGACGGCGTACGGAGTTAGCCTGCAAGCGGAATATGGGGCTGTATACGGTCATGTACGGACTGTTTATTGCCGCCAATATACTCCTCCGGAACAACTGGGAATACAGCCGGTTTTGTCTTGTTTATGTGACCGTGTCCAGACTTCTTGTGGCGGTTCTCACCATGGTGCAGGTCTTTTCCTGTTACATGTGGATCTGCCGGGAGGGAGAAGAAAACGAAGAACCGGAAGCCCCCGGCTTCTTCAACCGGAAGGGAAACCGATTCGGGAAAAAAGAGGACGAGAAGGAAGAGGCCCAGGAGGAACCGAAATGGTTACGGAACAAACGAAGAAGGAAAAAATGAGGAAGACCGTCAACTGTTCCCTGATGATTGCCGGGCTGTTCTTCTTTCTCAACCCCAATTACGGGGTTCTGGATGTTCTGCCCGATTTCATCGGGGCAGCTCTCCTTCTTTTGGGATTTCTGCATTTTGCCGACATTGACGATCGGGCACAGAGCGCCAAGAAAGCGCTTCTCATTCTCGCCTTTGTAAATGCGGCGAAATGCGTGTCGATTTTACTGCTCCTGGATTCAGAAGGGACGGTCTGGCGATTGGTTTTCACCTTCTGCTTCTCTATCGGGGAGGGCGCGCTCTTTGCCTACGGTATGGCAAAATTCTTTGACGCCATAGTCTACCAATCCATGCGCCACGATTGCCACCGTTTTTTAAGCGGCTTTTCTACAGCCAAAGGCATGACCGTTTTGATCGCTGTATTAAAGAATTTCCTTGCTCTTCTCCCGGAACTGACCGCACTGTCCTCGGAATACGGCGATGTGGAGGCAGGAGGAGCCAGCAGTGCGGAGATCGCTGCGTTCGTTTTTAAGGCGCTGACTTTTTTGAATCTGTTGGTGGTAACGATCTACGGAATCGGTTGGTTTCTCTATATGGTGCGCTATTTTCGCGCTTTGCGCAGAGAGCGCCCGTTCCTTGCGACCTTAGGGGAGCAATATGAACAGGAGGTGGGCAGCCGCCGGGAGGTTCTGACCTACAATGCCTTGAAAACCGCCGGAATACTCTTCTTTGCGGGATTGATCTTTGCATTGCCCCTGTGGCTGGATGGACTGGACTTTCTGCCCGACTTTGTTTCGGGCATTCTGATGGTTCTGGCCGTACTGCGGCTCTATAAGCTCTATCCGAAAAAGTGCCGTCCGGCGTTGATTTCGGGAATTCTTTATACCGTGGCCGCCACCGCCGAATGGGTCTATGCGTTGGTCTTTCGCAACGGAATGACCATCGACTATCATGCGGGCTACTACCGCTCGGTTTCCACGATCTTGGCGCGCCATCCGGAAAAATTGGGCTCCTATTTCGGCTTGGTTGGCGTAGGCATTGCAAAATGCATTCTCTATGCGGTATTCCTTTGTCTGATCTGCTCGGTATTTCTTCCCATTGTTGAGGAGCATACCGGTGTGGCGTTTGAGCTGTCCTCAGCGGAAAGCGAAGAAAAGAAACGGAAGATTCAGAACGACCTCAGACGCCGGCTGAATGTTTTGCGGGGCTTGTCGTCGGCGGCGGCGGGAGGAGGAATTTTTTTCCGCTGCTTCCGGATGTTTGCAGAGCAGATGTGGGTGGAATACAGTGAAATCGTCTTTGCCCTGGCGCTTTTTGTGGGGTTCTTGGTGTTCTTAAACCGGCTTGAAGAAGGGATTGACAATAAATACTATCTTGAAAAATAGTCCTATGTGCACCTTCTGCGAAGTCTGAAGTAAAGGAAAAGCCCCGAGCTCTTGGACAAAATCCGGAGGAAATTCTGAAAGGAGTCTCCTCCGGGAAGAATTTGTAAATGCTTTTTCAAAAAAGTTTTCAAAAAGATGTATAAATGCCCTTCTGCGGGAAAAACTACCGGCAGAAGGGCGTTCTTCCTTTTGGAAGCGTCTGAAAACTTGAGAAAAGAGGATTTTCCATGAGTTACACAACCAAGCGAAAAATTATGAACAGCACGGTCTATTTAGTTTTGGGGCTGGTAGTTGCGGCAGTGGTGACGATTACGGTGGTGACCTTTGTCAGCATGCGCAGCCACAAACAGCCTGAGAACCCGGTGTCACCCGATCAAACCATCGGAGCACAGACCTCTCCCGACAAGAACGCTCAGAACACCGTTTCCGCCGCAGTAAAGCCGACGCCTTCCAAAACTCCTGCAAGTCCCACACCCTCTGAAAAAAGCAATACTCCGGCCCTTGATCCGACCAAACAGGTCAGCTATCTCCCGACAGACGGGTGTCTCCTGAAGGGTTATTCGGTGGATCTTCCTGTTTATTCGCTGACCATGAACGATTACCGCACGCACAACGGTATTGACATCAGTGCGCCCATCGGTGCGGCGGTGGTAGCCATGCGGGACGGCGTCATTCTGGAAATCCGCAACGACCCCATGATGGGCATGAGCGTTTCCGTGGACCACGGAGACGGCTTGGTTTCCGTTTATAAGAATCTTTCCGCCACACTGCCGGAGGGAATTTCCAAGGGCGTTTCGGTAAAGGCGGGACAAACGATCGCCGCTGTCGGAGACACCAGCCTGATCGAGCTGGCGGAAGCGGAACATCTTCATTTTGAACTGACCCTGAACGGCAAACATGTGGATCCCGAAAGCTATCTGGATCTGAAAACTCTATCCCAGACAGACAAAGGCACAGAATAAAAGCAAGGGGCTGTAAAAAAGCGAGTTTTTTACAGCCCCTCAAATATACCGCCGGAACACCGGCATTTTAAATACGATCTTGGTCGGTTTTGCCCTTCATTTTGTAGAAATTTCGGTGGATGTTGCGGCAAAATGACGACTGAAAGCCGCCAAAACCCATGTCGTCGGGGATGTTAAAAAATTCCGAAAGAATTTTTTAACATCCCCCTCCTGTTTCCTATTCCGCAGAACTCAAGCGCTTTTCCCAAAGGCATCTTCCGACCCAAAGAAAGGTTCTGCGGTCCTCCGAAAGAAGAGCCCTCATTCAAAATTCTTACTCGCACATCAGGATATACTTGTACACCGGCTGTCCTCCCGGGAGCATGGTCACATCCGCCATAGGCAGAGCCTTTGCAAAGAGCTGCCGGACTTCCTCCGCCTGTTCGGCGGTCACATCCTCCCCATAGAAAATGGTCACGGTGGTGCCGCTTTCCATTTCCTTGACCATTTGCATCAGACACTCTTTGTCTGTATCGGCATAGAAGCGGACCTTGCCGTCTAAAAGTCCCAGACTTTGTCCGGTTTTGATGTCCATGCCGTCAGCGGTGGAATCATGGACGGCATAGGTCAGTGAAAAGCTCTTGACACCTGCCACGCTTTCGGTCATATACTGCTCGTTTTCCTCGGGAGTTGCGGTTTCATCGAATGCAAACAGGGCAGAAATCCCCTGGGGAATAGTCTTGGTTTGCAGGACGATCACCCGTTTGTCCTGTATTTCCTTGGCCGCCTGCACCGCCGCCAAATACACATTGGAGTTGTTCGGCAGGATAAAGACGGTTTTGGCCGGAACATCATGCACCGCAGAAATAATGTCCGAAAGGCTGGGATTCATGGTTTGCCCGCCCACAACCATCCGGTCGCAACCCATATCGGTAAAGGCGGCGGCAATGCCTTCTCCGGCGGCAACGGCCACAAAGCCGTAGTCCTTCTCCGCCGCCGTGCTTTCCGGCTCCTTTGCTTTTTCTTCCGTCTTTTTGTCTGCGGTTTTTGCCATCATCTCGGTATGCTGACGGCGCATATTCTCAACCTTCACGGTCAGCAATGCGCCGAAAACCTGAGCCAACGACAGCACGATGCCCGGTTCATTGGTATGGATATGGAGCTTGATGATCTCCTCATCCTGTGCAAAAACCATGCTGTCGCCCATTTCCGAAAGGGTTTCCTTCAGGCTTTCGATCCGCTCGTCAGAGCACATTTCCGGATTCTTTTCCACAATACATTCCGTACAGTAGCCGAAAACAATATCGCCGGTTTCCACATTGGCAAAATCAGCGCTTTGCACAGTCTTGGTCTTGGCTGTTCCCGTATAGGCAATGGCCGAATTATTCAAGGCCGCCCGCATTCCGTTCAGAATCGCCACAAAGCCGCTTCCGCCGGCATCCACCACATTGGCGCTCTTCAGCACCGGAAGCATTTCCGGCGTTTCTTCCAGAGTTTTCGTCGCCACATCCAACATATAGGACATCAGCCCTGCCGGGTCGTTTTTATATTCGCCTCCGGCTTTCTCCAGCGCCTTTTCGGCAGAAACCCGCATAACCGTCAGAATGGTTCCCTCTGCCGGGTTCATCACCGCTCCGTAAGCGCTCTCCACGCCGCTTTTGAAGGCATTGGCCAGGCTGACCGAATCTGCTTCGTCGCATTCATCCAACGCTTTTGCCATGCCCTTAAAAAAGAGTGACAGGATCACGCCCGAATTTCCTCTTGCCGCCATCAGCATCATGCGGGAAATCTGGGCGGCACAGTCGGACAGCTTATCGGGCAGACTTCCGGCTTTTTCCCGGATCACGCCCATGGTCATACTCATATTCGAGCCGGTGTCTCCGTCAGGCACAGGGAATACATTCAGATTGTTGATGTCTTCCTTCTGGTTCTCTAAGGCATTGGCCGCCGAGATCACCATGTTTTCGTACATTTTTCCGTCGATTCCAGCCATTTTACCGCTTTCCTCCCACATAGAATACCGAAAGCGTACCCGGGCCGCTATGGGCACCGATGACTGCGCCGGTATACCAGATGACGACCTTCTTGAAGCCGTCCTTCTTCAGAATATCGGCAAGCAGCTGGGCGTCCTGCAGGCAATCTGCATGGCAAATGAAAGCGATTTCCCGTGTTTCAGGCAGATCATTGCCTTTTACCGAATCCGCCAAGGCCTGAATGGATGCTTTTCTTCCTCTGGCCTTGCCGATGGATACCAAATGTCCCTCGTCATCGGTGTGCAGAAGGGGCTTGATGTTCAAAAGTCCCCCCACCAAAGCCGTTGCGGCGCTGATCCTTCCTCCTCTTTTCAGATACTTTAAGTCGTCCACCGTAAAGAAGTGACAGATATGCAGCTTCAACCCCTCGGCATAGTCCCGCACTTCCTCGATGCTTCCGCCTTCGTCTGATTTTTTGGCAACTAAGTAGACGAACAACCCCTGACCCAAGGAAGCGGCCAAACTGTCCACCACGAAGAGCTTCCTTTCGGGATACCGCTCGGACACCGCCTTGGCGGCGATCATTGCCGAGCTGCAGGTGGTGCTCAGACCGGAGGAAAAGGCAATACACAGAACATCCTGACCTTTTTGGGCTTCTTCTTCAAAATATTGCTCAAATACACCCACAGGTACTGCTGAAGTGGTGGCCACCTCTCCTTCGCGCATCCGCCTGTAGAAGTCGGTATATTTCATGGAGCTCTCGTCTTTTTCGTCCATGTACTGTTCCTCCTTGAAATTGAAGCACAGCGGGAGCGCCCGGACATTCAGCTCGGTTAAAATCTCAGAGGGAAGATCACAGGAGGAGTCGGTTACAAGAGTGAATTTTCTCATTTCGATTTACCTTTACCTTTCTTAAGGATTCGGATTCTTTCGGTTTCAAACCGTTATTGCACAGCGTTTTCCTTGCCCGAAATGGCTCTGGACATTTTCGCCGCCTCCTCATAGGAGTTCCGGCGATAGTTCCCGTCTCCATCCCGGAAAAGATAGAGCTTTCCGTCATCCATTTTGTATATTTTGTCTGCCTTTTCGGCAATGCTGATATCGTGGGTGACCATCACAATGGTCTGCCCGATGGTCTTCCGGGTTTCCAAGAGCAATTCCAGAACCTCATCGGCATTCTCCCGGTCTAAGTTCCCGGTAGGCTCGTCGGCAAACAGCACCTGTGGGCGGTTGATCAAAGCCCGGGCAATAGCGACCCGCTGCTGCTGCCCGCCGGACATCTCCGAGGGCAGATGGTTCAGCCGGTCGGAAAGCTGCAGGGCATCTATAAGCTTTTTCAAATGCTCTTCATACCTCAGCTCCTCCCGGTTGCACATCACAGTGGGCACCAGAATGTTTTCCAAGGCTGTAAATTGGGGAATCAGATTGTGCTTCTGAAATACAAAGCCCACAAAGCGTCCCCGAAAACGGCTGAGCTCATCGGCATTCATTTTGGTGATGTCGTTGCTTCTGATCTTCACTGTACCGCTGGTGGGACGGTCCAGCCCCGCCAGTATCTGGAGAAGGGTGCTTTTTCCCGAACCGGAGGCCCCGATGATGGCGATGAATTCGCCGTCCTCCACCGAAAAATCCACCCGGTTTACGGCATACAGCTTGCTGTCTGCTTGAACATACAGCTTAATCAAATCCTTTGCTTCAAGAATGGGCATGGCAAAAGTTTCCTTTCGTGAATGATCCGGCGCCTACAGATCGTCGGTCTGTGCAAAATCGGCGGCCACATGATCCGAGGTCTTTTTGAAATAAAGATACGCCGGCAAAAATACCGCAAAGGCGGCGAAAAGCAGAGTCAGGACCAGTCCGATGAAAAAGGGGACCAGCGGCATTTCCGGACTGAAAATGCTGGCTCTGGACACATCTGAAAAAAGGAAGGCATAGGGCGAATTGAGAAATTTGCAGAGCAGACGCACTGCAAGAAAGGAAACGCCCGTATAGACTGCACCCGAAAGCAGAGAATTGAGCAACGCATCGATGAGAAACAGCCGCTTTAAATCCTTTTTTACTGCGCCGACTGCCCGCAAAACATCGAATTCCAACTGCCGCTTTTCATAGAACAGCACCTGGGAGAAAATACCCGCCATCGGAGAAATCAATAAAAGAAATGCCGAAAGCGTTATCAGAATCCCGTGTACATTCTTGCTCTTGCGCAGAGATTCCTCCAAAGAGCCGTTGTCCTCCCGATAGGTCAATCCGCCGTAGGCGTCAGAGTATTCCTTGATGATCTGCCGGGCAGTCTCCCGATCGGAATCCTCCTCCGGATAAAGGCGCACCTGCAAAAACGCCGGTTCATGACCGATCACGGCCTCGTATCCGCTGTCTGCTCCCTCTTCCCGACAGGTGGGCAGGTAAAGCAACATATTCGTATAGTCCGCATAGTTGGTGACCACCGCCGCCACCGTAAACGCCCGGTAGGTATAAACGGTGTGCTCCAACCGATAAGCAAAGTCCTTTAAAGAATCGTCCAAAGAGGAATTGTCCGGCAAACGAAGCGCCCCTGTGGAAACATAAATGGTATCCCCCGGCTTCAAAGTGTTCGCTTTGCCGTTGGAAAGGGAGGAGGATACAATGACGGCGTTGGGGTCGGTCAGCGCCCTTTCCGGGTTTCCTTCATAAGTATACCCAAAAACAGTTGAAAAACAATCAAGGGCATCCTCGTCAAAGGCACGGATGTCTAACGATTCGGTGGCTCTCAGCCCGTCATTCAAAGGATATGCAGTATAGAAAGCGCCAATGCTCCGGTCCGAACTCAACAGCAGGTGCGGAAAAACCGACCCCTCTTCCTCCTCCGAAAAGCTTTCCGCATATTTTTCAAGCGCACAGTTTACGCCCTTCTCTCCCGATTTTTCTTCAAAATAACCCAAAAACCGACCAAGCTCCTCCGTGGAACGGAAGGTAACGGTCAGGTCGGGCCGCACCACCTCCGAACGCACGGAATAAGCGTCGGCGATATAGCACCCCAAGAGAAACAGTATGGCAAAAGATACGGTGGACAAAAGAAGAGTCGCCGTGTGCTTCCGGAAGCGCCAGAAGGAACAGTATTCCAAAAACGCCGGTTTCTTTGAAAGAAAATGCAGGGATTTTCCGGGAGAGGAAACCAGATTGGAATTGTCTTCCGCCTTCATCAGCTTTACCGGTGCCGTGGAAGCTAAAATCCTGATGGGCAACAGCAACGCCAGCACCATGCAGACAAAGGTGCATATAAGCGTCAGCGGCAGTGCGCTGAAATAGAAACCGAACGGATTGCCGAAGGGCAGATAAAGAAACGCCGCTACCATGTAGGACAGGACAACAGCCGGAGCAAAGGAGAACAAAACAATCAGAAGCATCTCAAAAAATGCGCTTTGAAGAAGCTTTTTGTAGTCTGCACCGTAAGCCAAATAAATGCTGTATGTGAATTTGAAATGGTTGATCCGTATGCGAAAAAGCGCCGTCAGCAACAGGAAAGAAAGACCCATCAGCAGAAGGAGGATCGGAAAAAGCGAAGCATAGGTGCCAACTGCCGAGCTTTCATAATCGTAAAGCGGAGTGGTCGAAAGAGAAGCGTGGGGGCCGGATTCGTTCATCTTCTCCAAAGCGCTCTCAAAAAGAGCCATGTTGGTGGATAAATGCCCGTCAAAAGTGACCCTGCATTCACTGTCACCCTCCGAAAACTCCAGAGAAAAATACAATTCGTTCCGAAATCTGTAATCGTCCCGGATCGATATCAGTCGATTTACATCGGCAGAATACAGGCCCGTGAAAACGCAATGATAGTCGTATCCCCGCTCCGCAACAACGCTCTTTTCAACCTCCCTGCCGTTGTTTACCGTGATGACCGTGGTGCAAAACAGCATCTGTACCAAAATCAACGCTAAAAAGAAGCAGATATATTCTCTGAAATTGGCCTTTACCGTGGTAAAAGCTCCCTTCAGGTTGCGCTTCAGATTCATTAAAAAAATGCTCATCTACATCCCGTTCTCCCGAAAAACACGAATAAAAACCACGCTTTTGCTATGCGTACCTCAATCCCAGATTGCAGTATACCACAAATCTCCTCTTTTGTCAATCGTCAGGGCTTGCTTTTCCCCGGTTGTCCCTGCTCTTTGCAGGGTTCCCCGCTCTACAACCCAGCGTTCCTTGCAGGGTCCCCGCCCTGCACCCGGCGACCCCTTTTGAAAAAGGGGTCGATCCGAAAACTTTTTTGCGGATGGCAACATACTTTTCATGGAAGGGCAAAGAACCCGGAATGCCGGAACCGTTGATTTCCGGAAACCGATCTATGGACTCCGGTGCCGTCCGGCTTCGCCTTCACGAA
>DPGD01000009.1:444-26187 GCA_003522145.1 Clostridiales bacterium | reverse complement strand
GGCAAAATTTTTTACACTTCTATTACTTCTTTATCGCACATCAGTAAAAATCCATGTCCTCAAGCCCGGCAGCCGCACCCGCAGCACCGAGCACACGCTGACCTTTACCTATATGAACTACGGCTACACCGGCTACTACTGGTTCGGTGCCCACGGTATCGGCTCTGAACCCAACTGTGATGAAAACGATCCTGCAGACAACACCCTGACCATGACCTCCTTCGAGATCGTTGGTGATACCGTCACGGTACGGCGCTGGTCTGCCGAAGGACAGCACGCCCTCAAATATCCCGGCCAGTGGAACCTTGTCAAGCTTGGCTCCTCTGCCTATGAAAAGATGTCTCTCGGCCTGACCGTCAATGAGACCCGCTACGAAAGCGGTCAGGTTATACGCCCCATACGCCCCTCCCTTGCTACCGACACCGCAACCGGAGTGAGCGTGGCCGCCTACGGCAAAGAGCCCCTTGCCGTCAGCATCACCGCATCGCTTGCAGATGTTTCGTCCCTTGCCGGCACACTGTCGGGTGCCAAGGGCTATCAGGTTGTTGCCTCCGGTGCCGCTGACGGAGCGCTCTATCAGATCTGTTTTCCCGCCGCAGGCCTTTCCGATCTGCGTACCCGTGTTTACATCGTCAAGGACGGAACGCCTGTTTTGCTGGATGCCACTGTCATAGACGGCAAAGCCGTCGTCTATACCGACACCTTCGGTACCTTTGTTGTGGGCGAATTGGCCGACATTGAGGCTTCGGACTGGCAGTTCACCGAGGAAGGCTCCCGTTACCTTTATACCCTCGACACCGACGGTCCTGACCAAAATGCCCATTATATCATTGTCGCACCCGATGCGGATGTTCTTCTGCCGGTCAGTACCAACGGTACAAGCGTGGGCGGCAGCTCCTCGTTGGACGGCATCAGCATCACCGTTTCGGCCGACGGCCAAACCGTCACCACCGATTCCCGCTTCAATGAATGGATCACGACGGCGGCCTCCGGAAGCAATCCCATTAAAAACGGTACCGCCATTTCGGGCCTGTGGTACTTCCGGGGCAACAACTATTATCTGAAGCTCGGTTCCGGCACGGCAACGACCTTCGGCTACAGCCAAACCTCCAGCCGAACCGATCACGCCTTCACCGTCCGCGGCGACGGACAGGGCAACTATCAGATCATTCGGTACTATCCAACAAACTATGCCACAGGCGAACTGTGGTATAACGGTGCCTGGACCTCCTACCGTCCGACACTTTACAATGGCGGCGATTTCTCTACCGGCTATCCGGACGGCTTTAACGGTGTGGGCTTTGATACACCCGCCTATGCCAACTACGAGGCCAAGTATGTCCGCCTCTATAAGTTCGCTGGGATCGGCACCGAAAAAAAGAACTATTACACTCTTGAAGGCAGCCACTATACCGTCTCTGCCGGCACCGAATCCGCAGAACTGATCGATCTGATCCGGAATACCGCACATGTGTGGTATAACTCCGAAGCAACACTGTCAGGTGCCACAGACCGTATCGGTGAAGCCTCCTTCACGGTCGCGGACTACACCGGCGAAGCCGGCAACTGTGCCACCGTTGTGGTTACGGTCGGTACTGCCTCCTTCACGGTCAGCGTCACAGTGCAATGATCGGGCTTCCGTGTCAAGCCCGGAAGACTCAGGCGGCATGCGCCTGAATCGAAGGAACCCACAGGATCATGCAGAAATTTTATGGTGCATTCCCGCGGGAAAGCACCGTACGGGCAGAACTGCAAGAGAGGAAGCTCTCTAAAGATATGGTAAAATAAAGGCTTAGCAAACCATCAAACCATATCAAGGAGAGCTTTCCTCTCTTTGCGGTTCTGCCATTTTAGCACATACAAAGATTGCGAAAAAACTTAAAAAAAGGGGTTGACAGCGCCGCACGATTGTGCTATAATACATAGGCTTTATGGGGCGGGCATCTGGGTGTGGCGCAGTTGGTAGCGCGCTACCTTGGGGTGGTAGAGGCCGCTGGTTCAAGTCCAGTCACTCAGACCAAATAAAGCCGAAAACGGTTCGTTTTCGGCTTTATTTTTGCATTTTCAGGGTAAAATCGAGCGTTTTCCCACCACTTTCGCACCTCCAAAAATTCCGAAAATTTTTTGACCACATGTTTGACCACAGTTGGAGCAAAGGCAAATCATTTGGTTGTTTCTGTTCCGGCGGGTCTGCTCACATAAAATCAAATAATTCAAAAGGTTCCCGGAGATATTCCCTCCGAGAACCTTTTTCTTTGTTTCCTGCGTATCAGTTTTTAGTTGCTCCATATAACGATCTTCCTGCCGATCTCGTCGCACTTTTCGCTGATTCTTTTCAGTTCCAAAATCATTTCAACCAAGAGTTCTTTTTCACTCAACTTCATGAGTCGCGCTTTATCGACTTCCGGATCAATTGCAGGAGCTTTTTTCAGCCAATCAAACATAAGCGTTGCCCTTCAATCTTCGACGATTTCGTATTCGACTCTTGAGCCTCTCACGCGACGCGCATGAAAGCGTTTTCCGTTTGCCATCCAGTGTGGAAATAAATCCGCTTTTTCTTCGTTGGTATCACGATGGCAAATAACTATGTTCTCCGGCACGTCGCACCCGCCGTTTGAAAGCGGACGAATGTGGTCAAGTGTCGGATGATAGGAACTGTTCGGATTCCCACAAGCTGACTTTTTCATCAAACGTCCCGCGTAATCGTAAGCCTCCTGCTTTTCACCGTATACTCGATTCCAAACGTCAATTGTCTTGAATTTTGACATTTTGAGTACCTCCTTTTTATTTGATATCCAATTATCTCATAAAAAGCAGGGTCGTACAATGAACCATGTGGTTCAAAAAAAGGATACCCCCTCAAAAAGGGATATCCTTTGTTTCAACATTGACAATACGCAAAAAGCGAAGCAATGTAATTTGACTGGGCTTTCTTTCACCACTGCAATAGTAACCAACTACCCTGGTGCTGACTCCAAGTGCTTCTGCAACGTTTTCGTATGTCATACCGGATTGCTGAATACAGTGCCACAAAAACAACCCCAGCCTGGAATCTTTCCTGCGATTAGAATCCATAATGCAACCTCCTGGCCTACGCCGTTGCCTCGGCACGGGGAATTGCACTATAATTAGTATATCACATTCGGTTCATTATGTCAATAGCGAGGTCATCTGGTAAGGTGCAAAAATATGGTATCATCGTCATACGGTTTTCATATAACTCCTCAATGTTGCAAAAATGATCTGCAATTAATCTCAGATTAACCCACATCAGCATGATTTTTACCGCATCCCTGCTGGATACATCCATTGTATTACTATTATAATCGCCATGTATTAAGGCGTTTCTGTTAATCACGCCTTCAATCGGTTTACCGGAGATTTTTTGATAATAGGTATCGATTTTCTTCCATGCTTTTGATTCCCATTCAACATCAATTGCCTTATCCAAAAGCTCCTGTATTTTTTTAGAACGTTGAAACCCGTTTTTGAAAATCTTCGTCTTTTCCCAAAAGCCCTCAAAAGCATCAGCACATTTTTTGTGTTCGCTCTCCAAAAGTGAGAACCAATTTCTCGCTGCTGTACGCTGGTACCCACTCATCATATTACAGATAGCCGATTTTATATCTTCTTGCTTTCTGCGCATGGAATCACCGACTTGAGACATGTTAAAAAATGATTCCAGTAGTGCCTTTGCGCTCATATAATCTCCGAAAATAAATGAGTCCAAAATATAATTGGCGTCACACTCTTCGTTTAAAATCGGAAAGTCAGGAGTTTCAAGAAAATACATCATAACCCCTTCATCCGCCAAAGCGTCCATTTTTGAAAGATATTCTGATGAAAAAAACTGTTTTCTATCTTGATTTATTTTAGAAGTCAAATTACTGAGCGCTAGAAAATACTCAAAACATGCTCTACCAATATCCACATTCATTTCCTCGGCTCTTGCAAGTTGAGGAATCGTTTTCATTAATTGCGCGATATTCTTGAAATCACTTTCAGGGGTATTCAACCCTTCAAAAATAGCAAGTATCTGCTTAGCTTTTGGCTCTCTGCATGGAAGTTTCTCATGCAATTCGGGATACCGCTCAAAAAACAGTCCAACACCTTTTGAAAATATATCTCTATACTGGTCCTCCAATTCATAAAAACGAGTGCGTTTTGCCTCGCATATAAAATGAAGCCGCGCCTGTTCCTTAATTGCCTCCTGCATAGCAGGCGTCATAGATTGTTTTTGCCTTGAAAGAATCTTAGCATATGTGTCGATATCCATTTTTATTTCCCTCCATAGTATTTGTTCAGTCTCTAAAAGCTCGTAGAAGTTTAGTGTTCCGTGATTATTATATCATAAAAGGCATTTTTAATCAACACAGCTCGCTAATGTCTGTTCCCTGAATTTTTATTTGTCCGATCATCTCTCCCAGCTTCCTCTCACACTCCTCCTTACTCTTTGCGTAGACGATATACTGCTCCCGCTTGCCGTCTTTGCCGCGGGGCGTATATTTGCCCTGCCAGGTGTTCTTTGAAACCTTGGAGATACATCCCGTGCCGGGCTTGCGCTTCTTGCTCTTTTTGGCGGTGAATTCAGCGTGTTTCGGTTCCGATTCGGGAGTTTGCCTGTCATCAGGATTTTTGCCGTTTATGGGCGAATCTGCGGGATTCGGCGTGCCGAAGGCATCGTCCATTTTCTTTGCGGCGTTGCGTTCCATCTCGCCGGTCACATGAGAATATACGCTGATGGTCGTCTCCGCCGAAGAGTGACCGAGGACTGCAGACAGCGTTTTGATGTCCAGCCCGTTTTCCAGTGCCATGGTTGAGAAGATATGCCGCAGACCGTGGAACGGGATGTGATTACATTCGGCGCGCTCCAGCATATCCGACAGCCGACTGCGACAGCTCGTCGGACTGCGCGGATGCGTCGGATCGAGTGGCGACGGAAACACCCACTCGGAGCTGACCGTTTCCCGATACTCTCCGAGAATATTCAGCACCGACTGCGGCAGATGCACCGACCGCACCGAAGATTTTGTTTTCGGCGTGCTGATGATATAGTCCGAGCCGAGCGTGGTGTATTCGCGTCTGATGCTCAACTCGCCTGTCGTAAAGTTGATGTCATCCCATTTCAGCCCGAGCAACTCGCCCCGCCGCATACCTGTGGCAAGTCCGAGAAGGATGAGCTCATAAAACCCTTCTTCCTTCGCCTGTATGAGCAGCCGCGCGATTTCTTCGTGTGACAGCACCTCAATTTCTTTGTTTTTCTTGGGCGGGAGCTTGCAACCGACCGCCTCATTGCGGTTGACCAGTCCCTCTTTCAAAGCCTGATCGAGCGCACATTTGATGCGGGTATGCATCGAACGGATGACCGCGCCCGATAGCTTTTTATCGCCGACACCGTTGCGGTCGAGGTTGCCGCTTTTCATCTGTTCGGCATAGAATTTTTCAAGATCACTCTTTTTGAGCGCGGCAAGCGGGAGCTTTCCGATGCCGGGGATGATGTGCTTGTAGATGTCGTTTTCGTATTTCAGGCGCGTGGTTGCGGCAATGCTCAGTTCGCAGAAGTTGCGATACCAGTAGTCGATATAGTCACCGAACGGCATGTCTGCGGCGGTTTTCACGACCGGCTTCTGCACGGTTTCTTTGAGAGCTTTCAGCTTTTCTTCAACCTCGCGCTTGGTTTTCGCCAAGACATTTTTCGTAATCGGCAGATTCTTTTCATCGTAACCGACCACACACCTGCCTTCCCATCTGCCGTCTTTGCGCTGACGGATCAGCCCTTGTCCGTTCTTTCGTCTGCCCACGGTTTCAGCTCCTTTCCGAGGATTTTTTCAAGTGCATTGCCCGTAACTTCAGAGGCACGCTTCTGCATTTCTTCCGTCACATGCGCATAACAGTCGAGCGTGAATCCCGGTTTTGTGTGTCCGAGTTCCTTTGCCAGCGTCTTTTCATCCACGCCGACGGCAATCGAATGTGTGGCGTAGGTATGACGCAGACCGTGAAACGGAATGTCGGGAAGCCCCGCCTTCTTGATGATTCGCTTGAAGGTACCGTATGCCGTGTTGGGATTGATCGGTTTTTCCGCGTCGCGCAGGCTCGGGAAGATCCATTCGGAGCCGATGGCTTTCTTTCGCTCTTTCAGCATACGGACAACACTTTCGGGCAGGACAATCGTGCGGATGCCGGTGTCGGTTTTCGGATCGCTGACCGTGATTCCGCCCCTGACCGGAATGACCTGTCGTGCAACACTGAGCTTGCCTTCCGCTTCATTGAAGTCCTCCCAGCGCAGTCCGCAGATCTCACCTTTGCGCAGTCCCGTCATACATTCGAGGTAGAAGAAGTCCCGCCACCACGGTTCGTCCTCAATGATTTTCAGAAACTTTTTGAGCTGTTCCTCGTTATATACTTTGCGTTCCGTGCTGTTCAGCGTGGGGATTGTTGTGCCATCGGTCGGATTTTTGACGATGATATGCTGCTCCACTGCCATCTCAAAGCACTTGTGCATCATCATATGCACTGCTCTGACCGTACTGCCCGAGAGCGATTTTCCTTTGGTTTTGCTCTCGGTGACGCGCCCTTCTTTGAGCAGTTTTACGTAGAGCTGTTGCATATCCCGCGTGAGGATCGCCGAGATTTTCTTATCACCGAGATACGGACGGACGTATGCATCCGCATAGAAAACATATTTGTTCAGTGTCTGCGGGCGCACCACATCCTTCTGATAGCAGAGCCAACGGTCGAGCCATTCGTTCAGGTTCACGAGGCAATCCTCGTTCAGCTCCACCCCGCGGTAGGTTTCGAGGAGCTTATAAAATTTCGTCATCGCCTCGCTCTGCGTCTTGCCGAAGACCGATTTGTATATCGGCTTGCCGTTCTCTTTGTGCCCGACGATGATGCGTGCTTCCCATCTTCCGTCCGGTCTTTTTCTGACCATCCCGTCCCCGTTCGGACGTCGTTTACTCATGTTTTTCACCTTCTTTCACGCACAACAATACCACAAGGCTTTTCATATATCCAGCGGAAATCGAAAGAGTTATCGGAAAGTTATCAATTCGCCCCGATGTTTTTCTTTGTTTCCCGCATCAAAAAGTTTGTGATTCCGAATTTATTTCTGCCATTCGATTGCGTTGTCAAGAGAAACGCTCCCGTTGATTCTCCGGACTTCCTCGATGCAGGCGTGACGAAGTTTGCCGAGGTCTTTACCTTCAATGTCATTTGTCGCCGCAATCACATTGAGCAACATTGAAATTTCAACCGACAGCTTGAAGAGCGCACTGCTGCGCGCGTGCTCGCATTTGTCAAGCACTCTCCGCAAAGTATCTACCGTCTCGGAAGAAATCAGCTCGGGCACCCTGCGATTACAGAGATATGCATTATAAAAATCAACCGCCTTTTCGATATATTCGCTGACACTTTTGGAGCCGTCCGACTTGCTGAGCGCCTTTGCCGTGTCCAATGTTTCCTCGCTGATATGCAGAGAAAAACGAGTTTGCCTGTTCTCCATAAGAGCCTCCTTTTTTGCCTCAGACGCCTGCAAAAAGCCCGCAAACACTGACTTTTTCGCATTGCAGGCGCCTGAATTTGTATTCATGCGATTTTTGACACACACTTGCGCATGGTTTTCTTTCCGGTGAAACCCGCGAGAAAGCGAGCAAATGCGGTCAAAACACGCGAAAAACGGAGGGCTCTGCCCGCCGATGTGATTCGGGCGAGCGTTTTTGACGCACGCCCTTTCTCCTGCTTGAAAATCGACCTTCGCATAAACCTTCACATTTGCCCGTTTTCCGCGTGGTTTTCGGCATGAACGCTGTTTCCTGTATGCCGCTCATATTTTGCAATCCGCTCCCGCATTTCCGCCTCCCGTCTCAGCTTGTCAAGCTCTTTTTCGTCATACGCTTTCTTGATGGGAGCGATAGGCGCGATGTGATATTTCAGCGTGCCGTTGTGAACCTCACCGCTCTTTGTCCTTATCAAGGTTTGCTCGGTTTCAACCAGCCCACGCTTTTCAAGTGAGCGAAGATATTTCATCACCGTGTTCTTTGACATTCCGATCCGCTCCCCGATCTCACGGAAGGACGGATAGCAGGTGTGTGTCCTGCGGTCTTCATAATAAAGCAGACAGGCGTAGAGCAGAATTTCACCGCCCGAGAAATCCATATACAGTACGCTGTTCGGCACCATGAAGTAGTTACCCTCCGCATAAGATTTGCGTGCAGTGCCGTGCGTGACGATGCGTGCAAAATCGTATTGCGTTTTCTCTTTGAGAGAAAGATTCACCTTGATGCGTTGCGAGATGTGTCTGCCTTTTTCCGTGATCACTACTTCGGAAAGAAAACCTGCCACAACCAAAGGCAAATATCCGCGGCTGAGAACCCCTTTCCTGATTTCATGTTGCAGATCCTCATCAAATTTTGCAAACATAAAAATCGCACATCCGAGCCATAGTGAATATGCCGCTCCGGAATTAAAATCAACCGTTTTCAACGCAAGCCTGATATGTGCGGGCTTCATGAGGTCGAGTATCACTTTTCGGATATCCTCGGTTGCAAAGCCGACTCCGTAGCAAGCGATTTCTTCAATATTCCACAGCCGATGCAGAGCATTTATCACGCGGTGCTTTTCCCGGCGGTCGAGGTTCAGCCCCGAGCCGTCGGTTGAAAAATAGTATCGGTCAAGCTCCGCCGAAAGCCTTGCGTCAAGTTCGGGACAGATACCGCTCATTTACTCACCTCCGTTTTCATTTCTACCCACGCGATGAACTTTTCTTTCGGAACAATCAGACGGTTCCCGACACGCAACGCGGGAAAGTCTTTTTCCTTCATCAGCTCGTATGCCGAGGACATGGCTATCCCCAGCACGCCGGAAACCGTTTCTGCATTGAGGAACAGCGGCAGTTCCTCATAGGTTTTGTAGTTTGATTCTTTCATTTTTTGCACCTCCTTTGTTTTTGAAAAAAGAAAAAGTGAGCATCGGAAGAAAACAGAGTTGCACTCTGCAAAATCTTCTGATACTCACCCTTAGCTCCCGTTTTCACCGACGGGAGGATGGCTCACTTTAGGTTGTTATGTTTTTCTCGTCCCCGAAATCAAACGGCTTCGCCGTCTCGAGATTTCTGTACTCATGCTTTTCATAGTACCCGATCAGTGTACCGTCCGCATCACGAAGGGCAACCGTGTAAACATCGCGGTTGTCTTTTTCGTTGCGAAATTCATAGATGATGTTATGCTCCGGACTTTCGCGGAACCACGCAACCGTTCTTTGAATCAGCTCCTGCGAGTGCGGATTATGACAGGCAAGCAGACTTTGTCCGATGAGCTTCTCACCGCCTCGTTTGGCATAGTTGCGGACAGCGACGGGATTCATATAAATGATGATGTGGTCAAGATTGCAGAGCACGACAGGCGCATGATCCTGATCAATTACGCTTTTGAAAAATACCGACAGTTCCATTTTTTCTCCTTCTCAGATGATCTGAGATATGATCGGGATAGCGACATATTCCCGGATCTGCCTGTCGGTCAGGTCACAAAAGCCTCCGTATCCGTCATCACCGACAAGGAACATCGGTCCGGCAATGACATCGCCATAGGCATTGTGCGCGCCGCATTTCATATCGAATTGACAAACTTGGTATATAACCTTTGTCGCTACTCCTTTTTGAGCCGAAAGGAGACTGTCACGGGGTAACTGTACCTTTTTGCGGGAAACGCCCGCATTTTCGGGGATTCCAACTCCAATAGATGCATGATTTTTGAGGCAGGAATGCGATTAGACGCTCTGATTTCATTTTTTCTGTTGAATCGCAAAATTTAAGGCATTACCGCGTAATTCCGATGGTGAAATTGCGCAGTCAGATTTTTCGTCAGACAATACAAAAATCCGCAGGTTGTAGCAGCGCTACTGGCAAGGTTTTTTGTGAAGTATGACGGAAAAGATGCAAGTAAGTGTGCCTTGCGCGGATTGCGCGGAGATGCCTTAATTCTGGGAACTAATTTTTAGAGGTTCCCTTTATTGTCTCACTGTTGTTTATGACCGATGCGGAGTAAAGGAACAGCGCATCGTCTGCTTTCGTAAAGTCAATCAGCTTTCCGAGAGAGAGGGGCGAAATATAGCGGATATCGACAAGTGTTATTTCGGAATAGCCTGCCGCAAGAAGCGGCGCTATACTGCTACCGAACGAATCCCGGAAAATGATGAGCCGGCGTTCTTGCGCGGCATTCGGATTTGTGATCCTGATAATCGAGCGCGCGCCGCCGAGGAACATTTCGTAAGGATCGCGTCCGGCGGCGGCACCGAGGTCGTAAACCGGGATGTCGGACGATATTTCGACATTATACACCTTAAGCCCCCGTATCACGGCGTTATCGAGATAGAAAAGACTATCCGGTGCGTGCGGCAGGGCTGCCTGACCGTAATAGACGCCGTAAAAAGAAACTCCCGTGTCATGCTTTTCACACTGTCCTATCCGCTCCGCGCCCATTTTATCCGCAATTTCGTCGGCAACCTTCAGTATTCCTTCCTGGCGCCAGTGTGAATCGGTATAATAAAAATCATCCGACGACAGGAGTCCGGAAATATCAATATACTTCGCCTCCGGGAAGCCGCTTCTGAGGCGTTCGGTAAGCGCCTTGTAATCCTTGTCCGGATAGCCGTTCTGCGATGCGATAAAGGTGTTTTTATCGGGAATCACCGACAGGTATGTCTTTGTTCCGGCATTCCGGAGATACATGTCATACACATACCGGAAACACCGTGCGGCATGATCAACTGATTCGGCGTCGGTCGGAAAGTCCAGCTTTGAGAGATGCTCTCCGACGGAATAAAGCCCGTTGTTGTCCTTTTTCATGAATATCTTCGCATTTACGGCAGCCTTCAGACCACGGAAACCATTGCGCAGAGGAAACTGGTCGAGCATATATTTTTCAAAGCCGTTCATAAAGCTGCCGTTCGTAACCGACGAAAGAGACAGCGCGGGGCGTTTCGCAAGACGCCGTCTTTCAACCGTCGATTCTTCGGCATCGGGCGCAATCAGGAACCAAGCGGAAAAGACCGCAAGGAAACCGAGAGACAGAGCCAGAGTCAATATCTGTTGGAATTTCTTCATTATACTCCTCCATCAAACCGATCTGAAGCCGCACGGTCAGAACCGGAAATAGACAAACGGGTTGAATGACCCGTCGATCAGATACGCCGTGCACACGGCGATTGCCGCAACGGTTGCCGTCGGCGTCAGAACGGCAAGAATTCTGCTTCCGCCCGCCGTCCCTCCGATTTTCTCATAAATTCGTTTGGGCAGGGGAGTCGCTCCGACAACTGCCACAATAAGCAGTACGAGGTTACTTTTCAGATAATAAAGCGAAGCCGCATTCACGGCAGGAATTCCGGCAAGCCCGAACAGGGACTTAAAACTCATAAATGCGTCGGCAATACTTGCCGAATCGAACAGTACAAACCCGAGCATGACAAACAGCAGCGTATAGATATGCATTGGAACGGCAAACCGTGCCTTTGGGCGGAGAATGTATTTTTCAAACAGTAAAAGCGCTGCATAAAGAAGCCCCCACAGAACAAAATTCCATGATGCTCCGTGCCAAAAACCGGTGGCTGCCCACACGACAATAATGTTAAAAACATGCCGTATAGGCTTTACGCGGTTTCCTCCGAGGGGGATATAAAGGTAGTCGCGAAACCAACTGCCGAGAGAAATGTGCCAACGGCGCCAAAACTCCGTAATACTTGTTGAAATATACGGATAGTTGAAATTTTCGCAAAAACGAAATCCGAAAATACGCCCGAGCCCAATCGCCATGTCTGAATATCCGGAAAAGTCGAAATAGATGTGCAGCATATATGCCGCGGCATACAGCCAATAAAACAGAACGGTTTTTTCGCCGTACGCCTTGAATTCCGAGACGATAAGCGCTGCGGAATTGGCAAGGAGAATCTTCTTTGCAAGACCGACGGAAAAGCGCGTGATCCCCTCCGACGCATCGGCAAGCGTGGTTTTTCGGTTTTTCAGGCTTCCGGCAATGTCGGAATAGCGGACAATGGGTCCGGCTATCAGCTGCGGAAACATCGCCACATACATCGCAAGATCAATGAAATTGCGCTGTGCCGGCACGTCGCCGCGATAAACATCTACAACATAACTCAGGATCTGAAATGTATAAAAACTGATGCCGACCGGCAGAGCCACCTTGAGAAGCGGGACGGAAAGACCGGTCACCGCATTGAAATTCCCGATAAAAAAATCCGCATATTTGCAGTAAGCAAGCAGACCGAGGCTTGCGACTGCCGAAATGGCAAGCGCCGCCTTTGCGATCTTTGTTCCGCGAAAGCGTTCAACAAGGAGCGCGGCAATGTACGACTGCGTGACCGACGCAAGCATAAAAATGAGATATTTCGGCTCTCCCCAACCATAGAAAAACAGGCTCGCAAAAAGAAGAACGGTATTCTTCATACGGTCGGGAACAATGAAATACAAGAGCAGAACGCACGGCAGGAAGCAGTACAAAAACGTTATACTTGAAAACAACACGGCTTTGTCTTATGCGATAGGCACATCGAAAAGCTGCTTTGTTGAGATGTATTCAGCGGACAGCTTTGCTGTAAAGGTGTCTGTCAGTTCCCCGGCACCAAACACGGAAACGATATAATCGCCGACGGTCAGAATCACAAGCTTTTCGGGAAACCCGCACAGCCATTGGCGTGCAAGAATGTTTTCTTTAATTTTACCTGCAAGTGCTTCGGCGTTTCCGGAGCCTTTAATATGATATACGCCGCAGGAAAAGTTGTTCTGATTCAGCATATGCATAAGCGATGCGGCATCGTCAATCTCGGAAGCGTTTGCCTTTGGGAAGCCGAGTTCAAAGTCAAGGGCTTCTGCATCGGAAACATCGAATTTGCTGGGCATATCTTCCTTCATATGCTTCTCGGAACCGCCTGTTGCGGGAAATTTTTCGTCGGTTGAATACTTGCTCCAGACCTTTTCAAGAATTTCCAAAGCGCTTTTGACCTGCACTTTGGGGGCATCGGAAGGCGTGGTTGTCCCGCTTTCACCGTTTTGTTTTGCGCAGGCTGCAAATGAGAGAGCCATAATGGCAGCAAGTGCAAATGCAATAATCTTTTTCATAATATGGGTTCCTTTCGATTTAAGTTTTATTATTTAAGAAAATCAGTGAACCGTTAAGACAGCCGACCCCGTTATTTATTTCAGCGGAAGGCTGATCTCGAACACAGCACCTCCGTCATTTGCAGCGCGTATCGTTCCCTTATGCAGAGACACGATCTCTTTTGCAAGGGAAAGTCCGATTCCGGCTCCGCCCTTACGGGTGCTGAAAAAGCGGTCGAAAATGTGCGGCAAAAGCTCCGGCGCAATGCCTTCTCCGTCGTCGCAGATACGGACAATGGCTTTTCCCCTGTCTGCCTTACATTCGATTCGTATTTCCTCGTTTGCATACCGCAGTGCGTTGATGATGATATTCGAGAACGCACGTCGGAGCTGAACCTCATCGCAGTTCACCAAAACAGGTTTTTCGTCAAAGCATGGGGTGATGCACAGCTTTCTCTGCTCCGCCAGTTGTTCCGTACTGCGCAGGCAGTCATATAAAACCTCACGGACATCCATCGAATGGAACTCCGCATTGGCTTGTCCCGACTCCAATCGGGAGAGTGTGAGCAGCTCTTCTACCAAATCGGACATCTGTTCCGCCTCTTCCAGGATCACCCCAGATGCTTCTACAGGATTCAAAACCCCGGTATGGATGCCCTCCGCGCAGCCCTGAACAGCCATCATCGGCGTTTTCAGCTCGTGCGACACATTCTGGAAAAACCATTTCTGGGATTCGTGCGCTTTTTCAACATAGCCGCCGAGTTTCCAGCCAAAGAGACAGACCAGTACGCTGAGCACTGCCAGCACCGCAAAAAAAGCTGCATTCAGATAAGCCGAATACTGCATAACTGCTCCGACATCCACATACAGAATGTACGAATATGCGTCCTCATATTCATCGGCTTCGACATGTGTTATACGGAAAACAAATCGGCTGCCGCCGGTTTTCAGTGTATGAAATGCATCAGCGGCCGGCTTTTCTTCCTGACAGTATTTCCTCAATTGATATTCAGATTTTGAAAGGTGCTCGGACTCTGTAAGGACCTCTTCAACTTCAAGGTACCGAACGCTGGATGTAAGAAAATGTTCCTCCGTATCGTCCATTGTTTCGGCAAGCGGGATAGGGTCCTTGCGCTCATCCTCCAAAAGTATCGCCTTCCGCGCCTCTGAAGTCAGATATTCCGGAATAAAGATATTAACGGTGGCAAGCAGCACCGCAAAAACAAACAGCATCGTACCGAGAACGGATACGGTGATTTTTCTTCTGATATGTTTCATTTCCCGCCTCCGTCCGATCGCAGGCGGTAACCGTAACCCCAGACCGTCTCAATCTGCACCTTGCTGTCTGCCGAAGAGAGCTTGCTGCGTATGCGGCGCAGTGTTTCGTCGGTCACTCTGGTTTCCACCTCGTCATTGTATCCCCAAATGTGGTTGAGCAGCTCATCGCGCGAAAAGGCTTTGCCCTCGCCACGCATCAGAAAGAGGAGCATCTTCAGCTCATTCGGAGAAAGCGCAAGAGGCTTTTCTCTGCAGAAAAGCTGCTTCTCATCACCCGAAAAGCGCAGATCTCCAACGGTAATATCCCTGTCCGACGGATCTCCGCCTCTCTCCATCTCTACGCGGCGAAGAAGAGATTTAACACGCATCAGGAGAACCGTCGGGCGAAACGGCTTGGTCAGATAGTCGTCACCGCCTTGCAGAATACCGTTGACATAGTCGTATTCGGTATCCTTTGCCGTCAGAAGAATGATGGGAACGCTATCCTTTTCACGGATGAGGCGACAGCAGGTAAGTCCGTCGGTGCCCGGCATCATAATATCCAAAATAACAAGATCGGAGCGCCTTTTAAAAAATGTGCTTAAAAGCGCGTCACCTGTTTCAAACGCGCACACCTCATATCCGTCATTTTCAAGAAATCGCTGAAGCGTTTCCCTTATGTTTTTTTCATCCTCTGCGATGTAGATCAGTTGCTTCATAGCGCCTCCCAATACAGATACAGAGCCGTGCCGCTCAGACACGGCTCTGTGCGTGTGGTTTATCTGCTTTTTCCGCAGATCGCAAGGTCGTCTTCTTCAAGTTCGAAGGACATATCCGGCTCGTTTGCCGCGATTTTTTCATCATATTCGGCGTCGACGCGGTCCCAAAGCTCCGCATTACGGTCAAGAACCGAGTCGAGCTTTTCGTAGAGAGCATCGATTTCACCATAAAGTTGATCTGCGTTCTCATCAGTCATGCGATAGTAAAGCTCGTCAATCTGCGCTTCCAGCGATTCGATTTCGGCAAGGTCCGCAAGCAGAGCCGATTTCTCCTTTTCGGTCAGTGAGTTCATGCCCTTGATGGTTTCCTCGTAGGATACCTCAGCCGGGCAGGTGTCATCAAAATCCGCTTCATTCAGTTCAAGCGTCATATCCGGCTCGTTTGCCGCGATCTTTTCATCATACTCATCGTTGACGCGTTCCCAAAGCGCTGAGTTTCTTTCGAGAACAGCCGTGAGTTTTTCATCAAGAGTGCCGATTTCTGCGTAGAGTCGCTCTGCGCTTTCATCGGTCATGCGGGAGTAGATTTCGTTGATTTGATTCTCATACCTTTCGATTTCGGCGAGGTCTGCAAGCAGAGCCGCTTTTTCCTCCGGGGTCAATGAACGCAGGCTTTCAACAAAACTCTTAAGTGGCTGTACGCCGCAGTCACCGGAAGTCTCACAGACGGAAACATCGGGCTTCGTTGCCGGCTTGCCAGGCTTCGTCTCGTTCACCGAAATCGCCGCCGCAGATACTGTAGCTATGCTGAGTGCAAGCACAAGTGCGAAGATAATCGTAAAAATTGTTTTTCTGTTTTTCATAACAAATGCTCCTTTGTTTTAATTTGCGGTTTCGCTTTCCGCAACATAAGTATAGCAGAACGGAGCATACTGTTCACCGAAAAAACGCTTGAATTTTGTCACAAAGCTGTAAGAATCGAAGGGCGGTACAAATATCATTTCTCATTCTCACCGGCTCTGTAAAAGAAGTTCCTATATTAAAACGCCTCCGCTAATCCGTTTGTGTGTCCAATGGCAACTTCACGGCAATCGTCGTCCCCTTTTCCGAGCTTTCCTCAACACGAACCTCGCCGCCGTGCAGTGTGACGATTTCCCACACCAGCGATAGTCCCAATCCCACGCCGCCGTTTTCCCGGCTTCTGGATTTGTCTACACGAAAGAAAGGCTGAAAAATGCTTTCTCTGTATTGCTCGGGCACCCCGTAGCCGGTATCAGCAACTCGTATAATAAGCCGTTTTTCTTCTTCTGTTACAGTAATGCGCACCATCCCGTCCGGGCGGTTGTATCGTATGGCGTTTTCGGTAAGATTAAAGAGCAGACGATAGATCAGCGTGTCACTGCCGGTCATAGTATGCCGCATCAAAACGCTCGGAATACCAGGGATCAGCCACATCGCCGCCCCGGTCGGTATAGTCCATCAGCTTGTGCACTTTTTCGTCCGAATCGCCGCTGAAGATGCGGAGCATATTGCGGATATTGGCACTGTCCATGCCGATGAACAGATCGTATTTGTCATAGTCGCTCTTTTGCAGAGACACCGCACACTTGCCGTCGCAGGACCGCCCATGCTTTGCAAGCTCCGCCTTTGCCGGAGGATAGACCGGATTTCCGATGCCGTTCCATATCTCTTCCGTGCTTGTGGCAAAGGAAGCGATCACAAATCGGTCTGCCACGCCTCGCCTTGCTACAAGGTCTTTGAATACAAACTCCGCCATCGGACGATCGTTCGGACATGGCCCCGCACATCATTCTTGCATGCGTGACATTACGGCAGAACGCAAGAACTTTCAGTTTACTTGCATCTGCATAGGTTGTCTTTTATTTTATCGAGGAATGTTACCTCGGTGTCGTTGGTTAAGAATTGGTTGGTCATCCTATCTTGCAACCATTTTCCGCCTTATAGAAACAAGTGTTTCTCTACTATTTTATTGTATAACAATTATCGCCGATTTACAATAGGATTATTTGAAAAATTTAGCGAACCTATAATTTCTTTATTCCTCATGCTCTTTCTAAACCGATTACCGGTATCGGCAACAAGCTATCTGAACTTCTATGTTGGTGTGCTGTTGAAATCCTTTTCTCTGATTACGGCGGTTCCATTATTGGACACCGAAACCGCTTGGCAACTCCCCGAAACAGAGTTACAACACGCAAATAGCAAAGCGGCAAGAGTTCCCTCCGCTTATCTTTGTCAACTGCGGTACAGTTTTAACACCATTTCATGCCAAACTCCGCTTTTATCTCCTGGATCAGCTCTGCGGGTTTTGCCTCCCATTCCCCTACGCTATTGGCGTAGACATTGCGTGCGCTACGCTTTCCGGTAACTATAACCGAACAGCTTCCTTCCCCCACATCCCTGCGCCTTGTAGCGGAGCCGGAGCTATTGCCGATCGGCTGCCGTTCTTTTTTTGTTTTGTTGTTTGCTGTGATGATTGGAAGAACAATGGGGCGGTGGGGACTGCTTCCGCCGGGATACAGGCGTTCCGTCATGCCTACTTCGCCGGCGACTGATATACGGACGGCTGGTCTGGTGCCGGATCGCCGCTCTTGTTACAATAATGTTTTGAAAATGTTTCAAAAGAGGTTGACGATGCCGTCTGCCTATGTTATACTGTTCGTGTCAAGTGAAAACTCCCGCAATTTTTCCGGAGCGAAGGAGCCGCCATATATACGGCTCTCGACCAGTATACCTTATGTAGCGCAACCGTTGCGGGAGCGAAAAAGTACAATGGCAAAAACAATCAGGCATATTCTAAAACACGGTGAAAGGAATTGATTTTATGAAAAAGATGCTTTCTTGGGTTCTGGTATTGTCGTTTTGTCTGCCGATTCTTCTTTCCTGCGGGCAGGAAACTTCCGGAACCAAGGCCCCTGCGACCGTCAGCGATCCATCCGCTACAACGACCGCCGCTTCGCCCGAAACCGGAACGCCCGCTTCCTCCGCCTCAGAAGAGCCGGAAGAACTGAAGTGGGACTACGGCTTCGGTGTCTACACCATCCAAACGGCAGACGGGGAGCACACGCTTTACAAGAGCAGTCAAATTCTGAGTCTGGACGGAACCAATCCCGACAAAGCCCGGTTTACCATTCACCCGAAAACCAAAAACGACCAGGCATGCTATGCCATTTATTTCGGGGATGACGAGGTGGATCTGTTGGCCATCACCTCCTTCCTGCCGGATGCGGCCGAGCTGAAGCAGGAACGGGGCGGCTACGACCCCAAAAATATCAAGAATTACTGGACCTTTGAAGCCTACGAGGACGGCACCTGCCGAATCGTTCCCTTCAGCTCCAAAGAAAGCCGCCCCATCTGCCTTGCAGTAAGAGACGGGAAGGTTGTGGTCGAAAGCCGGGAGGACGACAACCCCGGGCAGTTGTTCCGGATAGAGAAAGCCGGAAAACACAGCACCTACAGGGAATTTGCCTCCAAGGGCGGCAACATTTTCGTGCGCATTCACAAAAACGATATTTCAATAGGCACCGGCATTACCGAAGAGTTTATGCAGGAATTCGCCGACCATTTTCAGGAGGCCTATGAAGCGGAAATTGAATTGACCGGTTACATTCCCTATGATGTGATCGTGGTCAGCGGTTGGGAGAACTTAGGCTATGTTGCAGGGGTTTCAGACAACTATCATGTAATCAACGCCAACCGGGGATTTATGCGGGAGGAGTTGGTCAAGAGCGTATCCCGGAAGAAAAATCTGAACATTTTTGATTTGTCCTTCGGTCTTCTGCATGAATTGGGTCACATGTTTGATTCGGGAAGAGGCTGGAACTTTGAAAGCGAAGCCTGGACCGATCTGAAGCTCTGCTATGTGCTCTACAAGCTGACCGAAGACCATAAGAATACCGACGGAACCGTTTTCGGCTGTGCCTCCTCCGACTACGGAGCAAGCCGTTGCTTCACCTATGAAACCATGACCGAGGGTCTGGATATTCACAAAAGCAAGGGCGCTATGACCACGGTGTACGGCTTTTTCGGAGCGGCAAAGCTCTTTTTGGACATGACCTACGATCCGGATTTCGGCGGTTGGGAGCCTTTCATCCAAACCTTCCACTGGTTCCAAGACAATGGCTACACCCAAAACTCCTTTGACCGTTGGACAAAATTCACCACCTTTGTGGAAAAGCTTTCGGAGTTTTCCGGTCAGGATGTGAAATCCAAATATCTCACCGAGGAAAACTGGGAGGTCTTCCGCAGATACTACCAGGAAGAAACCAAAGATGTGGTTTAAATAGGCAAAAAACAGGCCATCCTTTTTCGGGACGGCCTTTTTTTGTTGAAAATTGCCCTTGCAATCGAAAAAAATATGGTATACAATGCAGGGGTAAGTTTTCGGGCCGAAAAACAATAGGAGGAAGCAAATGTACAGAATTGCGCAGAAAAAAACGCTGAACCCCACGGTCACGCAGATGGATATTGAGGCCCCTTATGTTGCCGCAAAAGCGCAGGCGGGACAGTTCATTATTTTGCGTGTCCATAAAAACGGAGAGCGCATCCCCCTGACGATTGCCGGATATGACCGGACGGCAGGCACCGTTCGGATCATTTTTCAGGTGGTGGGTGCCACAACCATGCTGTTGAACGCCAAAAATGAGGGCGAATATATTGAGGACTTTGTGGGTCCTTTGGGAAATGCCACCGACCTGGGAGGCGTGAAAAAAGCGCTGGTGGTGGGCGGAGGAGTCGGCAGTGCCATCGCTCTGCCCATTGCACAGGCGCTGAAGAAGAACGGCTGTGCCGTCACTTCGGTGGTCGGCTTCCGGAATAAAGACCTGGTCATTCTGAAAGAAGACTTCCAAGAGGCTTCGGAGCGGTTTATTCTGATGACCGATGACGGCAGTGCCGGCCGAAAGGGGCTTGTCACCGAGCCTCTTCGGGAGATTCTGGAGAAAGAAAAGGATATTGACAAAATTTTCATCATCGGTCCTTTGGTCATGATGAAATTCGCCGTGGAGTGCGCCCGTCCCTTCGGGGTGCCTACGGTGGTGTCCATGAATCCCATCATGATCGACGGCACCGGGATGTGCGGATGCTGTCGCCTGACCGTAGGCGGGAAAATGCTTTTTGCCTGTGTTGACGGTCCGGATTTTGACGGCTGCCTGGTGAATTTTGACGAAGCCATCAGCCGCTCCGCCCAGTATGCGGAATTTGAAAGAAAGGCAAGAGAAAAGACCTGCAATCTCTTGAAAAAAGGTTGTTGAAGATGCCCAATATGCAGATGAACAAAACACCTATGCCCACAAGAGAAGCCGAAAAGCGAAACAAGGATTTTGAAGAGGTCACTTTGGGCTATACCGAGGAAATGGCGTTGAACGAGGCGCAAAGATGCCTGAATTGCAGAAATATGCCCTGCAAGGACGGATGCCCGGTGGGTATTTCGATCCCGGAATTCATCAAGGCTCTGCGGGAGGGCAACAAGGAGGGGGCCTACGCCGTTCTTTCTTCTTCCTCCTCTCTGCCGGCAGTCTGTGGCAGAGTTTGCCCCCAGGAAAAGCAGTGCGAATCAAAATGTGTGCGGGGACTGAAGGGGGAGCCGGTGGCCATCGGCCGGCTGGAACGCTATGTGGCGGATTTTCACAATACCCAAAACACCAAAGCTCCCGAAAACCCTCAGCCCAACGGTCACCGGGTAGCGGTGGTTGGCTCCGGCCCCGCCGGGTTGAGTTGTGCCGGCGATTTGGCCCGAAAAGGCTACGCCGTTCATATTTTTGAGGCGCTTCATCTGGCCGGAGGAGTGCTCTCCTACGGCATTCCCGAATTCCGTTTGCCCAAATCCATTGTGAACAGAGAAGTGGCCGAGCTGGAAAAGCTGGGCGTAAAAATAGTGACCAATGCAGTCATTGGGCGGACGCTCACGGTGGACGACCTGTTTGAACAGGGCTTTGAAGCGGTGTTTCTGGGTTCCGGTGCCGGTTTGCCCAAATTTATGGGCATTCCCGGCGAAGAACTGAAGGGGGTCTATTCGGCAAACGAATTTCTCACCAGAAACAATCTGATGAAGGCCTACCTGGATTCTTCCGACACCCCGGCGGTCCTCGGCAAAAGAGTGGCCGTGGTGGGCGGAGGAAATGTGGCCATGGACGCCGCCAGAACCGCTCTGCGGCTGGGTGCGGAAAGCGTCCGGGTGGTCTACCGCCGGAGCATGTCGGAACTGCCGGCACGGCGGGAAGAGGTGGAGCACGCCATCGAGGAAGGGGTAGAATTCTGCCTCCTGCAGAACCCTGTGGAGATTCTCGGCTACGATACTTCCGACCGGAAAGACCCCCACTTCGGCTGGGTACGGGCCCTGCGCTGTATCGAAATGCAGCTGGGCGAGCCCGACGAAAAGGGCCGGCGGCGCCCCGAACCGGTTCCCGGTTCGGAATTTGAGCGGGAGGTGGACACGGTTATACTGGCTTTGGGCACTTCCCCCAATCCCTTGTTGAAAAACACCACCAAGGGCCTTGAAACCGATCGGCACGGATGCTTGGTCGTCAGGGAAGGCTCCACCGAAACCACCCGTAAACGGGTCTATGCCGGCGGCGATGCGGTGACCGGATCTGCAACGGTGATTCTGGCTATGGGTGCCGGTAAAGAAGCCGCTCTGGAAATTCACCGTCTGCTTTCCGGCGAAGCCGGACAATAAAACCAACCAACATTTTTGATGCGAGCTTGGTCGGTTTTGCCCTTCATTTCGTAGAAATTTCGGTGGCTGTTGCGGCAAAATAACGGCTGAAAGCCGCCAAGACCACTGTAGCCTGGGAGGTTAAAAAATTCTTTCGGAATTTTTAACCTCCCCTTTTTATACAAATTCCGGAAAATTTCCGATGGAAAAAGGGGCGCCTGAATGAAATCTCCCGATTTGCGGAACACTCTTGTTGAGAACCGGAAAACGGGAGGTGCTTTTTATGGAAACAGCGGTACAATTGCTCTATTGCGGAAGCAACGAAGGCTATGAAGGAATCCTCTTTTCGCTTCTTTCGGCCATGCGGCGCACGAGGCGTCCCCTGCAGGTCACTCTTCTGACCGCCGCTCTGAATCTTCCCTGCGGCAAGCCCATTGAATGCGCCAAGGCGGAATATGCCAAAGGACTGCTCCAGAGCCGGAAGGACGGCAGCACTCTCCGGCTTTTGGACAGAAGCGCAGAGCTGACCGACCTTCTTGCCGCCATGGCTCCTTTGCCCAAAGGGGTTTCTCCCTACGCCTTTCTGAAATTTTTTGCCGACAAAGCGGAGCTTTCCGGGAGGGTACTCTATCTGGACGCCGACACCCTTCTGTCGGGCGATGTGGGGATCGTTTTCGACCAAGGCCTTTCGGACTGCGCCTTCGGTGCTGTACGGGATGCCAAGGGCAGCTGGATCATCGCCCCCGACTATTTTAACACAGGAGTTCTGCTGTTCGATCTGGAGCGCGCAAAAAAGGAAGGGCTTTTTGAAAAAGCCCGCCTCCTGCTGAAAGAAGAACGGCTGTATCTTCCCCACCGTTCTGCCTTCTATTATACCGGCGTGCCGGCATACCTTCTGCCCCCTTCCTGCAACGAGCAGACCCGCCTGCGTTCCGATACGCTGGTCCGGCACTTTTGCAGACAATTCAAACTTTTTCCTCTGCCCCATCTCAAAGAAGGCGCCCCCTTCAGAGGCTATGAAATGCGCGGGAAGGAATATAAACGCTTCGAGCGAACCTACGAAGAATATCTTCTGCAGCGGGAGGGCAGAAAAGCCGAATAAGACCCTCTGGTTTCTGAACGGAATTTCCGGATTTCTTCAACTTTTTCTTGATTTTTTACCGGCCCTGTGCTACAATCCTTCCTTGTGGAAAGGAAGGAACGGATTTTATGACATTTACACTGATTCTTTGCGGCGCAACCTGTCTTTTCATGATCCTCTCCATCTTCCTTTATCCCACGGTGAAGGTGGGAAAACTGCATTTGGACAGCTATGTGCTGGCGGCACTGACGGGTGCTCTGGTCCTTCTTTGCTCGGGAAGGGTTTCCTTTGGGCATATTCTTGAAAAAATGACCGAAAACAGCGCCGTGAATCCCCTGAAGATTCTTTGCCTGTTTCTCTCCATGACCTTTTTATCGGTGTTTCTCGATGAACTGGGCTTTTTCTCCTTCTTAGCCGTGAAGGCTTTGGAAAAGTCAGGAACGAACCAGAAAAAGCTCTTTTTCTACCTGTATTTTACGGTATCGGTGCTGACCGTATTCACCTCCAACGATGTGATCATCCTGACCTTCACTCCCTTTATCTGCTATTTTTCCAAAAACGCCGGCATTGACCCCCTTCCCTATCTGTTCGCCGAATTTATCGCAGCCAACACCTGGAGCATGGCTCTGATTATCGGAAATCCCACAAATATTTACTTAGCCACCTCCTCAGGCGTTTCCTTTTTCTCCTATTTTTCAGCCATGCTCCTCCCCACAGTTCTTACCGGTCTGGTTGCCCTGCTGATGCTTTGGTTGCTTTTCCGGAAAAAATTGCAAAAACCAATGGAAATTCAAAGGAAAAAAGCCTTTTTGGGGGACCGTCCCTCGCTGATTCTGGGCATTTTGTTGCTTTCTTCCTGCACCGTCACCATGGCGGTGAGTTCCTATTTCAATGTGGAAATGTGGATCATCTCTTTGGGCGCCGTTCTCCTTCTTTGTGTTCTTTCGGCAATTCTGAGTCTTTGCAGACGGCGGAGGCCTTCGGAGCTTTGGGGTGCGCTGAAGCGCCTGCCCTACGCCATTATCCCCTTTGTCCTTTCTATGTTTGTCCTGGTTTTGGGGTTGAATGAGGCGGGCTTTACAGGGCTGGTGGCAGAATTTCTCGGCCGGGAACAGCCCCTTTTGCGCTATGGCCTCTCCTCTTTTCTTGCCGCCAATGTGGTGAACAACATTCCCATGAGCGTCTTCTATTCTTCGGTATTGGAATGGGGAAAGGCACCCCTTCCGGCGGTCTACGCTACGGTGATCGGCTCGAACATCGGTGCCTTTTTAACGCCTATCGGAGCCTTGGCGGGGATCATGTGGTCGGGACTTCTGCGCAACTGCGGCGTGCCCTTCCAAAACCGTACCTTTTTGAAATACGGGGTATTGCTGTCCTTGCCCGCCATGGGAGCGGCGTTGCTCGGTCTGTTCCTGTGTATGTAACCAAAAGGGCAAGTCTTCCGATCATCCGGCGGACACGCCCTTTTAAAAAGTCCGAGCCTTCCGCTTTGTAAAATCTCCGAAAGGGTGCCCTTCCCCTGCAAGCGTTTTTGAAAAGCCCTTTCTTCATTCCCTGATTGAAAAAACCGCTGCGCCCCAAAAGGGAAGCGCAGCGGTTTTTCAGTGCGGAATTTTGGGACTCGGATGCCCCTTTTCGGTTTTCGGTTCGGCTTATTTCACCGTGGAAAACTCCAGAACGGTGGTTGCATCGTACAGCTCCCCCGGACGCAGAACACAGGGAATAAAATCCGGACGGTTGGGCGCATCGTTGGGCAACTGCGTCTCCAAGCACAGGGCGTGAAGGGGACGCTGAGGCACGCCACCCTTGAAAAGCTCCGGACCGTTCATTACACAGCCGGTGTATAATTGCAGATTCGGAAGACTGGTGTAAACCGTCAGGCTCCGTCCCTCTGTGCGCTCGCAAAGGAATGCCGCCCGCTTCACCATGCCGTTGAAACTGCGCAATTCAAAACTGTGGTCAATGGGGTTTCGGATGGGCCGCAAAGTTGTGAAATCGAAAATCGTATCCTTTACCGGCTGGAAACCGCAGGGCAACGGAATCTGGTCTTCGTCTGTGGGCAAATAGCGGTCGCTGTTGAGAAACAGCTCATGCTCCATCACCGAAGAACCGCCTACCCCCGTCAGATTGAAATAGGCATGATTGGTCATGTTCAATACCGTCGGCTTGTCGGTTTCTGCCCGGTAGTTGAGAATCAAACGGTTCTCCTCGGTAAAGGTGTAGGTCACGCAAACCTGCAGTGTGCCCGGATAGTTTTCCTCCCCGTCAGGCGATACAAAATAGAACCGCACACCCGTCCCCAGCTCGTTTTCAAAGGTGACCGGAGTGAACAGCTTTTTGTCAAAACCCTCTTTTCCGCCGTGCAGAGAGTCCTTTGTCCCCGAATTGACGAAAAGCTTGTAGCTCTTCCCGTCCAGCGTGAATTCGGCATTTCCGATCCGGTTGCACACCCGGCCAATGATGGCACCCTGATACCCCGCCGCTTGAAGATAACTCTCTAAATTGTCATAACCGCAGACAATATCCTTTAAGTTCCCTTCCCGATCCGGCATGCAAAGCGATTGAATAATGCCCCCCAGAGTGAGCAGAGTCACCGATGCCCCCGATGAATTCTCTATCCTGTATGCAAGCACATCTCTTCCGTCAGGCATCGTGCCGAAAATGCGTTTGGTGATGACCATGATTTCCTCCCAAATCTGTATATTTACAAGAATTCCGATATAATCCCAATCTCTATTTTACAATGCCGCCCCACCTTTGTCAAGGGGCAAACATCCTCTTTTTGCCTATACCCCCTGCGCCCAGCGCTCCTCGCAGAACTTCCTGCCCTGCACCCTGTTTTCTTTGCAGGGCCCCGCCCTGCACCCGGCGCCCCCCTTTGAAAAAGGGGTCGATCCGAAAA
>DPGD01000009.1:0-232 GCA_003522145.1 Clostridiales bacterium | reverse complement strand
ATCCGAAAACTTTTTCTGTGGGCAGGAAACATACTTTTTATGGAAGGGTAAGAATCCGGAATGCCGGAACAATGGATTTCCGGGAACCGATCTATGGACTCCGGTCGCCGTCCCCTCTGTGGGTGTTTTGTGCTTTCGTGCAGGCGGGACGAAGTCCCTGCACGAAACACCGACAGACAGTCCGGCTTCGCCTTTACACACTTAAAGAAGTTTTTGAGGGTTCCAAGGGGCG
>DPGD01000056.1:25420-38369 GCA_003522145.1 Clostridiales bacterium | reverse complement strand
CTTTTTGTCAACCCCCTTTTTTCAAAAAAATCGGATTTTTTGCATATTTTTTATTTGCCTGTGCAAACTGGGGGATATAGCACTGATTTCAGTAAAAAAGTGCCCGGTTTTGGTCTTATTCGGAGGTTTCATGATTGCCATCGCACTGCGCACGCTGTTTATTTATATTTTTCTTACCTTCATTATGCGGATTTCGGGCAAGCGGCAGGTGGGCCAATTGCAGGTGGGCGAACTGGTCACCGCTCTGCTTTTATCCGAGCTTGCCGCCTTTCCTATAGCCGATCAATCCATTCCGCTGATCTTCGCCGTTCTTCCGGTAACGCTCATCCTGCTTCTGGAAATCCTTTCCGCCTGCCTTTGCGCCCTTTTTCCCCGTATGAAGAAGATCATTGAGGGCACGCCTTCCCTCCTGATCGTCCACGGGAAACTGCACGAAAAGGCCTTATATGCCAGCCGGCTTTCGCCTGATGAATTGCTCGCTCAGTTGCGGTTGAAGGATGTTTCGGACCTCAGTCTGGTGGACTATGCCATTCTGGAGCAAAACGGACAGCTTTCCGTCATTCTGAAGCCGGAAAAGCAACCGGTTACTCCCGAAGACCTGAATCTGACGCCTCAGACCGTGGGCATGGCAAAATCCCTGATCGTCTGCGGAAAGATCGACCGTTCCAACCTGAAGCATTTGAACATCACTGAAAAGGCGTTAAAAAAACGATTAGGGAACACCAAAATTTCCGATGTTTTACTCTATACGGTCAATGACGGCGGAGAATGCCGGCTGATTCTGAAGGAGGACAAAAGCAAATGAAAAAGCTGTATATTCCTTTATTTCTGTCGCTCTTTCTGATCCTTTCTTTACTTTGCGGATGCTTCTGCCTTTCCCACTGCGCACAGCACCAGGTAGCCGAATTGAAAAAATGCACCGATACTTTGCCCTCCGCGGAGGAATTCGATCGGATCCGGAAAGATCCCGAACGGACCGCTCTCTTAGAAGAACAACTGAAGAACATTGAAAGCAAAACAAAAAGAGCCGAAGAGAAGTTGGCCCTTTTCATCAATTATAACTATCTGAACACTCTTTCCACCGCCGCATCCGCACTTCGTGCTTCTTCCTGCTCTGCCGAGCGTGCAGACTACCAAATGGCCTTGGAAACCTACAAATGCGCTCTTGCCACCATCGAACATCTGGAAACCCTGACTTTGGAACTGTTCCTTTAATGAAAGACTCTTTCCCCGCTGTACAGCTCCAGCCGCAGGATGCTGTAGTCCTCAACAGGTCTGCCCAAAGCCCTTTCCAAAGCCCGCACCAACAGCTCCGGATTGACAAAATCTCCGCTGTCTGCTCCCAGCAGGGCGTGCAGCAACACCCCTTCTTCGGCATTTTTTATGGCATATCCGGCAATTTTCGGGCGCAGATCCACTTCAATGAAACCTTTCTTGGACTTCTTCTCAATGGGTAAAGCCCCCTCCAACAGCCCCTCCAATTCCTTTCCGGTCATATCGTAAAAACGGAATTCATATTCAGCAACGGTGATGGACTGGAACGGCATATCCTGGGGATATACGGCTGTAATCTGCAGCTCCCGGGTCAATTGGGTATTGATCCGTTCCTGAAGCTCCCTTTCGTCGCAGGGCTCATTCAGAATAATGTCTAAATACTCGCATCGGCTTTCGGCCCCCACCGGCAGAGGCAATGAAAACACCATTTTGGGGTGCGGATTGAAGCCTTCCGAATACTTCAGCGGAACATTGGCCCTGCCCAACGCCCCCTTCATCGTGCGTTGCAGATCTAAGTGAGAGATGAATTTCAGTTTTCCGATTTTATAAAATTTCAGTCTTGTCTTTCCGGAGATCATTTCTTCCTCCAAGATTTTGTTTTCCTTGTGTATTATACCGACTTTTCTTCCGTTTGTCAATACAAAAGGCCGGTCGGAATACCGACCGGCCTTTTAAAGCGATCTTGGTTGGCTTTGCTCTGGATATCCCACTGGAAGTGCCCTCAGGTAAGGAACCAAAAAAGCACTATAATTGCCAAAATACACAGCCCGCCGATCAGCACGGCCGGCCAGAAAGAGCTCTTTTTTTCAGAGTCCGGGGATTGGGACTGTTTGAGAGAAGAACCTCTTCCGTTCTCTTCTTCCTTTTCCTCTTCGTTCCCGTCAAGAGCTTCGTCCTCCTCGTCCTCTTCGGCCTTCTCGTCCCCTTCGGTCCCTTCTTCGTCCTCGCCTTCCTCTTCAGACTCCTCCAAAGCGATCAGGTCCTCTTCATCCGGCAGCTCCTCCGGGGAAAAGGCCCGCTCCCTGCGGTTGCGCAGTTCCTCAAAAAGCAGAGAAATTTCATAGTCCTCCAAGGTCTTTTCTTCCTCGTTCAGAATCCGCTCGATTTCCTCATCGCTCATGCTCATAATGTCCATTCTTCCGTAGTTCGCCATGGGCCGGTTCTCCTTTCCTCTTCAAGATCGGTTTCAGTTCTGTTTTTCTTTGCCGTCGGCAAAAAAGATGCGCTTTTCCGGTTCGGCTGCCGAAACATATCCGTCAAATCCGTTCTTCTCCAGATTGTTCAACAGCTTACCGAATTTTTTGGGCCGCTCGAAAAGTGTGCAGTCATAATCCTTGCGCAGAGTTTCGGCAAATTCATAGGCCTCTGCAAACACTCCCTCGTAGATCACTCCCAGCCTCTTCCGGGCACCCATGGGGGCGCATCCCTTCTCCTTCAGAATGCTGAAGATCCGCTCAAACCCGATGGAAAAGCCCACTGCCGGCACACTCTCCGAAATGAATTTTCCCACCAGATTGTCGTACCGTCCGCCGCCTGCCACCGCACCGGGATATCCTGCCACCGATACCTCAAAGACCGTTCCGGTATAGTACCCCTGTCCCCGGATCAGGGTCAGGTCAAAGACCACCTGATACCGCGCCCTTGCCAGCCTTCGGGAATCCTCCAGAATGGCCTGCAACCGCTCCGCCGCTGTACACTCCGGCACAAATTCCGACACCGATTCTACGGTCAGCGGGCTTTCAAACAGCACAAGCAACCGTTCAATGGCCTCACCCGTACATCCCTTTGCTACAAGCTCCTCTTTTACACCCTCTGCTCCGATCTTATCCAGCTTATCCAGGCTGATGCAGACGCTGTCAAAGCTCTCTTCCGCAAAGCCACACTTGGCAAGCACCGCTCTCAGAATTCTGCGGTCGTTCACCTTCACGGTAAACTGCTCAAAGCCCAATTTCAGAAGGGCCTTGGCGGTGGTGGCAATCAGTTCGATCTCACACTCCTTGCGCTCGTCCCCCAGAATGTCGATGTCGCACTGCACAAACTCCCGCAACCGACCCTTCTGGGGCCTTTCCGCCCGGTAGACTCGGTCGGTCTGAATGCACTTGAAGGGCGTGGGCAGAAGGGCCCTGTTCGCCGCATAATACCGGCAAAGGGGCAGGGTCAGGTCATAGCGCAACCCCATATCCGAAAGAGCCTGACTGTCGCCCTCCGCCAAGGCGGCTTCCAGCTTTTCGCCCCTCTTCAGGACCTTGAAAATCAGATTCAGGTTCTCTCCGCCCTCGCTTTTGTCCAGATTTTCAATGTCTTCCAGAATCGGCGTGGTGATCCGATTGTACCCCGCCGCCCGATAGACCTCTAAAATTGTTCCCTGCAGGCCGTCCCGCAAGGCGGTATCGGCTGGCAAATAATCATTGGTGCCCTTTACAGGATTGATCTTCATGCGTTTACTCCTTCATTTCTCAGATTCCGTGTTTTTTCAGTCTGGTGATGTCCAATTGCTCGGTCACACCCAAATGGTGCGCCTCTGCCATTTTCTTGGCTTCTTCTATGGTTTCGGCAGGATACATCCACTGAGGATCGTGCACATCTGCCCCTAAAATCACCGGACACCGATAGGGCTCCAGGATCTTCCAGAACCGTTCACAGGGGTAACTGCGTCTCTCCCGCAGGCCCAGCAGATTGATTTCAAAGGGCACTCCTGCCCTGAAAACACCGTCGACCAGGCGATGCATTTCAGAGTCGTACACGGCCTCCTCGCCGGTAAAATTCAGAATATCCGGATGCGCCACATAGGAAAACAGTCCGGTATTTACCCCTTCGAGCACGCTGTCCACATAGGCACGCAGTCTTTTTTCATCGTCGCTGGGTTTTCCGCTGTATTCTGCCCCCGGGTATTCGCCGTCGGCATAATGCTGGCCCAGAATCAGATATTCCACCCCCGAGCCTTTCAGGAGGTTCAGATAGTCCGACCAATTCTCCCGGTAATATTCCGCCTCCAGACCGATATGAATCTGAATCTGCTCTTTATATTCCTCCCGAAGTCCGGAAAGCGTCAGCACATATTCCGGCAATTCCTCCGGACGCATCCGGAAGGAGGAATAGTGCCCATCCTTAAAAACATAGGGGGAATGATCGGAAAAGCCCAATATCTGCAATCCTGCCCTGATCGCCGCTTCCACATATTCTCGCTCGGTGCCCACCGCATGATGACACCGATAAGTATGAGTATGATAATTTGCCTTCATCGTTGTTTTGCCTCCGCCAAGCAAAGGCTTCCTTTCTCCTGAAATCAGGCCGGCTTTGCCCCTCTGCCTCTTCTTCGTCCTGCCCTTTCTATTCCTTGAAATCGCCCGGCCAAAGCATTTTCAGACCGAGGAGCCTTTTCTTTTTTGCCTGTTCTCCTGTACCCTTTTGATTCTCTGCTTTGCATGCATCCCGCCGTTTATGAAAATCTGGGAGATCACCGAAATCAGCACAATGCCCACAGACAATCCAAGACAGGTATAAATGGTCTTCATCCCATTCTCCATGGCAAGCTGGCTGTTCTCTTCCACCAGATAGGCCATGGTGTAGTATAAAGACCCTCCCGGTACCAAGGGAATCAGCCCCGTAATCAGAAAGACCGTTGTGGGCGTTTTGCAAACACGGGCCATCCATTCGGCATACAGCGTGGTGAAAAGCCCTGCCACAGCGCTGGCCGTAAATACGATCGGAAATTCGGTTCCGCTTAAGAATTCAATGGCCGCAAGATAACTGGAGATACAAAGCATACCGCCCAAAGAGGTGTAGAACAGCCTTTTGAACGACACGCTGAAAAGCATGGAAAACCCAAAGGTGAACAGCCCTGTATACAGCGCTGTTTGGGCCGGTCCCGGAGCGTCCGGAGCCGGCACCGTGCTTCCCCCGGTAAAAATCAGCACACTGGTGAAGCCTGCCGCAATCGCAGCCGCAACAAGGATACACTGCAGCATTTTGACCAAGCCCGAAACAAGCTCTCCGCAAAGCAGGTCTCTCACCGCATTGCCCAGAGCCAATCCGGGGATCAACAGCATGATCACCGCAATGCTGACCACCGCCGTGTTGATGGGAAACCATCCTCCGCAAAAGCGGGAAATCAGAGTGATCAAAACGCCGGCAAATGCCGAAATCAACGCCGTGCAGGCAATCTGATTGAGATATTTGGGACGGTTAAAATCCATAAGACAAACCACCAGTCCCACCACCACCGCCATGATTCCGTCAAAAACCGTACCGCCGAAAAACATGGCAAAGCCGAATGCCCCCATCAGTCCCCCCAGATACTTCAACGGGAGGGGCATCGCACGCCGTTTACGGATATCTTCGATCTCCGCTTTGACCCGTTCCGGCTCCGGTGTGTCCCTGCATATAGTTCTGGACAGAGCATTCAGCTTTTCCACGATGTACATATTGTTTGCGCTTCCGTATACACGCCTGGTCTGGGTCCAGTCTCTGCCGTCCTTCATCGTGATCGTCGCGGCAATCAGCGAGGTTATGGCAAAAATTTCTACCTTTTCGGCACCATAAGCCAGACAGATTCTCTCCGCTGTATCCTCAATCCGGTGGACCTCCGCCCCGTTTTCCAGCATCAGCTCGCAGATGTCCAGGGCAATGGATACCACCTCATCCGGATTGAAATCTCTTTTTTTCCTTCCGGCATCCGCCGGACCTTCCCCTGAAAAATTCATTTTTCTGCTCTCCTCAATAATCAAACGGACGCTTCTTTTTCTCTTTCACCTGACTCTTTATATAAGAGAAAGCAGCCTTTTCTCCCTTTTCCTTCAGCATGGTCAACAGTTTTTCCAATTCCCTCGCCGTGTCGGGATGCATCTGGCTTCTGCCCTGTCCGTCAAGAAAATACTGCAGGGCGCAGTCGTCTGTATAGTCCTTGCCCTTGTAGGTCTTGCTGGCGGCAATCCGGTCACAGACCATCTCCGCTAAGTACCTGTAGGGCATTTTGATAAAAACATAGCGTTTCGTTTCTTTTGAAATGTCGCTCCAGTATTCAAAATGGTGCTTATTCCGGCCCTTATGGTGGATCCATGCGGCCGAAAAGCCCTTGTCCGCACGCTCGGCTTCGTTGGGAGAGCGGGTGCCGGTATAGTATTTGCATCCGGCCCAAAACTCGGTGGGACTGTATTTCGACAGGTCATGCTTCAGCCCCTGAAGGGGAATCCCACAGCGAAAACAGTGCTTCAGAACCAGATTCCGGTGGCGGGTGACCGTTCTGAGATGTCCGAAAATATGCACGCTTCCACCTTCTTACAGTTCAAAATTCATTCTTCCCGGAGGGCAGAATGCAGATGTAATCTCCCGGTGTGCGGATATTTCCGCCGGTATTGTTTACCTTCTCCCCTTGGAAATACATCAGAACCGATCCTCCGCCGTCCAGATTGTACGCAACCTCTGCCCCTTCCTCATAGAGCAAATGAGACAGTTCCGGAAAGGTCATGCCTCTGGAGCTGTTTTTCTTTCTGCCGTCCACCGCCACCAGAATATAGTGTCCGTCCTCTGCCTGACCGATTGCGGTGCGGGGATTGGTAACCGGAAAGCCCACCGAAGAATCGTACTGGTTCCACCGGCTGTACCGGTCGGTGATATGAAACTGACCGTCCTTGTCCCGGGCGCTGCCGTCCTCATTCAGAAGCGAGGGGCCGAAGGAAAAAATATGCCACAGATTCTCGTCCGCCAGCAGTGCTTCCTTATCCACGGTGTCCCCGTTGTATACTCTCATTTTTCCGGTCTTGTCAATGGCACAAATATCGATCCCGGTGATCTCCTTGTTTCTGAACAGATTGCCGTTCCGGACATACAGTCCCCAGCTTCTCGCCCGAAGATAATCGCTGTTCAGCAAAAGCAGAGCGTTGGTATTGGCATAGGCCTGCTCCGGAGTACCGTCTACCAGATTTCCGACCCGGTCGGTAAGAACCTCACCGAAAATCTGAGACACTTCCTTCACATATACATCGGCAACATACGCCCTTACGGCGTCACTCCCCGACGAAAAACAAACCCTGCGCAGCAGAATTGCCACCGATTCCTCCACATGGATACCCACTTCCTCCACGGTACGGTCGGGAAGATAGCTCTCTTCGTAATGTTTGAGGGAAGAAACCTGCCCACGCAATTCCTCCTCGGAAAGGGGAACCTTCGGAGTCGGATCGGAAGTCGGCGTAGGGGTGGGCGTAGGCGCAGATGTGGGGGAAACCGTATCCTCCGACGCAGGTTGAGAACCCGACAAAGACGGAAAATCGGTTACATCTACGGAAGGCGGAAGGGGGGAAAGGGAAGCTTCTCCCGTTGAATTTTTCTCTTCCGAAAAGGAGGAATCTCCCTCTGATGTCAAGGGGGCTGACGGCTTTTTGACGGTTGTTCCCGGATCTGTGCCGGTGCAGGAAGCGAGCGCCAGCAACCACAACGCCAGAATGCCGGACCAAATACTCTTTTTTCTCACTCTCCGTCAGCTCCTTCCGTTTTTTTCACAATACAAAGATAATCGCTGGGCGTGCGGATATTTCCGCCGGTATTGTTGACCTTTTTTCCGTCAAGATACATCAGCACCGAACCGCCGCCGTCCAGATTATAAGCAACCGAAGCCCCTTCCTCATACATCAGATGGGAGAGTTCAGGAAAATTCATTCCCCTGGAAGTGCCCTTTTTTCTGCCGTCCACCGCCGCAAGGATAAAATGTCCGTCTTCGGACTGCCCGATAGCCGTGCGGGGATTGGGGACCGGAAAGCCCACCGAAGAATCGTACTGGTTCCATCGGCTGTACCGGTCGGTGATATGAAACTGACTGTCCTCATCCCGGGCGCTGCCGTCCTCATTCAGAAGCGAGGGGCCGAAGGAAAAAATGTGCCACAGATCGCTATCCTTCAACAGCGCCTCTTTGCTGACGGTATCTCCGTCATAAATCTCCATTTTTCCGGATTTTCCGATGGTACAAACATCGATTCCGGTGATTGCTTCATTCCGGTATATCCTGCCGTTCCGCACATAGAGTCCCCAGCTTCTCGCCCGCACATAGTCGCTGTTCAGAAGCAGCAGGGCGTCCGTGGTTTTCAGCACATCCTCCGGAGAACCGTTGACGATCTTCCCCTCTTCATCGGTAAGCACCGCACCGAAAAGCTGATCGATCCGGTCCACATACACATCGGCAATGTACGCCGTTACCGCATCATTCCCTTCGGAGAAAGAGATCCGGCGCAGATACACGGCAGTGTTTTCATCCAGGTATACCCCGACCTCCTCGGTGTTCCGATCCGGCAGATAGCTTGTGTCGTAGCGCTTGGAAGCCAGTACCGCCGCCTTTAAGTCCTCTTGGGATCGGGGGATGGTGCAGATTCCTTCGAGCAGTTCCGATGACGGAACCGGGGTAGGTACCGAACCGGTCGTTCCCTGCCCGCAGGATGTCAGAAAACAGGATGTGGGCAGAAGTGAAAGAAGCATCGCAAGAATCATGCAGAGATTTTTGCAGATTTGTTTCATACGCATCCTTTTTCACCATTGTTTCCCTTGTTGGAAAACGCCTTTCTACCAGAGAGAATCCGGACAGACCTGATCCAAGGAGTCTCCAACCTCCGCCACTGCCCATACACTTTTATGTTACCACTAAAAACACCCTTTGTCAAGAGTTTTCGACGCTCCGGTTCTTCCTCCCACAGAGCCTCCCTTCCCAAATGTCCTCCCTTTTTCTTCAATGGGGAGCTTGGGAGCCGTTCTGTGGCAAACGCCGATTTCCTTGTTGTTCTGCGGGCGGTTTTGCCGAAGAACAGGGAGGCTAAAAGAAAGCATACTTTTTGTATTTCGGGTTTTTGCAGAAAAATTCCTCGGAAAAGCCGCCACTGACAGCCGCACAGAGATTTCTTGAGGTGCCCACCTATAAAATTTCATGATGAAAACGCCGGATTATTTCAAAAAAAATCTTGAAAAAAGGAGAAAAATCCAGTATAATTCTGTATGAGGATACTGTCCGGCAACGCCGGAGGAAGGAGAAGCAGGGTGTCTCACAAATATACAAAAAAGGACTTTCTGACCATTCCAAACGCTCTGAGCCTTTTTCGGCTTTGTTTGGTCCCTTTACTTATATGGGTATACTGTGTTCCGAAGGAATACATTGCAGCGGTTTGTATTATTGCCCTTTCGGCATTGACCGACATTGTTGACGGAAAAATCGCACGGAAATTCAATATGGTTTCGGATGTTGGAAAGGCGTTGGATCCGCTTGTCGATAAAATCACCCAGGGGGCTTTGATTTTCTGCCTGGCCACACGCTACTCCAAGATCTGGTACTTAGTAGGACTGTTCATCTTCAAGGAGCTGTTCCAGCTCTTTCTTGCATACCTGACCTTTCATTTCACCGGAAGCGTGAATTCGGCCAAATGGTACGGAAAGGCCTGCACCGTAGTGCTGGACACCAGTATGGCATTTCTGGTGATCGCACCCAATCCGCCCTCTTGGCTGGTCAATGCCCTTTTAATCCTCTGCGGACTCTGCCTGGCGGCGGCTCTTGTGCTCTATACGGCTTTCTTTTTCGACATTCTGAAATCCACCTCCCTTTGGCTGAATCACCAAAAGGCCTGGACACGGGCGTTCCGTATATTTGTGCTCTGCGCTTGGGCAGGCGTGATTCTCTTCTGCATCCTGAACAGAGACAAATTCTCGGTAGACGGCGTGGTGCGCTTTTCACCCGGCAATCTGTTCTTTGCCGCAGTTGTGCTCTGGTTGCTCTTTGCGCTGAAATCCCTGAGCATTGTGATGTATAACGGCATCCTCTATGCCGCCAGCGGCTTGCTCTTTCCTTTGCCGGTAGCCATACTCGTGAATATAGCGGGAACCGCCATAATGGTTTCTCTGCCCTATTTCATCGCCGGAAAATACGGCCAACCTGCCATAGATGCCTTCATTCATCGCCATCCCAGAGTATCGGCTCTCCGGGATATTCAGAAGAAGAACGATTTTTTCCTGGTGCTGTTCGTCCGTCTTACCTCTTTGCTTCCCTGCGATCTGGTCAGCATGTACTTCGGCGCTGTGAAAATGCCCTATCCGAAATACCTGCTCGCCTGCATTCTGGGCATGTTGCCCCCTGCAATCACCTTTCCGGTTCTGGGAACCAATGTGACCAACTCCGGCTCTCCCGCGTTCCTGATTGCCGCAGGAGTGGAACTGCTTTTCATGCTCGTCTCTCTGATCGTCAGTCTGGTTTTCTGGAAAAGGCAGAAAAAGAAGGAAGGTACTTCGGATCACGAGAATTCCGAACAAAACAAAGGAGAAGAGACAAATGCCTGAACCCAACACCTTTGAACAGTTCCTTCTTTCCCAAATCTCCAAAACAGAAGTCAAAAAGATAGCCGAAAAATACACCAGGCCTTTTAAGGAGTTGATGGCATACTACAACTGTGCCATGATGGAGGTTGCCACAAAATTCAATGTTCTGAACGAGGAGCTTTCCCTGCAATATGACCGCAACCCCATTGAATCCATCAAGACCCGACTGAAAACACCGGAAAGCATTCTCTCAAAATGCCATAAAAAAAATATTCCTCTGTCCGTAGAGGGCATTGAGGAAAACCTGTTTGATATTGCCGGTGTGCGGGTGATCTGCTCCTTCCCTTCAGACATCTATATGCTTTCCGATGCTTTGCTCAAGCAGGATGACATCCGGCTGATTACCCTGAAGGATTATATCAAGAAACCCAAAGAAAACGGATACCGGAGTCTGCACCTGATCGTGGAAACGCCCATATTTCTGCACAAAGACAAAAAGCTGATGAAGGTGGAAGTCCAGTTCCGCACCATTTCCATGGATTGGTGGGCCAGTCTGGAGCACAAGATCCGCTACAAAAAGGACTGCTTCCTTTCAGAGGAATCCGAAAAGGAGCTGAAACTCTGCGCCGAAATCAGCGCCGAGCTGGATGAACGCATGGAACGGATCCACAAAAAGGCCGAGGAAAACACCCATTGAGGGTTTTCCCGCAAACAGAATTTCCGATATACCTTTTGGCGTAGCCCCTGCACCTCTTGCCATCCTTTTCACTGCACGATCGTCCTTCAAAGTACACGAAACAGTGCTCCTTAGAGGCTCTTGCCGGCCATTCCTTAACCGGCGATTGCTTCCAAGGAGCACTTTTCTGTTTTTCCTGTTTCCGGCATTTACCTTTCTTTTGACAGGCACATCAGAAGTTTACAAATTCAAAAACGGAAAAAGCACACTCCATGTTTTCTGCCTTGACAAATTCCTTGAGACAGCGTATCAAATCGCAGATGCCCACCCTGCTTTCTTCCATGAATTCGTCTTGTCCGTCAACGCTTCCTTCATAGTGATCACAGTTTAAAGGATACTTGTCGGAAAACACGGCAGGATCGATATAGCCGGTTGCGCTTCTCAGACTTTTGCCGGTATCTCTGTAATATTTTGATGACAGATACTCGTATCTTTGGTTATATCCGCCTCTCATACGGAGATAAAAGTTATGGCTTTGTGTTTCGCTGAGCGGGCAGTGAAGGCAGAATTCCACCATATCGCTGTCGCCCCAATAGGAAATTGAAAAATATTCATTATCATATCCACCGTACTTCGCAGCAGGCTGCTGATATATACAATAATCGCCGTTCAATGTACCTTTTTCAATCGCAAAATTCTTGCAATAGGAGAACAAATCAAACGGTTCATCCACCGTATTACCGGTCTCGCTGCTCGGTGCAGCAACAGAACTGCCGGTTTCGTCTCCCTCATCAGAACCACTACTGTTGCGCCCTAAAGAAACAACCAATATTACAACACCGACAATGGCGATCATGACCGCAATTGCAAGTACGATTACACCAATCAACTTTTTATTTGTTTTTTCTCCGGGGGTCTTATCCTGTGAACTGATGGTACCGTCGGCATTTCCTAAAAGCGTATCCGCAGAAATATTAAAAATTTTTGCCAGAGCGATGATATTATCAATTGTCGGCTGGGTTTGTCCGGTTTCCCAAAGACTGATACTTTGCCTTGAAACGCCCAGCTTTTCTGCTAATTCATCCTGAGACATATTGCTTTTTTTCCTGTATTCTCTGATATTGTCAGATAACATTTTTTCACTTCCTTTCAAATTTCCACAAGTCCGTTGGTATAATATCATGGTTCGCACTAAAATGCAACAAAATTTGCTTTGAATTTTGTCAAGCAACACTTGCATTTTGCCAAAAAGCGCAAATTTTAAGCTCGTCTCTGCTTTTTCAATGGGTTTCAGCTTGCGCCGTATGATATGTGAACAGTGAATAATACAAAACAAAAAATCCGCCTTCCTACGAAGGCGGATTTTTTATTTGGAGCGGATTACGGGGCTCGAACCCGCCACCTCGACCTTGGCAAGGTCGCGCTCTACCAAATGAGCTAAATCCGCAGGTGGTGCCTTGAGTCGGAATTGAACCAACGACACGTAGATTTTCAGTCTACTGCTCTACCAACTGAGCTATCAAGGCGTCTTGTTGGGGGCCGGCTTTTCGGCCGACCCCGTGTTGTTGGCGACCCGAAGGGGACTCGAACCCCTGACCTCTAGCGTGACAGGCTAGCGTTCTAACCAACTGAACTACCGGGCCATTCTGGTGGGAACAATAGGGCTCGAACCTATGACCCTCTGCTTGTAAGGCAGATGCTCTCCCAGCTGAGCTA
>DPGD01000056.1:0-25205 GCA_003522145.1 Clostridiales bacterium | reverse complement strand
CCCAGCTGAGCTATGCTCCCATATGGATCAAGGTTTTCACCTTTTGTCCGGCGACGGGTTTGATTATAGCATATCCCATTCGGTTTGTCAACACCTTTTTTCACTTTTTTTGAAAAAATCCAAAGAGTTTTTTAAAACGAAAAAATCTATGCTGTGCGTAAGTCAAGAAGGAGAAGAATATTGGATGTAGCTTTGTACCCTGTAACTATTTTTTGAATTTCTGCAAAATTCAATAAATAATGCATTGACAACTATTAGGATGTTTGGTATATTATGTTTAGAAAAGCAAACAAATCTTTTGTGGGAGGATTGCGGTCATGCGTATTTTTATTCAAGCGGCGGCAGTTTATCAAATGGTATGAGCGGTTCCCGAACAACATTTGATTATTTATTATCATTTTTAATTTAATGAAGGGGCATATAATGAAACACAGATTCTTCTCTCCAACAGTTGCGTTGATCATTATTTTGAGTTTACTTCTCACCGGAACCGTTTTGCCGGCTTCAGCGGTAGCGGTCTCAAACATTACCGATTCATCGAGCGGTTTTATCCCTGAAAACAATATCGCCCAAAATAAAAACCTACCTATTTCTGACCCAACCATTCTTTGTGCAGACGATCCGGGCGTTGCAGAAGAAAGCATGATCTTGAAATATGTTGACAACTCACTTTTCGATGTGGCAAGACACACTCGTCGTCTTCCGGATTTAGAAACCTTAAATACATATGTGTTTGATAATGCCGATGGCACTCGTTCCGTCTACATAATGGATGAAAATGTAAAATATGAAGACAAAAATGGCATCATCAGAGAAAAGGATATTTCGCTTAAGAGCAAAACGAACGGATTCGGAATTACTCAAAGTGATATCGAGTTGCTTATTCCGAACAATCCTACACATGGAATCGACCTTGAGTATTCGGAATTTTCAATCAAATTGATCCCGCAAGGCTTAACAAGCGCCCTGTCTGTGGTTCAGTGCGAAGATTCTATTGTCTATGATAAAGCATACGGTGAAAACACCAAGCTGAGATACACACCGCTTCTTTCGGGTGTAAAAGAGGATATTATATTGACCGAATACACGGCAGATGCAGCATACGCCTTTGTGCTCAAGACAGACGGGTTGCATCTGTACGGTGATGGCAACGGCTATTATTTGGCAGACATCGGTAAGTCCGAGCCTGTATTCTGCCTTGGGAAAATTATTACTTACCTACATTATTGAAAACAGGTATCAATACAATTACAATTCGTCACCATACAAACTTGCATTAAACGGAAATGACTTAGTTCAGACATCTTCGACAACAAACATAAAATGGAATATTACAACCCAAGTTTACACAATAACCTTAGTCAATTATTTTGACCAGGGGTTCTTGGAGAGAGAACCCAATGCAAGTAATAAAATTAGTGAAATTAATCACCGTGTTTCAGAAATTTGTTGGTTGAATTTTGGACTATCAGTGAATAGTACAATTCAAAGCTATACATCATGTGCTGATAATTGTACAGCTGGTATCAATGAATTTTGCTATCATTGTGATATGTCTCCCCAGTGTGATATATGTCCCTGCGATCATGCGCATAAAAGCAGGCGCAACATTGCGAATGACTTAAAAAACCAATATGGTCAGGGAACTTCTTTGTTGACCAGGATTGCTTTCTGCGGTTCAGTTGTAAATAACAGCGCATCCTCAGCTGCATACTCATCTGATATTGTAATCTTGACTGTCTCTGGAAGAATAAATGGAAACAATGATTTTAAGAATGATTATGTTGAACGATATATTTCCTCGATGACACATGAAATTGCACATCGTATGAGTGCGCCGGATCACTACTGCAACGGAACAAAAACTTCTGATGATGAATATATCGGTTGCACAACTCGCGATTGTTGGAGATGTAAGAATGGCGGAAAAGACAAAAATACTGATGCGCCCAAATGCATTATGTCTGAAGATGGATATACATTTTTTAGTGAAAAATATGACAGTGGATTGCTCGATGAATTGTTTTGTGAACAGTGTAAAAGCAAAACACATGAAACATTCGGAGTAGGGTATCATTTAACAAACCATCATGCAAATAAGAATCCTCATGATTGAATTCTAAAAAGCGTTCAAATGTAAACAACACAGAAAGGAATTGTACCATGAAAAAAATAATTGTATTTATGTGGATTATCTGCACATTTATCAGTCTTGTCGGATGTTCTTCAATCAACAATTCTGAAACTTCACTCCCTGCCAATAGCAGTTCAAAAGAGATCAACAATAGTTCAAAAGAGCCCAACAGTCCAAATCTGCCGACAACTCCGGCTGATACAACGGAACCCGATCATCCTTCAAAGAACGACGACTACAGCTATACGGTTTATTTGGGGGATTCCGATCAGCTATTAGATTTTTTCAGTCTTGATTTTACAAACACATCGAAACTTGAGGCATATATAGAGAGATATAAGGATGTAAAACCAACATATTACAGATTTCAAAATACAGAACAAATACTACAGGTTTACAACCAGCTTCGTTCGGCGGTTGCCCCACTCTGTAATAACTATTCTTTGAGTTTCGATTTCGCCTTTTCTTTTGATAAACCGTATGATGGCTCCTATGATGACTTGGAAATCATAGATATAGAGACCAGCTATATCTGGACCGATGAATCTCGCAGTAAATCTTACGGATTTTCCTTAGGGGAAAAAATAGACGATAATGACAATTTTGTGGATTATAAAAAAAGAACCATGGGCTACGAACCGGAATTGCTCTATCAAACTGAGGATCAGAAAATTCAGGTATACAAAATGACACTGCCTGAGGGGATGAGCAAAAAAGCTGTTCGGTATACAATGGTCGTGGATCGGCAAATCATCGGACTATTCTATCGGGATCTCGATGCCGAAAGCGTTCGGGACTATCCAATAGAACTTCTTCTGGAAAATATTGAGTTTTTGCCTTTTGAAGATGTTAAATGGAGCGATATCATCCACTGAATCACTGAAAGTCCCCTTCCTGAATCAGAGCGTTCACTGTGAATAAGTCCGTTAAAAAAGGACAATAACAAGCGCCTCCCTTGATGTATGGAATTAAAGCACGGTAGAATAATCATGTTGTCATACAAAATGGCATATCCGATGAGTAAATAAAGGGAATGTACTGCAAATTAAAAGTATGATTGGATTTCCAAACAAAGGAACCAAAAAGAGAGCCTTCCGGTATCTCCCTTTTTGGTTCCTTTGAACTTTTGTTTTCAGGATTTTCTGGTCTGTTTGATAAAAAGCACAGACAAAGCCAGGGCCAGGATCGCAAGAATTCCGACCATCCAAGTCACCGCCTGACTGTATTCGTCCACCAGATAAAAGACCTCTGTCAAAACCGACAGCACTCCTGTTGCCCCTGCAAACAGATTCCAAGGCAGCCTCTTTCTTCCTTTGGCAATGTAGATCGCCGCCATAAGGGCGACCAGAAGACAGAATACAGGCAGGATCCCCGCAGTCAGGGAATTGTTTATAAACTTCATGGCCTTGTTGAAGTTGTTCAACACACAGCAGGTGAGCATCAGCACCGATCCGGCAATCAGCAGATGAGGAAGCAGGTCCCTTAAGAAATACAATACTTTTTTCATGGCTCTTCTCCCTACGATCCTTTCTTGACTTCACCCACGCACAGGATGTCGCTGATTACCCGCTGAGTGTCTCTTCCCTCTGCCTGCCTAATCGGATCGCCGTTGGCATACGCCTGTGCGCTGTCCCCGCCATCCAGATTGTAAGCCACGGTACAGCCCAATTCCTTCATATACTGAGCCAACGAGGGAATGTTGCAGCCGTAAATATAATTTCCGTTTTCATCTTTTTTTCTGCCATCCACCGACAGCAGCGTATAGTGACCCGGCTGATGGTACCCAACCGCCATGCGGGGGTGCGTGTTGGTAATCAGATTTTTGTCGTAATACCGGGGCTCGAAGGAAGAATAGGGATCGCCGTTTTCATCTAACAGCGCCGGGCCGAAATCCCATACCTGCCAGGGACCTGCCGCATCCACAGCCGCCCAATCGAAATCCGCCGACTGGTAGGTACGCATCGTTCCGTCCCGGTACAGCACGCACAAATCGCTGTCCACCTTGGAAGGCTCCCTTAACAGGATGCCGTTGCGCACCGCCGCCCGGCAATGGTTGGAATTGCTCCAGTAATCTCCGTTCACCGCACCAACTACGGTACATCCAAGGTCGGTTTCGGCTTTTTCCATCAGATTTTCCATGCTGGTGGCTTTACCCGCCACCGTATAGAAATTCTCAATGTTCCGCACATAGATGTCATACACATAGCATCTTGCCAAATAGCCGTTCATCACCTCATCCACCTGGCGCACGGACATATACACATCGTGGCTTCGGTAGAAGGAAATAAAGGTGCCCTTTTCCGCATTTTCCAAGGTCAGACGGTTCTGCAAGGCATAGGCCCTGATTTGTGCATCGTCTTTCAGAATGACCACGCTGTCATCCTGAATGAATTTTTCGGGATACAGACTTCCGAAGTCCCCGGAAGTATCCAGCAGACATTTGCGGCAGTACCGGCAGTATCCGTTTCCGTCGTTTTCATGGGGCAGCCGTTCCTGAATATCGTCCTTTTTCTCGAAGCCGCAGGCGGAACACCGGTAGAGCGAATAGCCTTCGCTTGTGCAGGTGGGTACCTCGGTACGCTCCAGCACGAACTTGTGGCTGTCGCTCAAGGGCAAAAGCACCGTCCCTTTGATCACCACCGTTCCCTGTTCATTCACCCAATCTCCCGAGTAACCTTCCTCAAGGCAGGTCGGCTCTGAATAGTTCACGAGATGCAGACCGTTGTATTTCTTGGCCGGTATCACTTCTCCGTATTCCACCAGCTTTTTGCAAATATCGCAGTATTTGTCGCCGGTATAGCCGTTTTCCTCTTCGGTGGCCTCTTTGGCGTTCACCAGGTGATAGGACGAATGTCCGAGGGCCGGCAGAATGTTCTTCTGCTCTTCCCCGCAGGCACAGACATACAGCACATAGCCCTCTGTCAGACATGTAGGAGTTTTTACCTCTTTTTCCGTCCAGCTGTGCGTGTGTTCCTCTATCGTTGAACCGGCGGCGGACGGCGAATTATAGTCTTTCTTCGGTCCTTCTGTCTTGCCCCAGTCCTTCACATGATGAAAATACGCAAAAGACAGCACCACCGCAGCAGTCAATACCAAATCCAAAAGAATGATGACCCATACCGGTAGTTTTTTATTGAAACCCATAGCATTTCTCCCTGCTTTTTTCGATTGAGAGCATTCACCTTCCGAAAGGAGTTTCTCCCATTATACACGGAACATAAGACGCTCTTAATAACAAAGCGTAACTTTTTATGCCGCAGCATTTTCTGCGTGAACCTTTGATTTTTTTCTTCGCCCGCGGACTTTTGAAATCAGAATGCATACCAAAAGCGCCAGAATATTGAACGCCACCACGCAGGGCCCTATGGGCAGATCGATTCGTTCTCCTCCCCCAAAGGAAATTCCGGTCACTGCCGCAAAAAACAGTCCCAAAACGAAGGAGCCCGCCGACAGTCCGGCAGAAAGAAGGATGGTGCTTCTGAAGTGCTTGCACAGCCGCATGGCGGCCAGCGCCGGGAAAACAATGAAGGCCGAGATCATGATGGAACCGATCATTTTCATTCCGATGACAATGGTCACTGCCGTGAGCAGGGCGATCAGCAGGCTCAGGAGCGTTACAGGCGCCCCGGAAGCCTTGGCAAAGGCCGGGTCAAAGGTCACTGAGAAAATCTGGTGATACAGCAGCACGAACACACCGATCACGCCCACCGCCAATATACAGCTGAACCACACATCGCTGTTTTCCAACGCCGTGATGGAGGAGCCGAAAAGGGAGGAGCACACATCGCCCGTGCCCCTTCCGGCAAAGCGGTAAATGATGTACCCTAAGCCCACAGCTCCTGTGGACAGCATAGCAATGGCGGCATCTCCCTTCAGTTTCCCCTTCTCCGAAAGAAGCAACAGCACTACAGCCGCCGCCACAATGAGGGGCATGGTCACCAAGGTTTCTTTATTCTCCGGCACGCCCAGAGCGGCGGCAATGGCCAGCGCACAGAAGCCCATGTGCGAAAGCCCGTCGCCGATCATGGAATAGCGCTTCAGCACCAGAGGAACCCCCAAAACCGCCGCACAGACCGAAGTCAGCAAGCCCACTATCAAAGCCTTCAGAAGAATTCCCGAAACCGCTCCGGTCAGAATGCCCAGATTCAGAACGATCTCCAATTTGCCCAATGTAAATACCAATTCCATTCAATGTTCCTCTTTCAGCAGGATCTGCCCACGGTCATATCCGTCAGTTTTGCCGAAATAGAGCATACTCTGCCCCAAATGCAACACATGGGTTGCGGAAGAAAGAGCCTTTTCCGGGTCGTGAGAGATCATCACCACCGTCAGTCCCTCCCGGTGCAGTTGCTTCACCGTTGCGTAAAACTCCTCGGTTGCCGTCGGATCCAGACCGGTCACCGGTTCATCCAAGAGCATCATCTCCTTTGCGGCACACATGGAACGGGCAAGAAGCACCCGCTGTTTCTGCCCTCCGGACAATTCCCTGTAGCATCGGTCCGCAAGATCCAGAATCTCCATTTTCCGCATTTTTTCCTCTGCCAGCGCCTTGTCCTTTCCCGTGAAAAAGCAAAAGGCCTTCTTTCTTCCCAGACATCCGGAAAGCACCACCTCCCGGACACTTGCGGGAAAGTCCGCCTGGGTCAGCTGCTGTTGCGGAAGATACCCAATGGAATTCTTCAGTTCCTTGGCCCGGAGGATCCTGCCCTCTACCGGAGAAACCAATCCTAAAATCGCTTTCATCACGGTGGACTTTCCCGAACCGTTCTGTCCGAGAATGCAAAGATAGTCCCCCTTGTTCACTTCAAAATTCAGGCCCTTCACCACCGTTTGTCCTTCATAGCCCAAGGCCACCTTCTCAAAACGAATCAGTTCCATTGTTTTTTCCTTTCAGTCTCCTGCGCCCAGCGCAATTTTCAATACATCCAGATTCTTTTCCATCAGGGAAAGATAGGTTTCGCTCTTCATCTCTTTGGGAGAAAGAATATGACAGGAATGCAGCATCAGCGCTTTCCCGCCGATGCTCTTGGCCAATCCTTCCGCATAAGAAGGGGTGGACTCCTCCATATAGAGAATTGCCGGAAGTTTCAGCCTTTCGGCCTCTTCATACAGATACTCCAGCTTTGCTAAAGAAGGGTCCGTGGCGGAAGAACAGCCCGCAAAGGCCGCATCCGCCCGCAGTCCGTAGTCGGCGCAAAGATAGCGAAAGGGATAACGGTCTGCAAAAATCAGGGTATCATACTGTTTTTTGTCCGTCAGAGCGGTATATTTCCCGTCCAAATCCTGCAATTTCTTTTTATAGTCTTCTGCGTTGGCACGGTACAGGGCGCTTTTAGCCGGATCCAGAGCGCAGACGCTTTCGGTCAGCCCCTCCACCAGCTCCAGGGCCCTTTTGGGAGAAGTCCAGACATGCTCATCATATTCTTCCTCCTCAAGGCCACGGTCGTGTTCCTGCTCCGCCCCGTCTTCGTCGCAGTCTTCGGAACAGGCATTCCCCACCTGCATTCCGCCGGTGGATTCTTCCAAAAGAAGCTCCTTCACCATTCCGGTCAGAGCCACATACCGAATGTCCTCTCCCGATAGCGTCTTCTTCAGCTCGGCAATCAGGTCTTCATCGGACTCTCCGCCCACATAAACGATCATATCGGCCCGGAAGAGCTTTTCCAAGGCAGAAGTTGAAAGATCCTTCACGCCGAAAGAATGAATATCGGAGCCGGCCGGCACCAGCAATTCCAATTCCATCTCCTCAAGGACAATGTTTCTCAAAAAATCATACTGGGGAAAGACCGTACAGACCACATACGGCTTGTCCTCCCCTTTATCCTGCTGTCGAAGCTCCACCTTGCAGGCGCAAAGACCGAAAAGCAAACCCGAAAGCAACCCGAAAAGCAGAAAAAACGCCGCAGCCCGGACTTTTTTCTTCATCACCGCTCCTCCCCGCCATGGGCGTGACGGCATACGGCAGAAGCCGGAATCAGCGGCAGGGCCGGCTGATGGGGGCAATCCTTCCGACAATCGGCGCACAGACCGTAAAGCACGGTGGCTCCGTTGTCCACCTTGAACCGATGTACCTCCTCAATATGCTCCAAAAGCTCTTCGCTCATACCGCAGTTCAGGTGCAACAGCTTTCCGCAGGAAACGCACTTCAGGTGCAGATGCCCGGAACAGCCCCCGGCGCCGTGATACTGATACAGCCATCCCCTTCCTTCGGTCTTCGGAAACCGCCGCAGAGTTCCTTCAGCATACAGCTCGGTCACCAACCGGTAAACCGTGCTTTTCCCCGGTGCCTTTTCCCCTTCTGCAATCAGTGCCATAGCCAATTCTTCTGCCGAAAACTGCCGGTTTTCGCTTTTTTCCATGTACCTCAGAAGCAGTTTTTTTCTGCTCGGTCTGATATTTCGCCATGCTCCCGCACCCTTCCCCGCAAAAGTTCTTCCGGACGGCCCCAGGAGTCGGTTCTCACCGACCGGCAGCATCCGGAGTTCTTTCTCTTTTTTAATTTGAGAGAAATTCTCAATTTCCCTTTTGCATTATAGGCGCTTGCAGAGAATTTGTCAAGAGGATTTGCGGTTTTTTTTCAGAAGAAAGGCCAAAGGCCTGAGTGCCTCCTCGTTTTTCCGCTTTTTTGTTTCCGCCTGCAGATTCTGACAGAATTCCAAGGACGCTCCGATGATCGCACGGCAGTCTGTATGCACCGAAGGAGTTTTCTTCAGATAGGCCTTCCGGCGGGCCGCCCTGCCCGATTCCCCCGCTTCCCCGTTCTTTTCTTCGGACTCTGCCCCATAGTCAGCAAGATACTTTAAAAAAACCTGGCTTAACTCGCTTTCATACTCCTTATGCCGGGACAGATTTCCGGTAAACGCAGGATTGTGGGCAAAGGTAAAGGCATCCGCAAGATAGTGCAGTGCAACTCCGGCAATAAACCAGTCAAAGGGGCGTTTTAGCCCCCTTTTCCGGGAAATGCTCTCCAGCCACCCCAAATATCGGGCAGAATTCTCGACATGGTGCCCCCGGAAGGGGTGGATAAAAAAGCCCAGCAGGTAGGTAAAGGGATTATAGTCCGGCTCCACACAGCCGAACAGAAAAAATGTGCGCTCTTTTTTGCCGGGAAACAAAGAAGTATTCTTCAAAAGGAATTCTCCCAGAAGACGGTGATCCTTGGTTTTCATAAAAGTACTCCTTTCTTTTTCATGTTCTGCTTCTCTTATTTTGAACTTTTCCGTCCTTTTCCATACGAACAGAAAGACCGGATGTCCGTAAAAATCGGTTGCGTCAAAAGCGACACCCCGTCAAAAACAGAGGTGTCGCTTTGATTGGTCTTGCTCTTTGAAAATGCCGAAAAAAACGGAGGCTGTTCGTTTGCTGATGTCCGATAAGGAAGTTTTTCAAAAAAATCTAAATTGAGCGTAGCAAAGGGAAACAGACACCGTGAATTGCAGAAATGCTTTTCACGGTGTCTGTTTTTTATATGCTAAAATCCGTACATTCGATTAATCTGCTTATTTCCACTAAAACAAAGGTGAAATCAAAAACAGGAGGTCGAAAGACGATGAAAAAAAAACGAAGATACTTTTTCTTGGACGATTTTGAACACAGGCTGCTGGTCGGTTGTCTTATGACGGCACGGAACGAGTACATCCACGAGGGCAAACCTACGGAAGATGTCAATGAACTGATACTGAAAATCATTGATGCACCCACAAAGAAATTGTGTGTGATCGTAAAGGAGGAAGCATAATGGGAAAGTACATTACAGACGAACGCACCGGGCTGAAATACGAACTTGTCGGTGATTATTATTTAATAGCCGGCGATGATGAGCCGGAAGAACGCCCTATCGGGATATGGGGACAGCGTCACCTGCGACATCTGAAGCAGCACCACAAGACCGTTTACACCGAGCTGATGACAAGTGGAAAGCTGAACGGTTATCTTGCAGATTTGAACGAGCAGGCAGAAGATATGTTCCTTCGACTGGTTAAAGAACTTGCCGCAAAGGAAGGTATCACGGAAACGCTCAAAGTGAAAAATCAGATGCTTTGGGTGCAACGGATGAACGAAGTGCGGGAAACGGCAACGGAAATCATCAATAATGATTTGATATACACATAATAAATGGACAGCGGCGGGAAAATCCCCGCCGCTGTGTTGTTTACTTGGTTTTTATTTCTTCTGTACGATAGATGAATTTGACCTGTCCGTCCATATCATCGCTTATGCCGGAGAAATTGCGGTAATTCTTTGATACGTCTATCGTTGCCTTCAAGCGAGTAACAATACCTTTCATATCGCCGTCCACAAGCTCAATAATCTTTTGAACGCCTTCCTCGTTGAACTTCTTCAGTCCGTCACTTAACTGCATTGCTCCGTCTTTCAACTGAGATACGCCCTCAACTAAAGCAGGGGCTCCGTTTTTCAACTGAAGGATGCCATCGTAAAGCGTTGCAGCTCCGGCTTTGAGTTGAGCCGTACCATCCTTAAGATCAGACGCTCCTGAAGCAAGAGCAGACGCACCGTCTGCGGCAGAGGCAACACCGTTTGTATAGGTCAAAAGACCGAGATAAAATGCGTTGTAGCTGTCAAGAGAGGTCTTCAGGGAAACGATTGATTTTGCACCTTCAGATGCTGCAGCAAGCTTTGCTTTTACTTCATCAGAAGCCATGTTTTCGGAAATTGCCTGTTTAACCTGCAATTCAACATTGTCCGAAATCGTTTTCTGAATCGATTCGGTCTGCATCTGTGCATCTGTGTTGGTCTTTACGGTTGCCTTTATTTCGTCACTGTCCATTTTTGCTGTGATATTGGATTCAATCAGTGCTTTAACTTCATTTGTCTGCATCTGCGCTTCAATTGCAGTGGAAATGGTATTCCGCGTTTCTGTGGGAATCATTCCTGCAGAAACAGCAGCTTCATAATCGGATTTGTTCATTCCGGTGGCTGCGGAAATGACTTGATCAGCTACCTGCCAACGTACCACAGAAACAATACCTGCCGATACCTGCTCCTGCACAGCTGCAATAACCTGCGTCTCAACCTGTTCTTTCACTGCGGCAGTAACCTTTTGGATGATAAGCGGTCTGTTTCCCTCAACAGCAGCAGTAACCTGTGCGAGTGCCTGGTTATATACAGAGGTTTCGTCAAGAGAATTGATCACACCGGTCAACACTTGAGCATAATTATCAATGGTAAGAGTGGGTACCGAAATACCGCCGGCTTTGATCTGCGTTTCTGCGGTAGAAAGCAAGGTTTCAAAAACTTGCTTGGCTCCGCTGTTGAGCGTGTCATTGTTACCTTTCAAAGTATTAAGACCGCTAGCTAGTTCTGCAGCGCCTGCCTTCAACTGTCCTGCACCGTCATCAACGGAAACAGCACCGTCTTTCAAAACTTTCGCACCGTCAGCAAGCTGGTTAATCCCGGATACAAGTTCTTTCGATTTGTCAAGCAGTGTAGTAAGTCCACCATAGAGTGCTGACGATCCGTCAAGCAACTGCTTCATTCCGTTAGATAATTCACCTATGGAACCTGTCAGGTCGTCGACAGAATCAAGCTTTGATGTATCAAGGTTATTGAAGAGTTCATTGGTGGCAATCGTAACGGTCATTCCAAAACTGAAGTCGGAAGCGTCCGCCGTGATTTCCACGTAATCGGGAATGTTAAGTTTGTCTTTGCTGATGCCGAGATTTTCCTGTAATCCGGGAAGTGCAATTCCCACGACTGCCGTGCGATCGCCGTCGTTGATAATCTTACCGTTTGTTACTTCAACATTGCGGAAATGCTCGTTATCAAGAAGCATACCCGTGAGCATCGCAAAAGGAACATAAATCTTTTCTTCTTTACCGTCGATTTTTACCATTTCATACTGTCTGTTATCGTAATCAAATCGAATACTTACTTTGCCGGTCTTACCCGCGATCTCATCGGTGGAAACTTTCTTGCCATCGAGCGTGTAGGTGACAGTCATGCCTACGGGCAGTTCTTTTTCAATATTGCCCCTATAGTAAATATCGTTGCCTTGTGCATCCCAAACCTTGGCGTTTCCGCTGATTGTGTAGGACTCATTGCCCTTTACGTTTTCAATATCGGAAAGCCCGGTGGAATCGGTAATGGAAGCAGCGCCTAAAGCATTTTTTATCCAGTCGCTTACAATAATTTTCTGAACAGAACCGTCGGCTCCTGCCAAGACATACACAGTTTCATCTTTCGTTGAGTCTTTATCTGTATTGGCGGTGGTTGTTGCTGTGACCGCATCTTTTTTTTGCTCTTCGGTTTTATCGTTTGTCAGGGCAAACACCGTAACAACACTCGAAAGGCATAAAACGGCGCATAAGATAATTGCCGTTATTTTGAATGATGGCTTATTCATTGATAGAGACCTCCGTTTTTATAGATTTTATTTTAGTCATACCGAGAGTTGTTTTACAGATGATTTTATCAAACAACATAAACAACGCCGGCAGAACGAAGATGACAAGGAGCATACTGATAATAGCTCCTCTTGCCATGAGCATGCACATTGAACTGATGATTTCGATGTCCGAATAAAGTGCAACACCGAAGGTTGCCGCAAACAGGCCCATTCCGGAAACGATGATGGACGGAATGGACATATATAGCGCCGTCCAAACGGCATTTTTCTTATCTCTGCCCGCAATTCGTTCTGCTTTGTAACGTGTCGTCATCAGAATTGCATAGTCGACGGTAGCGCCGAGCTGAATCGTACTGATACAGATCGGGGTGATAAACGCCATACTCTGACCGAGATAATGCGGCAAACCGAGATTGATGAATATACCGACTTCGATCACAGCAATCAGGATAAACGGGAGAGAAATACTCTTTTCCACGAGCAGAATGATGAGGAATATTGCAATAACCGATACAGCGGTCACGACAGCAAAATCGTGTCCCGTCGTTTCAATCATATCCTTCATACACGGTGCTTCGCCGATCAGCATGCCGTTTTCATCGTATTTTTTAAGGACAGTGTTAAGCTTGTCAATTTGCTCATTTACATCATCACTTGCTGCTTTGTATTCAGAGTTGATAAGTAAAAGTTCCCACCGATCGCTTTCAAGAATGGATTTTACGCTGTCGGGAAGAATCTCTTCCGGCACACGGGAGCCGATGACCGACTCAAGACCCAAAACATATTTCACGCCGTCAACGTCTTCCATTTCGGTTATCATATTCTTGACGGATTTTGCCGGGAGGTTGCTATCAACAAGAACCATATGCGTGGAGGCAATATTGAAGTCCTCACGAAGCTTGGAATTGGATATTACATAGTTCATATTCTCCGGCAGACACTCTCCCATATCGTAATATACTTCATCGTTTGCTTTGTTGTATCCGTAGTAAGCAGGAGTTACGAGAATTGCAAATATGATAAGAAACACCGGGAACACCTTAACAACACCCTTCGCGAATTTCCCCATATGTGGGATAATCGAGCGGTGTTTTGTTTTCTGAAGCGGTTTGTCGAGTACAAGGATCAGCGACGGCAGCACCGTTACACAGCCGATAACGCCGAGTAGGACACCCTTTGCCATTACGATTCCGAGGTCGCGACCTAAGGTGAAACTCATAAAGCATAGAGCCGCAAAACCGGCAATCGTTGTTATGGAGCTTCCGACCACACTCGTAAGCGTTTCCTTGATGGCAACCGCCATTGCCTCCTTGTTGTCAGAATATTTTTCTCGCTGTTCATTGTAACTGTGCCAAAGGAAGATGGAATAGTCCATCGTCACGGCAAGCTGGAGAACGGCGGAAAGTGCCTTGGTTATGTAAGAAATCTCACCGAAGAAAATATTCGTTCCGAGGTTGAGAAGGATCATGGCACCGATAGAGGCAAGGAATACAAAAGGAATAAGCCAACCGTCAAGGAAAGCGACCATAGCAACGCAGGCAAGAACCACGGCAAGACCTACATATATCGGTTCCTCTTTTTCACAAAGGTCACGGAGATCCACAACAAGTGCTGTCATACCGGAAACGAAACACTGTTTTCCGCAGACCGACCGGATCTCCTCCACGGCATCCATTGTAAGGTCATCCGATGTTCCCGTATCGAAGAACACCGCCATCATTGTAGAATGATCGGAATTAAACTCCTTGTAAACCGAATCCGGCAGCAGTTCCATCGGGATGGATAAATCTGCAAGAGAATCGTACCAAAGAACAGTATCGACGTGGTCAATGGCCTCAACCTTTTCTTTCAGCTTCGCCACGTCTTTGTTTGGCATATCCTCGAATATCAGAAATGTAAAAGCCCCTTTATCGAAGTCCTTTAACAGTTCATTCTGGCCGACGACCGTTTCCATATCTGACGGCAGATAAGTCAGCATATCATAGTTGACTCGGGTATTGATCATACCGATAACCGACGGTATCATAAGAATAACGGTCAGTATCAGTATCGGGATGCGGTACTTTACTACCGCTTTTGAAAAACGCATAATCTTCACCTATCCTTTTCGAAAAATTCAATTGTATCTGTTTCAACAAAATCGGGCACTTGATTTTCGACAATTAAAACCGTTCTGATGACGGTATAGAGATTAAGTATCCCTTCGGAAAGAAGTGAAACGCCCATTAGAATTGTCAGCACCCCTGCGCCGAATGCAGAATCAAAAATCAGAGCAACACCTATGATTCCTGCAAGAATTGCCAAGGAAAGAATAAGCCACCAATCTTTGATGCCAAAACGTTTGGAATCCAGCGCAATCCGAATTTTGAACAGCCCGTCAAACAGAATGGCAATACCGAAAGCAGCGGCAATGAAAGCCATCAGGTTTTCGGGATGGAAAAGAACAATCGTTCCCAATACCACCATCAAAATTCCGAATTCCAAATCAAACTGAAACGCCAGCCGATACAGATCTTTAGAAAAATAGCCGATCAATTTTACGATACCGAAAACGATTGCGGCAATGCCGATTTCAATTCCGACAATCTTCGTTGAAATTTCCGGCAGTGCGATAAATAAAATGCCGGCTATGCAAAACAGTACCGATACCACGATGTATCCGATTTTAGCTATTTTCATCGGTGCGACAGAACGCATTTTCATGGATTACGAACCTCCTTTGATGATTCTGTTGTCAGTATAGTACTTTGCCGATGCTTTGTATACGGACAAAAAAATACCCAATGCCTGATTTTTAGGCATTGGGTATTGATTCAGCTGATTTTCAGACAGCTTACGGCTGTTTGTCTGAATTTATGTTTCTTCACAACGTTCGATCATTTCCTTAAGCATACCTTTTTTGATATCCATAAGTCGTGTAAATGAAGAACGAATATCATCGCTCATATCGCTTCTTAACCAGTTTGAAATAATTCCAAATCCCAAACTGGAAAGATATTTTTTTATGATATCCAAATCGTTTTCTTTAATTTTATGTCCCCTCAGTACGGTTGACAAGTACGCTTCGATGGCATAATCACAGATCTTCCAAAGATACATTTCATAAATATCACGATTTGTCGAATGATAGATGTGCAAAACAGCTCGCTTTTTGGACAGAGCCGTGTCAAGAACTGCTTCAAGACAATCTCCAAAGTTTTCAACGGTAGGATATGTTTGGATGATTGTGGCCGCATCCTCCTCAACGACAGTTTCTATCAACTTTGGAATATCTTCGAAATAATAATAAAAAGTATTGCGATTGATTCCGCAATCAGTCACAATATCCTTGACTGTTATTTGAGAAAGCGGCCGTTCTGTCAAAAGTTTTATAAAAGAGGCTACAATTGCTTTTTTTGTGAAGTTTGCCATTTTATTGCTTCTCCCATTTGATTTCTACGATATCCGAAATCCCACATTGCAGAGCAATGCAGATTTTAGCAAGCGTTTCAAGTGTAACGGATTCGCCCTTACCCATTTTCGTAATAACGTTGGAAGAAAGAGAAGTTATTTTTTGAAGATCTTTCTTCATCATATGCTTATCTATCAGCAGTTTCCAAAGCCTATTGTAACTGATGTGATATAATACTTTTTCCACGATAGCACTCCAATCATAACAATTAATTACATTATATCATATAATCACTCAAAAATCAATATGAGTCACTCAAAAGTCACAATAATTCTTTTTTTGCTAATTTCTTGCTTTGCAGATAACCAGTTCTGCTGCATTGGCAGATTATGCTGCCCCACTCAGAATCAAGAGTTCCTTCTTGGCTCCGGGTGGGGCTTTTTGTGTTTTATGGGTTATAACCATTTGTCTTCTTCAAGCGCTTTACGGAGCTTGTCTATCGCTCCACGGTAGATTCGGTCGGCAGAGGACGGTACAACACCGTGCTCTCCAGCGAGGTCTATAAACGCCGTTTTCTTAAATTTGCGCTTTACCTTTTTACCGTTTTCTTCTGCTATGTAGCGGGTGCTCCAGCAATTATCACAGAAGCCGAGGTGTTCGGCAACGATGGCACGTTCACGGTATTCAAGGTTATTGAACGCTTCACAGAGGATTTTCAGCCGCCGTTCGTGGTAAAACATCCGGGACGGCTCGGTGGTGGTATCGACGGTCACATCCTCTGCGCTTTCTTCGCCGTCCTCGTCGGCGTACTGTCGGTAGAACTCCGTGAACATCATATTCCGCATACCACCGGCGATCATTTTCCGTGCGGTATTCGGCTTTCTCCCAATGGCAAGGGCAATTTTATTTATGGTTTCATCATCGTTCTTGTAGTCGTATTCAGCATAAAGCGCCATTGCCTTGCGGAGCAATGAGTATTCTGCATCCGTCGGAACGGTATAGCCCGTGCGCATTGTGCGGATATAATCATCAATCGCCCGTTTGGTATAGTGTGCTTGAAAAGAATTAAAGAAAGAACCTTTTTCGGGATCGTAATTTTGCAGAGCTTGGAGCAGTCCGAAAACATACGCCGATTTCAAATCCATAAAATGCCCCTGCATCGCATACTCCTGCACGCACCCTTTGACCTTTTCATTGATAAATTTTTCGTTGTAATGCAGATACCACGAAAAGTATTTTTCGTCCTTTTCGGCAAGGTATTTCTTGATATATTCCTGTGCCGGCATCTTCGGCGGTGCCGGTGTCAGCTGATAATTATATAATTCCTTTTCCCACGCCCTCATCGACACACACCTCCTCATTTCATTCTTGCGTCTGTGTCAGCGTACAGCTTGTCCCGTTCCATATCGGCAATATACTGTCTTGCGGCATAGACCGGATCTCTCGCCGCAAGTTGTTTATGTTCCTTTGCCAGCACTTTTGCAGCTGCGGCAAATTCTTTCGTAATCGTGCCGCGCAGTGCCTCCACACGGATAGCGCCGCAGCGGGAATTGTAGCGGACGGTGATCGGATCATCAGCAGAACGTTCTCGGCGTTTCTGCTGTGCTGCAAGATTCCGGCAGGTGATTTTGTGTCCGTGCCACTGTTCGTTTGCCCAACCGTCGCAATACTTGGTCCGGCGGGCAGAGGTCATAACGAAGTATTTGCCGCACATCCGACACTGACGGGGATAATGTCCGTTTTGTAATCCCTCAAAGAAATCGGTCAGTATAAAACTGTAATAGCTTTTGAAATGCAGCCGCCGTGACACTGTTGCTTTCTTGCTTCGTCTGGATTTTCGGATGGGCACATATTCCGTAGTAACATCAAATGGAGCCGAGCCGAAAATATCTATGGCAATCGGTAAAAGGTGTTCTTCGTCAAGGTGCTCGGCTTCATAGGTACGCTTTTCAAATTGCCGCAGTTTCTTTGCAGCATCTGCCACATCGTCACCGAGCCGGTCATAGAAATTGAGCGTGGCAAGGACTGTCTGTAAAAGCTTTTCAGCTTCTTCGCAGAATTCCTTATCATACCCTTTCGGAAAGTATCCGCCGAAGATATATCCGAAATCCATATTTACCGTAAGCGCCCGCTGACAGAAATATTCGCAAAGATTTTCTGCCATTTTCTCCGTAAACAGTTCATCTATTCTGTTGCACTCGCCTTGAATATCCAATTCGGAGAACGGGCGAAGCTTTGGGAGTAATGTAAGGATGTATTTGATCTCGTCTCCGGCTTTCATATAGGTATCGGTATTGAGGAAGCCGGTGCGAAGCTGCTTTGCCGTATTCCAGTTCTCCGTGCGGAACACTGCAAACCGAGCGGCGAACTCATCTTTATCGAATTCGTTCAGCAGTTGTGTGGCGTAATATCCGGCATCTTTGCCTTTACCGCCGAGATATACTCTGCCGTCACGGTAATCTGCTGTGAAATAACTGATTTTTTCGATCATTCTACCACCTCCCATGCAAAATTCTATCACGAGAAGTGTCCAATTAATGTCCCATTGAAAAAATTGAGAAAAACACAAGAAAATTTTTCTCAGATGTTGCTGATTTATATTAGAAAATTCAAGCCATATACGCAAAATACGTGTTATTACTAACTTTTCAGCGTGTTGCGTTTATTTACTTTTTGTTGTTGCTCTGTCTAAAACAAAATCGCCTTTCTTCGGTATTATATAAGTGTAAGGCAGACGAGCCGTCGGGAAACCGGCGGCTTTTTTGCTGCCCGGATTTCAGGACGAGGGAGGTGCTGTGTATGATTCTGAAACTCACGGCAAAACAGTCGGCAAAGGTCAGGAAGCTTGCCCGCAGGGAGTGCTGCAACTGCGTGGACGGCAATTGCCTTTTGCTGGACAACGGCGAGGAGTGTAAATGTGTACAGCTCATTTCCCGATACGGGATTTACTGCAACTATTTCCTCAAGGCGGTACTGCCCACCGAAAAGGAACTCTATGATGAAATTTTGCAGCAGAACAAAATTAGATAACTGCTCCCACTTTTGCAGTTACGAAAACAAATCGACACCCCGGAAAGACGGGGGAAAGAAGGTATTTACTATGAAACAATTCAAAGAAAAACTGATCGTAGGAATCGATCACGGTTACGGCAATATTAAGACCGCTAACCATTGCTTCAAAACCGGCGTTATGGGATTTGATGCCGAACCGCTGTTTACGAAGGATATGCTGGAATACGATGGACGGTACTATCTCATCGGTGAAGGACACAAGGAGTTCCTGCCAGATAAGATCAAGGATGAGGATTATTATCTTCTCACCCTTGTGGCGATTGCGGAAGAACTGAAAGACAAAGAACTGACAGAGGCTGATGTTATCATCGCTGCCGGACTTCCGCTGACTTGGACAAGTGGGCAGAAAGCTGAGTTTGCCGCCTACCTCTCCAAAAACGAGGAGGTCAGCTACACCTATCAGCATACGGACTATCACGTCCGTATCTCCGGCGTAAAAATCTATCCGCAGGGATATGCCGCCGTTGCGGAGTTCGTTTCGACAATGAAAGGACTTTCCGTTGTGGCAGATATCGGCAACGGGACAATGAACACGCTGTTTCTTACGAACGGCAGACCGATGAGCAGTAAGATGTACACCGAAAAGTTCGGCACCTATCAGTGTACGCTTGCGATCCGTGAGGAGTTTATGCAGAAGACCCGTCGGGAAATCAATGATGTTATTATCGACGAGGTATTGCAGAACGGTACGGCAGACATTCCCGCCTCCGATCTGAAAATCATCAAGACCACCGCTGCGGAATATGTAAAGGATATTTTCCGCCGTCTGCGTGAACACGGCTATGACGAAGGCACTATGACACTGTATATCACCGGTGGAGGCGGATGCCTTGTGAAGAACTTTTATAAGTGCAATCCCGACCGTGTGAAATTCGTGGACGATATCTGTGCAGCAGCAAAAGGCTATGAGTATATGGCGGAGCTGCAGCTGAAAGCGGATGAGAGACAATGAGCAATCATTACCGACTGAATGTGCGCTTTGATCTGAACGATGAAGCCGAACGCCGTGCCGCCGAGTATCTTGCCGAACTGAATAATAAGAAAGGTAAATCCCGAAACCGCTTCATTGTTGAGGCGGTTATTTCATTTATAGAGCGCCAAAACAGCGACCGAGATTTTACACTTGATGATGTCCGGCAGGTATTTCGGGAGGAGCTATCGGGGGTTTCGTTTGTCGCTACGGCTACGGCAGACTACGGGACGGCAGACACGGAACTGACAGAGGAACAGCAGGCAGAGAACGACGAAAATGTCCTTTCCGACCTGTCTGCCTTCTTCTGAGCCAAATCCCGCCGATTATGGCTCAAATGCGGAAGAATCACGGAATATCTGAGCCATCGTGACACAAAGAGAAAGGTACGCACTTACGAACGGCGTGGACGCACAGACACCGTGGGGATTTATCCCTATGGGGGGTGCGTCTCACACCGTATCAAGCAGGGAAAAAATATATATTTTTCCCGTTCAGAGCCGATCTTCATCGGCTCTATCTTTAGGGGTGTACCCCTAATACCCCATCAGGAAGGAGAATGAAAATATGGGTAGTAAAAAATCAAAGAACGGGATCTTCTTTGAAGCGACTGATGCGCAGAAAAGGAAGATCAAAAAGAATGCCGTACTCTGCGGAATGCGGCAAGGCGAATATATTTTAAGAAGGGCGCTCGGCTATGAACCCAAAGCGGTTCAGCCGGACGCCTTTTATCATTTCCACCGGGATTTATGTGTCTTTCTTAATAAAGAACTGACCCCTGAACTCGAAGCGGCGGCGCTGAAACTGTTCGACGAAATCTACGCCGAACTGATCGACGACCGAAAACAGCCGCCTAACGAAATTATACGGGAGGTGACGCAATGGCAACCACCGGACTATGGCCCGTCAAATGCCGATTGAAGGATGTACTGGATTATGCAGACAATCCCGATAAGACAACGGCGCAGAAATATCTCGACCGTGATCTGTTCGCTACGCTCACCTATGCCGGGAACGGCGAAAAGACCGACAAGCAGATATATGTTGACGCTATCAACTGCCCGAAACAGAGAGCATATCAGGCGATGATGGCGGTCAAGCGCCGTTTCGGGAAACTCGGCGGGAATGTGGCGTATCACGGGTATCAGAGCTTTCAGACGGGTGAGGTCACGCCGGAGGAGGCCCTTGCCATCGGCAGAGAGACCGCTTACCGGATGTGGGGCGATAAGTTTCAGGTGCTTGTTACCGTTCATCTGAATACGGATAATCTGCACTGCCATTTTGTTGTAAACAGCGTTTCTTACAAAGACGGCAGCAAGTTCGGTAATCATCAGAAGGATCATATTAAACTGCGTGAAATCTCCGATCAGGTCTGCCGGGAATACGGAAAATCCGTACTGAAAGATGCGAGCTTTTGGAAAGGTCAAAGTCGTGGTGCTTACTGGTACAAGAAGAATGGCGGTATGACACACCGAGATATGCTCAAACGGGATATTGAATATGTTCTCCCGACCTGCGGCTCAATAAAAGATTTCCGTTATCAGATGGAAGCACTCGGCTATACCTTCGGTCGCACGGATGAGTATTACGCTCATACCACAATAACGGCTCCCGGCTGGAAACGTCCGATCCGTCTGGATTCTCTCGGTTATTCACGAGAGGTATTGGACGAGCGCATCAATGCAAACTGGGATAAAGGCGTGGAGTTCTATGCGGTCCTTTCCCAGCGCATACAGAAATGGCGTACTACGGCATTGGAGGATGAAATCAGTCGTTTGGAATTTTCTGTTGACCACAGTTACGACACCGTGACCGTTTTGGTGGATACCTTGTTTCTGATCCTTATTACGATTTTGCAGATGGCAGAAGACCTGATGTCGCCGGATTTACGGCACGAGGCAAGAAATATCGAACAGTACGTCAGCGACTACCGCTTTCTGCAGCGGGAGGAGATCCACACGATCCCGCAGTTAGAGCAAAGTATATCCGCTGCCAAAGAACAAATATCTGCCTTGGAGCGTGAACGTTCCAAAGCAGACAACACCCGCCGCCGTGCGCACACGCCCGAAGAGGTAAAAGCCGCAAAGGACGAACGCAAGGCAATCACAGAAAAAATGCGCCCGCTTCGTGAAAAAGTGAAGCGAGCCGAAAAGATTATGGAGAAATCTCCGCACCTATACGAGCTTTTGCAGGCAGAATTCAATACCGAACGTGAAGCCAATGCAAGGGCAAGAAACAAATCTAAATAATGGAGTAGATAAAAACTATGAATAACAATACTATGAAAACGCCGGTAGTCATTCCGGTATCTAAATTACACCCCTTTGAGGGACACCCCTACAAGGTACTCGACAACGAGGAAATGAACACGCTGATTGAAAGCATTCAGACGCAGGGTATTCTATCTCCGATCATTGTCCGACCGAAAGAAAACACCACAGACGAATATGAGGTAGTGAGCGGGCACAGACGCTTACACGCCGCAGTTAAGGCAGGGCTGGAAACAGTTCCTGCCTTTATTTATGCCCTTGACCGGGATGCCGCCGCCATTGCAGTGGTGGACAGCAACCTACACCGGGAGCATATTCTGCCGTCTGAAAAAGCATTTGCGTACAAGATGAAATACGATGCAATCAAGCATCAAGGCACTTCGTCTCAACTTGAGACGAAGTTAAGAAGTGATGAACTTCTCGGTGCTGACAGCGGTGAAAGCCGTGCGCAGATACAGAGGTATATCCGTCTCACCCATCTGATTCCCAAACTGCTCACGATGATGGACGAGGGAAAGATTGCTCTCTCCGTCGGCGTGGAGCTTTCGTTCCTGCCGGAGCAATGTCAGTATGACGTTTTAGAGGTATGTGAGATGAACGACTGCACCCCGTCCTATTCGCAGGTGTGGCATCTGCATCAGTATTACAAAAACGGTGTATTGAGCAAATACCGGATTCACAAAACGCTTTCCGAAGAAAAAGCAAATCAGCGGGAGACGGTGAAAGTTCCGATGGATCGCCTGCGTGATATCGTTCCCGAAAGTTACACCGTCAAGCAGACCGAAGATTTCTTAATCAAAGCGGCTGAGTATTACCACCGGAATATCATCCGTCAGCGCAACCGAGATTCAAGATGAAAAAGGAGGGAACGAATATGAACGAGAAAGAAAAATATTTGTTTGAAGAACGTGTGCCGGATACCGACGAAAAAAGGAAAAGCACCTTTTCTATGAAGATCGGCGGTACGGTTTATGATGTTACAACTCATCTGAAAACCGAAGGCAAGCGTACCGTGCTGAATCAGTTCAAAGCGTTATTGCTGGCAAATCAGTATCTGTAATCAGCACATTTGAAATAATACACGGAGCGCAGTAAGGTATTATTACCCTTGCTGCGCTTTTGGTTGTCGGAAAGGAGATTATGAAATGACAACAGCAACTAAATTACAAGAGCAAGAAGAATTACTGACGGCTTTATATTGTCGTCTTTCGGTAGATGATATCAAAGAGGATGCCGAAGAAAACGAGTCGAATTCCATAAAAAATCAGAAAACCATTTTAGAGGACTACTGCAAGAAAAACGGTATAACGAACTATCAGTTTTTCGTAGACGACGGTATTTCGGGCACTACTTTTAACCGTCCGGACTTTAAGCGGATGGAAGAAATGGTGGAAGCCGGGATTATCGGCAGGATCGTAGTCAAAGACCTCTCCCGTTTTGGTCGTGAGCAGGTCGAAATGGGGCGTCTGACGCAGGTGGTATATCCGACGCTCGGTGTTACCTTTATTTCATTATCGGAAAATGTCAACAGCAAAACAGGTGCCGGTATGGAAATGATGCCGTTCTATAACATTTTCAATGAATGGTATGCGGCACAAACCAGTCAGAAGATCCGTCAGGTTTGGAAAACAAAATCCGAGCACGGCGAGCGCGTTTCTCCCGCTGTCCCGTATGGTTACAAGAAATCCGATACGGACAAGAAAAAATGGTTGATTGATGAACCTGCAGCGGCAATTGTGAAAAGAATCTACGCCTTATGTCTGAACGGCAGAGGTCCTTCACAAATCGCTCGGCAGTTAGAAAAGGAGAAAGTTCCCGTACCGTCTGCTTATTATGACAGCATTGGGAGAAAGCATTCTGCGAAAACACCTGCCAATATTTATGGATGGGATCAAAGGACAGTTGTAAGTATTTTGGAAAACCGACAATATACCGGATGCACGGTAAACTTCAAATCCTCTACTGTTAGCTATAAGGTTCACAAGAAAATCTATAATCCTACCGAAAATCAACAAATCATTCCTAATACGCAGGAAGCGATTATTTCGGAGGAGGTTTGGCTGAAAGTGCAGGAAATACGGGAGCATCGCATCCGTCCGACGGCTACCGGAAAGACAAGCAAATTTGCAGGCCTTTTATACTGTGCTGATTGCGGTGCGAAATTACACTATTGCGCTGCAAAGAGTTTGCCGCCGGAAAAGGAATTTTATCGGTGTTCAAACTACAAGGATGGTCACGGCACTTGCAAGGTTCACTATATACGAAATGTAGTCCTTGAAAAGATTGTCTTGGAGGCAATCAGCGATTTCGTGGATTTTGTTCGTTGCTACGAGCCGGTTTTTCTGTATATGCTGGCAAAGAAAAACGATTCTGTACGGCAGGCAGAACATCAACGGCTTCAGCAGTTTGTACGTAACGGTGAAAAGCGTATTGATGAAATCGACCGTCTGATTGAATCCCTGTATGAGGATCGGGTTTTGAGAAATGTGGAAGATACCCGTTATCAGCGTATGATGCAGAAATACGAAAAAGAGCAGCGAGAACTGACGACAGAGGTCGAGAACGCAAAAGTCGAATTACAGTCCGCCGATCAAAAAACTGTTGATCTCCGCCTGCTTTTGAAAACTGTCCGAGAAATCACGGAAGTAAAGGAACTAACCTCCGGACTTATTCATTCGTTCATAGAATGTATTGAAGTCCACAATAATGATAAATACGACGGTCATTGCCACATGAAGGTCGATATTTATTTTTCAGTTATTGGAATGATGGATATCCCCGATGAAAAGGAAATTCGGGCAATGATGGAAGAAATTAAAAAGAATCCGCAGAAATACAGATATGTGGCGTAAAAAGAAGAAAGGTGTAACCTCGATTTTTCGGGATTACACCAATTCTTCAAAAAAGATCCTTACGGGACATCGGCATTTTGTCTGCACTCTGTTTTTTGCCGCTGATGATTCGCGCCGTAAAACCTGTACTCTGCTTTGGAAATATTCTGT
>DPGD01000019.1:20003-20176 GCA_003522145.1 Clostridiales bacterium | reverse complement strand
TTTTTCAAAAACGCTCCTTGGCAGGGTGTGGGACAGCGTCCCACAAAAGGAGAGAGCAAGCCAGTGCATCGGAGCACGCCTTTTCAGGCGGGACAAGATTCCTGCACGAAACACCGACAGACCGTCCGGCTTCGCCTTTACGCTCCCAAAAAAGTTTTTGAGGGTTCCAAGGG
>DPGD01000019.1:0-19765 GCA_003522145.1 Clostridiales bacterium | reverse complement strand
CCAAGGGGCGTTTTTTCAAAAACGCCCCTTGGAGGGAGTGGGACGGAGTACCGGGGGAGGTACGACCTTGTGGCAGGAGAATTTCTCTCCTGCTTTTTTATTGCGGGAAGCAATTGATTTTTGTTTTTCTTCTTGACAATGCAATCGACTTGGTATATACTTCAATAAGCAACAAATGTTGCGCAACAACTGATTCCAAAGGAGGACAATATGCCACCCAACACATTGTTTCAGAAGGAAGAAATCCTGACTGCTGCGCTGAAGTTGGTGCGGGAAAAGGGGGAGAAAGCGCTGACTGCCCGGGCGTTGGCGGCCGAACTGGGCTGTTCGGTAAAACCGATTTTCGGACTTTTCCGGAATATGGAGGAGGTACGCACCGGAGTCATTCGGGAGACAGAAGAGGTCTATGAATCTTTTGTCCGGGAGGAAATGGAGTCGGGGAAATATCCGCTCTATAAATCCACGGGCATGGCATATATTCGGTTTGCGCGGGAAGAAAAGGAGCTGTTTTGTCTGCTGTTCATGCGCAATCGCAGGGGCGAAAAGATCGAAGTGAAAATCGACGACCGGATTCTTGATCTGATGTGCAAGGCCACTGGCTTAGAGAAGGATGCCGCCTACCTTTTTCATTTGGAAACCTGGGTATATGTTCACGGGATCGCATCCATGCTGGCCACCGGGTATCTGGAGTGGGACGATGATTTTGTCAGCAATTCTTTGAGCGATTGTTTTCTGGGCTTAAAGGAGCAGCTGAAAAGAAAGGAGCAGGAAAAAAATGATTGCCGTTAAAACCGAAGGACTGACCAAGAAGTATAAGGATCTGACAGCGGTGGACGGTCTGAATTTAGAGATACAGAAGGGCGAAATCTATGCGCTTTTGGGGGTAAACGGAGCCGGAAAGACCACGGCGGTGAAAATGCTTTCCTGCCTTTTGCAACCCACCGGCGGAGAAGCGTTTCTCTGCGGAAAAAGCATTTTGAAAGACCGGGAAGAGGTCAAGAGAATCGTTGGGGTTTCACCGCAGGAGACGGCGGTTGCGCCCAATCTGACCGTGGAGGAAAATCTGAGGCTTTTGTGCGGCATATATGGCTATCCCAAGGAAAAAACCGCCCAAAAAACACAAGAGCTTGTGGAGCGCTTTGGTTTGGAAGCCGTTCTTCAGAAAAAGGCGGGGAAGCTGTCGGGCGGATGGCAAAGGCGACTGAGTATAGCGTTGGCACTGGTGGGAGAACCGGAGGTGCTTTTTCTGGATGAGCCCACGCTCGGTCTGGATGTGCTTGCGAGAAGTGAGCTTTGGGATGCCATTCGGGAGATGAAAGGAAGGGTCACGATGATCCTGACAACGCACTATATGGAAGAAGCCGAGGCGCTTTGCGATCGGGTCGGCATTTTGCAGAAGGGCAGACTGCTTTTTTCGGGAACCTCCGCCCAACTGAAGGAGAAAACCGGAAAAGAAAAATTTGAGGAGGCCTTTCTGGCTGTTGTTCGGGAGGAGAAAAAATGAGAATAAGGGTTTTTGCGGTGCGCACCCTCAAAGAAATGTTGCGGGATCCTCTGACATTGCTGTTTGGGGCGGGATTTCCAGTGGTGCTTTTGTTGCTGTTGACGGCGATTCAGAAAAATGTACCGGTGGAACTGTTTGCTCCGGAGAATCTGACTCCGGGGATTGCGGTGTTCGGGTTTTCATTTCTGACCCTTTTTTCGGCAACGATCATAGCAAAAGATCGGGAAAGCGCATTTTTACAGAGACTTTATACTACGCCCATGCGTGCCTGGGATTTTATTCTGGGGTATCTTCTGCCCCTGCTTCCTCTGGCGCTGGTTCAGTCGGGAATTTGTTATCTGACAGCCGCACTGCTGGGCTTGCCCCTGTCGGTGAATACAATTTATGCGCTGATTCTGGGGTTTCCGGCGGCATTCTTTTTCATTGCCCTGGGCTTGCTCTGCGGCAGTGTGCTCGGAGTGAAACCGGTGGGCGGACTTTGCGGGGCGTTGCTGACCAATCTGACCGCATTTCTTTCGGGAGCCTGGTTCGATCTGAGCTTGGTGGGCGGAGTCTTTGAAAAGATTGCAAAGGCTTTTCCCTTCTTTCATGCCGTTCAGGCAGGGCGGATGGTGCTTGCCGGAGATTTTTCCGGATCTTTGACCCATTTTCTGATCGTTTTTGTCTACGCTCTTGCGGTTTTTGCGGCGGCGGTTCTGCTCTTTTTCAGACAAATGCGGAAAAAATAAAAAAAGATTCCGGCAGACAAGTCCGGTCGGAGCAGTCGGTGTACATATCCTATAAGAGTCCACGACCAATGGTCCATCCGCTCTTGAAGCCCGGCCGGTTTTCGGCACAAAAGCCAAAGGTGTTGCAAACGGGGGCGATGACCCGAAACACAGTTTTTATGCGAGGGGGACTATAAAAAGCTCGCTTATTTTACAGCCCCCCAAAAATGCCGGTCGGGATGACGGCGTTTTTGGTGCGATCCCGGTCGGTTTTGCCTTTGATTTTGTCGGATTCCGGTGTATGCTGCGGCAAGGTCGCGGGAGGAGAAAAAACGCCGACCAAGCCTTTTTACACTTCCTTTTTGCCGTCCTGTCGGTTTTTTCTACCCTTACAGTTACCGTGTAGGGCGTCCGATCGTCCCTGTCATGAATTTTTGCGAGCGGCGGCAATGATCTTTATTTCACTTGCTATTGATAAAAGATTTCAGGTACATCCGGTCGCGGGTTTGTTCGGGCTGATCAAGCCTGAAATCGGGATGCCTGCTTTTTTGGCGATAGGTTCCGCCGGTTTTTTCAGCAACGGTTTCATTACAGCATCTTCCTGCAAATTGTTTTTTGCGGTATACTGTTGTATCGGTTCTCTTTTCCGTTTATTTTTGAAGTCGGAATTCCCGGACACCGGCGAAAGCATACAACACCTTTTTCGTTTTCTGGGCAATCCGCAAAAGTCGTCAGTTTTTCTTTCCTTTCACCGAAGACATTTTCCGCTGAGCCATCACCAGGCCGTAGTAAATGCCCTGTTCGTTGCGCATCAGCTCCTCGTGGGTACCCTCCTCGGCAACTCCTTTGCTGTCCAAAACCACAATGCGGGTGGCATTGCGCAGGGTGGAAAGGCGGTGGGCAATGGCGATGGTGGTCCTGCCGGCAATCAATTTGCTCAAAATCTCCTGAATCTGTTTTTCGGTTTCGGTATCCAGGGCCGAAGTGGCTTCGTCCAGAATCAGGATCTTCGGGTCTAAGAGCAGAGCCCGTGCAATGGCGATCCTCTGCCGTTCGCCGCCCGAAAGGGTGCAGCCCTTTTCCCCTACATAGGTGTCGTAACCGTCGGACATACGCATGATAAATTCGTGGGCGCCTGCCATTTTGGCGGCGGCAACGATTTCTTCCCCTGTGGCATCGGGCTTGGCATAGGCGATGTTCTGTCGGATACTGCCCGAAAAGAGGAAGGTTTCCTGCAGCACTGCCCCGATGCTCGTTCTCAGGCACTTGGGCGAAATATCCCGAATGTCCGTGCCGTCCAAGAGCACCTGCCCTTCGTCCGGATCATAAAGCCGCATAACCAGATTGATGAGCGTGCTTTTTCCGGCACCTGAGCGCCCGACTAAGCCGATCATTTCCCCTTTTTTCACTTCCAGGTTGATGTGCTCCAAGACCGGTTTTCCGGCTTCATACCCGAAGGACACATCCTTTAGGGTTACATTTCCGGTAATTTCCGGTTCTTTGGCATCCTCCGGATGGTGCATCACATCCTCGTCGTTCATCACATCGTAGATTTTGGAAACCGAAGTGGCCGTGTGCATGATTTTCCGGGGGAGGAAGGTCATCATACGCAAGGGTCCGTAGATCATGGCAGTGTAGGAGGTCAGCTTGGTCATTTCCCCTATGGTCATCTGCCCGCCGAGAATTTCCCGACCCACAAAATACAGGACGGTGAATTCGCCTAAACACATCAGAAAGTTCACCAAGGGCGAAAGAATGGCCCAGAAAATTTCATTGTGTTTTTCCACCTGCGCCATCTTCTGAATGGTGCCGTCGTACCGCACGATCTCGTCTTTTTCCTTGCCGAAGGCTTTTACAACCCGTATTCCCGAAAAAATATCGTGCAGAACCGAGTCGGAGCGGGAAGTGACCTGCCATTGGATGCCGTACATCGTATGGATCTTCCGGTTGAAGGCCCGGAAAAGAAGCGCACCGGGAACGGCCGGAATCACCACAAGAATGAAGAGAAAGGTGCCGTTTTTGATATCGTTGTAGACCAGGATGATTCCCACGGCCAAAAAGGTGGTCAGGTTTTCCACAATGTTTCCGAAATCGGAAACCAGAAAATTTTTGATGACGGTCGTATCTCTGGAAATGCGTTGCATCAGTGCACCGACCGTGTGCTTCTGAATCCCCGCAAGGGAAAGATTCTGTACCTTCGAGAAAACCTCTTCCCGCAGTTTCAGAATGGCCTTACAGCCGATGCGGGCGGTAAGGCGGGTGCGCAACGCCGAAAGCAGACGCTGTACCACCGTGCAGGCCAGCAGAGACAGCACCAAAAGCAGATAGGGGAGAATCATGGAGGAATTTCTCTGTTCGTTGCCCAGATAGTCATCCACCAGCTTCTGAGAGATGGTCGGCGAGATCAACCCTACCGCAGAAAAAGCGATAAACAAAAGAAGCGACAGGAAAAGCAGGGGCAAAAGAGGCTTCAGCATGGAGAACAGCCATTTGACCTGGGCTTTGCCTATTTTTCTTGAAAAGCGTCCCCTGCCGGCTCCTCCCGGACCGCCGGGTCCACCCCGACTGCCGGAACCGCCCCGACCGCCAAATCTGCCGCCACCCGAGGCTCCGCCCCGTTCAGGACCGTCTAAGGGTCTTTTGGGTTCCCAGACTCCCTTTTCAAAATAGCGGTTCAGGGCCTGTATACACTGTCCGTAGTGCATTTTTTCCTTTTGGCTGGCACAGGCAAGAAGAATTCGTTGTCCTCCCTTTTTCAGAACCAGCCGCAGAGCAGCGCCATCCCGGAGCAAAAACAGACTTTCGCCGCCCTCCAGGGGCAGACGCTCCAGCAGTTTTCCCTCTTCCCACCGATCAATCCGATGCCGCCCGAAAAAAAGGATTCCTTCGGTTTTGCTGTAGCCGTCCTTCTCCGGGTGGTAATCATAGGAGAGCAGGCACAGTTCTTCTTCCTGCTCGTTTTTATAGGCAGGCTCCCAACCTTCCAGAATCTCATTCGGGGAGCAAGGAATTTTTTTCTTTTTACGGAACATTCTTTTTTCCCTCAATACAGGTACAGTTCGATTTTCCGAAGGTCTGATTTTTTTAAGGCCGTAACATCGGGAATTTCATAGCGGTTGCCGTCCGCATCGGTGATGAGCAACCGATTTCCCAAATGCAGAATGGATTTATAAGGGTCCCGAACCGAGAATTCAAGAGGTCCGCCGGGGGTTTTTACCGTCCAATAGGAGAAACCGAACCGATCCACCACTTTCAGAATTTCTTCAATGACCGGCATATAGTACCGACGGTTCAGCTCTTTGCGGATCAATTCCTGTTCTGCGGCGCTTCGGTCCTTCAGATTCCGGATAAAGCCGCAGTCTTTTCCTTCTTCATCGGAGAGCACCAAGAATTCCCAATCCTGTTCAAAGGGGAAAGCGCGCTTGATTTCGATCAGACCCAACCGCTCTTTCTTTCCCTTGTCGTCCAGCAGATACAGCACCGGAAAGTCCCCTTCTTCCACAATTTCCGAGTTTTCGGGGGTCAGAGGCAGGATTCCTGCAATTTCAAAAACAGAGTCCATGGGTTGTAATCCTCCTTGTTCCGCTATCCGTTCAGTCTTCTTCCGAAATACCGATGGTTCTTAACGCTTCCAGCTGAAGCTTGTACAGCTTGAAATATTCGCCCTTCTGCCGGAGCAGTTCCTGGGGCGTTCCCCGCTCCACCACCGTTTTTTTGTCCAGAACGATCAGTTCATCGGCGTCCCGCAGGGTGGAGAGCCGATGGGCGATGATCAGGGTGGTGCGCCCTTTGGACAGAGCGGTGATCGAACGCTGGATGATCTGCTCGGTGCGGGTGTCCATGGCCGCCGTGGCCTCATCCAGAATGAGGATTTTCGGATTTTTCAGAATGGCCCGGGCAATGGAAAGACGCTGGCGTTCACCGCCGGACAGATCGGCGTTGCCCTGCCCGATTTTCGTATCGTAACCGTCGGGCAATTTCATGATGAAATCGTGGGCGCCCGAAGCCACGCAGGCATAGAGAACCTCCTCCAAGGAGGCGTTATTGTTGGCATAGCGCACATTTTCCAAAACCGTTCCGGAGAAAAGGTAGGTATCCTGCGAAACGATCGAGATGCTGTTCCGCAGGTATTCGAAAGACAGGTCCTTCAAATCCACTCCGTCCAGCAGTATGCGCCCTTCCGAAGGGTCGTAAAGGCGAATCAGAAGATTGGCGAGGGTGCTTTTTCCCGCTCCCGTTTTTCCGACGATGCCCAGGGTCTTTCCGGCGGGCAGATCGAAGGATATATTTTTCAAAACCGGATGTCCCACCGTGTAGGAGAATCCCACATCTTCAAAGGTCACCCGTCCGGAAACGGTTTCGGGGGAAAGGGGCTTGGCACTTTCCACAACCTCCGGCTTGGCATCCATGATTTCGATCAGCCTGCCCATGGCATTCATGCTGTCTGCCGTCATGGAAACCATGTTCACAAAGAAGAACAGAGGTGAATAGATCATCGAAACATAGGAAAGGAAGGTGGCGAGCGTACCGTAGGTCAGCACCGCACCGTCGCTGATGAACGAGGGATACCGGTAGTTGAGCAGGATCATCACGCCGCCCAAGGCCCAGACAAAGACGCTTCCCAGGTGCAACAGCAGTCCGACTGCCGGGAATACCGTGGCTTCATACTCCGAAGTCTCCAGGTCGGCGTTGGCCACTGCCTGACTTTTCTTGTCAAAGCGCTTCTTTTCGTCTTCCTCGCCTGAGAAGGCCTTCACCACTCTTGCACCGCTCAGCATATCCGAAAGGGAAGAGTTTAAGGAGCGGCCTTTACCGAAGCGTCGGTAGTGCAGAAGGTCCAGCTTTCTGTAAATAAAGCGGATGGCAACAATGCTGAGGGGAACCAGAATCACCGCCGCAACACAGAGCAGGGGATTCAGCAGAAACATGACCACCAGCACCGCAAGAACCTGCACGATGTTCACGGCAAAGGCAGGCAGAATGTCGCAGAAGAAACCGTAAATCGTGCCGGCATCGGAATTGACCTGCGTCATCAGGCCTCCGGTCTTCCGGGAGGTGAAGAATCCCAAAGAAAGCCGGTTGATGGAAGAAAAAATCACGCGGCGCAATTTGCAGGTCATGTCTGCGGCGAGAGTGGAGGTGAGAATGGTTTGCAGGGCGCTGACCAGCATGGAAAGAAGCCGGGTGCCTAAGATCATCAGAATGACGGCCAACAGCTTTCCATAGTATTTTCCGCTTTTGACCAACACATCGTCGTAAAGCGTTTTGGTGGAGAAATACGGCGCCAGAACCGAAAGCGCTCCTGCCAGAATCAACAGAACCAGCACCAAGAACAGGCGCAGACGGTACTCCTTGAAAAGGGAGGCGGTGCGCCAAACCACACTGCCTTTTTTCCGGCAGTTCAGGCAGAGCTTGTTGTCTGCATCGGCATAGCGAAGACCGCATTTGGGGCAGTATTGCTCCTGCTCCTTGGCTTCTTCCTCGGAAACAGGCGTAAAGCTACCTTTTTCCTTCAGCTCTTTTATGTAGTCCACAAAATGAAGCATTGGCTCGTGCAGACCCAGATTCAGTCCGGCCAGGGCCAGACGCTCACCGTCCTTTTCGGCGGTGAACAGGCAGGAGGAAGCCAGCTCCCGCAGTGAAAAATCCGACAGCTCGGATAAGGAATACTCTGTATACTCGGTTTGAACAAAATACCGGACAATCGCTTTTTTGGCGGTATTTTTTCTCTCTTTGCGCAGACTCATCACGCCGCAAATCACCAACAGGCGCGACTTGTCAGCGGCAAGAAGACAGTTGCAGGGAAGACCTTCACCGCTCCGGTCGGTGCTGATGAAGAGAGACGGCTGGTCCATCTGGTGCGCAGACAGAACCGATACATATTCTGCCGGAAAAAGCCAAGGCTTGGCCGGATCAAAGTGGTAGTCTTTTTTCATGAGAACCTCCCGCTCGCCTCTTCAAAAAGAGAGGCGAAAAAAGACGGTAAGAACGGACGGAAACCCTGCTGGAAAAGCGATGGTTTCCTGCTTGCAACCACCGTCATTATAACACCGAAAAGAAAAAAATCAAGAAGATTTGCAAAAAAAAGGTCGGTTTTTGTGCGTGAATTTTTTATGAAATAATGCCTGTTTTTATATTTATTTATAAAAATTAAATCGGAAGAAAAGCTGCTTTTGTATGGATTGCCGGAAAAAAGCGCCCAAATAAGGGCTTGCTCTTCACAGAAAGTGCTGAAAAATACGGCGTTTCCGGAGCATACTTGTGTTACGGACAGAACAAATTTAATAGAAGGAACATAATTTTTTGTTGAATGTTAGGGAAGAGGTTGTTAAAATAAAAACAGTCGGTTTATCGGCAAACGGAAAAAAGGAAGTTTTTTATGAAACAGGATAACAGATTTCCCGGTTCGTTGAATTCCATGATTTCAGCGGTAATGTATGTGGTGATCGGAATTCTTTTCTGCACGCTGCGGAGCGGGATGCTGAATATTGTGATGTCTTTGATCGGGGCACTGCTCATTGTGATGGGGGTCATCAACATCCTCATAAACAAGAACAACATTGCGGGCATTCTGAATATCGCCATAGGGCTTTTGGTGATCTTAGGCGGCTGGCTTTTTATCAAGGCGGCGTTGATTACATTTGGTGTGATGATCATTCTCAAGGGTCTGATGGATCTGCTGAATTCTCTGAAATTCAAAACGGTTCTGGGGGTTCTTTCGGCAGTAATCACGATGGTTGTAGGTATACTCGTGATCTTCAGCAACTGGCTGGATGTGTTGTTCCTTGTTCTGGGCGTGATTCTGATTATAAACGGAATTCTGACCCTGGTCAGCAGTGTCATAAAGAAATGAAGCTCCGGAAAAACGGCGGGGAAGCCCTTTGGCGGTCGGATTGTTTTTCGGGGGAGAGCTTTCTTTTCGGATGGGGGATACTTTGAAATACCGTTTTATTTGTTTGGTGCTGTGTTTGTGGGTGCTGTTGCCGATGTTCTGCGCCTGCCGTTCTCCGGAGGTTTCCGGAGAAAGCGCTGCCGGTTCTCCTGCGGGGGAGGAACTGAAAATCGTTTTTCCCTCGGTTGGAAAAGCGGATGTGGCCCTGATTCGGTTTGCGGAAAAGGCGATCCTCGTGGACACCGGGACCAAGGATTCCTATGAGACGATTGCCGCTCTTTTGCAGAGAGAGAATGTCCGGAGGATCGATCTGCTTCTTCTCACGCATTTTGACGAGGATCATATCGGCTCGGCAAGCAAAATCCTGGAGAATTATACGGTGGAAAGAATTCTTCAGCCCGACCGCGCCAAGGATTCGGGGGAATACCGAAAATACAGCACTTCCCTTGCAAAGCTGGGTCTGACAGCCGAGAAGGTTACGGAGAACCGGAGTCTGACCTTAGGGGATGTGCAGTTGGAAATCTTCCCTGCAACCAAGGTTTATGAAAAGAGCGACAGCAACAATTCCTCTTTGGTCTTGCGCTTTTCCTACGGCGAAAAGGTATTTCTCTTTGCCGGGGATATTGAAAAGGACCGGATTGAGGATATGGAAGAGGAAGGCGGTCTTGAGGGGCCTGTGGATTTTTTCAAGGTACCCCATCACGGGGAAGCGTCCAAACAGCTTATAAGGCTGATACAGCGGCTTTCCCCTGCGGCTTCGGTGATTACCTCTTCGGAAGAGGAGCCGGAAGCCTCCCAGGTCCTGTTGGCCTTGGGGGAGGGATGTTACCTGACGAGAAATGGGGAGGTTACCCTTGTGTGTGACGGCAGGCAGTTAAATGTTTCGCAGCGTAAGGGATGACCTGCTCTTTTTGACGAAAAACAGAAGAAAAAAGCGGAATTGTTCCGTGTAAAATCCACAATATCGGCTTTTTTTGAAAAAGCACTTGACAAATTGCCGGAAAAGTCATAAAATGATTCCGTAGAAGTAAGAAAGGACAAGGCAGAAAGCGATGATGACGGTTGTGTTGAATCGATTTTATTATTACCATCAAAGCGGTCTTTCTGTCGGTGTTCAGTTGGGCTGATCTGATGGCTTTTCACGGTGCCTCGGGTCAACCGGAGGGTGAATATTGAATAGGAAAGTCCGCAGGAGGCGTTCTTCAAAGAACTACCGATTGCGGATTTTTTGTGGTCATTTGCAGGAAACGGAAGGAAAAGAAAAATGGATCTGAAGGAAGCCAGGGGACAAATCGATCGGGTGGATCGGGAGATTGCACAGCTTTTTGAGGAGCGGATGAAGGCGGCGGAAGCCGTTGCCGCCTACAAAAGGGAAAAGGGACTGCCGGTGGAAGACAAGAACCGGGAAAAAGCCATGATTCAACAGGAACTGGAATGGGTGAAGCCCCTTTACCGTCCGTATTTTCAGTCGCTTTTGGAATGCATGATCGGGGAGTCCAAAAAATATCAGGGACTGCTTTTAAGAAAAATGACGGTGACCTACAGCGGGGTGCCGGGGGCGTTTGCGTACATCGCTTCCGGAAGGATCTTCCCCACGGCAGAGAAGGTTTCCTGTCCCGACTTTGAATCAGCCTACCGGATGGTGGAACAGGGACAGGCCAATGCGGCGGTTTTGCCCATTGAAAACAGCTTTGCGGGAGATGTGGGACAGGTGATGGACTTATCCTACAGGGGCAGCTTGTCCATTGCGGGCATTTATGAAATGCCCTTATCTCAAAGCCTTCTCGGTGTGCCGGGAACCAGAATGGAGGATATCCGGGTGGTGGAAAGCCATCCTCAGGCATTGTCTCAGAGTATGCCGTATCTGCGGCGGCACGGGTGGGAGCTGCGTCAGGCGGCGAACACGGCGGTGGCGGCCAAGGAGATCTCAAAGATGGGCAGAAAGGAGATTGCAGTGGTGGCGGCCAAGGAGGCGGCTTCCTTTTACGGGCTGGAGGTTCTGGAGGAGGAAATCAACGAGAGCAAGACCAACACCACCCGTTTTGCGGTGTTCACGGCGGCTCCGGTCCTGGTGAAAAAGGAAGACGAGCAGTTTGTGCTGATGTTCAGCAGTAAGAACGAACCGGGCGCCTTGGGCGAGGCCATCGCCATCATCGGGCGCAGAGGCTTTAACCTGCGGTGTCTGAAGAGCCATCCGACAGGAGAGGAAAACTGGGCATATTATTTCTATGTCGAGGGCGATGGAAACTTAGGGAGCGAGGCCGGAAGGCAGATGCTGGAGGAGTTGAAGTCGGTGTGCAGCAGTGTCCGGCTGATGGGCAGTTTCGGAAGAGAACGGGTTCTTCGGGAAGAGCCTGAGGGAAAGGAATGAGCGAGATGTCGGTGTTGCATATGGAGCTGGGAAGGGACAGTTACGATGTGGTGGTGGAGCGGGGCGCTCTGAAAAGAGCGGGTGCGCTGTTGAATCTGAACCGGAGGGTCCTTCTGCTGACAGACAGCGGCGTTCCCGCCCGGCATGTACAAACGGTGAAAAGCCAATGCAAGGAGGCGCAGGCGGTTTGTCTTGCACCGGGAGAAGCCAACAAGTGCCCCGAAAAATATCTGGAAATTCTGAAGGTCATGGCAGAAGCCCGCTTTGACCGGGGGGATTGCGTGGTTGCCGTGGGCGGAGGCGTGATCGGGGACTTGGCCGGATTCGTGGCGGCCACCTATATGCGGGGCGTGGACTTTTATAATCTGCCGACCACGCTGCTCTCCCAGATCGATTCCTCGGTGGGCGGAAAGGTTGCCATTGATTTTGAGGGCTATAAGAATCTGGTGGGCGCATTCTACCAACCGAAAAAGGTGCTGATCGATCCGGATACGCTGGAGACCTTAGATCGCAGGCAGTTTGCCTGCGGCATGGCGGAGGCTATAAAAATGTTTGCCACCTCCGATAAAGAGGCCTTTGAACGGCTGGAGGACCGGAGCGTCGGGATGCCTGTGGAAGAGGTGATCGGCAGGGCGCTGAAGGTGAAGATGCAGGTGGTGCAGGAGGACGAAAAGGAAAAAGGCCTGCGCAAGGTGCTGAATTTCGGACATACGGTGGGTCACGCCGTGGAAAGCATCAGCAGTAAGGAACCGTATCCTCTTTTGCACGGGGAGTGCGTGGGGATCGGGATGTTAGCTCTGACCGAGGGAAGCGTGCGGGATCGGATTGCCCGATTGTTGCACCGTTACGATCTGCCCACGGCTTGCCGGTGTGGGAAAGAGGCTCTTTCGGCGGCTCTTGTCCACGACAAGAAGGCGGAAAGTGAAAGAATCGCAGTGGTTCTGGTGCCGGAGATCGGCCGATTCGTTTTTGAAAAGATGAGCGTTGCGGAGATTACCGAAAAAAGCGGGGAGGTGCTTGCTTACCAATGAAGAATGTATACGGAAAGGTGTTGACCGTGACCCTGTTCGGCGAAAGTCACGGCAGTTCCATCGGGGCGGTTTTAGACGGTTTGGCCCCCGGCATCCCGGTGAAGGAAGAACATATCAGAGATAAACTGGCACAGCGGCGCCCCGAAGGAGCCTTTTCCACAGCCAGAAAGGAACAGGATCCATTCGTGATTGAAAGCGGGGTGTACAGGGGATACACCACCGGCACGCCCCTGTGCATCCGGATTCCCAATGGGGATACCCATTCTTCAGACTATGCCGCTTTGGATGGGAAAGCCCGTCCGGGGCACAGCGACTACCCGGCCTTCTGTAAATACCACGGCTTTGAGGACCGGCGGGGCGGAGGACATTTCAGCGGCCGGATCACTGCGGCACTGGTGGCGGCGGGGGCGATTGCGGATGATGCTCTGCAGGGAAAGGGTGTGCAGCTTGGAACCCACCTGAAGGTCTGTGCCGGGATTGCCGACCGGGATTTTGAGGATGCCGAAAGCGACCTGACGTTTTTGAGCTGGGAGAGCTTCCCGGTTCTTTCGGAGGAAGCCGGAGAAAAAATGAAGAATGCCATCCTGCAAGCAAAAAAAGAGGGAGACAGCGTGGGCGGAATTCTGGAAACTCTGGTGATCGGGATGCCGGCAGGAGTGGGCGAACCCTTCTTTGATACCGTGGAAGGACTGCTTTCTCAAGGCCTTTTCGCCATTCCGGCGGTGAAGGGCGTGGAATTCGGAGAGGGCTTCCGGTTGGCGAACCTGCGGGGAAGTGAGAGCAACGATCCCTATCGGATCGATGAAAAAGGAAAAATTGTGACCGTCACCAACCGTATGGGCGGAATTTCCGGCGGAATTACCAACGGAATGCCCTTGATTTTCCGCTGTGCCGTGAAACCGACTCCCTCCATTCCCAAGGAGCAGGAAACGGTGGATTTCGTGAAGGGGGAAAATGTGTCTCTGGTAATTGGCGGACGGCACGATCCCTGCGTTGCCCACAGGGCCAGGGCTGTGGTGGATGCCATCACGGCGCTGACCTTGGCGGACCTGCTGTCCCTGAGGTTCGGCACCGACTGGCTCATGCCTTAAAGGAGAGAATATGCGTTACGGATTGATCGGCGAAAAGCTGGGACATAGTTTTTCCAAAGAGATACACGGATTGTTGGGCGATTATGAGTACTGTCCGAAGGAACTGAAGCCTGAAGAACTGGAAGAATTTCTGAAAAAGCGTGAATTTGCAGGCATCAATGTGACCATTCCCTATAAGGAAGCGGTGATTCCCTATCTGGATGAAGTGGAGCCTGCCGCAAGGGCGATCGGTGCCGTGAATACCGTTGTCTGTAAAAACGGACGGTTGGTGGGGAGCAATACCGATTTTTACGGCATGAAAAGTCTGTTGGAGCGGGAAAAAATCTCCTTAGAGGGACGCAGGGTATATATTTTAGGTACCGGCGGCACTTCCAAAACCGCCTTTGCCGTTGCCAAAGACGGGGGAGCCAGGGAAATCTGCAAGGTGTCCAGAACCCCTCACGGAGAAGGGGAAATTTCTTACGAAGAGCTTTACGCCCGTCGGGAAGCCCCGGAAATCCTTCTGAACACCACTCCGGTGGGGATGTTCCCAAAGGAAGAGGGTATGGCGGCGGACCCGGAGCAATTTCCCAACCTTGCAGGTGTGTTGGATGTGATCTACCATCCCCTGCGCACCGATTTTGTGTGTAAGGCGCAAAAAATCGGGGTGCCTGCGGCAGGAGGACTGTATATGCTGGTAGCCCAGGCGGCCAAAGCGGCGGAGCTGTTTTTTGATGATCCCTCTTTTTTGGAAAAGACTGAGAGGATTTACCGGACGGTTTTGGAGAGAAAAGAGAATCTGGTGCTTGTGGGAATGCCTGCCTGCGGAAAAACCACGGCGGGCAGACTTCTCTCCGAAGCCACCGGAAGGGAATTTGCCGACAGCGACAGGAGTTTTGAAGAGCGACAGGGCCGACATATTGCCGATTTTTTCAGAACCGAAGGGGAGAGCGCCTTCCGGCAGGAGGAAAGCAGGATTCTGAAAGAGCTTTCCGATTCCGGGGGACGGGTCATTGCCACCGGCGGGGGAGTGATCTTAAGGGAAGAGAACAGAAGGTGCTTAAAGCGAAACGGCCTGCTGATTTATCTGGAGCGGCCGCTGGAGAAACTGCTCTGCACCTCTGACCGCCCCCTTTCCAAAAACCCGGAGGCGTTGGAAAAGATGTATCGGGAGCGGAAGCCTCTGTATGAGGGGGCGGCGGACCTCAGAATCCCTGTGGGAGAAACGCCGGAGCAAACGGTGAAAAGAATTCTGAAAGCCCTTGAGGAAAGGGAACAATGAGATGAAGGCAGTAATAGAAAAAAGCAGGATCCAAGGAAGCATTGTGGTGCCGCCTTCCAAAAGCATCGGCCATCGGCTCCTGATTCTGGCGGCGCAGACCGAAGGCGAGACAAGAATTGAAAATTTTCCCCTGAACGAGGACATCGGAGCTACCTGCGACTGCTTGCAGGCGCTGGGCACCCGGATTCAGTGGCAGGACCGGACGGCGGTGGTAAAAGGCCAAGAATTCTTGAAAAGGGCGGAAGAAAGGGTTCTTCCCTGCAGGGAAAGCGGAAGCACGCTCCGTTTTTTGCTTCCGGTGGCGCAGATTTCGGGGGGAAGGACGGTGTTCACCGGCTCCAAACGGCTTTTACAGCGGCCTTTGGGGATATACGAAGATATTTGTTTGGCGCAAAAGATTTGTTGGGAAAAAGAGGAAGAACGGCTGACCTTGGAGGGGGCGCTTTCCGGCGGAGAATTCTCCTTTCCGGGAAATGTGAGCAGTCAGTTTGTGACCGGGCTGCTCTTGGCACTTCCCAAGGTTCGGGAAGACAGCAGAATCGTCCTGCAGGGGGAGTTTGAGAGTGCTTCCTATGTGGACTTGACCCTGGAGGCTCTGCGGACCTTTTCCTACAGAGTCCAGGTGCCGGAGAAGGGAGTTTTTGAAATCCCGGGCAGACAGAAGGGGGCAAGTCCCGGCATCTGCACCGTTCCGGGAGATCAGTCGGGAGCCGCCTTTTTCGGTGCGCTCAATGCGCTGGGGGGTCAGGCGGTTTTGCTGGGCCTGGAGAAGGAAAGCCTGCAGGGCGACCGGGTCTGGAAGGAGATCATGGAGCGCATGGCCAAGGGGTGCCCTACCGTTTCCCTGAAGGATTGCCCGGATCTGGGGCCTATTCTCATGGCGACGGCGGCTCTTTTACAGGGAGCCCATTTCCGGGACACCGCCCGGCTGAAAATCAAGGAAAGCGACCGGGGAGCCGCCATGGCAGAGGAACTTTCCAAGTGCGGCGTGAAGGTTCAGGTGGGCGAGAATGAGATTTATGTGCCCGGAGGACAGGTGAAGGCGCCGGATCGGCCTTTCGATTCTCACAATGACCATCGGATCGCCATGGCGTTGGCGGTTCTTTCTACGGTTACCGGCGGGACTATTCAAAACGCTCAGGCGGTAAACAAAAGTATGCCGGAATTTTTCAGGCTGCTCACCCAGTTGGGCGGAAAACTGACTTTGGTTGAAGAGTGAAAAGAGAGCGGAAATATGGAAAAGTTTGAGAAGAATACGAAAATACTGATCGTCGGTTTGGGCTTGATGGGCGGAAGCTATGCCAAAGCGCTGAGCAAGGGCGGCTATGCGGTTCGTGCGGTCAGCAGGGAGCAGGAGGATATTGACTTTGCCGTTGGGGGAGGATTTCTTGAAAGCGGCAGTACCGAACCCAAAAAGGAATTGTTGGAATGGGCGGATTTGGTGGTGCTGGCGCTTTACCCTCATACGGTGATCGAATGGGTGGATCGCTATGCGGCGCTTTTAAAAGAGGGGACGGTGGTCACCGATGTCACCGGCGTGAAAGGCAGTGTGGTGGAAAAGGTGCAGGAAAAAATGCCTGCCGGAGTGGAGTTCATTGCCGCCCACCCGATGGCCGGAAGAGAGCGCAGCGGTGTGGTTTACAGCGACGACAGTGTGTTCAGAGGTGCGAACTACATTGTGGTGCCCACGGCCCGGAACACCGAAAAGGGCATTGAAATCTGCGAAAAACTGGGAGAAGCCCTGGGCTTTTATCGAATCAGCCGTCTGGATGTGGATTCCCACGATCGGATGGTGGCGCTTTTGTCTCAGTTGACTCACTGCATTGCAGTGGCTCTGATGTGCGCCTGCGACACTCCGGGGCTGGAAACCTATACCGGAGACTCCTTCCGGGATTTGACAAGAATCGCCAAGATCAACGACGAGATGTGGAGTGAGCTATTCCTGTGGAACAAGCAGGCGCTCTTAACCGAAATGGACCGGTTTTCCTGGGAATTTGCCAAGCTGCGCCAGACTTTGGCCGCCGGAGATCGGGAAAAAATGCGGGAAATGATGAGATTGTCCAAGGACCGCAGAGAAAAATTTGACAAACCCTCTGATCAGACCGTGCTTTGGTCGGAAGAGATAAAGAAAGAAAAATAAATTGTATATGCCGGTAAGGCGGCGAAAGGAAAGGTTCGGGAGAGCACTATGAATATGAAATTCTACAGAAAACTGCCCATTCCTCAGGATGTGAAGGCGGAATATCCGGTAACTCCTGCCATGATGGCGCAGAAACAGCAGCGGGATGAGATCATAAAGAATATTTTTTGCGGGAAAGACGACCGTTTTTTGCTGATTATCGGGCCCTGCTCGGCCGACAAGAGCGAGTCGGTTCTGGAGTATATCGGACGGCTGAAGAAGGTTGCCGAAAAGGTGGAGGACAAGATTCTCTTTATTCCGCGCATCTATACCAATAAGCCCCGCACCACGGGGGACGGGTACAAGGGAATGCTCCACCAGCCCGATCCCAACGGGCATCCGGATATGTTAAAGGGTATTGTGGAGATTCGGAAGCTGCACATGAGCGCATTGAAGGACTACGGCTTTTCCTGTGCGGATGAGATGCTCTATCCGGACAATCACCGGTATCTGTCGGATTTGCTTTCCTATGTGGCGGTGGGCGCCCGGAGCGTGGAAAACCAACAGCACCGGCTGACCGCCAGCGGTTTGGACATTCCCGTTGGCATGAAGAATCCGACAGGAGGAGATCTGAGCGTGATGATGAATGCGATCAAGGCGGGACAGCATCCCCATACATTCATCTATAGAGGCTGGGAAGTGGAGAGCTGCGGAAATCTTCTGACCCATGCCATTCTCCGGGGTTATCAGAGCACCGACGGAAAAACGGTTTCCAACTACCATTATGAGGATCTGTTGCGGGTAAATGAGCTGTATGCCGCATCCGGTCTGTCCAATCCGGCAGTGATCGTGGATACGAACCATGCCAATTCCGGCAAAAAATACGAGGAACAGATCCGCATTGCCCACGAGGTTTTGCGCTCCAGAAGGGAAAATGCCGACATCCGGCGGCTGTGCAAGGGCCTGATGATTGAAAGCTATCTGGTGGACGGCGCACAGAAACCGGACGGCGGCGTTTACGGACAGTCCATCACCGACCCTTGCCTTGGTTGGGAAAAAACCGAGCGGCTGATTTACGAAATTGCCGATCGGCTGTAAGCGCTTTTCTTTCGGCCCTTTCCCAAAGAGGAAATAGTCGACAATCCAGAGAACCCTTGTGCTGAGCGCTATTCCCATAGGAATTTCAATCAAGTAATTTGGAAAACTCGGCTTTTATAGTCGAGTTTTCTTATACCCGAATATAACAGCCTGCAGTACAATGCTTTTTTGATATAATAAATAATGTTGGAATATTTCTTATGTAAAATCTGCCGATAAATAAGAAGCTGTAGGTGAGTCTATGAATGGTGTGAATAGAATTCAGGATGACACCGCAAAAATACATAGACGAGTTGAGCGGTGTGGATAAGTATATTTTCGGGAAACTGTATGCGGGAAGCTTTTCAGAAAAGTTGTATAGATTGTTTGAATATAAAAAATGTAAAACCCAATTTGTCGGGTTGGCATGCTGTTTGGAAAAAATGTCTTCAAAAAGTATAGTGTATAGTGTGTTTTTGCAGCGAAAAAAGGAAAAGGGGATGTTAAATAATTTGATGTTTTTAACATTCCTTATTTATGCTGTCTGAAAAATTCCTATGGTAACTGCGCTTTTCCCAAGGGTTCTTTTGTATTCAGAAGGGCGATCATCCGATAAAAAGGCTTTTACGGGTGAAATGTTGCGGGAAACCGGGCAAGAAGGCTCGGTTCCTCTTCCGTATTTGCGGGAAACGGTGGATCCTGCGTTATGAATTTTTCGGAAAATCCGTGCAGGCATTTCAAAATCGAATCTTGACAAATGCTGAATTCTGTGCTAAAGTAGCCTTGATAAATGGGAAAATTCACAATTCCGCTTTAGATTTTTTGAGTTTTTTCTGCATTTTCCCCAAACAGGGGCGGACGACGGAGCAACCGCCTTCGGCAGGCGAGAGGGGAGCGGGTGCGGAGACGGAATTCGGAAAGAAGGAAGAGAGGCTGACATGGTTGTTTCCATTGAAGAAATTGCGCCGTTAGGCGGCTCTTTCGGCGAATATGCAGAACCAACCTGCTGGTTCTGTGTTTTTGATTATCGGTGCTACGACGGAGAAACTTTGCGGAACAGGGGCGTGGGCAAAGAGGAACGAACCCCGGAAAATGGCTATATTCCCTTGTTCCGTACAAATATGCGGGCTGTGGTCAAGGATTTTTTAAGGTCTCAGTCTCCAAAGGAGTATGAGCCGATCTTTGAGGAATACGAGGATTTTGATAAAGCCTTCAATATTTTTCTCTACCGCTGTTCGCTTTATAAAAAATGGATCCTTTACAGAAACAGACGCCTGAAAAGAGATGCGGTCAGATGGTGTGAGGAGCACCATTTGCCCTGGAAGAGCACGGATGTTCTGCTGTATCCCTTTGAATACTGAAGTGTTTTTCTGAAGGAGAATTTTCGGAAAGGTTTTCGGTGCCTCTTCTCTATTCAGGGCTTTCCCGGAATATTTCCCGCTTTGGGGATTCTTTTTCGGAAAAGTCACATTTTTTCAGACAGGTACTTGCTTTTAACCGAAAAGTATGCTATAATGCTCCCGGTTCGGGGGTGTAGCTCAGCTGGGAGAGCGCTGCGTTCGCAACGCAGAGGTCATGGGTTCGAACCCCACCATCTCCACCAAAAATTCCGAATGCTTTGCCACAGGCGGCAAAGGACAGTCGGGGGATGTTGGATACGGTGTAGCCGATTATGGCTGCGCCGTATTCTTGTAATCGAAAACCACGCCATA
>DPGD01000053.1:11036-11242 GCA_003522145.1 Clostridiales bacterium | reverse complement strand
AAAAACGCCCCTTGGAACCCTCAAAAAACTTTTTTAAGTGCGTAAAGGCGAAGCCGGACGGCGACCGGAGTCCATAGATTGGTTCCCCAAAATCAATGGTTCCGGCATTCCGGATTCTATGTCTTTCCATAAAAAGTATGTTGTCCGTCCGCAGAAAAAGTTTTCGGATCGACCCCTTTTTCAAAAGGGGTCGCCGGGTGCAGGGC
>DPGD01000053.1:0-10831 GCA_003522145.1 Clostridiales bacterium | reverse complement strand
GCAGGGCGGGGCCCTGCAAGGAAGGCTGGATTGCCGGGCAGGGGCTCTGCGAAGAGCGCCGGGGATTGGGGGGAGAAGACTATGGAAAGAATGTTTTTTAGGAGGCACACACTCTTTTGGAAGCACTGCATAGAATGGTAGAGAAGGGCGGCAACGCCGCTCTATCAAACAAGGAGGTTAAACTATGAACTGCCTTTGCAATCTTTTTGATGACAACATTGTATGGATCATTATCATTGCTTTGATTTTTTTCTGCTGCTTCTGCGGCAACACCGGCGGCTCCTACCGTAATTGCGGCTAAGGGTCTTTTACGGAACTGAAAAAAGCGGGGTATCGCCTTGGCGATACCCCGCAACAGAATGCGGTGAAAAACATTTGGAGGTTCAATACACTTTGCTGGGCTTGACGGCAAACTGTTCCGACACGATGCCGGTATCGGTGAGGCGATAGAGCATACCGTCCTTTCCGTATTCGGAGGTGCTGAAGAAATAGCATCCGTTTTGTTCTGTCGGGTCGATATTCAGCAATTCGCTGACGGTGACGAACCGATAGCCCTGTTCCTTCAACTGTCTGTAGATTTCCGGAAAAGCGTTTTTACTGAGAAAATGCACATCGTGCATCAGAACAATGTCACCGGATTTCACAGTGGAGACCACATTATCCACCAACTCCTTGGTAGCTTTCTCCACCACCTTGCGGACCTCCTCGTTCCGATCCTGGATCTGGTGGTTTTTCAGTCCTTCGTCCCAGTATTTGGCGCTGATGATCCAGTCCTTGGAATCCACGCTCCAGAGGATCGCAGGGTAGCCGTAATCCTTTTGGGTATTGAAGGAACCGCCCACCGGACGGAAGATTTTCGGCTTTTCCCCGGTAATTCCGGCAATTATTTCGGCAAAATCGTAAAGCTCGGTTTGCAGAACCTCTGCGGAAGCGTCGGTGCCGGTGGAGGCGGTGTATACATAGGCATGATTCTTGCTGTGAATGCCGATCTCGCACCCCAGCGAATGGGCCCGGCGCAGAGAATCCTCATAAATGGTGCCATCCAGCCAGCTTTTGGCCTGGTAGGTTACAAAGAAGGTCAGTTTGTCTTCGGTACCGTCAATCACATCCAGAATGAATCTGGTCCAATAGTCCGGCCCATCGTCAAAGGTAAAGGCCACCACCTTTTCCTCCGGGACAAAAGGCGTATACTCCTCTTTGGGCGGGAGGGATGTGGAGGAAGAGGAAGGGTCAACGATGGACGAGGGGCTGTCTTTGGAGGGAGACGACGGGTATGTCGGGGTAGAAGAAGGCGTTGTGGGCGAAGGCTTTTCCGTATTGGTTGTCGGATCAGAAGGGAAAGAAGTTTCGGAAGAGACGGAGGGGGAAGAGGACACAGAAGAGGAGGAGGGAGAAAGTACGGTGACAGCACCGTTGCAGGAGCAGAGCAGGACGGCCGCAACAACCAGGAGAGCGAACAAGCGAATTTTTTTCATGTAGAAATCCTTTCATATGGGTGCCGGAGGAAAAGTTTTTCTCCGGCTTTTCGGAGATTCAGCGTTTTTGCAAACCGGAGATTCGACGGTTTGCTTCTTATATCTTATAGGACGGGAAATTTTTCTGAAAGTCAACGGAAATTTTTCTTTTGGAAAAAATTTCAGCGGGAAATGCGTTTGTACACGGTGAAGCAAAAGGACAAATCATCGGTCAGATCGGTTTCCTTATTGCTTGTTTGCAGTTGTCCCGTTTCGGAAAGCACCCAGTCTGTGCTTTCATCCAGATTTTCAAAATAGACATCCTTCGGAAAGCTTTTTTGGAATTTCGTCACATAGGCAACATCGCAAAAGGGAAGCAGCTGTCGGTAGACCGAAGCACCGCCGATCACGAAAAAGTCCTCCTCCGGATGGGCTTCGGTGTAGACAAATAATTCATCTAAGGAATGAACCACCGTGGCTCCTTCCACATGATAGTCGGCGCTGGGGTTTAAAACCAGGTTCTTCCGGTTCTTCAGCGGTTTTCCGCCGGGAAGGGTGGCCAAGGTGTTGGAGCCTAAAATCACCGTCTTCCCTAAGGTCAGCTCCTTAAAGTGCAGAAGATCTGCCCGGACTCTTGCCAAAAGATCGCCCTTGTTGCCGATGCCCCATTCCTGATCCACAGCTACCACCAGTTTCATTTTTCCTTCTCCTTTCATTTTCACTTGTTCGTTGTTTCATTCAGCTTCTGCATCCGCACATCCCGGCCTTCCAGCGTGAACAGGGTAAACTCGCCCAGAATCCGGCTGGTGATGCGCCGGTCATACCGTTCCACCAGCTCTTTGGGCGACAAATTCGTGTTAATCAGAGTGGACAGCCCCTGATTCAGCCGGGTGTTCAGCAGATTATAGATCACCGAAACGGTGAACTGATTGCTCATTTCACTGCCTAAGTCGTCTATAATCAGCAGATCGGCGCCGAAGTATTTGTCGGTGCGCACCGGAGTCCGGTCGCTGTACCCCCGCCCGAACTGTTCATACTGAAAATCGGCCAGAATGTTGGGGGCGCTTTCATAGATGACGCTGAATTCCGCCCGCATGGCAGCACCGGCAATGGCGGTGGACAAATGGGTCTTTCCCAGGCCTGTTGCTCCCATTAAAAGAAGGTTTTGGCCTTCCTTGATGCCCTTCCGGGCATATTCTTGGCAAAAATCCCGCAATCTGCCGGCTTCCTCCCGATCGGAATAGTAGTGGGTCTGAAAATTTTCAAAATTCTGGCTTTTTAAGAGCCTGCCTAAGCCCGAAAGCTCTGCCTGGGCTTCATACAGCGCTTCCTTCAGGCAGGTACAGCGCCGCCCTTCCCGATAGCCGGTGTCGCCGCAACGGGGGCAGAGAAACCGGGGATCGCAAAAGTCCTCCGGAAATCCGGCGTTGCGCAAAAGAACCTTCCGCCGCTCCACCAGCTCTTCGTTTTCCCGGCGCACCGTTTCCAAGGCTTTTCCGCCGTCTTTTTTCTTGATGGCTTCCATCACCCGCACCCCGGTGGCACCAAGCACCTCCTCCACCGGCGCAAGTCCCGGAACCTGCTCCTTGGCCTGTCCGATCCGTCCTTCCAAATCGGTCAGCGCCCGGCTCCGCCGTTCTTCATAGAGCTTTTGTACCCTACTGTATACTTCCGGACTGTAACTCATGATTCTTCTCCTGTATCGGATTTCTCCGGTCATTCTTCCAAAGAGCCTGTCTCCGTATTCTGCCGGATGCCCTACCGTATACGCCGTCAACCGCACCTTTTGCCCTCTTTCGACCCCTCTGTTTTCCGGCTTTTCTGTTTCCGGAGCGTACCCTTACTCTTTTCCCGCGAACAGGCTGTTTTTGCCCTTTTTCTTGGCGGCGTTAAAGAAATCTTCGGTATCAAAGCTTTTGAATTCATTTTGGTCTTTGCTTTCTTTTGAGGGAGGCGTTTTGCTTCCGTAAAGCTTTTTCATCTCTTCCCGGTGTGCGGCAATGCACTGCTCCGCCTCCGCCCGGTTTTGGGCGCCGGCGGTCTGTAAGCTCAAAAGGACCCGGTTTAAGTGGGGCAGAGACAGTTCTCCCGTGGCATCCACCGACGCTTCATAGCCGCAGGATACAACCTCGTTTGGCAGGCCCATTGCCCGCCAGCTTTCAAAGAAGCGCTTTTCCCGAGGGGTCAGCTTCCGACCGCCGATCCCCAGCAAATGCCGCAAAAAGTTTTCAAAATCCTGTTGCCGCTCTCTTCCTGCAATATACTCCTCTAAGGCCTGCAGGGTCACGATGTCGGCGTAGAACAGTTCGTAGGCGGTGGTACTGACATAGGCGATGCTTCCCTTGTCCTTGCTCTTGCAATAACTGCACAAAAGGAGAATATAATCCTCCGGCAGATGCAGATAATCCACCAAAGCAACCAATTTGTTGGATTCTGCCACATTGAAGACCTTTCCCAACAGGTTCTGGCACTCTTTCAAGAGTCTGCGCAGCATCTGCCGCTCTTCCATCAGTTTTTCCAATTCCTTGCCGGTGTATGTAGGGCAGGATTGGGGGGAGAACACCAACGGACCGGATCCTTCCGATGCGGTTGTGTTCCCCTCTTCTTTTGCCTTTTCCGGCGGAAGAGCGCCTTTTTTGGCCGTCCGGCCGGTTTTCAGAATCCCGGCTCCGCGCCAGAAGGCGATGGACAGCTCTACTTCCTTTTCCGACAGATTCAATGCGACACCGAGCTTTGCCGCATCAAAGCTTTCCTGTAGATCCGCCCGGCCTGCAAGGACCAACAGCACCCGCAGATCGCTGTCCGAGGCCGTTGCAATTTTTTCAAGCACACTGCCGGGCAGGGTCAATACTTTATTCTGATAATTGAATTCGGTTTTCATGTTGTTTCTTTTTTCTCCCGGTATTCATTTTTGTGCAGTTTGATGATGCCCGGAACGGACAACTTTTCCACTTGAATTTTCCACAATCTCCACAAGGTTTTCCACAGCCGGAGGCCGGATTTTCGACCGCTATCCCGCTTTTTTGCTGGTTTTCCGAAAAGACGCCTGCGGATTTTTCCACAACTCTCCATGAAAAAGGCCGAAAAGCTCCCAGTTTTTGGAAGATGAATAATCCCTGAAAATCATCCGTTTTCAGCGCTCTTGAGGTTGTGTTTTTTACTTTTTTAAAATTTTCGGGCTTCACAATTTCGGCATTTTGACGGAATGCACAGCCTCCGAAACCGGAGCTGCCGAAAGGGCGCGGTATCCGGAGCCGGAGGATGCTTCCGAAGCAAGAGTGAGCCCCAAACCCGACGAATCCTCCATCGGATTCCGGAATCGGCAGAGAAGGGGACAGAGAACATTTTCAGGGGAAAAGCGCCGGAAAACTCCTTTTCAAAATTTCCCGGCCGCATCCGGAAGGAAGAAGAAGGTCACTGTCCGCCGGAGTTTTTCTTGTGAATGTACCGGAAGGGCCGGTGGTTGCGCTTGGAGGCGCTTTCCTTGGGCTTTTCTTCGGTGCCGAAGTTCGTTTGAGACGGCAGTTCCGGGTGTTCTTTGTTCTCCCTCTTGGGTTGAACGGTTTTTCCGGAAGGAGCGGAAGAACCGGAGAAGCCTTCTTTGCGGGAGGTTTTTTCATAGCGCGAAGGACGGTTTTCCCCGGCATTTGCTCCGGCAGCTACCGTTTTTTCGTCGGTTTGCGGATGTTTTTTCGGTTCGGAGGTTCCGGTATTTCCGGAAGTTTCCGGAGCTTTTTTGGAAGGATGGAGCCCTGCATTGTTTTTCTTCTTCGGTTGGTTCCGGCGGTTTCGGTTCTCTTCGTTGTTCTTGGCCGATTTTCCCTTGATTTCCGGGGAAATTCCCGTCTCCTTTTCTTTGGATTCCTCCAAGGTCTTTGCCGGATGTTCCGCAAGAGGCTTTTTTTCGGACTTTACCGACCGTTCCAACGCCGCCGGAAGGACCTGTCCGGTATAGGAAGCGGCTCTCTGAGGCGCCGGGCGGGCGGGACGCTGCGGCTTTTCCTCTTTGGCCCCATCCTTTTCGGGATTGGCCTTGGCCGCCTTCAGGGCGGCTCGGGTGGTTCTTGCCGCCCGTGCCTGCTTTTCAAGGGCTTTTTCCTCTGCCGCCTTCTCGTAGTTTTCGTCCCCCTTCTTTATGGGTGTGAGCACCTCCCGGCTGTAGACCTTGGGGGCTCCTCCGGCATCATTCAGGGGACGCACCTTCACCAAACCGACCAACGGCTTGGCTTCCACGACCACGCCGATTCCGTCCGGGGTATTCACCAGACTGTCCACCTTCGGTGTCTTTCTTCCTTCTTCCACATAGGTGTCGTATTCATAGCGCAGACAGCACATCAGTCTGCCGCAGGCACCTGAAATTTTCACCGAATTCAGCGAAAGGTTCTGTTCTTTCGCCATTTTGATGGAGACCTGCACGAAATCCGGCAGAAAGGCATGACAGCAAAAGGGTCTGCCGCAAATGCCCAGACCGCCCAACACCTTGGCCTCATCCCGGATGCCAATCTGCCGCAGTTCAATCCGGCAGTGGAAAACCGAGGCTAAATCCTTGACCAGATCCCGGAAGTCCACCCGGGTGTCCGAAGTGAAATAAAAGAGCAATTTGGTATTGTCGAAGGTGTATTCGGCGTCGATCAGCTTCATGTCCAGCCCGTGCTCGGCGATCTTTTTGTTTCCGATGAGAAAGGCTTCCTCCGCCTTCCTGCCGTTTTCCTCCTGATGCCGTTCATCCTCGGGCGTTGCCACCCGCAGAGCCTTGCGCAAAGGCAGAACGATTTCTTTTCCGGGGACGATATGATTGCTTTGTGCCACGGTGCCGAATTCCTGGCCCCGGGCCGTCTCCACAACAGCGTGACAATTTTCGGGGTACCGCACCCCGTCCGGATCAAAAAAGTAGATCTTGTTAGAACTGCGGAAGCGCACGCCGATGACTTCGCAATCCTCTGGCGGTGCTTCATAGTAAATCGAAACGACTTCCTGTTCTTTTTCAAAGTACGCTTCTGCCGTCTCCGTTTGTCCCGGTTGGGCGGCGATTTTATCGGGTTGCTCCCCGGAGCGGTCAAAAGCCTTCTTTTGTTCTTCGTTCATTCCTGTGTTTCTCCTTGTCAAGCTCCGGAAATCCGGCAAAGTCCGGTAGCCAGAGCCATTTTTGCATTCTGTATATTCAGATTCTTTTCTGTTTTTTCCTGCAGATCCGTAAGAAAGTCAAAGGCTTCCAGCAGTTCGCTTTTGGAAAATCCCCGGCAAAGCGATCCGGCCTCCTCCAAAGAGGAGAGACAAAGCAGTTCTTCCTCTCTGACCCGGTACCGCAGAAGCAGAAGATCCCGCAGGATCAGCCGCATACGCAGAAGCGTTTCCCCGAATTCGGGCCGCTTCAGATTGAGCTTCAGAAGGTACAGGGTCAATTCCACCCGGTCGCCGGCTCTTGAAAGAAGCTCAAAGGCCGGGTCCTCCCCTTTTTGTTCTTCGGTATCCGAAAGCAATTCTTCGGCTCTTCCCAGACTTCCGCCCGCACTGCGCAGACACCGGTCGTAAAAGCCTTTGTTTTCCAGGCGTATTTTCCGGAAGCGTTCCTCCTTTTTTAAGAAGCCGTCCAACTCCTCAAAGGAAAAGCGTTGCATCCGCAGAACCGGCGCCCGGCTGCGCACGGTGGGCAACAGCATTCCGGCGCTCTCGCAAAGCAGAAAGAAATAGGTGTTGGCGGGAGGCTCCTCCAGTATTTTCAGTGCCGCATTCTGGGCCTGGATATTCATACAGTCGGCCTTCTCGATGAGATAGCATTTGAAGGGCAGGTCGTTGGATTTTAAAAGAGCGGCCTCCTTCATTGCCCGGATCACATCCACGGTCAGCTGCTTTTTCTCTCTGGACGGTCCAAAGCATTTAACATCCGGAGAGCACCCGGCGGCAATTTTCTGCCCTTCCGGACAATCCCCGGCCAAAAGAATGGCCGCACCCAAAGCAAGCGTGTGCCGGCCGCTCCCCTGCGGACCCTCCAGAATATAGGCATGGGCAAGGGCGTTCCTTTGGATTTCTCCCTGTATATAGTTTTTTAAACCGGTATTTCCCCGGAGCGTATCCAGCGGATTGTTCATGTTTCACCGTTTCTTTCCCGAAACATTTTCAAGAAGGCCTTATCCGGCCTCTTTTCGGTCTTCTTTGGCTCAGCGTTTCTCGCCCCAACCGTCCGGAACATAGTCCGAAGGATTCTTGACCGGGGGCTGTTCGGGCGGCAGAGAGGCTTCCTCGTCCCGGTCAAACAGATTGTCCTCTTCCACATTGTAGAAGGTTCTCCCCTCCGGGTTTTCGGGTGCGGCGGGCGGTTCTTCCCGGATGCCCTCTGCTTGAATCTGTGCCTCTTTGTTTTCCGTTTTGCCTTCCGATGGCGGTTTGGCGGATTTCTCCTTTGGTTTTTCCGTCGGCTCCCCGGCAGAGTGTCCGTTGGGCCTTTCTTCTTGCTTTTCCTTGGGGGACAGACCGTCCCCTGCCGGATGTTCCTGCCGTTTTTCTTCAGCCGGCTCTTCTGCTTTCTCCGGGGAAGCATATCCGGCAACAGGAGCACCTTCTGAGCCGGGAGAGTCTCCGGCGTCGTATTCCAGGTCCGTTGGCCGGTTCTTGCGCAGATAGCGAACTCTGGCGTTCACCAGAACATAGACGAGCAACAGCACGGCCAGCCCTCCGATGCCCCAGAGGAACAGGGGGGAGGTAAAAAAATTCTTGGCCAACGAAAAATAGTAGCGTCGGTTGCTCAAAGGAATGGAACCAATAGTCAGAAGATTCACCCGGGCAAGCTCCTCGCCGTTGCAGAAAAGCGTGACGCTTCCGGCAATCATTCCCTCCCGCACGGGGGCTTCCAGCTTTTCATAGTCCATGCGGATCTGCCTTGTCAGCTCCTCCTGCGTTGTATCGTTGGGGAGAAAAGCCGAAAAATTCCGTTCGGGCGCTACGGTGATATAGTCCGAATCGCCGGACAGCTCCACCTGAATTTCCCCCAAAATCTCGGTCCTGCTTAGAATTTTCCGGTAGGAGAAGTTGGTTCTTCCCCATTCAAACAGCGTTTTGGCAAGGGGAAAGGCTCCGTTTGTGTTTTGGGCATTCATCACCACGCAGGTGTATTTCTGGCCGTTTATCTCGGCGGTGCAAAGAGCGGAGTGCCCGCCCTGCAGGTTGCTTCCTGCGGACAAGCCGGTAGCGTATTCGTAGGTGAAGCCGGGCACCCGCTTGGCGGAAAGCAGGTAGTTCCGCTGGAGAAGGCGTCTGCTTTCGCTTTTGTTGGTGGCAGGAACGGTATAGTCCTCGATCCGGCAGATGGAGGAGAGAAAGGTGTTTTCCTGAGCCTTTAAGGAAAGAAGGAGCAGATCGTTTACACTGCTGTAATTGTAACTTTCCCCGTCGTTCTGAGGGTCTTGGCCGGTTACATTGTAGAATTTGGTGCCGTGCATTCCCCATTCCTCTGCCCGGCGGTTCATCTCAAGAAGCAGAAGCTGGGGGGCGGAGGCGGAATCCCCGTACAGGTCGAAAGCCAGAGCGTACAGGGCGTCATTGGAGTTGGAGATGAGCAGAGCGCACAGCAGATCGTATGCCGAAAGCTCCTCTCCGCCTTTCAGACCCGGAATCAATTCCGAGGAGGCAAGCCCCGGAACCTTTCGGTTGACCGTGACGGTTTCCTTGGCCCGTTGTTCATAGTGCTCCGCAAAAATAACGCCTGCCATCAGCCGTGCGGCAGGACCGGAGGGAAGATACGATCCTTTGCTTTTTTCATATAGAATTGTTCCGCTGTCATTATGGTACAGCAGGACGCTGCAGTCCTCTGTCAGTTCCGGATCGTTTAAAGCCGAGGAGGGTAAGAGAAAAAGGAGGCTTCCGAAAATTGTCAGGAGCAATAAAATGACCGCTTGAATCCTTGTTTTCATGGCTTCTTCCCCTCTTTTTAGAATTTTCACCCGGCAGACAGGCTTTTATAAGACCGCCCTTTCCCTTCCGAAAAATTCTCTTGCCCTTTTTTTGTCCTCTTCCACCTGTGCTCTTAAGGCTTCCGGTGAATCAAACGCCCGCTCCTTGCGCAGCATTTTGAGAAACTCCACAAGAATTTCTTCTCCGTAAAGCTCTCCCTGAAAAGAAAAATCCAGCAAATGCGCTTCGCATAAGGGCGAAGCCGCATTCTCAAAAGTGGGGTGAATGCCCACATTGGCCACTCCCGGAAGGCTTCTTCCCCTGAGCTGTACCTGCACGGCGTAAACGCCGTTTCCGAGCGGACAGTCCCCCGGAAGAGGAAGATTCAGGGTGGGAAAGCCCAGCTTGCGCCCGATCTGCCGGCCGGGCAGCGTTTTTCCGTGAATGCTGTATGGCCTGCCCAGAATGCCGGTTGCGTCGGCAATGTTTCCTTCTGCCAGAGCCTGCCGCACAGCGGCGCTGCTCACAGCCTTCCCTCGGTATTCAAAAGTTTTCTGCACATACAGGTCTATTCCGGCCTTCCTGCAGAGGCTTTCCAAAAGGGCCGCATTGCCCGAAGCCCCTCTGCCGAAAGTGAAATTTTCCCCGCAGGCGAGAGCGCTCGCTTTATATTGCTCAAGAAGATAATGAGAAAAAAAGTCCTCCGGCGAAAGATCCCGGATTTCTTCAAACGGCTCTTCCACATAAAAGTCTGCGCCTAAAAAAGACAGCTGCTTCAGCTTGTCCGCTAAAGGCAGAAGAAGGGATGTTTTTTTGGCACCCTGCGGCGACCATACCGCAAGGGGAACCCCCTTTTCGTCCGCCCGTTTTTTCGCTCCGCAAAGAAGCGCCCGATGCCCCGGATGCAGGCCGTCAAAACAGCCCAATGCAAAAAGACACCCGGCAGGAAGGCTTTCCCCGCCCTTGTTCAAAGCTATCGTGTTCAAAAGAAAATCCCCCCGCTTTGCACAACCGAAACCTTGTGCTTCTTATACATTCAGATAGGAGCGCACCAGAAGATTCATCAGTTCGTCCCGGTCTAAACGACAAATGAGCGACCGGGCGTTGTTGTGGTTGGTGATATAAGTGGGATCCTCTGACAGAATATAGCCTACAATCTGGTTGATCGGATCATAGCCCTTTTCCTTCAAGGCGCCGTAAACCTCTGAAAGGATGCTCTTGATCTCTTTGTCCCGCTCGTCCTTCAAACAAAAAGTCTGCGTTTTATCGTTCTTCATGTTCTCAATCCTTTCTTCCGGGCGGTAAAGCTTTCTGCCCAGTAAAGCACTGTATACCTCTCCATCTACCATTGTACCGCATTTCAGATAAAAAATCAAGATATATTTCTGAGTTTTGCCGCCGTTTTTCACTTTGATCTCTCTCACCCCTTTCCCTGTGGGACTCCGTCCCACACCCTGCCAAGGGCGCGTTTTTGAAAAAACGCCCCTTGG